>NZ_JACOPO010000001.1:0-651845 GCF_014287965.1 Flintibacter hominis | reverse complement strand
CCACCTGGTCAGCGGGGACAAGGCCGGGGATGGACTCCAGCTCCTCCTTACCGCCGGCGTTATACCAGGCGGTCAGGCCGGGGATCTGCTGCTCCTGGATCAGGGACAGCATATCGGTCTTCCACGCGGTGCCCTTGGCCGCGTTCAGGGCGCGGATGGGAAGAATGCCGTTCTTGGCTACGATGCCGGCCATCTCCGTATCGTTCCACTTGATAGTTGCCAGTCTCATATTTCACTCATTCCTTTTCTATAAAAATTGAATTGATCGATGCTCGTTGATCAGCCGTTGTAAGTCAACGGATCGTTTCCCCGTCGGCCGCCGCACTCTAAGGAGTTAATGAGCTGTGTTTCCTCTGGCGTTAGGGAGAAATCGAACACATCAAAGTTCTCTCGGATGCGGTCGTAGTGGCTGGATTTGGGGATGGGGATCTGCTGGCGTTCCAAGTGCCACCGCAGCACTACCTGATTGGCCGTTTTCCCGTATTTTTCCCCAATGGACAATATGCGGGGATCCCCCATAAAGGCCCCACGCTTGATGGGACTGTAAGCCACCAGGGCGATACCCCGATCCAGACAGAACTGGCGCAGCTCCCGCTGCTGAAAGGCGGGGTGTAACTCGATCTCGTTGATAGGGGGATAAGCCCCAAAGACTTCCTTTATTCGTTCCAACTGATCTGCCTGAAAGTTGGACACGGCCACCGATCGGATCAATCCCTGGTCTTTCAACCTGAGAAGCTGCTCATAGGCGGACAGACGTCGCTTCTCCTCCGTTCCAGGCCAATGGAGCAGGCAGCAATCCAGATAATCCACGCCCAGATCCCTGAGGGACTGTTGGGCCGAGTTGGCGGCCACCTCATAGTCCTTAGGCCAAACCTTGGAGAGTATGTAGACCTTCTTCCGGTCTAACCCCGCCAATCTGAGTCCTTCGCCCACGTCTTTCTCATTGGCATACATAGCGGCGGAGTCGATATAGCGATAGCCGCACTCCAGCGCCCAGGCAACAGCCTGGGATATCTCATGTCCATAGGAGGCATAACATCCAAACCCATACCGCGGAATCTCGGTTCCATCCAGCAATGGCATCATTCCAGGCTTTGTTTCCATGACTTCACCTCCATCGAATTCAGTTTGCCCACCTTGTTTTTTATTTTATCACGATTTTTTTAAAAGTAAAATACTCTGTTACATAACTTGGTATAAGAATTACCATATAAGTTACATCATTAATGTCATCTATGTTCCTCTCTATGTGGTATGTGGATCAGTAAGACCTTTTAAATCTCTCATCGAGTTTTACAACACACAGAGGCCGCATCGCACATTGAAAAACCGAACGCCCTGTCAGATGGAAGATACGTTCATGAGCGACAAATAAAGAGAGCAGCTTGCTGACATAACGGGGGTTCAAATCTCGCCATTTAGACGTTTTGCGTTTTCATTTTACTCGGTTTATATGATTGGTGAGAGTGGCACTCCGCATAAGAATGCCAGAACCCCTTGCCGCAAGAGGTTCTGGCATAAAACACCCCCAACTGATCGAAACCATGACAAGCATTTGTTCAGATCGGATGGGGGTGTTCATTCGCAGTTTACCGTTGTACACGGCCGGAGCCGTCTCCGCCCACCAGGCGCTCGACCTCGTCAGCGGTGGACAGGTTGAAGTCCAGCTCAATGGTCTGCTTGAGACAGGATGCGGCGGCGGCATATTCAATAGTCTCCTGGGGGCCGTAGTCGTTCATGATTCCGTAGAGCAGACCAGCGGTGAAGGAATCTCCGCCCCCCACCCGGTCTACTAGGTGGATCATGTACTGCTTGGAGAAGTAGGGCTTACCGTTTGTATACAGCATTGCGCTCCACTCATTGTCCGAGGCACTGATGCTGCGCCGCAGGGTGACGGCTACCATCTTGGTTCCGTAGGTCTGGCAGATCTGCTCCGCCACATCTATGTAGCCCTCCCGGTTGAGCTTGCCCTGGGTCACATCAGTATCACGGGCCTTAATGCCCAACACCTTCTCTGCATCCTCCTCGTTGGCCACCAGCACGTCGATGTAGGGCATCAGCTGGACCATGCACGCATTGGCCTCAGCCTCAGTCCACAGATTTTTGCGGTAATTCAGGTCACAGCTGACGGTCAGTCCCATCTCCTTGGCCTTTCTGCACGCCTTGATACACACCGAGGGGATGGTTTTACTCAAGGCGGGGGTGATGCCCGTCATGTGGAAATGGGTGGCCCCGGCAAAAATATCTTCCCAGTCAAAATCCTCATAGGCGCAGGTGGCGATAGAGGTATATTTGCGGTCATAGACAATCTTGGAGGGGCGTTGGGATGCCCCCTTCTCCGCATAAAACACACCCATCCGCTCCCCGCCGTAGGCGATATGGCTGGTCCCCACATTGAACTTGCGCAGCTCCGCCACACCGCAGGCGGCAATATCGTTGTCAGGCAGCCGAGTCACGAATTCCGTGTCCATCCCCATCATCGCCAGGGAGACGCACACGTTGGCCTCCGCACCAGTATAATTAATCTGGAAGTGGTCAGCCTGGATAAAGCGCAGATACCCCTCTGGATTGAGACGGAGCAGATAATCTCCGAAGCCTACCATTTTCTTCATTGTGATCTCTCCTTATTTCTGGATACCGTTATACAGGCCCTGAACGAGCAGCATCCCGGCAGTGGCGCCCTGGTCCTCAGTTCCCAGGGCCTTGGCCGCAAAGACGGCGGCCTTGCCGTATTTGGGCGTCATCTCTTTGGTGGACTCCAGGCCCCGCTTTGCCCCCTCCAGGGCCGCAGCGGCGGTGTCCTCCAATCCGCTTCCAGATGTGGCCGCCTGCTCCGCCGCATCGGCAGCCGGGAAGATGGCGTCCAGCACAGTGCGCTCTCCGGGGACACACTTGCCCCGCTTGGCAATTCCATCCGCGAAGCCACGCAGGAATGCCGCAAAGGCGGAGGCGTCCACCTCTTCCTTCCCTATCAGGCGCTTACCGCCCTCCATCCATCCGGAGGACATCAGTGTACCCATGGTAGAAGGAACTACGCTGGACATCTTCATGCCGGCCTTAGACAAGCGCTTGCCCATGTCTGCTTCCTCCAAGCCAGCATAAATCTCCGGCAGGGCACAGTAGCCTTTCTTCATGGTCAGGCCCAGGTCCCCGTCGCCCATGCGGGCGTCCATCTCGCACAGGTGGTCTGCCTGCTCGGTCATTATCTGAGCTACCGCCTCCATAACAGCGGTCCAATCCTTCGCTTGAATGACTTTCATGGTCGACGCTCCTTACTTCTGGCAGTAGAAGGGGGTGCTGACGGGCATATCCAGCATGGCCTTAGTCTCTCTGTCCACCTTCATGATGGAGATAGACGCCCCCATCATCTCCATGGAAGTAGCGAACTCGCCCACAAAGGTGCGGTAGATGGAGATGCCTTTGTCCTCCAACTGCTGGGAAACGCTGTTGGACAGAATGTACAGCTCCTCAATAGAGGTGGCGCCCAGGCCGTTGATGAGCAGGGCGACCTCATCGCCGGAGGCAAGGGGCATATCCTTCAGCAGGGTGTCCAGAGATTCAGCGGCCAGCTCGTCGGCCGTCTTGATGGGGCCGTTCCACACGCCGGGCTCTCCGTGGATACCCATGCCCATGGCCATCTCGTTCTCGCCCAGGGTGAAGTTGGAGTGACCCACCTCAGGAATGACACAGGGGGTCAGGGCAAAGCCCACAGTACGGGTGTTGTCCTTGGCCTTCTGGGCCGCAGCCAGCACCTCGTCCAGAGTGCCCATCTGGGCGGCCTTGGCGCCGGCGCACTTGTACATAAAGAAGATGCCGGCCACACCCCGGCGGGCGACCGGATCGGCGTTGGAGTTGACGTCGTCCGCGCCCACAATGGAAGCAGTCTTGATATCCTCCAGGTCGCACATCTCGGCAGCCATGTCAAAATTCATGATATCACCGGTATAGTTGCCATAGAGGTACAGGATGCCGCCGCCGTTATTGACCTCTTTGCTGATCTCAAAAATCTGCTCGGCGCTAGGTGACTGGAACACGCTGCCCACAGCGCAGCCGTCCAACAGGTTCTCCCCCACATAGCCCAGGAACAGGGGCAGGTGGCCAGTGCCGCCACCAGTGATGATGGAAACCTTACCGGGAACCTTTTTCTTTGTGCAGTAGCAGCGCAGATCGTTATTGACATATCCCACCTGGTCGCTGTGGGCACGGTAGATACCCTTGAGCATATCGTCGGTGTACTGGGCGGGATCGTTGATGATCTTTTTCATGGAACAGACCTCCTTCAAGCTTTTTTTACAATGTGGACGGCAAAGCCGCCGACTTCTTCCTCCAGGTAGACCGCCACCAGGTTGCCCTTGGCGTCCACGTTCTTAAACTCCTCCCGCGTAGGGATACCCTTGGCCTTGAAATAAGCCAAGGCCCGATCGGGGGAATAGGTAAAGATGCCGATGTGTCCGAACTTGCCCGGGAACTGCTGGTTGCAGCACTCCACATAGGTACCGGCGAAGTTGGAGCGGCCGCCCTCCTTGACCTGGAAGCCGAAGCGCTCGGCGAACCAACGCGCGGTGGCCAGCCCCTCCTCCTTGCTATCCCCGTTGATGCCGATGTGGGCCAGGGAGAAGCCCAGGGATTTCTCCACTGACTTCTGGCACAGGGCGGTGATTCCTTCCCAGTCCTGGGCTTCCACCATGGCGGCGGGAGCCATGAAGCTGCCACCCACCGCGGCGATCTTGTCGCTGGAGAGATACTCCTCCATGTTACTCAGGTTGATGCCGGCGGTGGGAATGAACTGGATGCTGCCGTAAGGGCCGCACAACTGCTTAATGGTGGCCATGCCGTTCATGGGCTCGGAGGGGAAGAACTTAAAGGTGGTCAGACCCATCTCCAGCCCCGCTTCAATCTCAGTTGGGGTGATGCAGCCCGGAACTACAGGCATCTCCAGCTCCAGGCAGCGGGCTACCACCTTGGGATTGAAGCCTGGTGTGACAACGAAGTCCGCTCCGGCCTCCTTGGCCTGGTCCACCTGCTCGCAGCGCAGGATAGTACCGGCGCCAGCCAGCATCTGGGAGTCAGTTGACTTGATGGCCCGCAGACAGTCCATAGCCTTTTCCGCCCGCATGGTGACCTCGATGAGAGGCAGTCCGCCGCGGCGCAGGGCGGCGGCGACTTGGGGCGCGGTGTCCGGGTCCTTCAGGCCCAGAACGGGAACGACCCCGTGCTCCTTGATGATTTTTATTGCATCCATATGAAGAAAATTCCTTTCCAATGGCCGTGATGAGCTGCCGCGGGCAGCTCATCACGGACCACATACATTCGATTTAACTCAGCCAGCCTTCTGAGCGCTAGCCTCCTTGCGCTTGCGCAGGACAGCCTTCAAAACGGGCCAGCACAAGGTGAGGATGATGGCGATGAAAAGCACACAGGACACCGGACGGGTCACAAAGGTGGCCCAGCTGCCGTGGCTCATGACCAGGGCGCGGCGCATATTGGACTCCAGCATGGAACCCAGCAGCAAGCCGAGAACGAAGGGGCCATTGGGGAATTTGAATACCTTCAGGAAGAAGCCCAGAACGGCGGCGGCAAACATAATAGCCACATCAAAGAAGGTGTTGTTCAGGGCGAAAGACCCCACCACGCACAGGATACACACGGCGGTCCAGACGGTGGGCTGGGAGACATTGAGCACCTTGGCCGAGATCTTAGCAGTAGCCAGGCCGAAGATGAGGAATACCACGTTGGCCAGCAGCATCATCAGCATGATCTGGGCGGTAAAGGAGGCGTTCTCAGTAAACATCTTGATGCCGGGCTGCATTCCGTACATGGTCAAAGAACCAATCAGGATGGCGGTCACCGCATCGCCTGGAATACCCAGGGTCATCATGGTGGTCATGGCGCCGCCGATGACGGCATTGTTGGCGGTGGAGCTGACGGCCAAGCCCTCCAGCGAGCCCTTGCCGTACTCCTCGGGGTGCTTACTCATTTTCTTGGCGTTGCCCCAGGAGATAATGGAGGCGATGTCGCCGCCCGCCGCGGGGATGGCGCCAATAATGGTGCCCTCAACTGCCGCAATCAGGGTAGGAACTGCAAGCTCCTTAGCCTGCTTGGCTGTGGGCAGGACGCGGCCAAGGGCCAAGTTGACTTTCCGAGCCTCCAACTCCTTCTCCTGGTCGGCCTTGCGGAAGGTGTAAATCTGATAGAACACCTCACCGATGCCGAACATACCAATCATGACTGGGATGAAGGAGATACCGCCCAGCAGAGCAGTCTGGCCGAAGGTGAACCGTTTGATGGACAGGATGGGGTCCAGGCCTACACAGGAAAGCAGAATGCCGGCCATACCCAGGATCAGCCCCTTGAGCACGCTGCCCTCTGAGACAGCCACCATCATCGACAGGCCAAACAGGGCCAGCATACAGTATTCGGGCGCATTAAAGGAAATGGTAAAGTTGGCAATGGGGGTAGAAAACAGAATGAGGCAAAAGGTGGAGAAAATGCCTCCAATGAAGGAGTAAATGACGTTGATGCCCAGCGCCAGACCACCTTTACCCTGACGGTAGAGGGAATAGCCGTCAAAGGACTGGGTAATGGACGCAGGGGTGCCGGGGGTGTTGACCAGAATTGCGGAAATACCGCCGGCAAAGATGGCAGCGTTCCACAGGCCCATCAGCATGGCGAAGCCGTCCGCCGGCTCAAACCAGAAGGTGATGGGCGTCATGATGGCAATACCCATGGTGGCAGACAGGCCGGGCAGAGCACCGATGACCGTTCCAATACAAACGCCGATACACAAAAACAGGATAACAGAGGGCTGCAGGCACAGCTGTAGTGCGCCGAGCCAAACTTCAGCAGACATTCGGGTTCATCTCCTTTTACTGCTCTACTGCCTTATCGGTTGAACTGGATGGAGAAGCCGACAACAAAGGCCAGGTAGATAAACGCGGTAAAGACCACGGTATAAATGATGTTGTACTTCAGCTTTCGGCCGAAAATGGCGTTCAGGGCAAAGCACAAAATGGGCACACAGACAATAAACCGCTTTGTGGTCTGCCACAGGATGAAAAAGATTACAATGGACACAGCAGTCAGGCCCAGGCGCTTGAGGTTAAACTTGATTTCGGGGTCGACTTGGAAATACTGCACGGATCCTTTTTGCAGGATTCCGCGCACAAACAAGATGGTACCTAGAATGCCCACAGCAAAGCCCAGCAGCACTGGGAAGAAGCCCGCACCGGGCACACCGTCGGAGGACTGGGCGTTGACTCGCATGGTATCCTCCAAAAGCGTATAAATCGCCACCGAGTATCCAAAAATGGCGGTAATCAGGCCGGGAATTGTATCGCCCTTATGCATGGGAACCCTCCTTTTTTTATCAGCGAGGAAAAGCCGCGCTCACGCCCGAAGGCCTGAGCGCGGCTTGCAACAGTTATAGGTTAGGCAATGCCCAGTTCAGGAATCAGTTCGCTGTAGTAGGCCAGCTCCTCCGCGGCCTTAGCGTCCATGTCGGCGCCGTTCAGATAGGCATGCTCATAGCCGCGGTCGGCCAGAGTCTGCTTAACGGAGTCGGAGTTGATAGCGACCTCGGAAGCTTCCTCCAGGATGTCCACGATAGCCTGAGGGGTGTCCTTGGGAACAGCGAAGCCGCCCCAGCCTTGGATGGTAATGTCGTAGCCCATCTCCTGCGCTGTCTCAACCTCAGGCACTACGGAGGAACGACTCTCGCCCAGGATACACAACACCTTGAAGTCACCGGAGTCCACGTTGTTCTTTACCTCAGAGGGGCTGACGGTAACAGCCTGGATATTCTTGCCCAACAGAGCGGCCACAGCGGGAGCCGCGCCGTCGAAGGGCACATGGGTAAACTCTACGCCGCACTCCTTCTCAATGGAAGCGGCAGCAATATGCCAGATGGAACCAGTGCCGGAGTTGCCGACCTGGACCTCACCAGGATGCTCTTTGGCATAAGCCAGGAAGTCCTCAAAGGTATCCCAGGGAGCGTCAGCACGGACAGTGACGGCGGCAGGGATAGTCATAGCACGGCCCACAAACTTGAAGTCGTTGGTAGACAGGTCAGTGAAGCCCAAGGCGCTAAGCATGGTGGACTCAACGGGCATATAGGCCATGGTATAGCCGTCGGGATCGGCGTTGCGGACCTGCTCCAGGCCGATGGCGCCAGAAGCTCCCTCAACATTGGAGACGATGACGCTGGTGTCAAGGGACTGCTCGAGCTCAGAGGCGTAAATACGGGCCACGGTGTCAGAGGCGCCGCCAGCAGCGTAGGGAACGATCAGAGAAATCTGCTTTCCGTTGGGGAAATTGACCTCTTCCTGCTGGCTGGTGTTTCCAGAGTTGGAAGCGCTGCCGGAATTGCTGCTCTGAGAGGTCTGGCTGCCGTTGTTACCACAGGCGGCCAGTGACAGGGCCATCGCCGCTGCCAAGGCAAGTGAAAGAATCTTTTTCATTTTTCTGCTCCTTTTCTAGATCATAGTTATTTCACACGCTTACGCAGTGGAATACAAGGTAAGAATTAAATGTAGGGAGCAACTTGCTGCTTCAGCTGGGCAACCTGCTCGTCGGTCAGGTCCAGCAGGGGCTTGCGCATATGTCCTCCTGTCACACCGCGGAAGGTAAGGATGTTTTTAAAGATGGACATGTCTCCGCCAAACTGCATCAGCTTGACCAACTCGGTAGCGGCCACCTGCGCCTTGCGGGCTCCCTCCAGATCGCCGCTCTGGAATGCCTTGTAGACCGCTACAAAGGCTTCGGGGAATGGGCCGGAGCAGCCGGAGACAACACCGTCGCAGCCGCACACCAGGGCAGGCAGGAACAGGTCGTCCGCGCCGGGCACCACAGAGAAGTTTCCATTTCGCACTTGCAGATATTCGTTGATGCGACGCATATCGGCGAAGCTGTACTTGACGCCCACCACATTCTTGCAGGCAGCCGCAATCTGCTCCATCGTGGCAGCGCTGATGTCGTTATGCGCCAGCTGGGGAATGACGTACACATATACCGGGAAGTCATCAGGCAGGGCGGCGCACACGGTCTTGTAGTACTCCACCATGGCCCGATCGTTTACCGTAAAGTAGCTGGGGGTAACGACGCCCACGCCGTCGGCACCAATTTTGTGGGCGTGCTGGGCCAGGCGAATGGTCTCGTCCACCGTCATTGCACCCACGTGGATGAACACTGTAACTCGTCCCGCAGCCTTTTTCACAACGGTCTCGGCCACCAGTTCTCGCTCCTCCGCGGACATGAGGTACATCTCCCCCGTCGTTCCGCAGGGATACAGACACTGAATGCCCTTTTCAATCAGGTATTCTGTCTGCTCCTCCAGCGCCGCCGTATCTACCTTCCCGTCTGCGGTAAAGGGGGTAGTCATGGCGGTGATGACACCATATAGTTTCTTCAAGTTTCTCTCCTCCCAACAATAGGATAAAATGCTTTTGTGTTCAGTATTACTGAATGATTATTCAGTTATTTCACACTTTATTTGGATTTTAGCACGGCTAGTTATCATTGTCAATATAGTTTTATTATTTTTGGAATATTTGTTCTCTTTTTCACTTTCCATTTGACAAATACGTCAATGGAGGTTAGGATAATATACGATAGCAGATGTAAATGCCTCTGCATCTGTATTTTATTTGGACCAATCGCGGGCATTTTTCTTCAATATGGATTGCAAAGGATGTTGCACCATGATTCTTTTAAAAGGGGATTCCGCTGAGATGGAATCCGCCTCTACTGTCAGCAGTAGAGTCACGTCTACCGCCAAAGCGCTGCGGATTCTAGACTGTTTTTCTCCTGCCAGGACTGAACTGACATTGGCCCAGATCAGTCGGCTGCTATCCATGCCCAAAAGCACACTGCTCAACCAGATTCGCACGCTGGAGGAAGCCGGCTATCTGCTGCGTATCCGGGACGGCCAGGCCTACCGCCTTGGGTACAAGGTCATGCAGCTCAGCTACTGCGCCCAGGCAGGCAGTCCTGTGGCCCAGTATGCCATCCCTGTGATGGAGGACCTGCAGTCCGCCACCGGAGACATCATCTACCTTACCTCCCATATTGACGGCAAGGTGTTCTATATGGAGTGCGTCTATCCCAGCCGGCGCTCCATCTCATACTCCGTCTCCGGCAAAACACTCCCCATGCACTGTACCGGCTGCGGGAAGGCCATGCTCAGTCAAATGCCCACCGAACAGGTGGAAGCCATCATTCGCAAGCATGGCCTGCCTCCCATCACACAGAACACCATCACCGACCACGACCAACTGATGGAGGCACTTGCCACATACCGCCGTAAGGGATATGCACTGGATAATGAGGAGGAAACCATGGGTGTAAAGTGCGTAGCCATGGCCATCCGCACCGGACGTGGAGACGTGGCGGGTGCCATCAGTATTTCCGGCCCCGCCATCTCTATCACACCCGAAGTAGTAGATCAATACTCCGACCTACTGGCCAGGGCCTGCAACACACTGACCCAGTGCGCCCACCTATTTCCCGCCATTCAGTTGGCCTCCAACTGAATGGCCGGATGTGGTCTGGTCGATCTGTACCTTTGAATTCTGAAAGGATGGTCGCTTATGTCTCGTATCCTCAGTTACGGCTCCCTAAATCTGGATTATGTCTATCATGTCCCCCACTTCGTTGCTCCAGGAGAGACCCTCGCCTCCTGCAGCCGGGATGTCAACTGCGGCGGGAAAGGACTTAACCAGTCAATCGCATCTGCCCGGGCAGGGGCCACCGTCTGTCACGCTGGAAAAATTGGGCCGGATGGACAGCTTTTGGCCGACACACTGGCTTCCAGCGGTGTCGACACCTCCCTCATCTCACTCAGCAGCGGCCCCAGCGGCCACACTATTATCCAAGTGGATTCCCAGGGACAAAATTGTATCCTGCTATATGGCGGCAGCAATCAGAAGATCACACACCAGGAGGTTGACCTAGCTCTGGAAGGCTTTGGTCCCGGTGACTACCTGATTGTGCAAAACGAAATCAACTGCCTGGATTACATCATGGAACAGGGCGCCAAAAAGGGCCTGTCCATCGTATTCAACCCCTCCCCCATTGACGAACATATCTCCACCCTCCCCCTGCATCTTGTCTCGCTTCTGGTTTTCAACGAAATTGAGGGGGCCGCCCTAGCCGGCACCAGCGAGGAGGGGCAGATTCTGGATATACTGCGCAGCCGCTGGCCCTCCTGCCAGCTGCTGCTCACGCTAGGGAGCCATGGATGCATATATGATGACGGCACACAGCGAATCACCCAAGGCGTTTACCGCACCAAGGCTGTAGACACCACAGCTGCCGGAGATACCTTCACGGGGTACTTTGTAGCCTGTTTAGCTGCCGGTATGGATGCGCCGTCCTGTCTGAACCTCGCCTCCCGTGCCGCCGCCATTGCTGTCTCCCGTCCAGGTGCCGCTCCCTCTATCCCTACAATGGATGAGGTGCGCGGCTCCACCCTCTCTCTGGCATGATACCGCAGACTTTATCTGATTCTCATCTGTTTGAAAAACGCAGGCAAAACGCCTGCGTTTTTTCCTGCCCCGCCCTTGTGTACTGCCTCATTTTGTGCCAGAAAACTTGTTATGGAAATATTCTGTAGACTCCCGCTTTGCTTCGATGTGTCTCCATTCATCAAATCATAGCTATATAAAAGTTTCATCGCTTTCTGACTTTATACAGTATGCTTTGCTTTGATTCATAAGGTGTTCAATTATGTCTTGGGAACGACGCAGTCCAGAAGCCAAGCTTATTTTTCATAGTGACAGAGGTTCTCAATATACATAAGAAGCCTGAACCCTTTGATACAACAAGGATTCTAGGTAAAAATTGACCCTACCTAATCCGAACAATGACAACAAATCGTTCAGATTGGGTAGGGTCATTCATTTTGGCAGGGGGTAACAATGCTGAACCCCCGGCAAAATCGCTTTCGCTGCAATGAATCCAGCCTCTGTACCTGT
Organism: Flintibacter hominis; assembly: GCF_014287965.1. Classification (NCBI taxonomy): domain Bacteria; kingdom Bacillati; phylum Bacillota; class Clostridia; order Eubacteriales; genus Flintibacter; species Flintibacter hominis. Next base: position 639,876 of record NZ_JACOPO010000001.1, on the reverse strand, counting down.
CACTGCTCTATGCTCTTTGGCCTATGGCATAACCTCCACGTATTTCTCTATCAGGTTTTTCAGGCAGTGGCCCGTGCTACTTAAATCAGTAGATACGATGATTTCCCACAAGAGACTGCATAATCTGTTTTACAATTGCTTTCAGTATGTACGTCAGATTTTAAATTAATTTGTTTTAAAATATTTTTATTAGTGCTTACTTGTATGTCAAATCTTCCCAGTGAGGCCGAAATAAAGTTTGGGTTGAAAATCACCAAAAATATTAATCCATCTTGCATTGTCTCAAAGATATTATTTTGACGGGTTAACGGTTGTTACATCTGTATTTTACTCAGTTAGTTCTTTTTCAGCCTTACTCATCTTATTTAGCTGATTTTTGATTGCCTTCAAACACAAATCTTCATCCCGCCCAATGGAAAAGCAGTGGACGCCTTTTTCTTTTAGCTCTTGAAGCCTTTTAGGGTCTGAGACAGATAACGTAAGAATTTTTCCGTGCTGTTTTGCCTTTTCGACAATGTAGTTTTCTGCTGCGATTACATCAGGGTGGTCCTTTTGACCGGGTACGCTAAGTGCCTGAGACAAATCAGCTTTTCCAGAGGCCACCATATCGATTCCGTCCAGAGAGAGAATTTCGTCGATATGTTCCAACCCTTCTCGACTTTCGATTTGAACTACTAAATTAAGACGATCATTTCCTATTCGCATATATTCTTCTCTGGAATAAGGTCCAAAGCGCACATTTCGAGTACCTCCATTCATTCCTCGTTTCCCAAATGGAGGGAATTTTACTGCATCAATCGCAGCCAAAGCCATCTTGCGGCTGTTTACATCAGGCAAAACAATGGCTGCTGGTTCTAAAGCCAAAATTGCAGAAATATTGTGCAGGTCTGGTACTCTAATCTGAGCAGGTAATCCTAGATGTCGTGCTGCGTTGAAAAAAGTCTGGAGAGTATTGTAATCATATAGTACATGCTCACAATCGATACGAATAAAATGATAACCCGCACAATAAGCCATATCGATTATATATGGGTCGCTCATTCCAACTACTAAGCCGAAGCTAGTTTCGGCTCTGCGGGCACGGGCACGAATATCTTGTATCTCCATCATGATTTCCTTCCTTATTAGCCTAATGTGCTTTGCTTGTGGCAGGGTACGCTTCCGGAAAAAAGAATCCACACAGGAACCGGAGTTTCAATCACGTTCCCTGTTTGTGTCAGACATCCGGTTAACAGATCAATCTCAAACTCTACGATTGTATCCGACATCTGGTTACATGCATACAGATATTTTTCGCCAGGCTCAATGGTAAAAAAGCGAGGCTTAACACCTTTAGTGGATGCCCACTGTATCGGCGAGAGTCGACCATCCTCTTGGTTGACAGAGAATACGCCGATACTATTCATTCCGCGATTGGAAACATATAAATTTTTTCCTCGGTTACCAACCATGATTTCCGAAGAAGTATTTTTGATTTCCACGTAGTCGTCAGGAATGGAAGGGACAATTTGAAAGGGAGCGAGTGTACCATTTTCCGGATTATAATGACAGGCAACCACTGTACTGGTATACTCGGTATTCACATAAGCAAAATGCCCGTTTGGGTGAAAAGAAATGTGTCGTGGGCATGACGCAGGGCGAAATGGAAGATGTTGAATTTCTTCAAAGTGCTTGGTTTCAAAGTTGATACGGTAGCTGTGAACCAAATCCAGGCCTTTGTCCGCAATCAGGATGTATCGGCCATCTGGACTAAATGGTACATGATGTGGGCGGGAATGAGGTTGAATTTTTTCATTCAGAGGTCCTTTTTGGCCGGGTAATGTAAAACCACCGAACTCTTTTTTCAGTTTTCCATCTTCTCCAATGGGTAAACAGGCTACCAGGCCACTTTTATCGGCGCTGATTAAGCAGTCTCCACTAGGACTAACCGACATAACCATTACGTTTTCGCCCGGTGTTTTTTCACTGTTTAGGTAGGTTAGAAGACCAGTTTGTTTATCTCTCTGATAGGCAGAGCAGTTTCCGCTGTTTGTGTTGACACAGTAAAGATAATCCATGTTTCGTCCGAAGGCCAAAACAGCGGGGTTCAATCCTTCGGCAATCTGCACTTGAATCCAGGTGCCATTTTCTTCGATGCGAAAGACGTAAATTCCTTTCCCGTGAGCATTACGATTATTCTTGTAATTTTCTGTCGTATATGTACCGACATAGGCATAGACAGGCATTATATACACTCTTTTCTACTTATTTGGAATGATTCTGAATTGCTTTTTTTAGGACAGGGCCGAGCAAACATACCACGATAAGAACCGCCAGGATAATACAGACGGGACGACCGAGGTAGTAACCTAAAACATCTCCTCTGGCCATAGTAATGGAACGACGCAATCCCTTTTCCGTAATAGTTCCTAATACAAGCCCTAGGGTTAGCGCGGAACTATTGAATTTGGAAACTCGACAGAAGTAGCCCACCAGGCCGAAGATCGCAGCGATGATAAGATCGTTGATAGAGTTGGAAATAGAATAGCCACCTATTGCCACCAGCACTACAATCATAGTGTTAAGTACGGCAGGTGGAATATCTACAATATGACGAAGAAGGCGGATAAACACTTTGCCGATAAAGAACATGCCAATGTTAGCAAGCAAAAAACCAAAAATGATGGGATAGGTAATATCTGCTTCCTCAGTAAACAACTTATACCCAGGCTGCAGGCCATGGATCATCAATGCGCCTAAAAGGATGGCTGCTACTGGACTACCCGGAATACCCAAGGTCATCAATGGGATCATACTGCCCCCAGTCACAGCATTATTAGCGGCCTCCGGGCCAGCAATGCCTTCAATACAACCTTTCCCAAATTCTTCTTTGTGTTTGGAAATCCGCTTGGCCTCATTATAGCCCATAAATGCGCCGATACTGGCACCAGCACCGGGAAGGATGCCAACAAATAAACCAACAATAGAGGTATAAAGAATCGTAGGAATCAGACTAATCTTTTCTTTTAGAGTTAAATCTTCCCCTTTCAAGTTAATCATATCCTGCTTTTTTTCTTGATTTTTTCCAGATTTTTGGGCATTCAATGCATCACGAACAAGAACAAAAACTTGTGAGATAGAAAATAGCCCCAGCAATACGATGGTAGCGTTCAGCCCAGTGCGCAGATGCTTAACGCCAAAGGTGTAGCGATAAGCGGATTCCAGTGGAAATTGCCCCACGCAACTCATGCACAAACCAAAAAGGCCGGCGATACAGCCTTTTAGTAAAGAATCGGAAGCAAGGCTAGCGATTAAGCTGATTCCAAATAACCCAAGGAGAAAGTATTCTGCGGAGTCGAAAGTGAGGGAAACCTCAGCTAGTATAGGAGAAATCAACAACAAGGCAATAGCAGAGATAATACCACCGATAGTAGAAGCATAGGTGCTGGTACTTAGCGCCTTAAGTGGTAGCCCTTTTTGTGTTAAAACATAGCCATCAGTTAGAGTGGCCACCGCAGAGGTAGTACCAGGGGTATGCAGGAGAATGGCAGTATAACTGCCACCCATAATACCAGCCGTGTATATGCCCATGAGCATAGTTAGAGCTGGAATCGGAGACATACTATATGTGATTGGCATCAAAAGCGCGATGCCCGCTGCAGGATTCAAGCCGGGCAACGCTCCAATAATCAGGCCGCCTACAATGCCAACCAACAGAGCAATCACCATTTCCACAGAAAATAGAGCATTAAGAAAAGCTGGAATAGAGTCTAGAATGTAGGAATACGTATTGAACATTGTGTATCACCCCACTAAAATAGAAGCCCAGCAGGTAGACGTAGATGGAGTTCAAAAACGAACACAAACCAGGCCAGAATTTCAAATCCAACAGTAATGACCAACATAGGTATTAGCTTTCTGAAATTTTGAAAATACATGAACACTATCATGAATATAAAGGTTGAAACAAAAAAACCGATGAACGAGATACAAAGAGCATATATAATAATCATTAGGAAAGTAAGAATGGGGCCCTTCAATTCTCGCCAGGAAATTTGGAAAGTGGTATTTGTTTCACTTTTCTTGTTCATGGAGATAGTCTCTTTTATCCCGCGGATCAGGACAGGGATACACAAGATTATCATGCCTCCCGCGCACATCAAGGGGAAGTAGGTGGTTTCTGGGGCAAGATCTCTGCTGCTTAAGAAGAATAGCAGACCTACCAAAATGAAAAATACGCTTGTTAGCAGGTCCTCGTGGACATGTTTCTTCATATGATCCTGAGTGCGGTACGGAATGTATATAATGTACCGCCACGTACTCCCTTCTTTATAAAGATTTGACCGAGACGGATCTCCATTTAGGCGTATCCGCCTCGGTCGGCGTTAATAACAAGCTTCTTTTTAAGAAGTTCGATTCATTATGCCCAGCCGAGCAAGGGGGCGATCTCCTTGAGTTGCGCCTCTTCTTCCACCATCATCTTGGTGTACTCATCCGTGGGCTTAACATTCAAAGTAAAACCGAGACTCTTCAAAGTTTTTTGGAATTCAGGATCCTCTGTGGCATTAACAATATAATCAGCCAGGGCGTTGATAATCTCTTTATCACATTCAGGGTTCATAACAACCCCCAAACTTACGCCATTTACCACATCGATACCCTGCTCTTTAGCAGTAGGTGCATCGGGGAAGAATTCGCTGCGCTCTTCGTCAAACACGGCCAAGATCTTTAGATTACCGTCGTTGTAAACAGAGAGGGCCTCCGGGGTATTGCTCATCAGCACATCCACATGACCCCCCAGAAAAGAAGCCATGTTCTCCGAAGCAGAGGAAGCATTCAGGTGAATCAACTGCTCATTGGTCAATCCGGTCTCATTCTGTAGCTTATATAGCGCGATGTCATCGGCCCCCTTATTGGATTTCACTGCCACCAGTAAGCTCTCATCAGGATTGGATTTGCACCAGTCAATAAAGTCGTTCAGGTCATTAACATCTGCAAAACGCTCATCATCAGGGCGCACACCAATCAGGTTTGGATAAGTCACAATGTTACACACTAAGGCCAGATCACGCCAAGAGGGATCATCCTCATTCGCAGGATCCAGATCACGTTTGAAAGCGTTAGGGGTGGGAATGTTGGAAACTGTCAGACCATCGGGCTCGGCGGCCAACATATTTTCCAGTGCGGTATTCCAAAGATTGTTAACTGGCACGATAGTCTTCCCCATTGCAGGTTCCAGTTCAGTAATCAGGGCACGCATCAGGGTATCAGGACCACTGCCGGCATTACCGGCCAATTCCCAGTTGATGTCACCGGCCGGATAAGTGAACTCACTGGGCTGACTTGCCGAGAAAGATGACTGGGAAGATTGTCCAGAGGCGGAGGATTGAGATGTTTTGGAGCTGCTATCAGAGCAAGCAGCCATGCTGAGCACCATTGTACCGGTCAGGATTAGAGAAAACAATTTTTTCATACTTGTGACTCCTTTTCTTATTTGTTTTTATATCGAATATGCATTATTACATCATTTCCGCAGCGCGGTACACAAGTTTACCATCTAGGATAGTAGCTCTAACCGACAAAACCTGCTCTCCTGGTTGCTCGTTTCCAAAACAATCTTGGTAAATAACTGGCCGATTTTGAATCTTAATAATCGCTGCATCCGCACAGGTACCAGGTGCCATTGTTCCCCATTTACCTGCCTGTCCAAGTATTCGGGCAGGGTTGCAGGTGACCTTTTCAATGACCCGGTCCAAAGACATCCCCATGGCTAAGAATTTCCCCATGACAACTGGAAGACTCACCATAGGCGTTTTGTTCCAGTTGGCTTGGCTGGCATCGGTACTAATAGTGTCTGGTTCCAAGCCAAGATTTAACGCTGTACGGGCCACTGGGAAAGAAAAGTTCAATCGCCCGTGTGCTACATCGTAGATTACCCCCCTTTCTCTGGCCTGTAACAGGCCTTCAGATAGATGGCCGTTTTCGATGCAGGTCATTCCAACACCTTGAAAAATATGGCAAAGAATGCTACCTGGGTCTAATAGTTCAGCCAGTTCCCCCATCGGGACGGGTGGGTCTGTAGGATGAACAACTAAAGGCATTGAAAAGCGCCGCGCCAGCTCGATTGCTGCTTTCAAAGGTTTCAGGCCTAATTCACCAACTACCTTTTTACTGGTTCTAACTTTAAGTCCAAGAATCCTTCCGCGTCCATCTTCAAAGGCCTTTTGAAATAATTCGTCCTCCCATTTAGAAGGGTCAAGGGGCTCTGGGAAGTGTTTGGACATGATTTGCCCACCAGCACTGACATTGATAAAAAAACGAGTTTTTACCATCCATGCATCCGTTTGGTGGAGTAGTGCGCGATAATTTGAAACGCCTATGCTTCCTGCATCAGCTACGGCAGTCACACCGTTAGGCAGGCAGAACGTGTCGCCTGGCAATCCATTTGCACTACCTAAATAGTTGATGTGGGCATGCAGGTCAATCAATCCCGGTGTCACAATATGATCTTGGGCAGGTAGAATTTGTCCGGCCTCTACTGGTTCGCCCATGGGGATTTCCAGGAACTTTCCGTGCCGGATGGCAACGTCCCTTTGTTCGTGAATTCCACGCGCTGGGTCGATTACAGTGCCACCATGAATCAAAATATCTGCTTTCATCTTAGCTTGTCACCTCCTACTGCAGATAATCATTTGCCAAAAGATGGGGGAAGTTAGTTACGAGGCTCTTGTCACAAAACGGGAACGTTTTTTTCAGTTAATGTACGATCGATCCAATCCCTGTTGGAAGCAGATACAGCACCACTTTTATATTTTTTTCGTTTGTCCAACTCTTGTTCGTGCTTCTTGCGAGCTGCGCTTACAATATCGGCAGCATCATCAGGTCTCAACACAACAATGCCTTCTGTGTCTCCTATTACAATATCACCTGGCATGACCACAGTACCGCCGCAACTGATTGGGACGTTGATTTCACCTGGACCGTTGCGATGGCTGCCGAGAATAATACTGCCCAGAGAGAAAACTGGAATTCCGGCTTGCCGGATCCCTTCTGGATCGCGGGTCATACCATCTACGATAAAGCCAGTTACTCCTCGGGCAGCTGCATGACGGACCATCATTTCTCCTACGACGGAGCGTGTCTTGCACCCATGCGCATTCACTACAATTACATCGCCAGGCTGTGCCATATCAATGGCTTTATGGATCATTAAATTGTCACCCTCGGCGGTATTTACTGTGATTGCGGTGCCCAATAGAGGCAGATCTGTCAATGGGTGAAGTTCTTGACTCATACAGTACATTCTAGAGGTCTGGTCCGATATACAACAACTCGAAATGCCCCGGAACGCCTCCACTAGTTCATGGTCCGCACGATTTACATGTTGAAAAATTCGAAATCCAACTTTATTTTCTGTCATTACAGTGTTCCTCACTTTCCGCCGATGATACTATTCATCTAGAATCTGATAGGGAATATATCGAAAAGTACTGTTCATCTTCCCCTTTAACTGTACATTGGGAGAAAAAGCCCGCATCATTTCTTTAAACTCTTCAGGTGCGGTACTACCGGGGGGATAGTGTCCCGGAATTACCACGTCAACTCCTAGCCAACTAGCTGCCATAGCTGCCTCCCGAGGAGAGAGGACACAACCGAACCGGGGTTTCCATCGGTCAATGCTCAGGCAGGCAATATCCGGATGATATAATTCCCGCAGCAGTTTCATGTCACCGTAGAGGCTTGTGTCGCCTCCATGGTAATAAGTTACTCCGTTATCAAACTGGATGATGAAGCCAAGGGGCGGTGCAAAACTACGAATACCATTTCCAAATTCTGTTTTAGATATATGCTGGGCCAACACAGCGCGAATAGACACACCATCAAATCCCTTGCTGTCCCCATAAATCGTAGAATAAAGACGACTACTATCGACCATGTTTCTGCATTCCTGTTTTGCACGGTAAATAACATCATTTGCAGCTACTAAAGATGCCTTCCCGTTTATCAGTAACTCAGTGGTATCTCCATAATGGTCATTTGCGTTGTGCGTCACCGCAATCAGATCCACATCATAGAAATCATAAGCATGACGGACTTGGTGTGGATTTTTGGTGAAATAAGGATCTACTAGAATTTTAAAGCCTGCTTCGTTTTCCAGTAGTACAGTCATGCCGCCAAAGAACGTTACTTTTATTCCATTTATCATATATTTTCCGCTCCCTCTAATTCCTCTACCGTGCCCGGGTGGAAAAGGTAAGATTTTCCGATGCCGGGAAATACTTGGGCTCGAGGGTATATGTACTTAATATTTTGGAGAAATTCGTCTAGGTCGTCAGTGTCGGGCATGTAATGGGTTGGAATAATATAATCGGCACCAATCCAGGAACATGCTATCGCTGCTTCTCTTGCCGACATCTCACGAGATGCATGCGGCTTGATGTTTGATACGCCAATAGCCATAATGTTAGGATGATACAATTCATGCAGCAAGTTCAGGCCTTCGTGTAGTGCCGTATCACCAGGATGAAAATAAGTCACGCCGGGTTCTACTTCAATAACGAAGCTAGCCGGTAAACCATAAACTGGTACATCGTTGACTTTTCCGCGGGAGAGGTGAATTGCTTGGGCGCAATGTGTTTTTGTTACACCAAAGCAACGAGTATCTCCATAGGCGCTGGCATATACCCGACCATTTTCTGGATCATCTTTAGGAGAGGTCAGGGGAACTTGGCATTCTTTTTTGACAAAGTAGGCTACATCACTGGGAGCAACAAGTTTGGCATTACTGTGTTCCATGATTTCCACCACGTCTCCATAATGATCACCTGCATGATGAGTGACCAAAATTAGATCTACATCGTAAAAATCCTCGGGTGTTTTGTTCGTATCCTTGTTTTTGCGGAGATATGGATCTACCAATATCTTGTATCCGTCGCTGCGCTGGATCAGCATACACATACCACCTACATAGGTGAATTTCGTTGACATTATTGCCTGACCTCCTTTATATATAATAAGCTTCAAAAGTAGAGCATTATCTGTAGACTTAGTAAATACGGCACAATAAGGTTAGATAAAGCCTTGCCGATTTCAGTGGAATCTAATAGTAAAACTTTAGTCGTATTAGCAATGGTGTGTTTTGACTATTTTTACCAGCCTAATATGTTGATTAGGCTGGTTTCTTGTATTAACTATATCAATAATTTAATATAAATACAAATACCAAATTTTTAAGATTTTAATAAAAATACATTATATATAGAGTAGGTAACAAAAGTTAAAATGCCCTGTAAAAAATTTAAGCTTAGTAGTTTTGACTATTTTAATTTTTTAAAATAGATAATTTTGATTTTATATTGCAAATTATCCTATTCTAATTTATTATAAATTGTAGATATATTTGTTGAATCAGGAGAAAGGGTATGAACGTTGAATATTATCGCAATTTTATTGCTATCATCGACGAAGGAAGTATGTCTGCAGCAGCGCAAAAACTCCACATTGCTCAGCCAGCTCTTAGCAATCAATTAAAAGTATTAGAAAAAGAATTCAATGCGGTCCTAATGGAGAGAAATGGACGTCGACTCCATCCCACAGAAGCTGGACTTATTTTGTATGATCGAGCGAAAAGCATATGTGATCATGAGGATAATGCCCAAAAGCAAATACAGGCATGTACCAGAGGGACACAAGGAATTTTGCGTCTGGGTTTGACCCACATTTTACCGGATCCTACGCTTTCTCTAATTTTGGGGGATTTTAGCCGGGCATATCCGGGAATTCGTTTTGAACTTCATGAAGCGAGCACAAAAGTCCTAATTGAAATGCTTGATGAGAATAGAATTGATGTTGGCGTCTTGAGTAGTGCTTCCCTTCATACAGAGCTGAATTTAAAGTTGTCTCAAACTATCACTGCCCGAACTATGGTTGCATATCCCCGGGACAGTGACTGGTTATCTGGCGATATTGATGTGATTCCGATTAGTTTGCTACAAAATGTTCCAATTGCCTACCCTCGTGGTATTGAAAGCCGCCTGTTACAAGCTTGTCGAAAAGCGGGTTTTTGCCCTAATGTTTTTGCCGTTAGTTCTACCCGCAATGGGGCAATGCTATGGGCTCAGGTTGGTCGCGCTGTTTCTGTTTTTATCAGCACTGCTGCCGAGCACTTTGAGTCCGATAGCCTGTGTTGTCGACCAGTTAATGGTTATGATTTGAAAGTGCAGCGCGTGTTTGCATGTATGAATGACCGTAAGATTTCTCCGACAGCTGAAACTTTCTTAAATTTTGTCTCACAACGTTTGCAGGAACAGTCACTTACAACGTCACCAGCTTGATCTTCTGTAATTTTCTGTCCTGGAGAGAGGGATTTGGATGATAGAATCAACCTTTGTGGAAGCTTATATAAACAAGACTCTCAGAAACGGCGTGAGCGGTACCGGGCATTAGAGGCACTAGCAATCTTCCTGTCGATAAAGCCCGCTAGCATAGAGAATAGACCACCAGTCACAAATGCAACAGGTGTATAGATTGAAAGCATTTTCCATTGGTGGTAACAGGAGTACAACGAACACAACAACAAAGACTTTAAACACGGTGTTGTAGTGTTGTTTCAGATACTCGTTTGCTCCCTGCCGGATCGATGCTGCGATTTTTCCATTTTTCGGTTCCCTCAGAATAGCTCAAGCTCATTACCTTTTTTATTTTCTTGCGGCCAACGATATAATAGAAGCTGTCCTTATCGAAAGAGGCCATATCCCCAGTATGCGCCCAACCGTCTACCAGAGTATTCTTTGTCTCAGTCACGTTGCCCAATAACTGCAGACGATTTGGGGCCTGCCCCAAATAAGCTCTCCAGGGATATCGGGCTCAGTGATCTCGTTGCCGTCGTCATCGATCAACTTGGGATTGGCAGATAGAAAAGCTTGCCCACAGAGGCATACTTCGCCTCGTAACATCCTGGGAAACTAACTGAGGCGGAGTGGACAGGTTATTGCGACCGGCCTCAGCCATTCTATAGTCTAGAACAAACTTGACACCCTTGTTCCAGAACTCCTGCATGATGTTCAGCGGAGTAGGTGCAACTCTGGCTATGATTCACTTCAGGCTAGACAGATCCGTTTCAATCACCTCGATAGCTTGCTTGGGGCGTAGGCACGAGAGATGTAGATGGTAAAATTAGAATTGAAACAACGAGGTATAGATATTTCCCTTTACCCTGATAGCTTGATTGAATATTCGCCTAATGCTGGCTCTGATTTCTTAAAGTTTTTAAGCCAAGCGGAGGCATTGTGCAGAGTCCGCATAGAAGCTGGATTTATCTTCGTTACGCCATAAGTATATCAAAACTGAACAGCAGTTATATCAAGGAAAGCCGGAAGTATTGATTGACGCCTCTGGGATTCTCCCACTGACGCCAGTCAATGCTTCCGGCTTCTTTTTTACAGTTTTAGATTGATTTTAACTTATAGAAGAACCAAAGGCCCCGCCCAAAGGAGTGCGGGGCCTTTACTTTCAGCAAATCCCAGTACCTGGGTTTTTTCCTGAAATAGCGGGCCGATCTGGCAGGAATCTCTGCCGGGTGACCTGTTTCAGAGAATATTGCTGCTATGCCGCGGTAGGTTTTCTGTTCCGGTTGGCAACCACAAATTTCTGGAACAAAATGATGACGAACAAACCACCTATTCCAATCAGATCAGTAATTGCGCCACTATCTATGAGCATCATAGCCGCACCAAAGGAAATGACCCTCAACACCGGATTCAGCCGACCAAAGAGATAACCTTCTACCGCCGCACCGATCAGCACCACGCCGATACAGGAGGTTATGACCACACGAGTACCACTGATAAAATCTACGTCCATCAGCAGGAGCTGCTGACTATAAACGAACATATAAGGGACAATGAATCCGGCCAGGGCTAGTTTTACCGATTGCCAGCCTGTCTTCATAGGATTGCCGCCCGACAATCCAGCCGCGGCAAAGGCCGCCAGAGCAACGGGGGGAGTCAGGTTGGCGAACATGGCGAAGTAGAAACAGAACATGTGGGCCGCGATAGCGGGGATCCCCAGCTCCACCAGAGCAGGAGCCGCGATGGTGGCCGTAATCAAGTAGGAGGGGATGGAAGGCAGGCCCATACCCAGAATCATACAGGTAACCATGGTAAACAGCAGGGTCAGGAACAGGTCTTGGTGACCAATGCTGATAATGGTGTTGGCCACGTTCAGGGCAAAACCGGTCAGGCCGCAGATACCCACGATGATACCCACGCAGGCGCAGGCGATAGCCACAGAAACAGTGGATTTAGCGCCCGCTACAAAGGCGTCACAGATATCCTTGACGCTCATACGGCTGATGGGCCGAAGTTGAGCCACTACAATGGTGACCACGATAGTCCAGAAGGCGCTGAAAATCACCGTCTTGCCGCTCCAGATCAACATGTAAAGCAGGAAGGCGATGGGGATGAGCAGGTGGCCGCGCTCCTTCATTACCTGTCCCACCCGAGGCAGTTGGTCCTTGGGCAGGCCCAGCAGGTTATCCTTGGTGGCCCGCATCTGTACCTGGATGATGATACCCAGATAATAGATCAGGGCCGGGATCACAGCCGCCTTGATGATCTCTCCATACTGGACGCCCAAGGTCTCCGCCATAACAAAGGCAGCGGCTCCCATGATAGGGGGCAGAAGCTGGCCGCCCACAGAGGCGGTGGCCTCCACAGAACCGGCAAACTCTTTGCTATAGCCGGTCTTTTTCATCAGAGGGATAGTAAAGGTGCCGGTAGTCACCACATTGGCCACAGCAGAGCCGTTGATGGATCCCAGGAAACCAGAGGCCAACACGGCCACCTTGGCGGGGCCGCCCTTTGTGTGACCAGCCAAAGCGTTGGCGATGTCATTAAAGAACTGGCCCATGCCGCACTTGTTCATGACCTCGCCAAAGATGATGAACAGCACAATATAGGTGGCGGACACCTGGATGGAGGTGCCATAAATTCCATAGATATCGGTAGTCAGGTAAGTGACGATCCGGTGCCAGGTGTAACCGCGGTGCATGAATACGCCGGGGAAAGAGCGACCGAAGATGGCATAGATTAGGAAAATCCCGCTCAAGATCGTCAGTGCCGGACCACTGATCCGGCGAGAACACTCCATGACCAGGAAGATCATGATGGTGCCCATCACTACGTCGATCATCTCTCCCTGGAAACCAGTGGAGATAAAAGTGGGATAGCGCAGAAACACATAGATGGGCATGGCCGCAGAGAAGATCAGGAACACCCAATCATACCAGACGATCTTTCTGCGGGTCGATTTTTTAAATGCGGGATACAGAGCAAAACCCAGCACCAGGATAAGCCCCACATGGATGGCGTGGTGCTTAATGCTGACCATCTGGAGCGCCCGGATTCCAGAGGCATAGGCCAGGTGGTAGATAGTGAAGGCCAGGCAGATAAAATAAATCAGCTTTACCAGCCAGCCTGCGTCAAATTTGCGGGTACGAGACTCCTTCTCGTACTTCTCCATAATCTCTGCGCCCTTGGCCTCATCAATGGGCGACGCTTCGATCACAGGATTCTTTTCCATGTCAGCCAATGGAGAGGTACCCCCTTTTCATAATCATATCACCCCGGATTCGGCTGGCGTCCGGCAGTGTCCGAAAGTCAAAAATCTCCTCGCCATTGAGCTGCAGCCCCTTCATATAAGAGGCCGATGTGATCCACATAAACTGCTCAAAACGGCTGTTGATCTCCTCCATCCAGACTAACCCATCCTCAATGTGGGTGGGCACGTCCATTTCTGCCGGAATTCCCGCGCCGTATCCCGCCACTGCGATGGCATCCAGATTGAATGCGCCGTCGTCGGTCACGGTGTAATATTCGTACCAGGGAATGTGCTCAAAAGAATGTTCAATCTCCAGCCGGAGCTGGTCGCCTGGGCCAGCCGGGACTTCCAGTACGACCCGTTCGTTCTCCCTGTCATAGAGCTGGAAAACCATATGTGGGCTAAGAAATGCCCACCACAGAGCCGCGCACACCACCGCAGCTAAAACTGCCAGCGGCAGAAAAAAGTGAGCCTTGTGTCTCATTCGAATGCGTCCTCAAAAAAGGCCGGAGGACAGACTGTGGTATTTGTCCTCCGGCACGAGGGTTTACATCAACAGTTACAGGTAGCCGTTGTCCTTCCAGAACTCCTCGGCGCCAGGGTGCAGGGGGAGCTGGATGTCGTCGACACCGAAGGTGATGTCAATGTTCTCGTTGGCGGTGTTGTGGGAATTTTTAATGGTATCAATATTAGCAAAAATACCCTCCAGCATGTCGTACACCATCTCATTGCTCAGATCATCCCGGACCAACATGATGTTGTACACAAAGATGCCCTCGATATCCTCAGTGTTGTTATAGGTATTGGCGGGGATGACAGACTTGGCATAGTAGGGATACTCCTCCACCAACTTGTCGCGGCCCTCGCCGTCCAGAGGGACCACCACCATGTCATACTGAACACCCAGGTCCATAACCGTGGCGTTGGGCAAACCGGAGGTGACGAACACGGCGTCACACTGGCCGTTCTTCATGTTCTCGATAGCCTCGCCGTAGGCCAGGTAGTCTGGGGTAATGTCATCGTAAGTAATGCCATAGGCGTTAAGGATCATACGAGCGTTGATCTCCACGCCGGAGTTGGCGGCACCTACGCCCACGCGCTTGCCCACCAGGTCCTGGATGGAGGTGATGCCGGTGTCGGCGGTGGTAACCAGCTGAACATAGTTAGGCCACAAGCGCATCAGGGCACGCAGGTTCTCGGCTGGCTCGATGCCGTCATAGGCCTCGGTGCCGGTGTAGGCTTGCATGACAGCGTCCTGCATGGCGATGGCGATCTCTAGATCACCGTTGAGCATATTCTGGATGTTCTGTCCAGTGGCGTTGGTGGACTCGGCGCTGGTCTTATAGCCCCAGTCCGCCAAGGCGGTGGCAAAGGCACCGCCAATGGGGAAATAGATACCGGAGGTTGGGCCGGTGCCCACAGTGATAAACTCACCGGCGCGCTCATCCGCGGTCAGCCCCTTCTCACTGTCACCCCCAGCGGAGCCATCCGGAATAGAGGCAGAGCTTCCTCCGCCGTTAGAGCCTCCCCCGTTGGAGGTATTCTCCGTTCCGTTGGAGCAGGCGACTAGGGACAGTGCCATGGAAAGCGCAAGAGCCAAAGCCAGGATCTTCTTCATCTTTCAATTCTCTCCTTTTCTTCAAAGTAGTTCTTTTATTTCAGCGGCCATCCGTGGAAATAAAAGCGGAGCTCACAATACGCACAATTTTTCCGCTTTCTATGGCGCATTTTATGTGCAAAAAACATCTTCGTCAACGATTTTTCGGCCTAAGGTCATTTTACCTGTGAGAACGGTTGGAAACCGTGTGAGAACGGTTCCTCCACTTTCTTGAAAATCCAGCCCGTTCATGTTAAACTTATGATTGTTAAGAATCTGTTAATTGCCACAGCTATATCCGGTCCGGCCACGGCTCCTCGCCCATTTGACTTGCCAGGAACGAGGTGAACTGTATGAAGAACAGCTTGCTGATCTATCTCCTGCTTAACATCAGTCTGCTCTACATCGTCGCCGCCATTCTGACGGAGGTCCGCCCTCTGCGCATCATACTGAAGCGCAGGGTCCGTTCCGTCCCCAATCAGCTATGCCTGGGACTGATCTTCGGCCTGCTGTCCATCAGTGGGACCTATACAGGAATGAATTTCCAGGGGGCGGTAGTCAACACGCGGGTGGTGAGCACTGTGGCTGCTGGTCTTGTGGGCGGCCCCCTTTCCGGACTGTGCGCGGGCGCTCTCAGCGGCCTGCACCGCTATCTTTTTGATCCGAGCGGCTTCACCTCTCTGGCCTGTGGGGTGGGTACCTTTGGCTTTGGTATCATCGGTGCTCTGTGCTACCGCCGATTCAGCCGTTGTTCCAGGCGGAACCTCGCCCTTGTCGCCATTACTCTTGTATCCGAACTGGTACAATGTGTCTTGATTCTGATTTTGGCTAAACCCTTTGAGGCCGCTATCGCCCTGGAGAAGGTAATCCTTCTGCCCAAGATGGTGGTGAATTCTCTGGGGCTTGTCATCTTCATGACTTTGCTCAACCGACTCAACCGCAGTTTGACCATTGAACTGGTAGAGCAGCAGTACCTCGCCCTGTACATCGCTCAGAAATGCCTCCCCTATCTCCGAGAGGGCCTTGGGGATAGGCACGCCCTCCAACAGGCGACGGATACCGTCCGAGCCACCTTGCCTGATTTTCAGGTGATCATCACAGACCGGGAGCAGGTACTGGCCACCAGTGGTATTGCCCTTCAGGGTCACCCCCTGCCCGAACCTGCCCGCCAGGCCCTAGAGCGGAGAGAACTGGTGGTAATGCAGGATTTTCCCGGCGAGGTAGACGTACCAGTTCACCAGGAAGACAACGCCGCCATTGCCGCCCCTCTTATGTGGGATGACGAGGCAGTGGGTGTTTTGATCCTGGTGGTCCCTATGGGACCCAATCTAATTCTGGATGCAGACATCCGCACGGCGGACGGTTTGGCCCAGCTTTTTTCTTCCCAACTGGAGCTGGGAGAATTCCACCACCAGATCGAGCTGCGGCGGCAGGCAGAGTTCCGGGCCCTTCAGTCCCAGATCAATCCTCACTTCCTATATAACGCACTAAACACTATCTCCGCCCTGTGCCTCACCGACTCCGAACGGGCACGAGAGACCATTCTGATTTTGGCCAGCTATTTGCGCCAAACTCTATCTATCAACGAGCCCTTTGTTACCTTAGTCCAGGAGATGTCCAATGTGGATAACTATCTGGCCCTTGTAGATGCCCGCTTTGAGGGAGCTATCCATGTGACCCGCGAGCTACCTGACGACCTGACCCGGCTCCACCTCCCTCCGCTGATTCTCCAGCCGATTGTTGAGAATGCAGTACGCCACGGAAGCACCTCTGTAGATGAGCGACACGTCTGTATCTGCATTCGCCAGGATCAGGAGCGGGCCTATATCCAAGTCTCTGACCGGGGCCACGGATTTCCGCCCCAGGTTCTAGAGATGCTTCAGGACCCGGAAGATCCAAGCTACTCCGGCCTGTTCAATGTACGGAAGCGGCTTCGCAGCATCTACGGAGAACAGTGCAAATTTACCATCGACAGCTCCCAAGCCGGCTCTACTGTGTTTTTCTCTATTCCCCTGACTCCGCCTTCCCAGTCCTATTCTGATGTGAAAAGGAGTGAGGTCCAGTGCGTATCGCAGTAATCGATGACGAGAAATATTCCCGCCTTGAGTTGATCCACCAGATTCGTCAACATCTGCCACAAGCCGAAATATTTGAGGCATCCAGTGGTGCCCAGGGAATCCAGTTGCTGGAGAAGGATACCTTTGATATTCTTTTTATAGACATCCATCTGGGTGACCTGGAGGGAACTACGGTGGCCTCCCTCGCTCGCCGTCTCATGCCATTGGCGAAGATCATCTTCGCCACTGCGTACTCTGAGTACGCGGTCACTGCCTTTGAACTTCGGGTAGACGACTATATTCTCAAACCCTTTGATCCCCAGCGGATCCGTCAGGCGCTGGACCAGTGTGTGGCAGAGCTTCAGTCTTCTCCCCACAAGACCCCTGGGCCGCTCCGTCTTGCCGTCAGCTGTAACCGTCATACCATTCTGCTTGATGTCAATGACGTGACCTATATTGAGACTGACGGGGCCGGCCGTGGTTGTGTCCTCCATACTCTGTCCGGCGAATCTTACAGCGACAACTCTCCTATGTCTGAGTATGAAAGCCGCCTGGATGGGCAGGGTTTTTACCGCATCCACAAGACTTGCCTAGTCCACCTGAAATATATCCAGGATATTTTTCCCTGGAATAACAGCAGCTTTGCCCTCCGGGTCCGCGGCTCCTCCGATTCCCTCCCTATCGGCCGGGATCGGGTAAAGGAACTGCGCCGGCGACTTCATATTTAAATTTTTGTACTCCAGATATCTTCTCTTACCCTGACAGCTTGATTGAGTATTCGACTGATACTAGTTGTGAATTTTTAATATTTTAGTCAGATCTGCGCCAAAGTAAGGAGCAAATCAAGTCTTTGTTTGGGACTACTTGGTTTATTGAGCCAGAAATTACAGTTCGTGGTCATTTTCAGTAGGAATATTATAGAGTCGTTTGAGGCCATAAGTATCCTTGTCCGCCTTATATTTTCTCCTTAGAGTGGGTCCTTCTGGTGGATTCACCATGAATCTACCCTCGTCTACGGTCAAGACGCAAGAGCACCTTGGCGGGGCCCTTGCTTTTTATTCATCATTGGAGTTTGTATAGGTTAGAACTGAAGCTCCCATTCTCCCGCTTGATCGTGGACTGAGAGAGCCAACTCAGCGGCTATAATCCGGATCCCCGGCCAGCACTGTCTCTCGTTGTCCCATAGCGGCGGTTACCTTCTGTAATGGACCCGCCGTGCCGCAGGCAGTCGGCTCTCATGGCTCTCAGATCCTTCAGCGGCCCATCCCCTCGCAAGCTGTCACAAACCGCTACAGGATATCTTTGAATTCCGGCATGTTGAACCGGTCGTCATTGTGAGGCCACCAGGTATATCAGAACTCCTTCCCGCCGTGGCCGTAGTCAAGTCTTATATGGCCGACTGTACTGAGGGCTTTGTCCTTTTCAGGCTCCAGCTCGGAATAGAACAGTCCCGCCTCATCCGGTAAGGCAGGGCGTAAATTCTTGATTATCTTGGGGGTATGCCAGATCATGTTCCTCGCAGAACTGTTCCAAGGTTATTTTCTCTCCAAGCAGGCGGAATACGCCGTTGATTCGGCGTGAAACCGTTTTCTCCCGTTTCAGTGGGTGTAGGGAGAGTATCGTGCCGTCATGATGCATGGGGGCTGCTCCGATGTTAATTCTCATAGGATCTTCTTCTTTCTGAGCTGCGCCTCATATATTGTGCCGTTTTCACCATACTGGTGGGCAAACCACTCAGTAACCTCACGGTTCAGCGTCCATGACAATTCCCTGGCATTTTGGGCGTTGAGTGGGATCACAGTGTGTTAGGCCGTCATCACATCGTCCAGACGCCGGAACAGATCGTACTTCCCCTCATTCATCAGCCTGTGCGGGTCAATAGAACGAAACATATCCAACAGATTTCTTTTGCTGAGATTCGGGTCATTGTTTGGGGACTCCGTACCGATCCACGCATACGAGAGAAACAGGGTGATATCCTGCTCACACAGATGCATAGCCGCCAATTCCAAGTAACCGAACCGGTACGGCGGTGAACATCAGAAGAAGACCTACAGCAGTTTCTGTCGCGTTGATCTGCTGTCTCATATTTTCGGCCAGAAATGGAGTATGCTGGGATCATCCAGCAGATTTCCGGCCGACAGGCTGCCGTCCTCATCGTGGATACCTACCAAGGCATGTCCATAAAAGCATGTTTGACAACCAGCGGTGACATTTTTGTGGGGCGGATGTCAAACCAAAACAGTGTGTGGGCCAGCGACTTTAAGGCGGCAAGGCGTGCCTGAGCGCCGTGTTGGATCTGTTACGGAAGGAATATTGTTGCGTTTTCCCTGAGCCGTCGTAATAATACTCCTCTGTTTCTGAATACTTTCGAGCAGGCTCTTCAGAAATATCCGCACACAAAGCCGCTGCTTCACAACGGCCTGGGTGTCCAATACACCAGCCGCCCCTTCCAAAAAGTTATGAAACGGGCTGGCATATACCAGAGTATGTCCCGCGTTTGACGCTGTCTTGATAACACCCCGATGGAGGGGTTCTGGGGTATCCTGAAAACGGGATTGTAACGCCTCTATCATTTTGAGGACTATGATACCTTTCGGGAGGCGATCTGTGCATGCATTAACTTCTATAACAACCATTGACATCAGAAAAAGCTTGGCTGTATGACGTCGGCGGAATTTATCGAAACTTCCACTAAATAAAAAACAGAGGATCCTACTGGCTATAGAATCCTCTGCTTAATTTTTTATCTTTTGCTTTGTCTGCTTGACAAGGAGCAGTTCATCGCCTTTTTGATTTGAAAAAGGGCGTTTATTTCTGCCTTTGGTTCCAAAAAGTGCAAGTCTATTCGATTTCAGGAATCCTCGTCTGGTATCTTTTTTACCTTCAGAAATTTTACAAATAAAAAGCCGCAACACCTTGGAACAGTGAGCTTACAGCCCACTATATCCAAATTGTTGCGGCTTTTTGGCGCAGAAGGGGGGATTCGAACCCCCGCACGGTTTTACCCGCCTACTCCCTTAGCAGGGGAGCCCCTTATAGCCACTTGGGTACTTCTGCATGGCTGTAAGCTACGAGTTCACTATTTACTTTGGCTAGAGATGAAAAGTGGCGGAGAGAGTGGGATTCGAACCCACGGCTCTTTCGAGTCACCGGTTTTCAAGACCGGCTCCTTAAACCACTCGGACATCTCTCCTCATCTTTTCAAACAAATCAGAGGCGAGGATTATCATACCATACCCCCACCCACTTGTCAAGAGCTAAAATGAATAGGTTGCCCATCGCTCCCCGGACGGGCCACGGGTGAGCGTCCGGGGAGTTCTTTTCAGATACCTCTGTCCAATGTCTTGCGCAGACGTATTTTTCCCTCCAGAGCCTGGTCGATCATGGAGAGGAACTTTTCCCTATCCTCCGGCAATCCGCCTTTTAGGGGCAGATAGTTAGAGGCATGATTGCTGGTAAAATGAAGCGGGTCCACATCCAGATTCTCGATCAGCAGACGGCACTCCTCCAGTACATGGTCGGCAGAGCACACCTCAAAGCGGCCAGCCAGCACATCCTCCCCCAGCGGAGTCCCCTTGGCCGGGGCAAAGGTCATAGCGGACAAGTGTCTTGGCTTCATGGCGTTTATCATCTTGGCGGTAGACAGAATGTGCTCCCGCCAGTCGCCCCCCTCTCCCCTGGCCCCAGTCATGCCCAAGATGATGGTGACCCATAGATCGATGCCCGCCTCCACCAGCCGCTGTCCTGCCAGCAGCATCTGGTCGGCAGTAACTCCCTTCCGGATGAAACGCAGCACCGTGTCGCTGCCGCTCTCCACTCCGAGATAGGCTCTGGAAAGACCCGCCTCATGGAGCGTCCTCAGCTCCTCCGGCGATTTGGAAAGCGTACTACGGGGGCCGGCATAGACCGTGACCTTTTCCAGATGAGGAAAGGTGTCGTACAGCTTTTTCAGGATGCGGAGCATTTCCTCCGTTTTGATGATGATGGCGTCGCCGTCCATCAGAAAGACCCGCTGGAGTCCAGGACCGTAGTAGTCCCGAGCCATATCGATATCCTCCAGGATCTCCTCTGTCGGGCGGATTCGGAACTGTTTGGATTTATACATTCCGCAGAAGGTACACTGGTTGTTGGAGCAGCCAATGGTACATTGGAGCAGATAGCTCCTCCACTCTCCCGGCGGACGGTACAGAAGGTCACTGTCGTAACGCATAAGTCTCTATCCTTTCAAAATATCCTGGCAGGCCCGGCACATCGCCTCCATCTCCTGGTCAGTGCCGATGGACACGCGGAGATAGTCCCGGATGCGGGGTTTGTCAAACCAACGGACCAGGACCCCGCGGTCCCGCAGGCCCTGCTGAAGCTCTTTTCCGCCAACAGCGGGATGCGTAATAAAAATAAAGTTGGCGTTGGAATCATGGACGAAAAAGCCCAGTTCCCGCAGGCGGGCCGTGGTACGCTCCCGGGTGGCCATCACTTTACGCCGGCTCTCCTCAAAGTATTCCACATCCCGAATCGCCGCCTCCCCAGCCGCCAGGGCCAGCCGGTCCAGAGGGTAGGAGTTAAAGGAGTTTTTCACACAGCGCACAGCGGCCATCACCTCAGGACTTCCCAAGGCGTAGCCGACACGCATACCGGCCAGGGACCGGGACTTGGACAGCGTGTGGACTGTAACCAGATTGGGGTAGCGGTTCAACAGCTCCACAGCAGAACGGGCACCAAAGTCGGCATATGCCTCGTCCACCATCACCACCCTGTTCGGATCCGCCTCTAAGATGCGGCAGATCTCCTCCAGCGGAAGGGTACGGCCGGTGGGGGCATTGGGATTACACACCACCGCGCCTCCACTGCCGCGCAGGAACTTCTCCACTGGGAAAGAAAAGTCCTCATTGAGCGGTATCTCCTCAAAATCCAGTTGGAAAAGGTGAGCGTAGACCGGGTAAAAGCTGTATGTGATATCAGGGAAGATCACCCTTCTGCCCGGGGAGAAGAAGGCGTAAAAGCACAGGCCCAGCACCTCGTCAGAGCCGTTGCCGCAGAACACCTGTTCTGGAGTGAGGCCGTGGTACTCCGCGATGGTCTGCCGCAGTTGGGATGCCTCCGGGTCCGGATAGAGCCGCAATGTCTCATCAGCAGCAGAGCGGATTGCCTCCAACACTTTAGGGGAAGGCGGGTAGGGATTCTCATTGGTATTTAACTTAATAAATACCCGGTCCTTTGGCTGCTCCCCAGGGATGTAGGGTTCCAAGTCCTGAATACGGCTGCTCCAAAATCTCTTATCCATAGTGTGACCCGCCTTCCGTCCGTCTATTACTGGATGGGAGACTCACGCCCCCACCTCGCTGCCGTCCCGATATACCTTGCGGATATTTTTTTCCGCCTTGCTCCTGGGGAGCATGACCTCATGCCCGCAGCCCTGGCAGCGCAGCTTGAAATCCATCCCCACCCGCAGGACCAGCCACTCCTGGCTGCCACAGGGATGGGGCTTCTTCATTTTCAGGATGTCATTGACATGGATATCCATTCCTGTCCCGTCCTTTTTTAAAGTGGTTCTATTATAGTATAGAGCTTTTGAAATTGTCAACGGGCGGCTGTTCTCTCCACAAAATAGAATAGGCCGCCGGAATTCCGGCGGCCTGTATGACACGATTTGTTCAGCCGTTTTACTTCGCCAGCTCGGCAGTATCGAGGGCGATCATCAGCTCCTCGTTAGTAGGGATGACCAGGGTGCGCACGGTGGCGTCCTGGGCAGAGATGTCGATCTCCTCGCCCCGCTTGCCGTTCTTCTCGTCATCAATCTTGATTCCCATGAACTCAAGGCCGCTAACGATGGCCTTGCGGTCGCCGGCGCCGTTCTCGCCTACACCGGCGGTAAAGATCACGGCGTCCACGCCTCCCATAACAGCGGCATAGGAGCCGATGAGCTTCTTCACGCTGTAATGGAACACATCCAGAGCCAGAGCGGCCCGCTGATTGCCCTCAGACTTTGCCTTCTCCAAATCACGGAAGTCAGAGGATACGCCGGAGATGCCCTGGACACCGGACTTCTTATTGAGGATGTTCAGCATCTCCTTGATATCATAGCCGTACTTGTTCATCAGGTACTCCATAATACCGGCATCGATGTCGCCGGCACGGGTGCCCATGGGCAGACCAGCCAAGGGGGTAAAGCCCATGGAGGTATCCACGCTCTTTCCGCCGTCAATAGCGGTAACGGAGGAGCCGTTACCCAGGTGGCAGGAGATGAGCTTCAGCTCCTCAATGGGCTTGCCCAGCATGGCCGCCGCCCGCTGGGACACATACTTATGGCTGGTACCATGGAAGCCGTAGCGACGGACCTTGTCCTGTTCATAATACTCATAGGGCAGGGCGTAGGTGTAGGCCACGGAGGGCATGGTCTGATGGAACGCGGTGTCAAACACAGCCACCATGGGGGTTCCGGGCATGAGGGCCTGACAGGCCTTGATGCCAATGATATTGGCGGGATTGTGCAGAGGGGCCAGGGGGTTGCACTCCTCGATGGCGGCCATGACCTCGTCCGTGATGAGCACGCTCTTGGCGAACTTCTCGCCGCCATGGACCACCCGGTGACCCACAGCATCAATCTCCTTCATGGAGCCAATGACGCCATTGGCGGGGTCCACCAGGGCGTTCAGCACAGTCTGGATGGCCTCGGAGTGGGTGGGCATGGCCACGTCGGCCTCCTTGACGGCCTGCTTGCCCTCAGGCTTATAAGTAAATTTACCGTCGATTCCGATGCGCTCGCACAGTCCCTTGGCCAGCACCTGCTGGGTTTCAGGGTTGAGCAGCTGATACTTCAGGGAAGAGCTGCCAGCGTTGATGACCAAAATGTTCATTGAGATCGATCTCCTTCACAAATCAAATTTCACAAGCTTGTGGTTGCCTTGAGCCGGGGGATGCACTATAATAGTTTCATCCTCTGTCTATGGTCCCTATTCTACCGCTTTTCCCCGGCCAGGACAACCGTTTTTTCGAAAAACAGGAAATTTTCTTTGTCAGGAGGCCTTCCATGCGGGTCATCGGCATCGTGGCGGAATACAATCCCTTCCACACCGGCCACCAATATCAGATCTCTGAGAGCCGGCGGGCCGTGGGTGGCGAGGCCGGGGTCGTGGCTGTCATGAGCGGAAACTGGGTCCAGCAGGCAGGCTGTGCCATTACCGATAAGTGGAACCGGGCCCGGCTGGCCCTGATGGGCGGCGTCGATTTGGTGCTGGAACTGCCCACGGTGTGGGCAGTCTCCTCGGCGGAGTCCTTCGCTCAGGGGGCTGTGGACCTGTTGGATGCCACTGGAGTGGTGGATGTGCTCTCCTTCGGCAGCGAGTGCGGAGATGTGGACCGACTCCAACGGGTGGCCGTGTGTCTCAACAGTCCGGTATACGAGACGGGAGTACGCCGTTTCGTGGACGAGGGGATGCCATTCGCCTCCTCCCGGCAGGAAACGGTGCGGAGCATCCTTGGGCCCGATAGTTCAGAGCTTCTGTCTGCTCCCAACAACAATTTGGGTGTGGAGTATCTCCGGGAGCTGGACAGGCTGAAAAGCAGTATTCTCCCTATGACCGTCAGACGGGAGGGGGCTCCCCACGGCGTACTGTTAAAGGTGGCGGAGCACCCCCGTTTTCTCTCCGCTACCCAGCTTCGGGCCTTTTTGGAACAGGGAAGCTGGGAAGCCGCACAGCTCTATCTCCCCCAAGGAGGACTGGAGGTACTAAAGGAGGGCTGGCATGGTTCTCCCTCCTTGAAGCGGGTAGAGCGGGGTCTGCTGGCCAACCTACGCGCTATGACAGCGGAAAACTGGGCCAAGCTTCCTGACAGCGGGGCAGCGGAGGGAGCCTCCGTCCGGCTGGAGCGGGCTGGCCGAAACTGCCGCTCCCTAGAGGAGTTTTTCCATCTGGCCAAGCCCAGACATTGGACTGCATCCCGGACGCGGCGTCTGCTGACGTGGGCCTACCTGGGGTTGACGGAGGCAGACCGCCCAGACAATCCGCCTTATCTTCGTGTGCTGGGCCTTAACGCCAGGGGGCAAGCCATTCTGAAGAAGATGAAGTCCCAGGCATCTCTGCCCATCCTCACAAAGCCGGCCCACGCCAAGGCACTGGATGAGGTGGGCCGCTCCCTTTTCGCACAGGAGGCCAGATGCACCGACCTGTATGACCTGTGCCTGGAGTCCGTTCCCGTCCCCGGGCGGGAATGGACCTCGGGACCTGTCGTTGTTGGAAATTGACCTGCCCCTTTTCTGCCCCATGGAGGCCGCTATGGAAACAAAGGTAAAACGAAAGATACACTGGGGATTGGCCGCCGCTCTGTTCCTCCCAATCCTGCTCATTGGGCTGTTTTATCTTCTCAGCCCTCTGCCCAGAGTGATGGATTGGTGGGTCTTTGGCGTAATGGCCCCTGTGGAGCAGTTTTTGGGCCGAATGTGGTCCATCTTTCCCTTCTCTGTGGCCGAGGTTCTGGTCGTCCTGGTCTTGACAGGCAGCGTGGCCTGGCTGGTCCGGGCTATCGTTTTAGCTGTTCGGCGCAGGGAGCTCTCCCCTCTCTTACGGCGGCTGCTGGCGCTGGCCGCCGTGTGGCTTTGGGTCCTAGCGGCCCTTTTCTGGTTTTGGAACGCCGCCTATCAGGCCTCCAGCTTCACCCGGCGCAGTGGGCTGGAGGTCGCTCCCTACTCAGTCGAGGCGCTGGCCGCCGTCACGGAGTATTTTGCCCAAAACGCCGCCCGGCTTTCCAGCCAGGTGGACCGGGACTCAGAGGGCCGCTTCGCTGTGCCCCGTGATTACTATTTTCACAAAGGAACACAGGTCTATGAAGGGCTTATCCAGGAATTTCCCTGTCTGGATATCCCGCCGGTCAGGGCAAAACCCCTTCTCTTTTCCAGGCTCCAGAGTATTCTGGGCTTTACTGGCGTCTACTTCCCCTTCACCGGAGAAGCCAATGTGAATGTGGACTGTCCCGCCTGCCTGATTCCGGAAACCATCGCCCATGAGATGGCCCACCAGCGGATGGTAGCCTCTGAGCTGGAGGCCAACTTTGTGGGCATCGCCGCCTGTGTCACCTGCGGCGACACCGTCTTTCAATACTCCGGCTATCTCGCCGGACTGATCCAGCTGTGTAACGCCCTGTACCCCGTGGCTCCAGACCTGTGGGACGAGATCGCCGGCCGGTGGTTTACTCTGGAGCTGGCCACAGACTGGAATGAGAACAACGCCTATTGGGCCGCCCTGGAGTCCCCTATCGAGGATGCGGCCGGACAGGCCTACGACGCCTTTTTGAAGGGCAACGGCCAGGAGCTGGGGATGCGCTCCTACGGAGCCTGTGTCGATTTGCTGGTCAGCTATTTCGGAAGAAAATGAAAGAGGGAGGGCGGCCTTCAAGGCTGCCCTCCCTCACAAATACGCCGGACTACACTGCCAAATCATAGATCAGCCGCCCCAGCAGCAGGGCAAGCACCACAAAAAACATAGGGCGGATAATCTTAGCGCCCCCCTTGAAGGCCAGACTGGAGCCCACATAGTTGCCCGCCACACTGCACAGGGCGGCAGGGATCCCTACCAGCCACACGACCTTACCCGCCAGGGCATAGGTCACCAGCGCCGCGATGTTACTGGAAAAGTTGATCGCTTTGCTGTTTCCTGACGCGGTGAGCAGGTCAAACTTGGAAAGGGCGGTGTAGCCCAGTATCATAAAGGTGCCAGAACCCGGACCAAAAAAGCCATCATACCCTCCAATGACCAGGCCGATGGAAAGAGATATAGCCATAAGCTGGGCCCGACTCAGCTCATTGGACCGGTCCTCCCTTCCAAGGTCCCGCCTGACAAGGAGAAAAACCGCCACAACAGGTACGATAGCCAGCATGATATAATACAGGATCTGTTCTGGAACCATCATATTCAGCCGCGCTCCGATCCAGGAGCCTCCCAGGGCGGCCGCCGCCCCCACCAGGACGCTTGGGAGATGAACGTCCCCCTGACGAAAAAAACGGATGGTGGACAGCAGGCTCCCACAGGAACTGCTGCATTTATTGGTAGCGGTGGCCCCGTGAGGAGACAGCCCAGCCAGCAGATAGGCTGGGATCGTGATGAGTCCCCCGCCCCCCACGATAGCGTCTACAATGCCTCCCAGAAAGATCAGCGGACAGACGATGACCAACGCTCTGAAAACTTCTAACTCCTCCATGCTTCCCTCTTCCCACCCCAGGCGGGGTCACTCCCTTTTTCTTTTTATCTCATCCCAGTACCGCTTGGCGGCCTGTTCTGTTTTATTCTCCCCATAGACGTAATAGCGCGCATCCTTCAGCTCGTCGGGCAGATACTGCTGGTCCACCCACCGGCCTGGGAAGCTGTGGGGATAGAGATAGCCCTGCTCCCGCTCCAGACCGGAGGAATCGGCGTGGACATTCTGGAGATGCCGCGGGATGTCCCCTACCCTGCCCCGGCGCACATCGGCCATAGCGGCCTCAATGGCCATGCAGGAGGTGTTGGACTTTGGGGCAGTGGCCAGAAGGACTACCGCCTGGGCCAGAGGCAGCTTGGCCTCCGGCAGCCCAAGCTGAAGGGCATTGTCCACACATGCCTTGACGATGGGCACCGCCAGAGGATAAGCCATGCCCACATCCTCGCTGGCGGAGCACAGGATGCGGCGGATGGCGGTAATCATATCCCCCGCTTCCAGCAGCCGGGCCAGATAGTGGAGCGCCGCGTCCGGGTCAGAGCCCCTCATGGACTTCATGAGGGCTGACGCGATATCAAAATGGGCATCTCCCTCCCGGTCGTAGCGCATCGCCGACTTCTGGGCCACCGTTTTGGCATCCTCCAAGCTGACAAGGAGTTTCCCTTGCTCACGCCTCGCGGCGCTGAGTAAAAGCTCAATGGCGTTCATGGCCTTTCGGATGTCGCCGCCACAGGCCCAGGCGATGTGCTCCTTTACCCCGTCCTCGCATACTACCTGGGCGCCCAACCGCTCCTCCATGATGGAGATACCCCGCTCCACAGCGGGGAGGGCATCCTCCGCCGTGATCTGCTTAAACTCGAAAACCGTAGCCCGGGACAGCACCGCCCCAAAGACGGCGAAGAATGGGTTTTCTGTGGTGGAGGCGATAAGGGTGATGCGACCGTCCTCCATAAACTCCAGCAGGGACTGCTGCTGCTTCTTATTGAAGTACTGGATCTCGTCCAGATAGAGCAGCACACCCTCCGGCGCCATCAAAGTGCCGATATCTCCGATGATGTCCTTGATGTCGGAGATGGAGGCCGTGGTGGCGTTGAGCCGGTGCAGGGGCCGGTTGGTCCGCTGGGCGATGATGTTCGCCACCGTAGTCTTGCCTGTGCCTGAGGGGCCGTAAAAAATCAGGTTGGGGATATTGCCCCCCTCAATGATCCGGCGCAGCAGGCCGTTTTCTCCCAATATATGCCTCTGCCCCACCACCTGATCCAGGCTCTGGGGGCGTATCTCATCCGCTAACGGGCGGTATGCCATCGTTTCTCATCTCCTCACGGGGTTCTCTGTCATTCCTCGTCCAGCGTTATCTCCGCCTGGAACGCCACCACTGCGTCGCCGATAATGCGGATTTCGCCGGGACGTCCCTCCTCCAGCTCCACACAGACCTCCATAGCACCTGGCCGGCCCATGGCCTCCCCCTGGGCAGAGGTGAAGCGCACCTCGTCTCCATCTGTGGGGATCAGTCCAAATTGGACCAGATAGGCACCCATGGGGCCGTTAGCAATCCCCGTCACCGGGTCCTCGGCCACACCGTTCGCAGGACCGAACATTCGTCCATGGACCAGAGGCTCTTCCCCAGGATGGAGGGTAAAGACCAGATACCCGTTGCAGCCAATCTCACCACTCAACTCCTTGAGAGCCTCTAAGTCCGGTTTTAAGCTGTGAAGCTTATCCAGGTCGTTGAGGACCACCATCAGCTTGGGAGAGCCTACGGAGGCGGAAGCCATGGGGCAGCCGGGCCGGAGGTCGTCCCATGTCACGCCTAGGGCGTCCAGCACACGGACCTGGTACTCCTGGGCCAATGGCTCTCCAATGACGGCCTTTCCCTGGGACATGACCACCCGGTAATCACCGTTTTCCTTGCACACATCCACAGGAAAAAGGCCAGCTCCGCACTTCTGGACTACCCGGGCGCTGTCCAGACCCAGTTCCATGGCCCGGATATAGTGGGAGGCGATGGTGGCATGACCACAGACAGGTACCTCTCGGGTGGGGGTGAAAAACCGGACATGGACATCATACTCCCCCTCTTTTCCCGGGAAAAGGAAGGCCGTCTCCGAGTTATTCAGCTCCCGGGCGATGCGCTGCATCTGTCCCTCTGTCAGCCCTCGCGCGTCCGGCACCACACCGGCGGGGTTCCCCGCCAGTTTCTCCCGTGTAAATGCGTCCACCTGATAAATGGTATAATTTTTCTTCATGGTTGCTCCGCCTTTCTGCGCATATGCGCTGCTGCCCGCCAGATAGATGACATCCTGGCGAAAGGACGCTCCGGCCCTTATGCTCCTTTTCCCTGCTGCTTACTAAAAAAATCACACCAGGGCCGCAGGGTACACTGCTGGCACTGGGGCCGCCGGGCGATACAGACGGCCCGTCCATGGAGGACCAGCCGGTGGCAGAAGTCATTGGACTCCTCTGGAGGCAGGATCTTCCTCAACTGCATCTCCACCTTGGCGGGGTCCTTGGAGCCGTCGGTCAACCCAAGCAGACCGGAGATGCGGATGCAGTGGGTGTCCGCCACCACCACGCCGGGGGTGTGGTACACGTCTCCCAGGATCAGGTTGGCTGTCTTTCTGCCCACACCAGGCAGCTTCAGCAGGTCCTCCATAGTATTGGGCACCTTGCCGCCGTATTCCCGCAGAAGCATTTGGGAGGCTAGTACGATGTCCTTGGCCTTTGCCCGGAAAAAGCCCGTGGAATGTATGTACTGCTCCACTTCGGCAATCTCAGCATTGGCCAGCGACTCCAGAGTAGGAAAGCGGGCATACAGTGCCGGAGTCACCTTATTGACACGCTCGTCAGTACACTGGGCGGCCAGTCGAACGGAAAATAGAAGTTCGTAGTCCTTCCGGTAGTCCAGTGAACAGATTCCGTCCGGGTATAGGGCTTTCAGCTCCTCTATAATGGCGGCCACATCGGCCTTTTTCTTTTTCATATCTGTTTCTCTCCATTCAGCTTTCTCCACAGGAGGGAGAAGTTCTGTCATTTTGATATCATACCATACTTACCGGAAAATTTCGACGGCTTTTTTTCATTCCTCCATTGTTTTTTCTCCGCTTACTGATATAATATATATTATTCTGGGGGAATATCTCTTTTCCTCAGAGCAAACTGCTTATTGATATCAGGAGGAGCTATACATGGTCAAGGAGTCTATGGATTTTCTCATCGCGCAGGACCCTGAAGTGGGTCAGGCCATCCGGGCGGAGTATGACCGCCAGCAGCAGAACATCGAGCTGATCGCCTCGGAGAACATCGTCAGCGCCGCTGTTCTGGCGGCGGCCGGCACCGTTCTTACCAACAAGTATGCCGAAGGCTATCCCGGCAAGCGGTATTACGGCGGCTGTCAGTGCGTGGACGTGGTGGAAAATATCGCCATCGAGCGGGCCAAGGAGCTGTTCGGCGCCAAGTTTGCCAATGTTCAGCCTCACTCCGGCGCCCAGGCCAATTACGCTGTCTACCAGGCCCTGTGCCAGCTGGGCGACACGGTCATGGGTATGAGCCTGGATAACGGCGGACACCTGACTCACGGCTCTCCTGTCAACTTCTCCGGCAAGAACTATCACATGGTGGCCTATGGCGTGGACAGCAAGGGATATATCGACTATGACCAGGTCCGGGACCTAGCTAAAAAACACCAGCCCAAGATGATCCTGGCTGGTGCCTCCGCCTATCC
The DNA here is from genome assembly GCF_014287965.1 of Flintibacter hominis. NCBI lineage: Bacteria > Bacillati > Bacillota > Clostridia > Eubacteriales > Flintibacter > Flintibacter hominis. The sequence continues at coordinate 608,735 of NZ_JACOPO010000001.1, read as the reverse complement.
CCGCACCATCGACTTCAAGACCTTTGCGGATATCGCCCACGAGGTAGGGGCCTATCTTTTTGTGGATATGGCCCACATTGCCGGACTGGTCGCCGCCGGGCTCCATCCGTCCCCCATCCCCTATGCGGACGTGGTGTCCACTACCACCCATAAAACTCTCCGCGGCCCCCGTGGCGGTATGCTGCTGACCAACGACCCGGACATCGCCAAAAAGCTGAACTCCGCTATCTTCCCCGGCTCCCAGGGCGGCCCGCTGGAGCACATTATCGCCGCCAAAGCCGTGGCGCTTGGCGAAGCTCTGAAGCCCGAGTTCAAGGAATACCAGGGTCAGATCATCAAAAACGCCCAAGTTCTGTCCAAGACTATCATGGCCGGCGGCCTGGATCTGGTGTCTGGCGGCACGGACAACCACCTGATGCTGGTGGACCTACGCCCCGCCCATCTGACCGGCAAGGAGATGGAGCACCGGCTGGACGAGATCTGTGTCACGGTCAATAAGAACGCCATCCCCAACGACCCAGAAAAGCCCTTTGTCACCTCCGGCATCCGAGTGGGTACTCCCGCCGTTACCGCCCGCGGTTTTAAAGAGGAGCAGATGGAGATCGTGGGCAAACTGATCTGTGCCGCCGCTCAGGAGGATTTTGCCGCCAAGGTGGATCGTTTGAAGGAGGAGGCCCTGGCCCTCACCGCCCGTTTCCCCCTGTATCAGGACTGACTTCTTTCCTTAAATCATAGTCACCGGCAGTGCCGGTGGCTATGATTTTTGAAATTTTCTCTTGCATTTTTTCTTCCCCTGGCATATAATACTCCATGGACAACTGAATCCAATGTCTTCAGGGCGGGGTGAAACTCCCCACTGGCGGTAAAGTCCGCGACCGAATGTGGCAGCACATTCGCTGACCCGGTGGAACTCCGGGACCAACGGTCACAGTCCGGATGGAAGAAGATGTGTGTTGAACAATGACACGTGTGTTTTTGCGCGTGTTCGCGCACCTCCTTGATTGTTTTAACACCTGGAAGGCATTTTGGCTTTTCAGGGGTACCAAAACAATAAAGGAGTGTTTTTTATGTCTAATCGAGAGCAGACCCGGAAATTGGTGGTATTGGCCCTATTGGCCGGAGTATCGGTGGTGCTGGTATACTTTATCCGTATTCCGCTGATCCCTCTAGTCCCCTTTTTAGAGTACGATCCTGCTGATATCCCCATTTTCATCGGTGCCCTGGCCTATGGTCCTTTAGCTGGCGTCCTGCTCACTGTGGTTGTCAGTGTGGTCCAAGGGCTTACCGTAAGTGCCGCTACCGGCGGGCTGTTTTATGGCATTATCATGCATATTATCGCTACCTCTACCATGGTGATGGTGGTTTGTTCTGTTTACCGTATTCGGCATACTAAATCTGGCGCGGTTCTTGGGTTGTTCTTAGCTACGCTGGCACGGGGATTAGTTATGCTGCCCGCCAATCACTTTATTACCCCCCTCTTCATGGGCCAGCCTGTGGAGGTAGTTGATTCCCTGCTCCTCCCTGGGATTCTTCCCTTTAACCTGCTGGTAGGTACCATCAATTCCACCGTTACCTTCCTAGTCTACAAGACCGTTTCCCGCCACGTCATCCACGGCGAAGGTTGGAGCAAAAAATCCGCCCCGGCCGAGAGCGAAGCCTGACCTCCCCTGCTTACGCTCCACTGAAGCGGTCTGACCAGCCGCTTTCCTTCTAGAATTACATTTGCAACATTCAAAAAGCGGGGCAGAATTATCTGCCCCGCTTTTTTTCGCGCTTTTTTTGCTGCCGGAGAAGGAATTTCCGCCGGTCCTCCTCCTGACGCTCCAGATGCTTCTTTTCCCTTCGGGCCAGCCCTCGATCCTCCCGCTGAAGCGCGAGAGCCGCCTGGGCCTTGGTCCCTATCCCTCTGACCTGAATAGCCTTTCTCGCTTCCCGCTGAAGGCGCTTTTGTTTTCTCTCCAGGACAGGACTCTCCTCCTCCGACAGCTTACTGAACACCAGCCTGTGCCACTCCTTCAACACCCATTGATAGATCTGAGTGTCAGTGGGCTGGGCGCCAAAGGTGATTTTGGCCGCCTGATAGCCCTCCTCCCCCCATCGCTGGGCAATACCCACCCAAAAAGGGGACTGGAACAGCACTATAAAACTGCTCATACTTGGAACCATATTCAGTTTCCTCCCTAACATGACACGTCAGAGAAGGGACGACCCGGGAGGGAAGGCTACTTACGGGAGCGCGGACCCGCGGACGGACTACCAACCGCCTTGTGTTTTTATCTCTGCCCCTGCATTCTAATACAGAGCTGTCTCTCTGTCAATCCAGCAGGCCAGCCAGAAGCGCCAGGGCAGGAGCCAGCCGTGCGGGCGCTGTTCCCGGATAATTGACTACCAGAGTGTGGAGGGGGGCCGCCCCCGGCCGCTGCTGGTAGTCTGTGAGAAAGGAGAGCCTTACTCCGCGCGCCTCCATCTCCCTCGACAACCAACTGTCCTCCCTTTCCGTCTCCAGCTCCAGCAAAAAATGGAGTCCGGCCTCCTCTCCAAGCACACGGCAGCGGCCGGACAGAGGACTTTGGCCGATGGCTGCCAGCACCTCGTCCCGGCGATTTCGGTAAAAGACACGCATCCGGTTCACATGGGACTCAAAATAGCCCTCCTCCAGAAAGCTTGCCAGGGTATACTGCTCCATCGCCGGAACTGTACAGGAGTAGAAGCCTAGCCGACGTGGATACTCCTCCATCAGAGAGGGCGGCAGCACCATATAGCTGACACGCAGCGAGGGGGCCAGTGACCTGGAAAAGGTATTCATATAGATGACCCGTCCTGCAGCGTCTATGCTCTTCATCGCTGGTATAGGGCGCCCTGTAAAGCGAAACTCGCTGTCGTAGTCGTCCTCGATGATATATCCCCTTTGCTCCTCCGCCCATCGCAGAAGCGCCTGCCGGCGCAGGATGGGGGTCACTGTCCCTGTGGGGAACTGGTGGTTGGGCGATATATGGAGGATCTGCACCCCCCTCTCCTCTACCTCCTGGGGGCGCACCCCCCGGCTGTCCATCGGAAGGGGGATGCATCCCGCCCCGTTCAGGCCGTATATTCTGGCCGCCTTAGAGTAGCCAGGGTCCTCTACCCCGTACAGCAGGTCCCGGCCCAAAAGCTGTACGATCAAATTATACAGGTACTCCGTCCCCGCCCCCACCACGATCTGCTCCGGTGCGGCGGAAATGCCCCGGAACTGGTAGAGATGTCGGGCGATTGCCTGCCGCAGAGGATAGACACCGTTGTGGGGAGTCGCCTGAAGCAGCTCGGCTCCCCGCTCCGTAAGTATTCTTCGCATCAGCCGGGCCCAGACAGAAAAAGGGAAGCCCTCTGTCCCGCTTCCGGTCCCCCGCAGGTCCAGCCGCCACTCCCGCTGTTCCCTGTTCTTTTCCCTGGCCTCTGCCGGATTCTCCCTAACTGGTCCTGTCTCCACCGGGTTGACAAAATACCCCCGCTTTTCCCTGGCGTTCAGGTACCCCTCCGCCTCCAACTGGGCATAGGCGTTCTCCACCGTTACCACTGCGGTATTCAAATGGGTGGCCAGGGTCCGCTTGGAGGGCAGCTTCTCCCCCGCTTTCAAGCGGCCGGACAGGATGTCCTCCTTGATGCAGCGATACAGATAGTCGTACCTGGCCAGGCTCCCTCGCTTTTCCAAATCATATGTCAGCATAAACAGCCCTCCAATCTGGTCCTATAAAAAAGTTATAGTTTGGTCCTTTTAATCATATCAGATATGATTAAAATACAACTCAGTTGAAAAAGCAAGCAAAAATTTCCCCACCACTTTCAAAGGAGCGATCATCATGTCAGATACCAAGATCCGTAAGCTGGTATTAGCCGCCCTCTTTGCCGCCCTGTGTACCATCATGACCCTGGTCATCCAGGTTCCCTCCCCCATGCAGGGCTATGTCAACCTGGGAGACTGTGCCGTTCTTCTCTCCGCCTGGGTTCTGGGCCCACTCTACGGCGGGGCCGCCGCCGGCGTAGGTTCCATGCTGGCGGACCTTCTCTCCGGCTACGCTCACTATGCTCCTGGAACCTTCGCTATCAAGCTGGCGATGGCCGTAGTGGCCGCCCTGCTGTTTCAGGCTCTCCAACGGCGCCGCACTCCAAATGTACTCCTCTCCCAGGCTGTGAGCGGCTTTGCGGCTGAGATCATCATGGTAGCCGGCTATTTCGGCTACGCCTGCCTGTGGCTGGGCAAGGGTCTGGCCGCCGCGGCCTCCGTGCCGGGGAATATCATTCAGGGGCTCTTTGGGCTGGCCGCCGCGGCCGCAGTCTACGCCGTACTCAGCCGTGGCCACGCCCTAACTCATATAACCCGCTGATTCCGACAAGGTCCCACCGCCGAAATCTTGCCCGCTAATCGAAAGAAGCTGGAGGAAAGGCACAGCCTTTCCTCCAGCTTTTCTCCTCTCTCCGCCGGGTATTCCGCGTCATATTCTAAGAAGCAGGACGGCGATACGAAAGTATACCATCAGGGATATCCCATCCGCGATGGTGGTGATCAAGGGGCTGGCCATCACAGCAGGGTCCAGATGGGCACGGCTGGCCAGAATAGGCAGGAAACAGCCCAGCAGCTTTGATACAATCACCGTCACTACCAAAGTCAGGCTGACCACTATGGCCACTATCAGATCCAGGTGGTCCAAAACAGTCAGTCGCAGCAGATTGACAGCGGCCAGGGTAATCCCACACAGCACTCCGACCTGTATCTCCTTCCAGGCCACCTTCCACCAGTCCCCATACCCTATCTCCCCCAGGGAGAGCCCCCGGATGATGGTGACGGAGGACTGGCTGCCGCAGTTCCCTCCCGTATCCATCAGCATGGGGATAAAGGCAGTAAGTACCACCTGGGCGGCCAGGGCAGTCTCATAATGGGTAATAATGGCCCCGGTAAAGGCCGCCGATACCATCAGCAGCAGGAGCCACAGCACACGCTTTTTGTAGATCTCCCACACGCTGGTTTTTAGATAGGGCCGCTCGGAAGGAAGGATGGCGGCCATCCGCTCCATATCCTCAGTGGCCTCGTCCCGCAGTACCTCCATGGCATCCTCCGCGGTGACTGTCCCAACAAGCTTTCCCTCGTCATCCACCACGGGCAGTTCCACGCAGTCCGCCGCCTCCATCAGACGCACAGCCTCCTCCTGGTCATACTCCGGAGTAAGGACAGCCCTAGGGGCGGACATGGCCTGATCCAAACGGGCGCAGTCGGGCGCCGCCACCAGTTCGTAGAGGGTAAGAGCACCCAACAGGCGCCCCTCCTCATCCACCACATAGCAGCTGCTCATAAAATCCTGGGGCACACCCACCTGGCGCAGGCGGGCCAGTGCCTCCCGGGCACGCATCCGCGGAGAGAGCTCCAGGGGCTGACGGGACATGATAGCCCCCACAGTCCCAGGGATGGCAGGGATCATATTGATGTTCTTCATAACAGCTTCCTCCTTGTCGTCGAGTTCGGTTTTTTACCGTTTCGTGACAGGAGGTCCGGCAAACTCAGCCGGCTGTCTCGGCGCCCATCCCAGGACGCCGCGTACCATATTGAGTTTGTCCGCCGGGACCTCGACTGCCGCTGTCCATGAGATGTTCACCTCTCTTTGCTTCAAAATCGCTCCGGATAGAAAAGAGCACGCAAGCCGCGGCGGCGGCAAGCGTGCTCTGCACATACCCTATCATGCCACCGTCCAAGCTTTAGCATCGCGGGGCGGTGAAGTCGCGTTAAATCCTGCCTTCTGTTCGACAGGACCTGTTCAAACCAACGAAGGATGTCTCCATCCCTTTGCGGCAGCGACCCATATCCCCACGGTAGCCTTACCTACCGGATTACGGGGCTATTATATCCTCTTTCTGGCGGGCTGTCAACCCCTGGTTAAGCGGCTTGGCCGTCACTGCACCACCACGTTCTCCGCCCCCAGCCGTTCCGTCAGGTCAGCCACCAGGGCTGGATGGATTTGGCAGTAGGAGCCCACACGCTTTTTGCAGTCCTCAAAATAAAGCACCACCCGGCTCTCTCCGGGGAAAAAAGAGAGGGCCAGCCGGACCTTACGCAGGCGAGGGTCCTCTCTGGCGGGCAGGCGGAGGTAGAGCGTCTTTTCCTCCTCCCCTGTCATCTCCCCATTTAGGTCTCCCAGGGGGCGGATCTCATCCACCATGAGCTGTGGCTCCTTCTCGTCCCGGACAGAGATCCGGCCCGTAGCCAGGATCGCCGAGTTTTCCCTGATATGGCTGCCACTATTCTCCAGCACTTTGGCAAAGCACAAAAGCTCCATCGAGGCAGTATCATCCTCCAGGTTGACATAAGCCATCAAGGTGTTATTCCGGGTGGTTCTGGTACGGTAAGTGGAAATAATACCGGCCACTGATACCCTCTGGTTGTCCCGGTACTCCTTAGGTCCATCCTCCCGCTGAAAGTCCAGCAGGATAGAGCCGATGCTCACCGCCCCCTTCCGCCTGGCCATCTCCCGGTACTGATCCATGGGGTGCCCGGACAGATACAGCCCGGTGATTTCCTTCTCCATGGTCATCAGCTCCTGAGCGCTGTACTCCGCCAGCTCCGGCAGGACCAGTGCGGGAAGGGGGGCGCTCTCCTCCACTCCGCCGAGCCCAAAGAGATCCAGCTGCCCCTCCACGTTCCGCTTCCGAGCCGCGGCAATCCCGTCCAGCACTTGGCCGTATACCTGCATCAGTTGGGACCTACGGTAGCCCATGCGGTCAAAGGCTCCGGATTTGATGAGACTCTCCACCACTCTCCGGTTTAGATCCTGGTCAAACATCCGGTCGCAGAAGTCCATAAAGTCTGTAAAGGGTCCACCCTTTTCACGTTCTGACAACATGGCGTTTACAACGTTTCGTCCTACCCCCTTCAGGGCCACCAGGCCAAAGCGGATTCCTCCCTCTACCACAGTGAAATCGGCCTGGGACTCGTTCACATCAGGGGGAAGCAGAGGGATATCCATATCCCGGCACTCAGAGATATACTCCGCCACCTTCTCGGTGGAATCCAGCACCGAGGTGAGCAGAGCGGCCATGTACTCCTTGGGGTGGTGGCACTTGAACCAGGCGGTCTGATAGGCCACCACGGCGTAACACACAGCGTGGGCCTTGTTGAAGGCGTAGTTGGCAAAATCGTTGATTTCATCGTAGATAGACTCGGCAATAGCGGCGGGTACTCCGTTGTGCTCACAGCCGACAATATTCCGCTCCGGGTCCCCGTGGATAAAGGCAGCCCGCTCCCGCTGAATATCCTTCATTTTCTTTTTAGACATGGCGCGGCGCACCATGTCGGCCTGTCCCAGGGAGTAGCCTGCCAGCTGTTGGAAGATCTGAATGACCTGCTCCTGGTAGACGATACATCCATAGGTATTGGACAGGATGGGCTCCAGGGCCGGGTGCTTATAGGTAATCTTGTCCGGATTGTTTTTGCTGGCAATAAAGCGTGGAATGGAATCCATGGGGCCAGGGCGGTAGAGGGCGATGATGGCGGTGATATCCTCGATATTCTGTGGCTTGAGGCCGAGGCACACCCCGGTCATTCCCGCAGACTCCATTTGGAACACACCGGAGGTCTTCCCCTCTGACAGCATAGACATGGTAGCCGGGTCGTTCAAGGGGATGCTTTCTAGTGTAAAGTTCTTTTCCTTGCTTCGGACCATTTTGACCGCGTCATCCAGAATCGTCAGGTTACGCAGTCCCAGGAAGTCCATTTTCAGCAGTCCCAGCTCCTCCAGAGTGGTCATCACATACTGGGTAACAGGCAGGCCGTCGTTGGTCGCCAGGGGCACATAGTCGCAGACCGGCCGGCTGGTGATAACCACACCCGCAGCATGGGTGGAAGTATTCCGCGGCATCCCTTCGATGGCCATGGCGGTATCGATGAGCTTTTTGATGCTCTCATCCCCGTCATACAGCTCTCTCAGCTGTTTAGACAGCTTCAAAGACTCCTCCAGCGTGATGTGCAGCGCTCCAGGACCACTGGGGATAAGCTTGGCCACCGCATCCACATCTCCGTAAGGCATTCCAAGAACCCGCCCCACGTCCCGGACAGATCCCCTGGCCGCCATGGTACCAAAGGTGACGATCTGGGCCACATGGTCGGCACCATATTTTTTGTTTACATAATCAATGACCTCTTGCCGGCGGCGGATACAGAAGTCAATATCAATATCGGGCATGGATACCCGCTCTGGGTTGAGAAATCGCTCAAAATACAGGGAGTACTGCATGGGGTCCAGGTCTGTGATATTCAGGCAGTAAGACACCATGGAGCCGGCAGCCGACCCGCGCCCCGGTCCCACAGGGATGTGGTTTCCCTTGGCAAACGCGATAAAGTCGGACACAATAAGGAAATAATCCACAAAGCCCATCTTACGGATCATATCCATCTCGTATCGCAGCTGCTTCCGATATTCCTCAGGCTGGTCCGGATAGCGGCGTGCAAAGCCATCCATACACAGCTTTTCAAAGTACGCCTCCCCATCTGTCCAGCCCTCTGGGAGCTGAAAGTGGGGCAGGTGATATTTTCCAAACTCAAATTCCACATCACACAGTTTGGCAATTTTGGCAGTGTTCTCCAGCGCCTCAGGATAGTTGGGGAACAGTGCGGCCATCTCATCCTCTGACTTGACATAGAACTGGTCGGTTTCAAACTTCATACGATTGGGGTCGTCCACAGTCTTGCCCATTTGAATGCACATCAGAACGTCCTGTGTCTCCGCATCCTCCTGGCGGAGATAGTGGGCGTCGTTGGTGGCGATAAGGGGGATGCCTGTTTCCTCATGGATGCGGACCAGCGCGGCATTCACCTGCTTCTGGGCCGCGATGCCGTGGTCCTGGAGCTCCAGGTAGTAGCCGTCCTCTCCAAACAGCTCCCGCATCTCCAGTGCCACCGCCTTAGCCTGCTCATACTCCCCCGCCAGCAGCAGCTTGGGCAGTTCTCCGCCCAGGCAGGCGGAGCAGGCGATCAGGCCGCCAGCGTGCTCCCGCAGTAAGTCCATGTCGATGCGGGGCTTAATGTAAAATCCCTCTAGATAGGCCTGAGACACCATATAGGACAGGTTTCGATAGCCCTCCTCGTTCCGGCAGAGGAGCACCAGGTGGCGGGAATCCGCGTCAAACTCATGGACCTTTTGGAAGCGGGTGCGGCCCCGTGGCGCCACATAGACCTCGCAGCCGATGATGGGTTTGATCCCCTCGGCCTTGCAGGCCCGGTAAAAATCAATGACTCCATACATACAGCCGTGGTCAGTGATGGCCACCGCATCCTGCCCCAGCTCCTTGACCCGCTCCACCAGCTTTTTGATCCGGCAGGCTCCGTCCAGTAAGGAAAACTCCGTATGCAGATGTAAATGGACAAAGGACATAGCCTTTTCTCCTCCCTGGGACAAACTGCCCCACCACTTCTTCATTTCTCGCTCTAAAATTTGATTTCTAGAGTGCGGTTCACTCCGCCGCCTGCTTTAGCCTCTCCCCCGTGAGGCGGTAAGTAGTCCACTCATCCATGGGAGTGGCGCACATCTTTTGGATATAAAAGTTAATAGAAGGGGTGTTCCAGTCCAGGCAGGCCCATTCCAGCCGCCCGCACCCACGTTCCACCGTGATACGGGCAAGTCTCTTTAGCAGGGCCTCCCCGTAGCCCTTTCCACGCTCCTCAGGCAAAACGAACAGGTCCTCTAGATAGATGCCCGCCCGGCCCAAAAAGGTGGAGAAGTTGTGGAAGAACAGAGCAAAGCCCACCTCTCTCCCACCGGCCGCAGCGAAGATGACCTCCGCCTTCTGTTTCTCAAAAATCCATTCCCGCAGCAGCTCCGGTGTGGCCACCACCTGGTCGGACATATGCTCATAATCCGCCAGAGCCCGGATAAAGGACAGGATCAACTCCTCATCCCCTGGGACCGCGGTCCGAAATGTACAAACTGTCATCGTATCTCTCCTTGTCATAGGCGCGCTTTTGATTGGCTAGGGCCTGTCCCTCTTACCGCTTTTTTCTTAACTGCTTTTTGCTTCTCTCCGCTTCCCCTGTCCATGGGTCCTATATTTCCATATTGAACCAGAGAACAGCGGGGCAGCTCAAAATCTGTCAGCTTGTGCTTTGGGACTCCCAGGGAATGCGACCCGGCTAACCATTTTGCGCCTTCCCTGCATACGCCCGTTCATCTATCCTTCCTCTCTCCCCAACTCTACCAGCTTCCGCAGGCGGTGGTTCAGTGCTGACTTGGTGATCGGTGGATCACACCGCTCCGCCAGCTGGGACAGGGTGTCCTCTGGATGGGCTAGTCGAAGGGCGGCGGTCTCCTTCAGCTTGTCCGGCAGAAGGGCCAGCCGGCCCCGCTCCTCCAGGCGCCGTATGGCCTCCAACTGGACCATGGCCGCCTCCACCGCCTTATCCAGATTGGCGGCATCACAGTTTACCCTTCGGTTCACGCTGCCCCGGATGTCCTTCTCCAGCTTGGCGTTCATCACTTCCATAGCGGACACAGGGGCACCGATGGAGGTAAGAAAATCCTCGATCCGGTCACTCTGCTTAAAGTAAATGACAGAATTTCCCTTCCGCTGGGCCGCTTTGGGCTCCAGCTCCATTTCCCGCATCAAGGCCTCCAGCTCCCGGCTGACGCTCTGGTGCGTGGTAGCCAGCTCCAGGTGGTAGCCCTTTCTGGGGTCGGTCACCGATCCGCCCGCCAGGAAGGCTCCCCGCAGAAAGGAGGTCCGGCAGCAGCTCTCCTCCAGTACAGCAAAATTCAAATGGAGGGCCAGCGCGCCCAAGTCGCTGCCGAAGGTCTGATGGACAGCCGCCAGCTTATCCCGGTCCATGATGGAGAAGATATACTTCCCCTCCCCGTCTGGCAGGCGGTCAAAGGTGATACGAAACGCCTTTTTCAGCAGTGGAGGCAGCCGCTTGGCAAAGGCTTCGCTCTCTGTCATCACCCGGATCTCCCGGGCACTGAAGGTATTGCAGTAGAGCAGCACACCGTAGGCCTCCGCCTGGGCACAACACCGCCGGTTGAGTGGGATCCGACATAGCTCAGTCTTCACATCTCCGGAAAAGGACATGGTCATTCCTCCAATATGTAGCGCCTCTCTCCCCGGAAGATGCGCACCGCTCGCTGACGGTAGATCTCCAACAGGGCGGCCGCCAGCTTATCCGGGTCATGGCGGGCAAAATCGCCCTTGTCGGAGGCCAGAGGCCGCTCCTCCAGCTCCAGCCCCATCGCGGCGACGCGCTCCCGGTCCACCGTTAGAGGCGCCGCGTCCTCCACCCGGTATTTCTCCACTAGCCCAGGATGAACTGGCGCACTGTTGGCCAGACACAGGTCCAGCAGCCCCGGCTCCCCGTGGACCAACAGGGCTTCCAGGTGGTCAGCGGCGGTATACCCCTCTGTCTCTCCATCCTGAGTCATGATGTTGCACACATAGATCTTTGGCGCGTCCGACTGGGCGATGGCTTTGGCCACCCCGTCCACCAGCAGATTGGGGATCACACTGGTATACAGGCTCCCCGGGCCCAGCAGGATCAGATCCGCGTCACGGATGGCCTCCAGAGCGGCGGGCAGAGGGGCGGGCCGCTCTGGGATCAGCGCCACCCGAGAGATCCGGCAGTCCTGCTCTTTTTTAAAATGGTATATCTTGGACTCTCCCACCACACGGGCCCCGTTTTCAAAGATGGCCTCCAGCTGCACGTCCGCACTGGTAACCGGGATGACTCGGCCCGTGATCGCCAGCACCTGGCTCATCTGGCTGACCGCCTCCTCAAAGGAGCCGGTCACCCCATTCAGGGCCGCCAGAATCAGGTTGCCAAAGGACTGTCCGGAGAGGGAGCCCTCAGTAAAGCGGTAGGTCAGCAGCTTCTCCATGATGGGCTCCGTGTTGGCCAGGGCCTCCATACAGTGGCGGATATCACCCGGGGGCGGCATTCCAATATCCCGGCGAAGCATTCCAGAGCCTCCCCCGTCATCCGCCACAGTGACGATGGCGGTCAGATTCTTGGTATATTTTTTTAAGCCGCGCAGCATGGTGGAAAGGCCCGTACCGCCGCCCACAGCGACGATCTTGGGCCCCCGCTCCCACTGCTGGAGGCTGGGCAACGTATCGCTCATAACCGCTCCTTTCCCTGAAAGGACAGACCTGCTCCGTGTCCCGTATCCAGGCCACGGCCCCTGCCATCAGTTTCTTCCCAAGTCCCGGTGGCTCTCCGCCACAGGCCAGCCCTGCCCTCTGATCCGCTCGGCTAGAGCATGGGCGATGGCCACGGACCGGTGGTGCCCGCCGGTGCAGCCCACGGCGATGACTAGAGCCGTCTTGCCCTCCTCCTCATACCGGGGAAGGAGCCAGCCCACCAGGGCCCACAGCCGCTCCAAAAACTCCTCTGCCTGGCCGCCGTGAAACACATAGTCCCGCACCCCCTGGTCCAGTCCGGTAAGGGGACGCAGGTCAGCTACATAGTAGGGGTTGGGCAGGAAGCGGACATCCAGGACCAGATCGGCCTCCATAGGCACCCCGTGCTTGAATCCGAAGGAGGACACCCGAATGTCCATCCGCCCCTCTGTGGAACTGCCCTTAGCAAAAATGCGGCGCAGCTCTCCCTTCAGCTTGGCGGGGGACAGATTAGTGGTGTCGATTATATATTCCGCCCGCCGGCGCAGGGGCTCCAGCATCTGCCGCTCCAGAGAGATGGCCTGCTCCAGACTGTCGCACTCCTCGGCCAGAGGGTGGCTGCGGCGGCTCTCCTTATACCGCTTGATAATAGTTTCGTCCGAGGCATCCATAAAGAGGATCCGGTAAGCGCACTTCATGGCCTTCAGGTCAGTTAGGGCCTGGAACAGGCTATCAAAGTTGGTGCCGCCCCGGATGTCGGTGACCAGAACCACCCGGTCATACTCCCCGGAGCCAGCCATACCGAGTTCTGCGAACTTGGGGATCAGGGGGGCGGGCAGATTATCCACACAGAAGAAATCCATATCCTCCATAAAAGAGGCGGCTTTGCTCTTTCCCGCTCCGGACAGGCCGGAGATGATAACAAATTCCATCCAATTACACCTCACCGCCGCCTCTCCGCCAAGGACCAGGCGGCTTTTCTCTTTCTATAAGGTCCAACAGGCGGCATGGGACCTTCCACCGGGTAGAGCGGCAGGCCCCTAGGGCAAGCACCTGGACACCTCTATTCCTAGAGCATAAGCCAGCGGCTTGTCGCCAGGACCCTCCCGTCACCGGAGGACTTTCACTTCCATCTCCAGTGCTACGCCAGTTTCCGCCAGGACACGGGCCTTCACCCGCTCTACCAGCTCCAGCACATCCGCGCAGGTGGCGCCTCCCCGATTTACGACGAAACCGGCGTGCTTCTCCGACACCTGAGCGCCTCCCACACACACACCCTTCAACCCACACTGATCGATGAGGGCGGCAGCGAAGTGGCCTGTCGGGCGCTTGAACATAGAGCCGGCGCTGGGGTATTCCAGAGGCTGCTTCTCGCTGCGTCGCCGGGCCAGTTCCTCGATTTTCGCCCGGATCTCCTCCGCTTCCCCTTGGGGCAGAGAGAACTCCGCCTTCAGGATAAGCCAGTCGGGGTGCCGAGCAAAGATGCTGCTGCGGTAGCCAAACTCACACCCGGCGGCGGGGATGGTATGCTCGTTCCCCTCCCCATCCAGATAGGTGACGGCAGTGACCACCTGGGACAGCTCACCTCCATAGGCCCCGGCATTCATCATTACACCGCCCCCCAGGGACCCCGGTATGCCGTGGGCGAACTCCAGCCCGGCCAATCCCCGGCCCAAGGCCGCCCAGGCCAGACGGGCCAGTGAGATCCCACTCTCCGCCCACAGGCGGCGGTTCACCTCCTGGGTCTGATCTAAGCCGCACAGCTTCACCACAAATCCTCGGTAGCCCTCATCCGGCACCAGCAGGTTGGAGCCGTTGCCCAAAAAGAAGGGACGGATTTCCAGCTCCCCGGCCGCCCTCACCGCCGCCTTTGCCTCCCCTACTGTTCTGGGCAGGGCCATCAGGGCCGCCGGGCCGCCAATCCGAAAGGTGGTATGCCGAGACATAGGTTCCTCCGTCCTCAGCTCCAGCTCAGGGCAGCGATCTCTTAAATTACGCAACAACTGTTCCAATCGATCCATATTGCCTCCTGGCATCCTCAGGATAAAATCATGTACCGAATTATTATAACAAATTTTTTCTCCAAATAGAATAGGCAGAATCAGAAATATATCCTCTCCGGGCTCCCCCCTCTGTTCGGTCAGTACCCCTTTCACGGGTTCCACTCCGTAATGCCGCAAAAAATGGGCCCCTCCCTGTGTGGGGAGGGGCCGGTTTTACGGTTCCTGCTTTTCAGACTGCTCCGTTTTCCACTTTTTATACTTTCGCAGGCCTGCCCAGCCGCCGATGGCCGCGGCAGCAATCAAGATGACTAGGACCACCAGGTTGTAGGACATCCACACTAGCAGCTCCTGAGCGCCCCGGACAAAGCCCTCGCAGCTGGCCTTGAAGCCGGCGGTCATCCGCTGGCCGAGGGTAGAGCTCTCCCCCACCTCCTGGACCACCTTTCCTACCTCTTGCAGATAGATGGTAAAGGTAGAGTAGCTGATCAACGCATCGTAGCGGTTCAGGGTGGAGGACAACTGCTCAATCTGATACTCCACATCACCCAGGGCATTCTCCAGAGAGATGATATCCTCCATGGTGTCCGCCTGCTCCAGCAGGGCAAGCAGGCGCTCCTGCTTGGTCCGCTGCGTCTTCAACCGGGTCTCAGCGTCATAGTACCGCTCCCCCACGTCCTCGCTGCTCTCGCTGCTCTCCGTGATATAGCCCAGTGTCCCGGCGCTATTGAAAAAGTCGCTGTACCGCTCCGCCGGCACTCGGACGACGTACTCCCCCCAGCGGCTGGCACTGGCATCCCGGTAGCTCCCTCCGCGCACAGAGGCGGTTTCAAAATATCCCCCGCACTCTGACACCAGACGGTCCAGGGCCTGGACCGTCTGGTCGAACTGCTCCGTCTGGATGCTGAACTCCGCCCGGCGGACCAGCTTGGCCCCGGCGTTCTGATAGACGGAGCTATCCGTGCCCTGTTCGTCCGCGCTGGGCTCCATAGGAGCGGCCTCCCCGCCAAAGCCTATGTCCCAGCCGGAAGATATGTCCGCGCTGGAAGCCGTGTTTCCCGCAGCGGCCCCAGAGTCCTTGCCATTGTTTCCGCTGCCACAGCCTGCCAGCAGCAAAAACAGCAGAGTCAGCCCCGTGGCCAGTGTCTTTTTTCCTCTCATAACAGATCCCCCTTTTTCATTTCGTCTCGACTCTTTCGCGCGTCACTTCCCACCAAGGGGGAAGCCTTCCGCGTCCTCTAATTCTCTAGACGAAATCTGTGGGATCTGGTTCGGACTTTTTTTATTAAAATTTTATATCATGTCGCACAGCAGAGCGGCCCCTACCACTCCGGCGTCGTTGCCCAGTGCGGCCCGCTCCAGCCGGGTGGGCATGGATTTGTCATAGGAGCCCTTCTTTACCAGCTCCCGCAGGGGAGTCAGCAGCAGATCGTCGTCCGCGTTGCTGATGCCACCGCCCAGACAGATGATCTGGGGCTGTAAGATATTGACCAGATCGATTAGACCTATGGACAGCCCCTGGCGGTAATTCTCCAGCACCCGAAGGGCGGCGCCGTCCCCCTGTCTGGCCCCCTGGAAGGCGGTCCGCCCCTGGACCTTGGAGAGATCGCCGCCGCATAGCTCCCACAGAACACTGTGCCGGTCCTGCTCCATCGCCTGGCGGGTCATCCGAATGAGGGCGGTGGCCGAGCCATACTGCTCCCAGCAGCCGTGATTGCCGCAGCCGCAGGGGACACCGCCGGGCTGGATAATCATGTGGCCCGCCTCCATGCCCGAATTGGCATACCCGGTAAACAGCCTGCCTCCCACCACCATACCGCTGCCGATTCCTGTGCCCAGGGTGACCACCACTGCCGGATCACAGCCTTTCGCGGCGCCGGCCCAGTACTCACCGATGGCCGCACAGTTGGCGTCGTTGCCCAAAAAGAACGGCACATCCCACTCCTGCTGGAACAACTGACGCACCGGCGTATCCCGGAAGGGCATATTGGCGGTCTGGACCACCACGCCGGTCCTGTTGTCCACCAGGCCCGGAAAGCCGGCTCCCACAGCTTGGATCTGATCCAGGGCCACCCCCTCCTCCCGGCATACCTCTACGGCCAGCCGGACCAGCTGGCGACACAGCCCCGCGCCATCTAGGGACTTGTCCACCGGCACCCCGGCTTTCCTCAGGATACTGCCCTCCCGGTCCACCAGACCGGCGACCAGGTTGGTCCCTCCTACATCGATACCCACATAGTACATGGTCACAGATCTCCCTCTTCCATCAGCTTTTCGAAGTGCCGGTCCATCCGGTTGGTCAGCTCCAGAGCGGCATTGTGGCCCATCTTGCGGTTGCGGTTGTTCATGGCCGCTACCTCGACAATACTGGCCAGGTTCCGGCCGGGCTTCACCGGGATAGTGGCCTCCGGCACCTTGACCCCCAAAATATCCGTCTGCACGGTATCCAGCCCCAGCCGGTCGTAGACCGCATGGTCGTCCCAGGGCTCCAGGTCGATGACCAGATCGATCTGCTGCTTGTCCTTGATAGCTCCCATACCGAATAGCCGGCGCACGTCGATGACTCCGATGCCCCGCAGTTCCATGTAGTGCCGGATCAGTTCGGGAGCAGTTGCCTCCACAGTGCCGTGGTTCGTCAGGCGGATCTCCACCGCGTCGTCCGCCACCAGGCGGTGGCCGCGCTTGATCAGCTCGATAGCTACCTCGCTCTTACCCACGCCCGACTCCCCCTGGAACAGAACACCCTCTCCATATACCTCCATCATGACTCCGGACCGAGTGATCTTGGGGGCCAGGCGGTCACATAGGCTGCCGATCAGGTTGCTCATGAAGGCGGAGGTCTGTGCCTTGGTGCGCAGCACCGTGCGGTCGTACTTTTCCGCCATCTCCATACACTCAGGGAAGGGCTCCATCCCACGAGTGACGATCAGGCCGGGGACCGGGTAAGACAGCAGCGCCTCAAAGCGTTCTCTCCGCTTCTCCGGCTCCAGTGTCTCCAAATAGGTGTACTCCGTCAGACCGATGAGCAGCAGCCGCGCGGTATCAAAATGCTCAAAAAATCCAGTCAGCGGCAGACCGGGACGGTTCACGTCCACCGTCCGGAGTGGGACGTTCTCATAGTTTGTTCCTTTGTTCAGCACCTCCAGACCAAATTCCTGGATAATATCTCCCAGCCGGACACTGCTTATTCCTTCCGCCATTGGGACACGCTCCTTTCACTGTGTTATCAATGGGGCATCCCCCCTTGATCTTCCTTATTTTTCAGTATAGACGAAAAGCGACTGGGACGCAAGCGCACCGCCCCTCTTTCTAAAATTTTTTCGTGGCCAGTTTTTGAAAAAAGTGCTTGCATTCTGCCGGAATATCTGTTATGATATCAGTCGAAGCTTTTTGGAAAGCGATTCTCATAGCGAGGAGGTAAGCAACATGGCCAAATGCGAATTCTGCGACAAGGGCGTCACCTTCGGCATCCAGGTCTCCCACTCCCATCGTCGTTCCAACCGCACCTGGAAGCCCAACGTGAAGCGCGTGAAGGCGATCGTGAAGGGCACTCCCACTCACGTGTACGTCTGCACCAGATGCCTCCGTTCCGGTAAGGTCACCCGCGCTGTGTAATGGAATATGGCAAATAGAAAGTCAGCCGCCCATACGGGCGGCTGACTTTTTTAGTCCTCTATCCATCTGTGTACTCTCCCTGGCCGTTTATCACGATATCCCAGACATAGTTTAGATAGGCCCATCCCGGCCGGTCGGTCCGAGTATAGTAATCGATCATATACACGGTTCCATCCTCCTCCAGCAGATCAGACAAAATCGGAACGGTTTCCATCTCCCAAATCTCCTCCCCGATCTGAACTACCACATGTGTCTGATCAGTTACCTTCAGGACCTGTGCCACGCCCGTATGGGCGGTATATCCGGACATCCAAACAAAGTAGGCGATCTGTGCCCCTGCCAGTAGCGCCAGGGTCAGCGCCAGAGCCCAATACCGCCGCCAGCGTTTTTGCCGTACTATACGCCATAGCACCGCGATCATCCATATCCAGGTGGCCGCCACAGTAATCAGGATCACCAGGTTAAATATCTCATGAAGGCCGTAGGACACATATCGGTAATTCCCCTGACCCGCCATTCCCTCCTGCCAGAGGTACACCATCCAGATCATAACGATGGCAAAAATGCCGACTAATGCCCGCACCACATGAAAGCCCACCGTCCTTGCTGTCCGCTCCAGCACCTTGGCGCCGTCCTCCGGCGGGGCAGCGGAGGGGGAGCCGGGGATAATTTCCTCCTCCCCTCTCAGCTTGTCCAGCAATTCCCGGCAGCTCTGACAGTCTGTCAGGTGCTCCTCCACCAGTTTGGCGCTTTCCTGACTGCATACCCCGTCCACATACAGGGGCAGCAGGTCACGGACGATATCACAGTTGTTTTTCATTTTTCTCCCTCCTCTATCATGGCTCTTAATTTTTCCCTGGCCCGGTGATAGGTCACACGGGCCCAGCTCTCACTCTTCCCGTATTGAGCAGAAAGCTCCTCATAGGGGCGCTCCTCCAGGGCCTTAGCTACAAAGACAGAACGGTATGGCTCCTCCAGGCGCTCTACCAGATCCAGCCATTCCCAGAGGGAGCTATCCCACGCTCCGCGCTCCTGACACACTGGAAACGGCTCCCGCCGCCTCCGCGTCTCATGGGTCAGCCAGGTATTTTTTGCGATCTGGCACAGCCAGACAGACAGCCTGCACTCCCCTTTGAAGCGGTGGATATGAAGCAGAGCCTTAACAAAGGTATCCTGAGTTAGGTCCTCCGCCTCTTGTGGAGGGCATCCACGGCTGACAAGAAAGCGATATACCAGCCTTGCGTTTTCCCGATAGACCAATTCAAACTCCCGGTAATCTTCCCAGCTCAACCGTTTCTCCCTCCCCCTTCTGTTTTTAACTATAAGACTATCGACGAGGCCCTTTTGTTACAAAGAAACACTGCACCGCATCAGAAAAGGCCGCCCATGGGCGGCCTTTGAAGTGTTTTTTCCGACGTACACGCTGCCGAAAAAAACAGATTATCATTCTTTCGCGCCTTCCGGCGCGAAAGAATGCGAGGCTTTTTTCTGAGCAGCACTCAGCTCTCATCCGCCGTGGGAAGCCTCCAGGGGACATCCTTAAACGCTTCTCCGGCCTCCAGCGCCTCCACGGTGCCGGCGGACACGTCCAGGATGTGGGCGGCAAAGTCCTCCGCCCGCTCCTCGGGCAAGAGGGCAGACAGCACGACGTCCACCCCATAGTCCACAGCTTCCACCACGCCGCCGAAGGAGCCGATCTCCCGGCGCATCCCCTCAAACTGGGCATAGGTGCAGGGGACCTCCATGGCCACCCACCGGCGGACCACCGAGATCCCCGCCCCGTCCAGGGCGTCCTTGGCGGCGGCGGAATAGGCCCGAACCAGCCCCCCAGCCCCCAGGAGGATCCCACCAAAGTACCGGGTGACCACACACACCACATCATTGACGTTCTCCCGTTGGAATACATTGAGCATGGGCTGGCCCGCCGTGCCCTGGGGCTCGCCGTCGTCGGAGTATCGCTCCACGCCCCCCTCCCGCAGCCGGTAGCACCAGCAGTTGTGCCGGGCGTCATAGTGCTTCTTTTTGGTCTCCTCAATCCGGGCCCTGGCCTCCTCCTCAGAAGACACCCGCCACACCTGGCCGATAAACCGGGATCGCTTCTCTACCAGTTCTGTCTGGCTGTGCTGGGTAGGAATATAGTATTCGATCATATAGTCACCTCAGTGCAGATAGTATGCGTTTGACCAGCCCGCCGGGCGGGGCACCCTATTCCTCCTCGGGAAACAGCTGGATGTCCAGCGCCTCGCAGATGCGGAAGAACTGTTCCAGAGAAGGATTTTTACGGCCTCTCTCTATTTCACTCAAAAATGTTTGCGTAATCCCAAGCTGCTGGGCCAGTTTATGCTGGCTCAGGCCTTTTGCTTCTCGCTTTGCTCTCATAATCTTACGATAATCCTTCATTGCAATCACCTGCTTTAAATTATAGTATAGCTGATAGCTATTCTTTTTGAAACAAGAGCTTACAGCTCTTGCTCGATTTGAGGTGATAGTATGGAGACCGCAGCGCATGGCTGGAAGACTTTTCCGAAAGCTGTGACTCCCTGCTGGAAGACGCCATTCTCCTTCGTGTCGCCGTATGGTATCTGACCACGACCTGTTCTCCCTGAGCGGGATCTTTACAAAATAAGCGGGACGGCGCTGGCCGTCCCGCCTCTCCTTATTTCAGCTTTGCGTACATACAGTAGTCGTGGAGCTGTCCATTTTTGACTACTCCCCGCGCCATCACGCCCTCCAGATGGAAGCCTGCCTTCTCCAGCACCCGCCGGGAGGCAGCGTTATGGGCATAGGGCTCGGCAAAGATGCGAACGATATCCCAGCGATGGAAGCCCAGGCGGCACATCTCCTCCACAGCGGCCGGCATAATGCCTCGGCCCCAGAATTCCCGCCCCAGCCAGTAGCCCAGCTCGGCGGAGAGGCGGTATACGTCTGTCCCTCTGGTCAGGGCGATGCTGCCCACTGCTTGCCCGTTCACAGAGATGGCTCGGAAGATAGCCTGTCCCTCATCCGCCTCCATACAGCTTTGGATAAACTCCCGTGCATCGGACAGGTGATAGGGGGCAGGAAATATGTCCCGGAGATTGGCCGCCACCTGGGGGTCATCTGCGTACCGGGTAATGGAGGGGGCGTCCTCCGGACGCCATTCCCGAAGCTCAAAGCCCACCGTCATTCCTCCCAGGGCTCTCTGTGGGGCTTCCACCCCTCCACCAGAGGGCCAAGCTGGCCGATGACCTTGGGGGTGCAGACCGCCACCACGTCGATGGTCTCACCATACTCCACGTTCTCCACCTTCGCGTCCTGGTATAGCTTTTCCAGCAGTCCGCCCCGGTCATAGGGCAGATGGATCGTAACCCGCCTGGCTCCGTTGTCCAGCCGCTTCCCTATGGCGGCCAGCAGCTCAGGCACCCCCTCCCCGGTCTTGGCAGAGATGGATACAATGCCCTCCCCGTGGGGCCGGATGTCCCCCGTCCACAGGTCGCACTTGTTGAATACCTCGATGCGCGGAGTTTGGTCCGCTCCCAGCTCATGGATCAGTTGGTCCACCACCTGGGCCTGTTCCCTCCACTGGGGGTTCGAGGCGTCGATGATGTGGAGCAGCAAATCGGCATACTCCAGTTCCTCCAATGTGGCCTTGAATGCCTCTACCAGATGGTGGGGCAGCTTACGGATGAAGCCCACCGTGTCGGACAGCAGTACGGTACAGGTGTCAGAGATCTCCAGAGTCCGGGTAGTGGTGTCCAACGTGTCGAAGAGCCGGTCGTTTGCCGGGATTTCCGCCCCGGTCAGGTGGTTGAGCAGTGTGGACTTGCCCGCGTTGGTATACCCTACAATGGCCACCACCGGGACCTCGTTCTTGATGCGGCGCTCCCGCTGGGTGGCTCGTACCCGGCGGACCTCCTTCAAGTCCCCCTCCAGCTTGGATATCTTTTTCCGGATATGCCGGCGGTCGCTCTCCAACTGGGTCTCGCCGGGGCCACGGGTGCCGATGGCGCCCTCCTGACGCTCCAGGTGCTTCCACATACCAAGCAGCCGCGGCAGCAAATATTTGTACTGGGCCAGTTCTACCTGGAGGCGGCCCTCCTTGGTTCTGGCCCGCTGGGCAAAGATGTCGAGAATGAGGGCGGATCGGTCCAGAACCGCCACTCCCAGGTCCTCCGTGAGGGCCCGCTGCTGTGAGGGGGAAAGGGCGTTATCAAAGACGACCATGTTGGCATCCATGGCTTGGACCAGCTCTTTTACCTCGGCCACCTTGCCCTCCCCGATAAAGGTGCGGGGGTCTGGGCTGTCCTTGGACTGGGTGACCACACCCACGGTCTCTCCCCCCGCAGTCTCCAACAGAGCGGCCAGCTCCTCCATCGTCTCCTCGGTGGCGTTCTCCTCCTGGGACATGCTGAAGGCGTTCAGCCCCACCAGCACAGCCCGGTCAAATTTTTCTTGCGTAAGTTTGTCTGACATTTTTCCTCCGAATCACAGCGCGGGACTGCCCCCGCCTTATTTTTGCAGAACTTCCACGATTTCCCCGATGTACAGGGTGTGGTAATCCTTCTCCGGGTACCACTTCTCCCGGATCTCCTGGGGGATGTTTTTGGCATCCAGTGCCTGGGCAAATCGCTTACGGCACACCAGCACCAGTTCGGCCTGCTCGAAATAGGGAGCGCCACATTCCGCGGTTTTTACTGTAAAGCCGCATTCCTTTACCTTATCGATATCCCGTCCGCTCTTGGAACCGCATAGGGATAGGGCCTTCCGGTACTCCTCCCCAAAAAAGGTCAGGGTGAAATATTCTTCTTGGTCGATGAACTCCTTGGTATACCGCTGTGGCCGGATATAGCAGGTGGCCGCGGGCGCCCCCCAGATGACACCCAGCCCGCCCCAAGAGGCGGTCATCGTATTGCACCGCTCCTCTGTTCCAGCGGTGATCAGCATCCATTTGTCCCCGATCAGTGAAAAGGGATTTTCTTTCAGCTCCTTAGGCGCGATTTTCTTGAACATGACATTGTCCTCCTTAATTTAATATCATACAGGACCATTAAATAGGGTATGCGGCTGACCCGTCTTTTTTGCAGCGATACGCAAAAAGCCGCACCGATTCCTCGGTGCGGCTTTTGAAAGCGGGATCTTACTTGGCCAGGCCAAACTTCTTATTGAAGCGGCTGACACGGCCACCGGTGTCTACCATCTTCTGCTTGCCGGTGTAGAAGGGGTGACACTTGGAGCACACTTCCACGCGGATATCCTTCTTAGTGGAACCAGTTTCGATCACGTTGCCGCAGGCGCACCGGATGGTGGTCTGCTCATAATTAGGGTGGAGGCCTTCCTTCATTGTATGTTCACCTCTTTCTCCATGGAGGGTATTCTCGTAAACGCAACTGATATAATAGCATAGTTTCTGTGGAAAAGCAACCACTTTTTTCAAAAAAGTTTAGTCCCTCCCACTCTAAAATATCTCTTGACAAAGGGCCCTCCTTCGGCTAAAATGATGGGCAAGAAAATGCGATGAAGGGGAAAAAGGCAGGCCCCTCTCACCCAGAGAGCCGGCGGTCGGTGCGAGCCGGTGTGAGTCAGCCTGTGTATAACTGGCCCCCGAGCAGTCCATCTGAACCAGCGAGTAGGGTGGAACGTCTGGCCCCGTTACCGGCCGCGGCCTTGTTGGAGGCTATGAGGGCTGTGTGGGAGACCCACAGCTGAACCAGGGTGGTACCGCGTGGTTATAATACACGCCCCTGACTTTTAAAAGTCAGGGGCGTTTTTTCATCCCCTGATGGCCGCTCCGCCGCCAACTACAGCGGAGCAAACAAAAAGGAGGAACTCATTATGAACCCAGGCTGCAAAAAGTACATCCCCTTCCAGCCCCAGAAGATCGTGGGCCGCACCTGGCCGGACAAGGTCATCACAAAAGCCCCCGTGTGGTGCTCCGTGGACCTGCGGGACGGAAACCAGGCTCTGGTAGACCCCATGAATATGGAGGAAAAGCTGGAATATTTCCACACCCTGCTGGACATTGGCATCAAGGAGATTGAGATTGGCTTCCCCTCCGCCAGTGAAACCGACTATGAGATCTGCCGGGAACTGATTGAGGGAGGGCACATCCCAGACGACGTGACCATCCAGGTGCTGGTCCAGGCCCGTGAACACCTGATCAAAAAAACCTTTGAGGCCATCCGCGGCGCCAAGCACGTCATCCTCCACTTCTATAACTCCACCTCCACCCTCCAGCGCAAGGTGGTATTCCATATGGACACTGACGGCATCACCAAAATCGCCACTGACGCCGCTGACCTGATCTATGAGATGGCCCAGCCCCTCATCCAGGAGGGCATGGACCTCCGCTTTGAATACTCCCCTGAGTCCTTCATGGGCACTGAGATGGACTACGCGGTAGAGATCTGCCAAGCTGTGCTGGAGCGTCTCCACGCCACCCCGGAAAATAAGGTCATCCTGAACCTACCCACTACCGTGGAAAACTGTATGCCCAACCAGTTTGCCGATATGCTGGAGTATTTCTGCAAGAAGATCCCTAGCCGGGACAGCGCCATCATCTCCCTCCATCCCCACAACGACCGGGGCTGCGGCGTGGCCACAGCGGAGATGGGCCTGCTGGCCGGAGCCGAACGGGTGGAGGCCACCCTGTTCGGCAACGGCGAGCGCACTGGAAACGTAGACATTGTCACCCTGGCCATGAATATGTATACTCAGGGCATCGACCCCAAGCTGGACTTCTCCAACATCAACAAGATCCGTGAGATGTATGAGCGGTGCACCAAGATGCCGGTAGGCGACCGGCAGCCCTATGTGGGCAAACTGGTATTTACCGCGTTCTCCGGCAGCCACCAGGATGCCATCAACAAGGGTACCCAGTATATGAAGGAGTCCAACTCCGACTACTGGGAGATCCCTTACCTGCCCATCGACCCAGCCGATGTGGGCCGGGAGTATGAACCAGTCATCCGTATCAACTCCCAGTCCGGTAAGGGAGGCGCGGCCTATATCATGGAGCACAACTTTGGCTTCGATCTGCCCAAGGCCATGCACCCCGACTTCGGAGCCGTGGTCCAGAAGGAGACTGACGCTGTGGGCAAGGAAATCAGCCCCGAGCGTATCTTTGAGCTGTTCCAGCAGGAGTACATCGAGGCCAAGGAGCCCTACAAGCTGCTCAAGCACGCCTTTGCGGAAAACATTGATAGCGAAGGTCATTCCCATGTCGCCTTCTGGGGCACCCTCCAGCACACCGATACTATTTTTAAGGTATCCGGCGAGGGCAACGGCCCCATTGACGCCTTCTTCAATGCCATCAAGGATGAGAAGATGTCCCACTTTACCTTCCTGGACTACTCCTCCCACGCCATCACCGACGGCTCTGACTCCCAGGGCGTGGCCTATATTCTGCTCCAGGACCAGCGCACTGGGCAGAAATACTGGGGCGTCGGCCTGTCCCACAACATCAATCTGGCCCCCCTGCGGGCCATCCTGTCCGCCATCAACCGCTCCAAGCGCAGTTGACCAGACGCGTCCCTCTCCCACACGGGAGGGGGACGCGTCTTCATATTCCGGTTCTTCCTTTTGGCTTTTACCCCTTCTAACGCCATCCCTTTTTTATGATCTCTCTTAACAATCTCGTTATCTTCTCATTTTTACCGCTTACTTCCGAGATTACCCATTGATTGTTTGGGCGATATGGTTTAAGATATAGAAAAACCCTTATGCGGAGGAGATAAGCCAATGCCAAAGCGCACCGACAACACACAAAAGGCCGTCAAGGCCCCCGCCCGTATGTCCAAAAAGGACCCGCTCACTCGGGAACAGCTCCACGCCATCGACGCCTGGTGGCGGGCCGCAAACTACCTGTCCGCCTGCCAGCTCTATCTGCTGGACAACCCCCTCCTGCGGGAACCTTTGAAGCCCGCCCATTTGAAGCAGAACATCGTGGGCCACTGGGGCACCTGCCCCGGCCAAAATTTTATCTATACCCATCTCAACCGCGCAATCGTCAAGTATGAGCTGAACATGATCTACATCTGCGGCCCCGGCCACGGAGGGAACGCCGTGGTAGCCCAAGACTACTTGGACGGCTCCTACAGCGAGGTCTATCCCAACATCAGTCAGGACACCGAGGGAATGAAGCGGCTGTTCCGCCAGTTCTCTTTCCCCGGCGGCATCCCCTGCCACACAGCCCCTGAAACCCCAGGTTCCATCAACGAGGGGGGAGAACTGGGCTACTCCCTGTCTCACGCCTTCGGCGCCGTCATGGATAACCCGGATTTGATCGCCGCCTGCGTCGTTGGCGATGGCGAGGCGGAGACCGGCCCTCTGGCTACCGCCTGGCACTCCAACAAGTTTCTCAATCCCATCAGCGATGGAGCTGTCCTGCCTATCCTCCACCTCAATGGCTTTAAAGTGGCTAACCCTACCATCCTCTCCCGCATCTCCCACGAGGAGCTGGAGATGTTCTTCAAGGGCTGCGGCTGGGAACCCCGTTTTGTAGAGGGGAGCGAACCCAGGACCATGCATCAGAAGATGGCCGCGGCCCTGGACTGGGCAGTCCGTGAGATTCAGCGTATCCAGGAGTACGCCCGCACCTCAGGTGATGCTTCCCGTCCCCGTTGGCCCATGATTGTTCTGCGCTCCCCCAAGGGCTGGACCGGCCCCAAAGAGGTAGACGGTAAGCAGGTGGAGGGCAGCTGGCGGGCCCACATGGCTCCCATCCCTGTCCATGATGGACAGCCCGGCCGTATCCAGGAGCTGGAACGCTGGCTGCGCAGCTATAAGCCGGAGGAGCTCTTTGATGAAAACGGCTCTCTCCTCCCCGCTATTCGAGAACTGGCCCCTCAGGGAGAGCGCCGCATGGGGGCCAATCCCCACGCCAACGGCGGACTCCTGCTGCGGGATCTGCGGGTGCCCGACTTCCGGGAATACACCCTGGACGTCCCCCAGCCCGGCATGGTGGAGGCCGCCGACATGGATGTGCTGGGAGGATATGTCCGGGACGTGATGAAGCGGAATCTGGAAAACCGGAACTTCCGTGTCTTTGCTCCAGACGAGGCCGCTTCCAATCGGCTCTCTCAGGTCTTTCAGGCCAGCGGCCGCCGCTGGACCGACTCCATCGACTCCAGGTCGGACGAGAACCTGTCCCATGACGGCCGTGTCATGGACGCTGCCCTGTCCGAGCACCTGTGTCAGGGCTGGCTGGAGGGCTATCTGCTCACCGGACGGCACGGCTTTCTCAGCAGCTACGAGGCATTCATCCGCACAGTGGACTCTATGGTATCCCAGCACGCCAAGTGGCTGAAGGTGGCCCGGCAGCTCCCCTGGAGGCAGTCCATCGCCTCGCTGAACTATGTGCTGTCCTCCAACGTGTGGCAGCAGGACCATAATGGCTTCACCCATCAGGACCCCGGATTTCTGGACCATGTAGCCAACAAAAAGGCCGATGTGGTTCGGCTCTATCTGCCCCCCGACGCCAACTGCCTGCTGTCCTGCTTCGATCACTGTATCCAGAGTAAGAACTATATCAACGTAATGGTGGCCTCAAAGCTGCCCCGGCCCCAGTGGTTGAATATGGACGAGGCTATTAAGCACTGTACCCACGGCATCGGCATCTGGCAGTGGGCCTCCAACGACCAGGGCTACGAGCCGGACGCTGTGCTGGCCTGCTGCGGCGACACCCCCACCCTGGAGACTCTGGCCGCAGTCACCATCCTGCGCCATTACCTCCCTGACTTAAAGATCCGGGTCATCAATGTGGTGGACCTGATGAAGCTCCAGCCCCATACCGAGCATCCCCACGGCCTGACCGACGAGGACTACGACGCCCTGTTCACCACTGAGGCCCCTATCATCTTTGCCTTCCACGGCTATCCCACCCTGGTCCACGAGCTGACCTACCGCCGGCACAACAAAAAGCTCCACGTCCGCGGCTACAAGGAGGAGGGCACCATCACCACCCCCTTCGATATGCGGGTACGCAATGACATCGACCGCTTCCACCTGGTGATGGACACGGTGAAGCGGCTGCCTCAGCTTGGCAACAGCGCCTCCTATCTTATTCAGGAGATGAAGGACAAGCTGGTGGAACACCGGCAGTATATCACCACCTATGGTCAGGATCTGCCTGAGGTACGGGAGTGGAAATGGAACGGCGGCAAAGGCAATTACTAAAAGGGGACCCCAGGGGGTTGACCTCTTAGGGCAGCCTATGCTATAATTCAATCAATGTCGGCAGGAAGCCGGCGTCCGCGCCCATAGTTCCATATCTTCTGAAAATCAATACCGTGAAGGTATCTCCTGCCCAGAAGGGCGGGAGCCTTCCCGGTATTTTTTCATCTGTATGTAAAGGAGAACATTTATGACAACGACCAAAAACAGCACTTCCATCAAGCGTATGGTCATCGCCGCCCTAATGCTCGCCCTGGCCTACATCCTTCCCAACTTTACCGGAAACATCCCCCAGATCGGTAATATGCTGCTGCCTATGCATCTGCCAACCATCCTGTGCGGCTACTTGTGCGGCGGCCCCTGGGGCGCAGCGGTGGGCTTTATCGCGCCCTTGATGCGCTCCGCTATCCTCGGTATGCCGCCGCCGTTCCCCACCGCCATCTCCATGGCCGTTGAGATGGCGGTCTACGGCTTTATGTCCGGCTTCCTGTACCGGCGTCTGCCCAAGACTCTGGGCGGCATCTATGCCTCTCTCATCTCCGCCATGCTTATCGGCCGGGTAGTCTGGGGCGTGGTCCAGCTCGCCCTGCTCACCTCCAGCGGTACGGAATTTCCCTTCTCCGCCTTTGTCGCCGGTGCCTTTACCAACGCCATCCCCGGCATCATCCTCCAACTGGTGGCCATCCCCATCATCGTTCTGGCCCTTCAGCGAGCCAATCTGATCCCCCAAGAGGGTTGAGCCATGTCTGATTTGGCGGAGCTCCTGAAGGAGCATTATGACAACCATCCGGCCATGGAGGTTCGGGACGCCATAAAATTTATCTATCAGAGCCATATGGGACCAGGGCATCTCATCTCCGACGAGAGGGCGGCCCTAGACCGGCTGGCGGAGGAGTGGGGCCGGCTGCCGGCCGATCCAAGCTCTCCTCTGTCCGAGCCCCTTGGAAACGGCCTGTGCAGGCTGTCGCTAAGTGCCTGTAAAGGGATAAAGCTATCCATCAAAACATTGAATCGCCTTTTTGTCCTCACCGCCCAAAAGACAGTCCTTGACCGGGCAGGGTTGGAGCAGGACTTAGAATTGCTCCAGGCCCTCCCCTTTTCCCAGGAGAGTTCAAAGCAATATCTGGCCCAGTACCGTGCCCAAGGCTGTCCCGCGCTTAGTCACAGCAAGACCTATCGTGATACCTACTCCCCTGCTTACCGTGTAGTATTTCAATATTATGTAAATCAAATACCGCTCCTGGCCGCTGTAGACCAGTTGCTTACCCAGGGGCAACCCGTCCTTGTCGCCATCGACGGCCCCTGCGCCTCTGGCAAGTCTACCCTAGGTGCCGCTCTGGCAGAGCTCTACTGCTGTCCCCTGCTCCATATGGACGACTTCTTTTTACTGCCTCAGGACAGGACGCCGGAGCGTCTGGCCAAGCCGGGAGAAAATGTGGACCATGAGCGGTTTGACCGCGAGGTTCTCTCCCCCCTCTGCCATGGCCAAACTGCGGTATACCGGCCCTGGCAGTGCCGGTCCGGCTGCTTTGGCCCGGCTGTCCCTGTGGAGCCAGGCCCCCTCACTGTGGTAGAGGGAAGCTACTCTCTGCACCCCAGCCTACGGGACCGCTACCAGCTTCGGGTGTGGGTAGAGGCCCCCTGGGGGGTCCGCCGGACCCGTCTGGAACGGCGGGACCCCGGCTGCGTAGATCGTTTTTTGAACATCTGGGTCCCTCTGGAGGACCACTATTTTCAGGCCTGTCATGTGAAAGACTGCTGTCAGATCCACTGTTCCGGGCAATAAAAAGCTACCGGTCCTTTCAGAAGAAAGACCGGCAGCTTTTTTACTTTTGAATAAATTCCTCCACTTGGGCGGTAACCTGTACCAGATCCCGCCGAATAGAGATATGCTGGGGACACAGCTCCTCACAGCGGCCACAGCCCACGCAGTTGGCGGGACGTGCCCCCTCCCCCAGCCCTTTCCAGGACCGGCGCGTCAATCTCTGGTTCTCATACATCCCCATGCTGTTCCAGATCCTGAAGCTCTCAGGGATATCCACGCCAGCAGGGCAGGGCATGCAGTAGCGGCAGCCAGTACAGCCGTTCTTTACCCGCTGTTTCAGCAGCAGGGTGGTCTCATCCACTCCAGCCTCCTCCTCAGGACACAAGGGCCGAAATTGCCCCAGGGTGGCCAGGTTGTCCTCTAGCTGCTCCATAGTGGTCATTCCACTGAGCAGAACAGCTGCGCCGGGCCGGCTGGCCACCCAGCGCAGAGCCCAAGACGCATCAGAGGCCTCCGGGTCCAGCACTCGGAGCGGAGCGGCCACCTCCTCCGGCAGCTTGGCCAGCAAGCCGCCCTTCACCGGCTCCATCACCACCACTGGGACCCCCAGACCTCTGGCCAACTCCAGCCCTTTCAGGCCGGCTTGGTGCTCTGTGTCCATGTAATTGAGCTGGATCTGACAAAAGTCCCAGTGCCGGAACCGGAGTATCTCCTCAAACACCTCATAGTCGTCGTGAAAGGAAAATCCCAGTTTTCTGATTTTTCCCTGGCGCTGGTACTCCTCCAGCAGGGAGGGAATTTTCAGTTCCACCATTTTTGTCCAGGTACGGCGGCTCAGGCTGTGGAGCAGATAGAAGTCCACATAGTCCCTGTCCAGCCGTTCCAGCTGGGTATGAAAGAGCTCCTCCGCCTTCTCCCGGCTGTCCACCAGCCAGCAGGGCAGCTTTGTGGCCAGATAGTAGCTCTCCCTGGGGTACTCCTTCAGGGCCTGCCCTAAAAAGGATTCGCTCTCTCCCTCGTGGTAAGTCCAGGCGGTATCGTAATAGTTGATGCCCGCCTCCATAGCCCTCCGGATCAAGTCTGCCGCCTTTTCCCGGTCGATCTTTTTTGTCTCTCGATCCAGGGGATAGCGCATCCCGCCGTAGCCCAACAGAGAGGGCTCCAGCCCGCTTATCTCACGCCGTTCCATCCTTCATCCTTCCAATTCCGCCATCATCTGGTCGATTGCCTGGGCCACATAGACCGGGAGCGCCTGTTCCCTCACCCCGGCCACCAGGACCCCGCAGCTGTTCATGGGGACCAGGAACTTCTTTGCCCTACAACTGCCCACGGCCTGTGCCATAGCCGGAGTCACTTCCCCCAGGATGGCGTTTGCCACCACGATGCCTACTGGGCCCAGAATCGCGTCCGCGTCTTCTACGCCCCGCAGGACCGGATTCTCTCCCGTGGCGCCGTGGTCCGCCCCCGCCTTTAGCATGGTAGAGGTGGCGATACTGTTGGTCCCCAAGGCATATACTTCCGCCTGGGGGACGCGGGACTTGACCCCCTCCACTAGCAGCTTGCCCAGGCGGCCCCCCTGGCCGTCTACGACTACAATCTTCATCGATCTTTCCTCCCCTCCCCGGATCTGCCCGAAGATTCTCTCTCATTTATTATACTAAATTTCCGTCTATCACACAAGGAAAAAGGCCCCGGAAGCCGACCGCTCCGAGGCCTTTTCTCCGCCGCAGTTTAGTTTCCGATGTTGGTCAGGGCCTCCAGCACATCGTAGCGGTCCATATCAAACTCTTTGGTCATCGCCAGGGCCTCCTCCATATCCAAGTCCACGATACGGCCGTCCCGGGTGGCGATGATCCGGTTCCCACGTCCCTGGGCCAGCGCCATGACTGCCTCGTATCCCATGCGGCTGGCAGTCTCCCGGTCCCGTGCGGAAGGTGAGCCGCCCCGCTGGATGTGCCCCAGCACTGTGACACGGGGATCGATCCCCACCTCCTCATGGATGCGTTTGCCGATCTCAATAGCGCTGCCCGCCCCTTCGGCTACCACCACCATGTAGTGGGTGGAGCCAGCCAGACGCGCCCTGCGGATCTTCTCTACCACATCCCGCTCAAAATCTACCGTCCGTTCGGGAATCAGGACAGCGGTAGCGCCCACAGCGATGCCTACATAGAGCGCCAGGTAACCGGCGTGGCGGCCCATGACCTCTACCACAGAGCAACGCTCATGGGACTGCATGGTATCCCGCAGCTTATCGATACACTCGATGGCGGTGTTACAGGCAGTATCAAATCCAATGGTATAGTGGGAACAGCCGATATCGTTGTCGATGGTAGCAGGGATGCCCACCACCTCCAGCTTGTGGCCAGATTCCGCTATCTGCCGTGACAGGGCCAGTGCCCCTCGGAAGGTACCGTCCCCTCCGATGGCTACAATGCCGTCCAACCCCAACAGCTTGCAGGTGGCGATGGCTTTCTCCCGGCCCTCATGCTGCATAAACTCCAGACTGCGGGCCGTATAGAGCATAGTTCCGCCCTTGTCAATAATATGGCTGACACTGGAACCGCTCAACTGCACAAAGTCGCTGTTGATCAGGCCGCTCCAGCCCCGGCGAATGCCAACACACTCGATCCCCTGGTTCACAGCGGTGCGGACCACTCCACGGACCGCGGCGTTCATGCCAGGGGCATCGCCGCCGCTGGTCAGTACGCCGATGCGCTTCACTTGGCTGCTCATTTCCTGGAACCTCCTCACGATATGCCGGACTGGAACGCCGGCTCTCGATTTAACTCTATCGTTTTATCATTATAGCTGTCATGCTCCTGGCCTGTCAAGGCTCTCAGATCTGGATCAGAAAAGACGGTTTATTTTGCCCAGAGCGTAAAAAAATGGACCCGAAAATTTTTACGCCAAAATTTTGCATTTCCCTGTTGACAAGCGGGAAACAGTTTAGTATAATAAGCAAGCCGTCGCAAGAGCGAGCACAGTGGGGAGCATAGCTCAGCTGGTAGAGCACATGCCTTACAAGCATGGGGTCACAGGTTCGAGCCCTGTTGTTCCCACCACTTTTTCCTGATGGTCCATTTCTTCGGACTACCTGGCTCGGTAGTTCAGTTGGTTAGAACGCCGGCCTGTCACGCCGGAGGTCGAGGGTTCAAGTCCCTTCCGAGTCGCCATTTGCCTCTGTAGCTCAGTTGGTAGAGCAGAGGACTGAAAATCCTCGTGTCGTTGGTTCGATTCCGACCGGAGGCACCATCCCCCGCATAGGAAACTTTGCGGGGGATCCAAAACGCGAGTGTAGCTCATCTGGTAGAGCGCCACCTTGCCAAGGTGGAGGTAGCGAGTTCGAGCCTCGTCACTCGCTCCAGTTAGATGGAGCAAAGACCTCTTTGCTCCATCTTTAAATAAGGTGCCATAGCCAAGTGGTAAGGCAGAGCTCTGCAAAAGCTCCACTCCCCAGTTCAAATCTGGGTGGCACCTCCATAAAAATAACCACACCTAACGGTGTGGTTATTTCTATAGATACCTGAGATGTTTAAAATGCTCGGCGGAAATGAGCCCGCGCCGCCCCATCGTGCTGGGCTCCAGTTTCAGCGGACCAAAGCCGCTTTCATTCTACGGAGATTCAAATACACGAGGTGGGACAAATATTGATCATGATATATGAAGGAGCGCCAGGAACCTACCCGGCGCTCCTTTTCTTCACAGTCTGCGCTCCAGATCATTCTTATCTGTCAGCTTTACACCACCCCGAAACAATTCCACAGCCCCGGAGGCGGCCAGCTTCTTCAGCGTTCGGGTCACCGCCTCCCGGGCGCTACCAATGGCCTGGGCCATCTGCTCCTGGGTAACCTTCAAGGTATCGGTCCCCAGCCGCTCACACTCCTCCAGCAAGTAGGCCGCCAGCCGCTGCTCCAATGTGCGGAACAGCATCTGCTCCACAGCAGTGAGCACCTGGGAAAAATGCTGGGTGGCACCCCGGTACAGGAAATTTTCCACATACAGGTTATCCCGCACCAGCGTTGACAGACACACCGCAGGAATGACCACCGCCTCCACCCTGCCCTCGGCCTGGACCTGGACATTGAAGGAGGACACAGACATAGTACAGGCGGCCGTCATAATACAGACTTGCCCCCCGGAAATACGAGAGATAGTAGCTTCCCGCCCATCCTCGGACAAGAGGAACAGCCGCACGACGCCTGATCGGATCAACAGCAATCCCAGACAGTCCCGCTCCCCAGACCAGATCATCTGCCCCGGCTCATAATCCGCCTCATAGGCGGCTGCCCTTACCCGGTCCCGCTCCTGGTTAGAGAGCTTATCCCAAAACGCCAGTTCTTCCAAACAGTATCCAGTCATGGGCACCCCTCCTTTTCTTTTGACTCTATGATAGCTGTTTTCTCTGAAAAAAACAAGAGTCCTTGTAACTCGGTCACAGAACTGCCTCTCCCTCTCTTAGTATATTAAAGGCAATATCTCCGCCTTGACAGCCTGTGTTCCATGCTTTACCCTTAATCCCTGAAGCCGATATATCTATATAAAATAATAGGAGGGCCCTATGACCTATTTCATCACCTTTTTGGAGGGTATTATCACCTTCATCTCCCCATGTCTATTGCCTATGCTGCCCATCTACCTATCCTATTTCGCCGGGGGCAACCCAGATGAGAGTCAGGGCACGGTACTAAAAAACGCCGTCGGCTTCGTCCTGGGCTTCACCATAGTTTTCGTGGCTATGGGGGCTTTTGCTGGCTCCATCGGCGCCCTGCTTCGGCAATACCAGACGGCCGTCAATCTCGTCAGCGGCCTGCTGGTCATTCTCTTTGGTTTGAACTTTCTTGGTCTGTTCAATCTTAATATCTTCAAGGGTACTCGGGGATTCAGCCAGACCCATGAGATGGGCTTTCTCTCCGCTCTGCTCTTCGGGCTCATTTTCGCAGTGGGCTGGACTCCCTGTGTAGGTGCATTTCTAGGCTCCGCCCTTATGCTGGCCTCCCAGCAGGGCTCGGCCCTCCAGGGTATCCTCCTCTTGTTGTGTTATTCTGCCGGCCTTGGCATTCCTTTTCTGGCCAGCGCCCTGCTCATCCAATCCCTAAAGAGCGCCTTCGGCTGGATCAAGGCCCACTATGGAATTATTACAAAACTGTCCGGCCTGCTCCTCGTCTTGGTTGGTATAATGATGGCCACTGGCACCATGGGGCAGCTTCTGACCTTTTTGGCATAGGGAGGGAATTCTATGAAACGTTCTAAAAAGACTTTTATTCTGGCCGCCGTCCTGGTTCTGCTCCTCGCGGGAGCCGGATTGCTGTACAACACACTTTCCCAGGGCAGATCCCCTGGCCTGCCCCCGGTAGAGGACAGTGCTTCCTCCTCTCAGGAGAGCAGCCCCGTCCCCGCTCCTTCCTTTCCCCTTGAGGACCCGGAAGGGAATTTATTGGATTTGTCCGACCTGATTGGAGACAAACCGGTGGTGCTGAACTTCTGGGCCAGTACCTGCCCCCCCTGCAAGGAGGAGATGCCGGACTTTCAGGCGGCCTTTGAACAGTACGGTCAGGAGATCCATTTTGTCATGGTCAATGTGGGGGACGCCATGCAGGGGGAGACGCGAGAAAAGGCGGAGGCTTTTCTCATGGAGACAGGGTATTCCTTCCCTGTATATTACGATATCGACTATCAGGGCATCCTGACCTACGGAGTCACCGGCTTCCCCCACACCTATTTTATCGACAGCCAGGGAAATCTGCAGCTCTACGCCCCTGGAATGATCAGCGCCGCAGGGCTCCAGCAGGGGCTGCACTCCATCAGCCCCGATCTGGTGCCTGCTCCAGAATCTTAACCCAAAGGCTTCTCTAGAAGGACTTTTACCCCCTTCTCCCCTTGCCAGCGAGACAAAAAAGAGGTATAATATTTTTTATGTGGAATACGCGGTGAAGTTCTATTTTCAAGTTGCTATACCCTGTCCGCCGGATGCCAAACTGCGGCATCCGGCGGATGTACGACAGGCCCCTATGTTGAAGGAGAAACCCATGAAAAAATTTTTATCTGCCTTTCTTTCCCTGGCGGTCGCTCTGTCCTTAACGGCACTGCCTGCCTCCGCCCTAGAGCTGGAGGACGCCAAAACCCTACTCCAGACCTACTATGTGGATCCCCTGCCGGATGAGATCTGGTCCCTGGACTCTCTGGACGAGATTTTAGAGGCCATCGGCGACCCCTACACCGTCTACATGAACACCGAGGAATATCAGGCCTTTCTCTCCTCGGTCAATGGGGACACAGTCGTCGGAATTGGCGCCTCTGTGGAAAACGCCTATAACGACGGCTACCGTATCATGTCCATCCTGCCGGACTCCCCCGCCCTTGAGGCTGGGCTGGAGGCCGGGGACCGCATCATTGCCGTAGACGGCGTAGCTACCGCCGCCGGGGTCGATCCCCGCACTATGATCAGCGGCCAGGAGGGCACTACGGTCACCATCACTGTCATCAGTCAGTCAGATGGGCAGCGGCGGGATTACACGATGGAGCGCCGCTCGGTCCTCATCCCTATCGTCACCTATGATCTGGTGGATGGGGTGGCAGTCATCGACTGCACCAGCTTTGGCGCCAGCACCGCCTCTGTGGTCCAGGCTGCCATTGAGGAACTGGACAACCAGACCGCCATCTGGCTGATGGATCTGCGCTCCAACCCCGGTGGTACAGATGAGTCCGCCGCGCTCACTGCTGGCCAGTTCATCGGCAGCGCCATCATGGTCTACTTCCGTGACAGCGCCGGCGGCTATTACTACCGGGCCACCTCCCCCCTGGTGGAGGACCTGACGGACAAGCCCCTGGTCATCCTGACCAGCCCCCATTCCGCCAGCGGCTCCGAGCTCTTCGCCGCCGCAATCCGAGACTATGAGGCGGGGATTGCCCTGGGTCAGCGCACCTTCGGCAAGGGGATTGCCCAGAACATCTATGACGAGAGCAACACTACCGGTATTTTTGATGGGGACTGCCTGAAGATCACCACCCTCCGCTTCTTCTCCCCCGACGGCACCACCAACCATATCGTAGGCGTCCTTCCTACCCTGGTCATCTCCGCTGAAAACGCCCCTGCCGCCGCTCTCCTGTTGGGCCAGGAGGAACCCAGTCGCGCCTCCGGCCATCTGAAGCTGTCTCTGGCCGGCCAGACCTTCTATCTGAAGATCAGTGAGGCGCTCAATGCAGACAACAAGGCTGCCTTTACCGAGCTGCTGGAGGCTCTGCCCCCTTCCGCCCTTCTGTATCAAGGCGCCGGCACCCGGACCTGGACTGAGGTATCCCCCGCCGACCTGGCACGGGAGAAGCAGTTGGACTTTACCGCCCGTTCCTTCTCCGACTTGGAAGGGAGCGAGTTTGAGCGGGAGATCCGCACGCTGGCCACCTATCAGTTGCTGGGCGGCTATGAGGACGGCACCTTCCGCCCGGACAACACTGTCACCAGGGCTGAGTTCTGCACTATGGCGGCCACTGCCCTGGCACTCCCCGCCGACCACAGTGTGCTGGACCAGTTCTCTGATGTGAGTGCCCAGTCCTGGTATGCTGACGGCATCTCCGCCATGGCCGATATGGGGTTTATCTCCGGCTACGGTGATGGCACCTTCCGCCCGGACAGCACCATCACCTATCAGGAGATGGTGACCATTCTCTCCGCCGTGGCCGCTTGGGCCAATATGAATATATACGATCTCAGCCAACAGGAGGTGTCCGCCGCCGACTGGGCAACCTACTACGAATACGCTCCGTGGGCTCAGGCACCCGCCCGAAATCTGGCCTCCCTGGACGCGCTGGTGGGCGATCTGGCCCCCGCCGATCTGGGGACCCGCCAGGTGGCTGCCGGGATGCTGTATCAGATTATGGAGGGCATCGGACTGCTCTGGGATTGACCGGCATTCCCGCTGTACCCCTCCTTAGGCCCCCAAACAGAGGGCCCCAGGCCATCAATATTTCTCTGTGAAAGGATATGACTGTTATGACAAAGATCGATATTATCTCCGGGTTTTTGGGCGCTGGTAAGACCACGCTCATCAAGAAGCTGCTGGATGAGGCCTTTCAGGGCGAGAAGATCGTCCTCATCGAAAATGAGTTCGGTGAGATTGGGATCGACGGTGGCTTTTTGAAAGACGCCGGTGTGGAGATTACGGAGATGAACTCCGGCTGTATCTGCTGCTCCCTGGTAGGCGATTTCGGCGCCGCTCTGAAGCAGGTGCTGACCGATTATTCCCCTGACCGCATCGTGATCGAGCCCTCTGGGGTGGGAAAGCTGTCTGACGTGGTCGCTGCCGTGGAGCGGGTGCAGAAGGAGGCCCCCGGCCTCCACCTCCACAGCTTCGTCACTGTGGTAGATGCCTCCAAGGCCAAGGTGTATATGAAGAACTTTGGCGAGTTCTTCAACGACCAAGTAGAACACGCCTCCGCCATCATCCTGTCCAGGACCCAAAAGTTGGACCCCGCCAAGCTGAACGGCGCTGTCCACCTCCTTCGGGAAAAAAATTCCCAGGCGGCCATCCTCACCACCCCCTGGGATCAGCTTACTGGCAGCCAAATCGTCGCTGCCATGGAGGGTGGCCACACTCTGGCGGAAGATTTGATGGCTGAGATCGAACACGAGCATCATGACCACGACGACCACTGTGACTGTGGCTGCCATGACCATCACCACCACGAGCATGAACATCACCACGCCCATGAACACGAGCATCATCATGAGCATGGGCATGAACACCACCACGACCACATCTGTGACGACACCGCCTGTGACACCTGTATGGCCTGTGGCGCAGACCACCATCACCACCACGACGCCGACGAGATCTTTACCTCCTGGGGCCGGGAAACACCCCGGAAATATAGTCGTGAGGAGCTGCAGGAGGCCCTGTCCGCCCTGGCTATGGGCGAGGATTACGGCTATATCCTCCGGGCCAAGGGCATGGTGCCCTGTGACGACGGGCAGACCTGGCTCCATTTCGACTTGGTGCCTGAGGAGTTCCAAATCCGTGAGGGTGGCGCCGACTATACCGGCCGGCTGTGTGTCATCGGCTCCGAGCTGAAGGAGGACCAGCTGGAAAAGCTGTTCCTGCTGGCCTAATTTGCTAGATGGGCGGCCCATGGCCGCCCATCCATATCATACCACGAGGTGAAGATCATGCCCGATAGTAGGATCCCCCTGTATCTTATCACCGGCTTTTTGGACGCCGGCAAAACCACCCTTCTTACCGACACACTGAATATGGATTACTTTAACGACGGTCAGCGCACCGTCCTCCTCATGTGCGAGGATGGCGAGGAGGAGTACGACCCCCAGTTTCTCTCCCAGCGCAACTGTCGCCTGGTCCCCATCGAGGGGCAGGAGCAGCTCAACACCGAATTTCTGAAGGAAGTAGACCGGCGCTATCAGCCGGAACGGGTCCTGATGGAGTTCAATGGGATGTGGCCGGTGGACCTTCTGCGCAAGCTGAAGCTGCCCAAGACCTGGGGGCTGTACCAGGCCATCCATGTGGTGGACGGCACCACCTTTGAGATGTATCTGGCCAATATGCAGTCCATGTTCATCGACATGGTGACTGAGGCGGATATGGTCCTTTTCAACCGCTGCACTCCCGATATGCCCATGGCCGGCTGGAAGCGGTCCATCCGGGCGGTGAACCGTATGTGCGAGATCGTCTTTGAGGACGAGAAGGGGGAGGAGTTAGAGGTGGAGGATATCCTCCCCTACTCCCTGGAGGAGGACCACATCACCTTGGAGGACCCGGATTACGGCATCTGGTACCTGGATATCCAGGAGCACCCTGACCGGTATGTGGGCAAGACCATCACCATGAAAACCCAGGCCATGACCGGCTCCAAGCTGCCCCGTGGCACCTTCGTCCCCGGCCGCAACGCCATGACCTGCTGTGCCGAGGATATCCGCTTTTTCGGTTTCCTCTGTAAGTATGACAGAGCCCGCTCCCTGAAAAAGGGAGAGTGGGTCAAGGTCACCGCTGAGATCCGGTGGGAGCGCGCCGACGTCTACGATGGAGAGGGCGTGGTCCTGTACGCCCAGTCGGTGGAGAAGGCGGAGCGCCCTGAGGATCCCCTGGTATATTTCAGATAAGCAGAACGGCGCCCGGTACTTTGTACCGGGCGCCGCTTTTTTCTTCCCTTTTGGCCGGGAGCATCCGCAAACTCAATCGCTCCCCCCTCCCTTATCAGAAAATACTTAGATACATCCGCTTAGACAACTCCTCCAACACCTTAATACCTGCCAGGCTGTTTCCCTTTCCATCCAGCCCAGGGGAAAAGATACCGATTCCCATTCTGGTGGGCACCACAGCCATAATGCCGCCTCCCACTCCACTTTTGGCCGGCACGCCTACATTGACCGCGAAATCTCCTGAGCCGTCGTACATCCCACAGGTCATCAAAATGGCGTTGACATAGGTGGCATACCGGCTGGGGAAGATCCGCTCCTCTGTCTGAGGCAGCTTCCCACGGTTGGCCAGCACAAAACCGATGTGGGCCAAGTCCTTGCTGTTCACCGAGATGGAACAGGCTTTGAAATAGCAGTCCAGCACCTGTTCCACATCGTCCTCGATCATGCCATAGGTCTTCAGCAGAAAGGCCAGTGCCCGGTTTTTATTTCCCGTCCGCTTTTCCGACAGGTAGACCTGCTGATCCAGATCGATCTCCTGGTCTCCGGCCAGCTGCCTGGTCAGGTCCAGCAGGCGCCGGAATCGCTCCTCATAGTCCTTTCCCTTAATCAGAGTGCACATGGCGATGGCGCCCATATTGACCATGGGGTTCAAGTGGTCGCTGAACAAGGTCTGGTCCGTGACATTGATGGCGTCAAAGGGCTTGCCCGTGGCCTCTACGCCCACCCGGGATCGGACGTACTCCTCCCCGTTGTCCATCAGCGCCAGCAGCAGGAGGATAGGCTTGACCACGCTCTGGATGGTAAATCGCTTCTTGTAGTCCCCCGCCTGATAGTGCCGCCCATCGCTGCGGAGCACATAAATCCCCAGGTCATTGGCATCTCCCTTCGCCAGCTCCGGGATATAAGTGGCCACCTTTCCCTGCTGGGTATAGGGCCGGCAATCCTCCAGTAACTGCTCCAACAACTCTTCCATTCCCCATCCTCCTTGTATTTTTTCAACAGGAGCACTCCATTTTTATGGATTTATTATAGCTGACTTTCATAATAAAGTCAATGAAAGCATAAATTCTTCCCCGTTTCAGAATACATAGGTCAATGCGCAAAACAGTGGCATCTCGCGAAATGTCCAAGGTAGAAAGATTTTTCCTCTTGACATCTCGCTCCTTCTTACTATAATTGTATAGTACAAATGTTCTACATTTGTGTTGGAGGCGAACACCATGGAACTGCTAGACAAGCTGAATATCCTGGCAGACGCTGCGAAATATGACGCTGCCTGCACCTCCAGTGGACTGGACCGTGCAGGACGCTCCGGAACCATCGGAAGCGCCTCCATGACCGGCTGCTGCCACACCTTCTCCGCCGACGGGCGCTGCGTCTCTCTTTTGAAGGTGCTGATGACCAACATCTGTATCTACGACTGCCTGTACTGTATCAACCGACGGACTAACGACGTCCGGCGTGCCGCATTCTCCCCTAGAGAGCTGTGTGATCTCACCATGGGCTTCTACCGCCGGAACTACATCGAAGGTCTGTTCCTCTCCTCAGCTGTGATTCGGAATCCGGATTATACCACCGAATTGATGATTCAGACTCTCCACCTGCTGCGGACAGAGTACCGCTTTGGGGGCTATATCCACGCTAAGGCCAT
The DNA here is from genome assembly GCF_014287965.1 of Flintibacter hominis. Lineage (NCBI taxonomy): Bacteria > Bacillati > Bacillota > Clostridia > Eubacteriales > Flintibacter > Flintibacter hominis. The sequence goes on along the minus strand of NZ_JACOPO010000001.1, from coordinate 567,288 downwards.
TCCGGGGGCCGATCCCCTCCTCACCCACCAACTGGGCCTGCTCGCCGACCGGTTGAGCGTCAATATCGAATTGCCCAGTGCCAAAAGTTTGGCCCTTTTGGCACCGGACAAGAAAAAGGAGGCCCTTTTGGCCCCAATGAAGCAGATCCGGGATGGCATCTCCCTATCCAAGCAGGAGTTGAAACTATACCGCCATACCCCCCGCTTCGCTCCCGCGGGACAGTCCACCCAGATGATTATAGGGGCCACGCCGGAGAGTGACCGGCACATTCTCGCCCTCACCCAAGGACTTTATGACCGATATTGTCTAAAGCGGGTCTTTTTTTCCGCCTATATGCCCGTATCCACCAGCCCTCTCCTCCCCTCTTTCCAGGACTTTAAGCCCCCGCTCCTACGGGAGCACCGGCTGTACCAGGCGGACTGGCTGCTCCGCTTCTACCACTTCCGGGCAGAGGAGCTGTTGGATGAGAGCCAGCCTAATCTGGATCCCAGGATGGACCCCAAGTGCTGCTGGGCGCTGCGGCATCTGCAATTTTTTCCGGTAGAGGTGAACCGGGCCGACTACGAGGCCCTTCTCCGGGTGCCAGGTATCGGGGTAACAAGCGCCCGGCGTATCCTCACCGCCCGACGGGTGGGTCCACTGACCTTTGAGGGTCTAAAGAGGTTGGGCGTGGTACTGAAACGAGCCCAGTACTTCCTCACCTGTTCCGGTCGTTGCCTGGAGGGACTGCGGGTCAGCGAGGACGGCCTGCTGCGCCACCTGCTCGCTTTGGAGCCCCCCGCTCAGACCTCCCCCATGGGCGAGCAGCTGTCTCTGTTCGACCAAGCTGTTTGAAGCGGGCTACTCCATACTATTCAGGAGGTGATCTCATGCCTTGGACCCAAGTATGCTGCCACTATGACGGCACCTTTTCTGGTTTTCTCACCTGTGTTTTTGAAACATATGTCAATCAGGAAGAACCAGTTGAGTTCCGCACACCGGAGGACCCCTACTGCTCTCTGTACCCCCAGAGAACCATTATCACCGTGGAGGAGCACGCCCAGCGTGTATACCGCTCCTTCTCCCCCAAGCTGGGGCATGAGGGGCGGGAACTGGCCGCTCGCGGATTTCTCACTTGTCTGCCGGAGAAGGAGCTGTGGCTCTGGAGGCTTATCCGCCTGGGCTATGAGCGGGGCCCGGCCTTTGTCCGGGATCTGACCGACCCGACTGTGGACAAGGTACGGAAAGCGGTCCAGCAACTGAACAACGAGGCGCACCTATACACTGGCTTTGTCCGCTTTTCCGACCAGGGCGGCGTGCTGGTCGGAGAGATTGAGCCCAAGAACCGGGTCCTCCCCCTACTTCGTCCCCATTTCTGCTCTCGATATCCCCAGGAGCGATTCGTCCTCCACGACCGCACTCATGGCGAGGCGCTGTTCCACCAGCCGAACCAGTGGGCCATCCTGCCAGTGGAAGATTTTCATCTGGGACCGGCCGGCGAGAGCGAGCTGGCCTACCGCCGCCTGTGGAGATCCTTCTATGATGCGATCTCCATCCGGGGACGGGAAAATCCCAGGTGCCGCATGACCCAGATGCCTAAGCGGTATTGGGGTATGATGACCGAGTTCCAAAAGGAGTGGGACCGTGCCCTGCCGGAGGTCCATGGCTGACCTTAACGCCAGTGCAAGCTCTGACAACACCCTCCGTGGCTGCCGTAAGGCCGCCCCTTGTTTCTCGCCCTATTCCGTGGTATCATTGTCCCTGCCGCCGGTGATGCTACGGCGAGCTTGCCCGAATATGGGCATCTTAGGAGGACAGCACCATGAAGCTTGCCATTGGAGCGGCTCCGCGCAAAGTCTGACCGGGCGGATTTGCGTGGAGCGTGTATTTTCTCATTCCTTACCGCCCCTGCCGGACTTTGCGCCTGTTTTATCCCTATAAAACAAAAAAGGAGCAAAGTCCCATGTCATCTGTCTTTTCTTTTATTGGTGAGCTGAAGTCCTTTCTGATCCTTTGGTTCACCCAGTTGCTGTCCACTCTGGGCAGCTCCATGACCAGTTTCGCCCTTGTGCTCTGGTCGTATCAGGATCGGGGCTCCGCCCTGACCACAGCCCTGCTCTCCGTATGCTCCTATGCCCCATATGTGCTGGTGAGCATCTTCGCAGGTGCTCTTAGCGACCGTTGGAATAAGAAGGCTACCATGCTCTGTTGCGACACCTTTGCCGCCCTGTGCACCTCGACCGTGCTTCTGCTGGCGGCATCCGGTCAGCTTCATATGTGGCACCTATACCTTCTCAACGGTTTGACCGGCCTGATGAACACAGTTCAGCAGCCTGCCGCTGACGTGGCGGTCACTCTGCTGACACCGGAGAAGCACTACCAACGGGTCAGCGGCCTTCGTTCTCTGTCCTACTCGCTGAACAATATGCTGGCTCCCGCCCTGGGCACTGCCCTATACACCCTGCTGGGACTGGAGTGGGTCATTCTCTTTGACCTGGCTACCTTTCTGCTGGCCTTCTGCTCCCTGCTGCTATTCATCCCCATTCCGCAGGGACCAAAGCCGGAGCGGACGGAGAGCCTTCTACGCTCCACCCAGGCCGGTCTCCGCTATCTCGGTGAGAACCGAGGTATTTTAGATCTGATTCTCTTTTTGGCCGCCATCAACCTGACGGCCTCCATGTTCAACGCGGCCCTGCCTGCCCTGGCCCTTACTCGTCCTTGGGGTGGCGAAAACGTCCTGGGCCTGGTCCAGAGCGTCAGCGGTGTGTCCATGCTTGGGGGCAGCATAGCCGCTTCCCTCCTACCGGCCCCAAAAAGCCGGGTACGTGTCATCTGCAATACCCTGCTGTTGGCAATGTCCACAGAAAATTTTATTCTCGCCCTGGGGCGTGATCTTTCTCTGTGGTGTGTGGGCGCCGCCCTCGGCTGGGTGGGTATTCCCATCATGAACGCCAATCTGGACGCCCTATTCCGATCCAGGATCCCTGTGGACATCCAGGGGCGGGTATACGCCGCCCGCAACTCCTTTCAGTTCTTCACCATTCCGGTGGGTTATCTGCTGGGCGGCTTTCTGGTAGATCAGGTGTTTGAGCCTCTCGCCGCCGCTCTTGGTCCAGATAGTCTCTGGGCTGCCCTCTTTGGGACCGGAAAGGGCGCCGGCGCCGCCGGGCTGTTCCTGGCCATGGGCTTTCTGGGTGTGGCCACCTGCCTGCTCTTCCGGCGGGACAAGCGAATCTGGGCCCTAGAATGCCAGGGATAGTCCTCCCATAACAGCAAACAGGTCCTGACCTTATGGTCCGGGACCTGTTTTCTTTCCCAATCCTCCTTCCGTGCACTGTTTGGCCATCCGCTGTAAGGTGATACTGTTTATACGTCCATTGGGCCCGCCAAATTTCTCCTCTACTTTTTTCCTCTCCCTTGCAATATCCCGCAAAACGGCCTATAATGTGGAATGAGATTTTATGTACACTGGCCCCCACATAGGAGGGAACTTATGACCATTGACCAACGGGGCGCCGGTCTGTGGCGCCGGATCGCTCCCGCCCAGCGGACCGCCTTTTTCAGCTGCCTGATCACAGGCCTTTTAGTCCATTTGTACGCCTTCACCAACCTCATCCCCAACTCTGACGGCTTGAGCCGGGTCCATGATCTTCAACAGATGACTATCTCCGGCCGCTGGTTTCTCCATTACGCCTCCGCTCTCAACAGTTACACCCAGATGCCGGCGGCCATCGGCCTGCTGTCCCTGCTCCTCCTGGGAACCGCCGCCGCCCTGACCGTCAGTCTGCTTCGGCTGGACAGCCGGGTACTCGCTGGGCTAGCCGGTGCGGTGATGGCTGCTTTCCCAGTGATGGGATACACCTTTTTATACCTGTTTACCGCTTCCGCCTACTGTCTGGCTATTTTGCTCGCGGTGCTGTCCGTCTGGCTGGCTAGGCGGGGAACCCTTCTGAGTTGGGCGGCTGGAGTGGTGGCTCTCGCTCTGTCCATGGGGACTTATCAGGCCTATGTGACTGTGGCCATCTCTCTGTCCCTACTGGCAGTGTTTCGGGCTGCTCTGGACCCTGAGTTCACCTTCCAATCCACCCTCCGCCTAGGTCTCCGGCTGATGGCCTATTTGGCTGCCGGCGCCCTGCTGTACTACGGTGTCCTTCTGCTGTTCCTACAGTTCAAGGGCCTGGAGCTGTTATCCTATCTGGGAATGGACGCCGCCAGCTCCGGCTATCCCTTCGGTCAGCTTCCCCGGCTTATCCTGGATTCCTATAAACAGGTGGTGTCCTTCTTTTTTCTTCCCGGCTCCGCCAACGGCTTCGCTGATTTGTGGATGGTCATTCTGGATCTGGCCGCTCTGGCTTTGGGGGGAGCCTGCTTTCTCCTCCACCTGGGGAAAAAGGGGCTTTATCGGGATAGGTGGCGGCCCCTGACCGCCCTGTCTATGGTCGCCCTCCTGCCTCTGGGCATGGACTTTGGCCAGATCCTCAGCCCATGGTCTGTCCCTACTCCCCTAATGAAATACGCCTTTGTATCTGTCTATCTTCTGGTCCTCCTGGCCGTCGGGCTGTTGGACAGTCAAGGGGCCTCCGCCGGTCCTGGGGCCTGGGTCCCTCCCGCCGCTGTCCTGTGGGGAGTGCTTCTGCTGGTGTTCTGCCTGAATACCAACAATCTGCTGTACACCGCCTCCGCCCAGGCCCACCGGGCTACAGAGAGCTATCTCACCCGGCTTTTTGCCCGTGTGGAGGCCTGCCCCGGCTATGAGCCGGGGATGGAGGTCGCTATCGTGGGCGCTATCCCGGAAGATCAGCTGACGGCCCAGATTGACATCTACGATCAGGTGGACCATTACAGTGTCCCCCGTGATACAGTGGCCCCCCTGAACAAGCACATCTACTACTACCTGAACGACTGGCTCAACATTCCCGTGGCGGAACCTGACGAGGACACCATGATCGCTGTGGCCGCTTCTCCGGAGTTCCAGTCCATGCCCCTCTACCCCGCCCAGGGCAGCGTCCAGATGGTGGACGGCCGAGTGGTTGTGAAGCTCCAGGAGGAGTACACCCCAAAATCTGACTTCGAGATCGCTTATGAGAACAGGAGATAAGCAAATGGAAGACACCCTAAGATCCGGCCTGCTGTCCGTCGTTCTGCCCTCCTACAACGAGGAGGCCTCTATCCCACGGGCGGCGGACACCATTACCGCCATCCTGATAGATGCGGACATCCCCCATGAGTTAGTATTCGTGGACGACGGCTCCCGGGACCGCACCTGGACCGTCATTCAGGAACAGGCGGGCCGCCATCCCCAGGTCCGTGGGGTCCGCTTCTCCCGGAATTTCGGCAAAGAGGCCGCCATCTTCGCCGGTTTGGCCCAGGCCCGTGGAGACTGCACTTTAGTCATGGACTGTGATCTGCAGCACCCGCCAGAGAAGGCGGTGGAGATGTACCGCCTGTGGCAGGAGGGCTACCAGGTTGTGGAGGGGGTCAAGGCCAGTCGTGGCAAGGAAAACCCCTTGCATACCTTTGCGGCTAAAAGCTTTTACTCCATCATCAGCCGGGCTACGGGCATTGATATGTCCCGTGCCTCCGACTTCAAGCTGTTGGACCGCCGAGCGGTGGATACCCTGCTCGCTATGCGGGAGAAAAATGCCTTTTTCCGTGCCCTCTCCTCCTGGATCGGCTTTCAGACCACCCAAGTGGAGTTTGAGGTACAGCCTCGGTTGGAGGGCGAGTCCAAGTGGTCCATCCGCAGCCTGGTCCGATACGCCATCACCAACATCACCTCCTTCTCCGCCGCCCCCCTTCAACTGGTCACCCTGCTGGGCGTAGTGGTCTTTCTCTGCTCGGTGGTGCTGGGCATCCACTCTCTATGGCAGTGGGCCTCTGGCAACGCGCTGGAGGGCTTTACCACCATCATTTTGCTCCAGCTGTTCATCGGCAGCATCCTGATGATCTGTCTGGGCATCATCGGCTATTACATCGCCAAAATCTATGAGGAAATCAAGGACCGGCCACGGTATATCGTGGCCGAACGATGCGAGGGGGACCGGGATGAAGGAACTGCTAAAAAAGATATTTGATCCCACCTTCTTCCGTTTCATCCTGGTGGGGATTGTCAATACCCTGGTCGGCTATGGCGTCATGTTCGGGCTCTACAACCTAGCGGGACTCTACACCTGGGGCGAGGTGGGCGAGTGGGTCTCCTCCGCCGCTAACTATATTGTAGGCAGTGTAGTCAGCTTCTTTTTGAATAAGCACTTCACCTTCCGCAACCAGGAGAAAGGGGCTGGGGTCGTCCTTCGATTCGCGCTCAATATCACCGTCTGCTGGTTGCTGGCCTACGGTCTAGCCCAGCCTCTCATGGGCTGGCTGCTGGCCGGTATGGGTCTTAGCCCACAATGGGAAGGTAACCTTACCCTACTAGCCGGCTCCGGTCTGTTTGTGATTCTGAATTACTTTGGTCAACGCTTTTTCGCCTTCCGGGCGAAATAAAAAATTGGGGTTTTCGGTACAGCCCTAGGACCGAAGATAAAAGGCGGTGTGTTCTTTATCAGAACACACCGCCTTTTTATCCTTGACAGCCAGGGCAGCCAGAACAGCCTCCCTGCCTACTCACTTCCTCCCGCCGCTTCTTCCGTATACTGGCGGCCCACAGGTCCGCCCCAATCAGGACGGCGCACCAGGTTAGCAGTAGAGTCAGCACCAAAACGGCACAGTTCCGGAAAAATTCCTGGGGCAAAATCAGGATAACCGGGTCCTCCCACCAGTTAAAAAGCCAGTTCTCTTTTCCTGGGAAAAACAGAGCATGGAACACCACAAAGGCCCGGTCAAAGTCCAAGGCCGCCAGTCCGCCCACCACCAGGAAGATAGCACCCAGCGCGGACGCGGCCCAGAATCCGGGACCTCGTCCAAGAAAACAATGGGGGCGAGCCTTTTTTCTCCTGCACCAGAAAAACAGGACCACAAGTCCGGCCAGGGACAGTACAAGTACCCACAGGTCCAGGAGGAACAGCCCCCTCACATCGGCAAAATGGCTGGCCCCGGAGGCTGAAAAGGGGAGCACACCGGCGGCAAAGTTCGGACGCTGGCCCAGGCAGTAGTCCATCATCTGGTCAAACGCCTCTGTGATCTGCTCCCTGGTCAGGCCAGTATACTCCACCAGCCCCAGTGCGTCGATATGCGCGTAGTAAAATGGGCGGCATAGCAGAGGGGCGGCGATGGAGCCGCTAAGAACCGCCAGGGCGGTGAGGAGAGAAAGCAGCAGGGACAGCGGTTTACTGGTTTTCATAGTCATGACCTCGCAATACAGCATCTGGAAGTAGGGATAAGGCAAGCCGCACCTGACCGGTCAGGTCCCCCCCACACACATACCGACACCGGAAACGTGCTCCAGCCACCTGGGCGCTCCCCGGACTATCGATAATTTCCACACAAATATCACAGCACAAAAATCGTCGGCCCCAGAGGAAACAGGTGAAACCTCCTGTGGCATCCACATGTAGGAAATCTCCATAGGCCGCTGTCAGGACCAGCAGGAACACAGTAACCGAGCGCTGCGCTCCCTCACCGGCCGCTGACTCACCTTTTCCAGATTATCTTAATCATAACACAGTTGGTCCGGCACCGCAACAAAAAGCGGGCCCGGCGTACCGGGTCCGCTTTTGTCGTTCGGATGGAAAAATCAGGCGGCCTTCTTCTTGCCGAAGATGGTCTTGCAGCCCTCCACAGCCAGTACGATGGCCAGCACAAACAGGGCGGCACCCAAGATAGACTGAGCATAAGGAGCCCAGTCGAAATTGCCGGCCTTGTCCAGAGGCATACCGCCAGCGGCCATAATCTTACCAGCCTGGGTGGTGATAGTCTGGACCAAAGAAGTCAGAGTGACCACCAGCATGAAAGCCATGGGGATATAGAACATCTTGTTGTTGCGGCCGATGTTGCCCAGCCAGGCACACACAGTCAGCAGGGCCAGAGCGGCCAGCAGCTGGTTGGCTGCGCCGAACAGGGGCCAGATCTTGGAGTAGCCAGTCATGCCCAGGCCAACGCCCAGCACCACGGTGATGACAGTGGCCACGAAGGGGTTGCACAGGATGGCCTTGAAGCCGGTGGCATCCTTATAGGTCTGGCCGGGCTCCAGCCAGAACTCCTGGAACATGTACCGTGCCAGACGGGTGGCGGTGTCCAGAGAGGTCAGGCAGAACACGGACACGGTCAGGACCAGCAGGGAACTGATGGTACTCTGGGCGCCAGCCAGGCCGGGGATGGAGGCGACCATGCGGGAGATGCCGGTAGCGAATACCTGTGTGGGAGTTACGATCTCGCCGGAGGCGTACTCGTTCCAGATGAAGGACACGGCGGACAGGGAGATCAGAGCCAGGGCGCACTCGATGAGCATACCGCCGTAGGCGATGGGCTTGGCGTCCCGCTCGTGGTCCAGCTGTTTAGCGGTGGTGCCGGAGCCCACCAGGGAGTGGAAGCCGGAGATGGCGCCGCAGGCGATGGTAACGAACAGAGCTGGGAAGACATAGCCCAGAGAGGTCCCGGTCGGGGCGATGGTGTCATATGCGCCGGTGAAGGCGGGCATATCCATATGAGCGGCGTCCGCGCCGGTGAGGCCGGCGCCGATCACGCCCACGGCCGCGATGACCATCATGGCGTACAGCAGGAAGGAGGACAGATAGTCACGAGGCTGGAGCAGAATCCACACGGGGGCCACGGAGGCGATCAGAATGTACACACCGATAATCCACATCCAAGCGGTGTTGGACAGGTAGATAGGGTGCCACTTCAGACCGATGGCCAGGCAGATCACGATACCGATGACGCCCACGATGGTAGCTACGGACAGAGAAGCGCCCCGACGGTAGACGAAAAAGCCAAAAAGAATAGCCATAATAATGAACAGCAGGGAAATCATAGCCACAGAGGCATTCGTCCCGGAAGCGGCCACATCCACCACACCGTCTACATAGGTGGCCTGGAAAGTGCTGGCCACGATGGAGGCAAAGGCGGCCACCACGAGCACCAGGGTCAGGTAAGAGAAGGTCAGAAACAACTTTTTAGCCCGCTCACCGATGTTCAGTGCCACCACTTCACCCAGGGACTGACCCTTGTGGCGGATGGAGGCGAACAGGGCGCCATAGTCATGGACAGCGCCGAAGAAGATACCTCCGATCAGAACCCACAGCACCACAGGAACCCAGCCAAAGACAGCGGCCTGGATGGGGCCGTTGATGGGGCCGGCGCCGGCGATGGAGGAAAAGTGGTGTCCCATCAGGACAGGGGCCTTGGCAGGGACGTAGTCCATGCCGTCCTCCAGCTCATGAGCTGGGGTGACCTTGGAGTCGTCAACACCCCACTGTTTGGCAAGCCAGCCGCCGTAGAAGATGTAGCCTACGATCAAAATGGCGATGCCAACGATAACAACTAACATTGCATTCATTGCGTTTTCTCCTCTCCTAAATGATATGCAGAGATGATACTCCCTGTCAGCCGCTTCAGATCTTTTTGGATCGCTCTTCCCGCGCGGTTGACAGTGATTTCTCCCGTGGACAGGTCCACGGCGGCTATTCTAAACTCCATCCATCCATGGAGCGATAGCTTATATTCCCGGCGCTTCTTCAGCTTCCTCAGCTTGGCCAGGGCTTGGGGCTCGGCGCTGTCATATAGCGTCACCGCCGTCAGATAGGTATACATATGCTGTATATGGGGGTGCACACGGGGCTCTCCGTCCTCCAGCACCCGCTGAAAGATCTGGTCCACAGCCCCCTCATCCAGGTGGTCCACCGCACAGAGATAGAGATACTCATGGTTTTCCGCCGCCCACAGCTCCGCTTTTTTGACCAGAACATACTGGCTATCCCGCATATGATAGGCGCACAGCGCCTTGAGCGGAGTACCGTCTTCTATATCCTCAATATCGTAATAGGCGGCATAGGCCCGTTTCAAGCGGTCCAGCGCCAGTTGACTCATTCGGGACAAGGTATCCTCGCTTTCCAGCTCCCGCCCACAGACATAGTAAAACAGCCAGACTTACAAAGGACGGCTGTTTTGTGTGATCGCCCTGTTGAACACAGAGGCTCCCTGGTGTAAACCTGCGGGAATTATGAACAATCTATTAATATCATCGCTATCATATCAGATTGTAGAAAAATTTGCAAGTAGTATTTGCTATCTTCAGGTCAAAAAGCGCCTTATTTCTCTCCATATTTTATTCATATTGTACAATTTTTGAGCGGTTTTTTATCAGGGCATAAAATCTTAAATTTTTTCTCTCCGCCTTCCCTGCATTGACAGCCTAACGGGAATGGACTAGAATAAAAATACATTTCTTAGCCGGAGGATCTTAATCATGAACGGATCTGTTCCGCTTCGGGGCCTTCCTATCCCAGAGCGGTGGCGGAGGCTTGCCCTCCCTTCCCTGTTTTTCGCCGCGGTCATCTACTATGAAGAATTATTCTTGAAGCTGTACTGCTTTTACTCCCTGTCCCCTGTTGGAATGCTGTTCACCCTACTGTTCACTCTGCCTGTGGCCCTCCTCTTGGGACTCTTGTGCGGCGGCCTGCCCCCCCGCCAGGGCCGGGTCCTGTTACCTCTGCTCACGCTGCTCCTCTCCCTGTGGATCGGGGCCCAGGCCATCTATTATCACCTGTTCAAGACCTTTCTGACCATCTTCTCTCTGACCAAGATGGCGATGGTCGCCGGGGCCTTTGGCGATATGGCCACCATGGAGGTATTAGTCAACTGGTTCCCTGTGCTGATGATGGCCATTCCGGTGATTCTGTCCTTCCTCTTTCGCCAGCGGCTAGTCCCAGACCATCCTCCTCTGGTCCGGGGCCAGAGGAGACGATGGGCGGTCATGGCCGCCGCTATCCAGTTGGCCACCATGTGCATCGTGCTGCTGTGCAGCGGCGGCGCCATGTCCCTGCGGTATATCTACACCCAGGCCGCTGTCCCGGCTCTGGAAACGCAATATTTCGGCATGATGACCCAGACACAGTTGGAGATCCGCCGGGTCCTCTTTGGCATCGACCCAGACCAACCTGCCGACCCGGATATCTCCCAGGAGCCTGACGGCACAGAAGTGAACGGTTCCACGCCAAACCGCAGCGGCGACCACGTGATGGACCTCCCCTTTGACACTCTCATCCGGCAGGAAACGGATGCAGATATGCTGGCGATGCATCAGTGGTTCTCCCAGCGGGAACCCACGGCTAAAAACCAGTGGACCGGCTATTTTAAGGGTAAAAATCTGGTCTGGATCGTGGCAGAGGGCTTTTCCACCCTGGCCATGGATCCCCAGCGCACCCCCACTCTGTGGAAGCTGTCCCACCAGGGCTTTGTATTTGAGAACTTCTATACCCCGTTGTGGGGAGTATCCACCTCGGACGGTGAGTATGTTACCACTACCAGTCTGATCCCCAAGTCGGGTGTTTGGAGCTACTCCCAATCCTCGGACAACTATATGCCCTTCGCGCTGGGTACCCAATTCCGCAAGGAAGGCTACCGGACCATGGCCTTCCACGACTACCTCTACGACTACTACGACCGGAATCTATCCCACTCCAATATGGGCTATGAGTACTATGCCATCAATCAGGGGTTACGGGCGGAGGATGTGATTCCTGCCGACGATCTGGCTGCTGGGCGGATTTTTCCCCCTTCTGACGAGATGATGATGGATACCATTGTCCCCATGTTTGTGGATGAGGACCAGTTCATGGTCTACTGCCTGACAGTCAGCGGCCACCTGAATTATACGCTGGAGGAGAATATCATGTCTGCCCGCCACTGGGACGAGGTCAAGGACCTGCCGTACAGCGACCCGGTCAAGTGCTATCTTGCCAGCCAAATCGAGCTGGAGCTGGCTGTGGAGAGCCTGGTAGAGCAGTTGGAGGCGGCGGGAAAACTGGAGGATACGGTCATTGTCCTGTCCGCCGACCACTACCCCTACGGCCTCACTGACGAGGAGTACAGCGAGTTGTTGGGCCACCCGGTGGACCCAATATTTGAGATCTATGAAAATACTTTGATCCTGTGGAGCGCCGACCTGGAGGAGCCGGTCTATGTGGACAAATACTGCTCCAGCCTGGACGTAATGCCAACCCTATCTAACCTCTTTGATTTGGAATATGACTCCAGATTGCTCATGGGGTCGGACATTTTGTCCGACAGCCCGGAGCTGGTGATTTTCGCCGATTACAGCTTTATTAACGAGCGGGGCTACTACAACTCCTCCGACGACTTGTTCACCCGCTGGGACGGCAGCGAAACCGATTTGGAGGCCCTGGTCCCCCTGGTCAATGAGGTACAAAATCGGGTGGCCTATTCCGCCTCCATTCTGGATACAGATTACTACCGTCTTCTCTTCCACTCCCCTACTGACTAAAGACGCCCCCTGGTTATCCAGGGGGCGTCTTTCCTGTATATCAAACCCGCGGGCGGGGTATTTTTGGTCTGCCGCCCCGAGGCCGGCTGAGGGGCAGCAGTGAGCGGGCCGGTCCTTCTCCTGGCGTTCTGCCTGATAGAGAAGTCCGGGGGCCGGCGCAGTAGGGCGTCATCGGCCCAGACGGCCCATTGTCCGTCATTTCAAAGAATGGGTCAGCGGGTATCCACCCTTGACCTAATCTTAGGATACCATGTACGCCCAGGGAATTTTTCACAGAACTGCAAATAATTCATGAACCTTCCATGAACAGGCCTATGGTACATTCCAGCAAGGTGTCCTGGATATCCATGGGTATCGCGGCAGCCGTTCTCTGATCCTGTTCCCCACCTTGAAGAGAGCCTAAAAATATTGTATAGTTACAAATATCCCATCATTGAAGCCCCACTGACCGGGGCACACACCAGTGGCATAAGGAGGACAACTATATGGCCTTTGATTTCAAAAAAGAATTCAAAGAATTTTATATGCCAAAGGACAGGCCGGAGATCGTAGAGGTCCCGTCCACCAACTACATCGCAGTGAGAGGCGAGGGAGATCCCAATGCAGAGGGCGGCGCGTACCAGCGGGCGATCAGTATCCTATATGCCGTTGCGTACACGTTAAAAATGAGCTACAAGAGCGATTATAAGATTGAGGGCTTTTTTGAGTATGTCGTTCCCCCACTGGAAGGGTTCTGGTGGCAGGGCGGTACAGCCGGGGCGGGCTATGGGCGTAAAGAGGACTTTCACTGGATCTCCGTCATTCGTCTGCCGGATTTTGTGACCAGAGAACACTTTGGCTGGGCAGTCCAAACTGCTGAGAAGAAGAAGCGGATAGACTGCTCATCGGCCGAATTCCTGACGATCCATGAGGGTCTGTGCGTCCAGATCATGCATCTTGGCCCATTTGACGAGGAGCCCAAGACCGTGGCTCTGATGGAGGAATATTTAGAAAAACATGGATATGTGACAGATCTCACAGCCGACCGCCTGCATCACGAGATCTATCTGTCCGACGCGAGAAAAGTGGCGCCTGAACGGTGGAAAACAGTGATCCGCCATCCCATCAAGAAAAAGGCATAAGTCTTTGTCAGTCCAATTTGAGGCCCTTCCCTCCAGGGAGGGGCCTCTTTATATTATTTTTTATGAAGCGTATATGCCACAACCGTACATATGATGATCCCAACGCTAAACGGAACGGCATACAGAAAGGCAACGCTGGCCGGCGCGCTGTAGCAGGAGTGCTCAATACCGCAAAGCATATCACGGTAATGATAGGCAACCACGAAACACATTATGTCAGATAGTACAATCGCGAGCGCCGTGAACAAATAACTCAACTTTTTCATATGCCTGCCCCCCAATTCATTTTTTTCGCAATATTAGTGCTAATCCTATAACCATCGAAAGCACGCAGAGAATGATAAGTATACCAGATCCGCTCAAAGTAACTGTTGAAGCAGCATTAAGCTGTTCCGCTGCGCTTGGACTCAAAACCATCATAGCTCCGAACAGGATCAGACAGATAGCACCCACCAAGCAAAGCCCTATGCCCACTTTCATTTCGATTGCTTTTGGATCTTTGGTTTTTTCTAGTTCCTGTGGCACTTCATTTGTCCCTTGAGTAAATGCCTCGTCTTTCACAAGTTCGTCGATAGTAATGTCAAAGCACTCGCTCAATGCTAACAGTTTTTCTAATTCAGGCGTTGATATTCCACTCTCCCATTTGGAGATAGCCTGTCTTGAAACGCCTATTTTCTCCGCCAGCTGTTCCTGAGAAAGCCCGCTGTTCCGCCTGAACTGATAGATCCTTTCAGACAACATCTTCTTTCCCTCCCTATAAGCACTATACCGCCATTCCTAGTTACATACTATCAACTATGGTTGAAACTTCCGCAACCGGCGGTTGCGGAAGCAATTTTTTTCTTCTATAACAGATATCCTTATCCCGCACCGTAGTCAAGAAGTGAATATCAATAGTATACTCCCGATTCTTTTTCACTGCCAGAGGTATCTCTTCTCTAGCTATCGGTATCCAACGACGGTCTCCCCCCTGATCTTAATTGAGTCCTCCATCCCCTCTTAAGGTTTTTACCGGCCACATAAAAAGCCCGCTATCTCTTTTCAGAGATAGCGGGCCTGTTTCAGTTAATACCCAGTTGAGTCCAGAGCTCGTTGTACAGATTGCGGATATCGGGCGGGGTGACCAGATAGGCTTCGCACCGGTCCAACACCTCCTGGGGAGCGGCCATAATCTCATACAGCTCCATATCCAGAGGCTCGCCGTACTGCTCCTCGTACCAAGCGGGGTACTGCTCCAGCGCCTCGCTGTTGGGAGAGGCATACCAGATATAGTCCATGTTGGCCAGGTTGGCCTCGGTGGAGGCAATAAAATTGATCCATTCATGGGCCTCGTCCACATTCTGAGCGTTTTTCAGAATGCACATGGCGTCTACAAACCAGTTGGAACCCTCCTCAGGCACCACATAGGCCAAATCAGGGTTGTTCTCCCGCATGGTCAGGTAGTCGCCGGCGTAATAGGCGGTGATAGCGGCGTTGCCCCGCTCCATGGCCTGGAAGATCTCGTCCATATAGAATGCCTGATAGACGCCCTTGGCGTTGGCATCAGCCAGCAGCTGATAGGCCTCACGGATCTCACTCTCATCAGTGGTATTGACGGAGTAGCCCAGATAGTACAGCGCAATGCCCAGGGCGTCACGGGAGTTGCGGATCATCACCACATTGTCGGCGTACTTCTCATCGAACATAGAACTCCAACTGGTAATGGGCTCGTCTACCATAGTGGTGTTATAGATGATGCCCAAAGTACCCCAGGTGTACGGTACGGTATACAGATTCTCTGGATCATAGGACAGATTCCGGAATCGTGGGTCGATCTTCTCAAAGTTGGGGATCTTGCTGTAGTCCAGCTCCTGAAGCATCCCCTCCTCAATCAGCTGAGAGATCATATAGTCAGAGGGGACGATAACATCATAGTTCGCTCCGCCCAGGGCCAGGGTAGAATACAGCGCCTCGTTGCTCTCGGCGGTCTGGTAGTTGACCTCGATGCCGGTCTTCTCCTCAAATTCATCGATCAGGCTTGTGTCGATATACTCACCCCAGCTGCACACATTGACGACCCGCTTTCCGGTGTTGGTGCCGCTGCTGTTGTTGCCCGCGCTGCCGGTACTGCCGCTCCCCGCGGTATCCCCTCCATTGTCCTCCATGGCGCATCCGGACAGGAACAGGCCCAGCGCCATGGTCATGGCGAGGGTCAAGGCTGCGATTTTTTTCAATTTATCATTCCTCCAGTAATTTTTAAGAATATATCTCCAGGCCGGCAGGCCCTGAGAACAAAATAGGGTGATTATCGTCTTTGCTTTCTGGCCTTCTCCAATCGGGCTTCCCTCACATTGTTGATAATGAGCAGGAGCAGCACCGTAGCAAAGAGCAGGGTGGAAATGGCGTTGATCTTAGGGGTAATCCGCTTCTTAGTCATGCCGTAAATAGTCATGGCCAAGGTGGACACTGAGGAGCCGGCAGTAAAGTAGGAGATGACGAAGTCATCCACGCTCATGGTGAAGGCGATGAGCGCGCCGGACACAATGCCCGGCTTGATTTCGGGCACCACGACCTTCCAGAACGCCTGCATCCAGGTGCAGCCCAGGTCCTGGGCCGCGTCGATGAGGTGGCCGTCCATCTGCCTCAGCTTGGGCATGATGCACAGCACCACATGTGGGATATCAAAGCAGATATGGGCGATCAGTAAGGAGCCAAAGCCCATATACAGCCTGGGCGCGGTAAGCCGATGGGTCGTTTCCATCCATTCCACAAAACCGTTCCAGGCGCCGAAGGCAGCCACGAAGAACAGACACAGCGCCACGCCGGTGACGATATCGGCGTTGATCATTGGGATGTTGTTGACCGTCACCAGGGGCTCCCGCCAACGCCGGCGCATATTGTAAAAACCGATGGAGGCAAAGGTGCCCACAACAGTAGATACCACTGTGGCGATCAGGGATACCGTCAGCGTGGTATATACGCTCTGCATAATGATCCGGTCCTTGAACAGCTCCTGATACCACTTTAGAGAAAAGCCCTGCCAGACCGCGTTACTATTTCCCTCGTTAAAGGAGAAGATGATAAGCAGAAAGATAGGGGCATACAGGAACAGAAACACCATGACCATAAAGGCACGGGAAGCGATACCATTTTTTCTCATAGCGTCACCGCCTGTTCTTCGCCCTCTCCAAAGCGATTCATAATCCACATACAGGTGACCACAATGACCATCATTACCAGGGAGATAGCCGAGCCCAGCCTCGGGTTGTAGGCGTTGCCCAGAAACTGCATCTCGATCAGGTCACCCAGCATGATCTGGGTGCCGCCGCCCAGCATTTTGGAGATTGCAAAGGTGGAAACGGCCGGAACAAACACCATAGTAATGCCGGACAGCACACCGGGTAGGGACAGGGGCAGGGTAATCTTCCGGAATACCCGGGCAGAGCTGGCCCCCAAGTCCCTGGCTGCCTCCAGCAGAGAGTTGTCCAGCTTAAGCAGCACCGAATAGATGGGCAGGATCATAAAGGGCAGGTAGTTGTAAACCATGCCAAGCACCACAGCGCCCTGGGTGTTGAGCAGCTTAAAAAACTTCATATTGGTCGGCCGGGCTACATCCAGCAGGAAATCGGCTGGCAGCAGTTCCCCGATCCCCGGCAGATCTTTCAGGGCCGGCAGCACCGTCGTGTTGATGGCCGCGCAGACATCATTGAGCCAGCCATTCAATAAATTGCCCAGATCTATGATGCCCACCGCCTGGAAAAACTGGTTCAGAATGCCGCTGTTGTCCAGAATGGACATCCAGGCGTAGGTCCTCAGGAGGAAGTTCATCCACATGGGCAGCATAATGATGACCATGGCCATCTTCTGAAAGCCGGGGCCCTCCTTGGCCATGAAGTAGGCCAAGGGATAGCCGATGAGGACGCAGATAGCCGTGGCAATGATGGCCAGCTTGAAGGAGCGGGTAAAAACCACCGCGTAGGTACCCATCCGGGCAAAATTATCCAGGGTAAACGCCTCTCTCCAGTTGCCCGCCGCGATCAATTCGGCGCTGTTCGCCGTGGTAAAGGCGTAGAACACCACCATAAAGATGGGGACAATGGTGAATACCGCCATCCACAACACATAGGGGGCGGCAAACAGGGAAAGCAGCTTATTCCTTTTCATCTCCGTCCTCCCCATCCGCCTCGTCCGGTTCCAGGGAGGCGTCGCCGATCTCCTCGTACTCCTCGGAGTAAGAGGAGTAGTCGCCAAACATCCCGGAGTATTGGCTCTTCTTCATAACGTGGATGCCATCGGGATCAATCTTGATGCCGATGCGGCTGCCCACGGGGGACAGGTCGGTAGTCTGGATCAGCCACTTGAAGCCATAGAAGTCTACGATGATGTCGTACTGCATTCCCTTGAAGGTCACGTTGGTGACCGTGCCCCTCAGCTGGCCCTGGTCCTCGGGGACGATATCCACGTCCTCGGGCCGGATGACCACATCCACCGCCTCGTCCTTCTCAAAGCCTCCGTCCAGGCACTGGAACCGCCGGTTGAAGATCTCCACCACTCCGTCCTCTCGCATGATGCCGTCGATGATATTGGACTCACCGATAAAGTCGGCCACAAAGGCATTTTTCGGCTCATTATAGATGTCCTCAGGAGTGCCGATTTGCTGGATCTTGCCGCCGTCCATGACCACTACAGTGTCGGACATGGCCAAGGCCTCCTCCTGGTCGTGGGTAACATAAATAAAGGTGATCTCCATAGCCTGCTGGATGCGCTTGAGCTCATTCTGCATATCCTTGCGCAGCTTCAGGTCCAGGGCGCCCAAGGGCTCGTCCAGCAGAAGCACCTTGGGCCGGTTCACCAGGGCCCGCGCAATGGCCACCCGCTGCTGCTGGCCGCCGGACAGCTGGCTGATGTGCCGCTTTTCAAAGCCCTTCAGGTTGACCACCTCCAGCATCTCCATGACACGCTGGTGGATCTCCTTTTCCGGCAGCTTGACTTTTTTCCCCTTATCATCCGCCTTCGGGATACGCAGGCCAAAGGCCACGTTCTCATATACGTTCAGGTGGGGAAACAGGGCATACTTCTGGAATACCGTGTTCACCGCCCGTTTATGGGGCGGAACAGCATTAATCCTCACACCGTCAAAAAAAACATCGCCAGAGGTGGGCGTCTGAAAACCACCAATGATTCTGAGTGTGGTGGTCTTGCCGCACCCGCTGGGACCCAGCAGTGTGAGGAATTCCTTGTCGTTGATATACAAATTGATTCCATCCAGCACCACTTCGCCGTCAAAGGACATGGTGCAGTTGGACAGACGGATCAGCTCCTTGGACATCTCGCTTATCCCCCTTTAGTCTGATAAAAACTTGTCAGCTCCCTCGATTTATTCACCCGGTTCGGCGTCCGCTCGCTGTGGACATCCGGGGGGCCGGGTTTTCACGGATAGCGAGATACACTATATCCGGTCATACCCCAAATGTCAATGATTTTCCCTAAAATTTTTTCTGACTTTTCCCCTCCGCTCCCCCGCAGCATGTCCAGACCGGTTTTGGACCCAAACAGGACAGCGGGAGAGGGTCCTTTCCCTCTCCCGCCGATCCTAATCCAAATTCAGATAAACCACGCGGCCCATCCCCCGCTCATCCAGCTGGACCAGCTGGTGGGAAGCGCCCGCTTCCGTCCCCAGAGTGTAGACAGACCGCTCTGTGTC
Source organism: Flintibacter hominis (assembly GCF_014287965.1). Lineage (NCBI taxonomy): Bacteria > Bacillati > Bacillota > Clostridia > Eubacteriales > Flintibacter > Flintibacter hominis. The sequence goes on along the minus strand of NZ_JACOPO010000001.1, from coordinate 548,122 downwards.
TCCAGTCCGGTCCCTCTGGGTCACAAGGGCCCAGACCGCCCCCTGGGGCCGCTCCAGGGACAGCCCCTCTCCCACTTCCTCCATGGTCAGCGTCCTACGGTCCAGCAGCTCCTCCTCTCCGTACCAGCGGACCTCCAGCTCTGTCACCCGCTCCACAGATTCCATCGTTACTTCCGCCGTAAAAGAGAATATTTCCTCCTCCCCATCGGCGGTCTTGGTTTGGGTGTCTGTGACCTTAGTGGTAAATCCCCCCATACCGCCGTAGCTGTTTCCACTGCCGTCCAGATAGACCGTGCCATCCTCCATCTGGTACACCTGATAGGCAGTCCAGCAGTAGTCAAACTCGTTTGTATTCCAGTTTCTGTCATCCAAAGGCGGTCCAAAGTAGACCGTTCCGCTGATGGACTCTTCCTCATCGCCCACTTTAATATGAGCGCCCGCCAGGCCGCTGGTACCGGCATATTGAGTACCGCCTTCTTCCAGCTCCTCCTCGGCCAAAAAGCAGTTCAGGCCAGGCAGACCTGGAAATTCATAGTCCTGTCCGTGAGGATCGTCGGTAAACCGTCCAATTAAAATCTTTTTGGGAAAGGACAGGGTGCCGAAGTCCTCTGTTTTCATTTCCTCTGTGCCGTACTCCACCCAGTGACTCTGGTCCACCGGGATCTCCTCCCCCTCCTTCGGCATCTTCTCCAATACCATGTGAAAACCGATAAACTGGTCCGCTCCGGGGTCCTCCCTCTCTGGCCGGGCCAGTCGGCTGCCAGAAGTGCTGGCGGCTAGGGCCGCCAGAAAGCAGGCCAGCAGGACGACCGCCGCTCCTGTCTTCCCCTTAGTCCACAGTTTCTTCATCTTTGTCCTCCAATCGTCCGTCAAAGTGGAGAATGTCCCCCACCTGACAGTCCAGATAGTAGCATATCCTATTGATGGTGTGGAAGCGCACACCGCTGGCCTTCCCGGAGCGCAAGATAGACAGGTTAGCCTCGGTAATTCCCACCTTGGCACATAGCTCCTTAGAGGTCATGCCCCGCTCCTTCAGCACGTCGCTCAAATATACTCTGATCGCCATAGCTTTCCCTCAAATGATGGAGTCGTTGTCCTCCTGGAGGACCGCCCCCCGCTGAAGGCAGCGGCACAGGAGAAACAGCCCGGCGGAGGCCGCCAGTGAGAACAGCGGGAGGGTGATGGAGAAGCTGGCGGAAAGCAGCTCCCCCACCAGGGCCAGTTGGAGCAGGTTGGCAAAGACAGTCAGCGTCACAGTAGCTTGCGCCGCCGTCTTGCAGGCCAGAGCAACACGGCCGCACAGCTCCGCCCCCGCCTGGTCAAAGGTGCCGCCCCCCAGGACGGGGGCCAGCTCGGAGCCCCAAACCATAGTTACAGCTACCAGCAGGCCGGGGGCGGCGTTCAGCACCCCCAGAACAATCAGGACTGGCAGCGTCAGCCCTCCAAGGTCCGTGTTGCCTTCCACCACCTGGGCCCACTGGGCAGCTACCCCGGCGGTCCCTCCGTAGGCCACGGAAAAGGCACACAGCAGGGCACAGCCGGAGAGCAGCGCCCCAAAGGCGGCAGCCAGGCGCTGGGTGGGTGCCCCATCCAGGCCCCGGAGCAGCTTCAAAACCAGCCACGCCGCCCCCATAGACAGCACCGTACACCCTCCGGCTAAGGGGAAGATCTGGGACGCGGTCTCCCCCAGCTGGGTCGGATTGGCCAAATAAAAGAGCCAGCAGAAGATCACAGGGGCCATCAAGCCAAGAAGGAGATCCTCCATCCCTCTGCCCTTCTTCCCTATCCGAGTCAGGAGCAGCAAGGGCGCCCCGCTGACCAGCAGGACTACCAACCAGGCCAGCAGGTCGCCCCCAAAGCCAGACAGGGACAGCACCCTTAGACCCCGCCCTACTGATAGGAGAGGGTCATTCATCGTGCTCCACCCGGCTTTGGCGGACAACAGCCCTCCGGCCAGAGCCGCCAGCAGCCCCAGAATGGCTCCCCCTGTTAGCATCCACAGTTTTTTCTTCATATCTATTCCGCCCTTCAATTATTGTTTAACAATAATTTTAAATATAAGATATCAAAAAAATTATTGTTTGTCAATAATATATTCAATAAAAAAGAGCCGAGGCTGCCCCGACTCTTTTCCAGCCTATTCACCGGGAGGACGGCTCTCTCCCGGCCTCTGGCCAAGCTCCAAAATACTCCCGGACAAAGTCCACGTCCTCCACCTGAAAGGTCCGGCCATTCAGGTGCTCCAGAGGTCCGGCATCGGTGGTGAAGTGGAAGGCGAGCTTATAGGAGTACAGGGCCTGCCCATGGCGGCCATACTTTCGATTCTCCCGCTCACTGCCGTACTTGCCGTCCCCGATGAGGGGGTGTCCGGCATGGGCGAATTGGGCACGGATCTGATGGGTCCGCCCGGTGATCAGGTCGCACTCCACCAGGGACAGGCCATTTTTCACCGCAAGCGTCTTATATAAGGTAACGGCAGTTTTGGCCCCCGGCCCCGGCCGGCCGCGGACATAGACCTGCTTTTTGACCTCGTCCTTAAAGAGATAGCCTTCCAGTTTCCCCTCCTTGGGCGCCATCCTGCCCTGGACTACACACAGGTAGTATTTGCTTAACTCCCGGTCCTTGATCTTCTGGTTCATCACCCGGAGTCCCTCCGCCGTCTTAGCCGCAATGACTATGCCCCCCGTGTTCCGGTCGATACGGTTGCACAGGGCTGGCGCAAAGGAATTCTCCCAATAGGGAGACCACTCCTTCTTCTGATATAAGTAAGCCTGGATATGGGTAAGCAGGGTATTGACTCGCTCGTTCTCATCCGGATGGACCACCAGGCCGGGCCGCTTGTCCAGCAGCAGGATATGCTCATCCTCATACAGGATATTCAGCTTCGGCTGGTACAGGGACAAAAAAGCGTTTTCCGGGGTGGGGCGGTCAAAGAACTCGTCGTTGATATATAACTGGAGCACATCTCCCACATTCAGCCGGATGTCCCGCTTGGAGCCCTTTCCGTTGACCTTTACCCGCTTGAGGCGGATATACTTCTGGGCCAGCGGGGCAGGCAGCAGGGGGATCGTCTTGGCCAGCCAGCGGTCCAGCCGCTGACCTGCGTCATTTTTTCCAATGGTAAATTCTTTCATGGCGGCTCTCTCCTACAAAGGCTGTAAAAAGTGCCCTATCTTCCCAAAATTGGACCATAAAAAATTATATTTGTCAATCAGAAAAAAAGATTTGACAAGTTGGGAACTTTTCTCTATAATACTTTCCGTACCATTATGCGAGTTTAGGGTCAAACCCAGGAGGAAGCCATGCGTCTGGATCTGAAAGATATCATTCATAAGCCAGACGCCCGCAAGACCTTCCAGTTCCAGGCAGACCTGTCCGGTCTGGAATTTTATGGGAGGAAACCCATCACCCGCCCCGTTCTAGCCCAGGGCAGCGTGACCAACCACGCGGGCGCTCTTGTGCTGGAGGGGACGGTCAGTTCCCTGTTGGATCTGGTCTGTGACCGCTGCGGGAAAGAATTTTCCCGTGAAAAGGTGGTCCGGCTGGACAGTCTGGTTGCCCAGGCCCTGGAGGATGAGGAGAACGACGAGATCATCCTTCTGGATGGAACTGAGTTGGATCTGGACCAGGTGGTGACGGAGGCTTTCGTACTCGAGATGGATACCAAAAACCTTTGCTCAGACGACTGCAAAGGGCTGTGTGCCAAATGCGGGGCTGACCTGAATCTCGGTCCCTGCGGGTGCAGACCTGAAGTAGATCCAAGACTGGCGGCCCTTGCGCAGCTGTTGGATGGCGAAACTGAGTGAGTAGTCGAAGTGCCGCACGGCACGTAAACCGAAGGAGGTGTCACCCATGGCGGTTCCTAAGAGAAAAGTGTCCAAGGCCCGGCGCGATAAGCGGCGCAGCTCCCACTGGAAGCTGGAAACTCCCGGTATCGTGACCTGCCCCAAGTGCGGGGCGTTCCGGCTGCCTCACCGGATGTGCAAGAATTGTCTGACCTATAACGGCCACACATTTGGCCAGGTCGAGGCCCAGCAGTAATGAATATTGCGGAAAAAGCCCGCTGTGGAACTCCACAGCGGGCTTTTTTTGAATCATATCCCTCCGGTCTGTATCCCTTTGTAAAAATCCAGTGTCTGAAAGCCCCGCTCCAGTTGGGTATGGAGATATGCCTCTGTCAGATCCGCCAGCTTGGTCAGCCCTTCCCCGCCTATCGAAAAGGAGAAGAGCCGCTTTGGATCTCCATAGGCGATATGCTCCATAGCCCGCAGCGCGTGGAGGTTGAGAGGCATGGAGATGCCCTCCCCCATCTCTCCCCGGCAGGCAGCACAGTGGACCACGCCCTCTCGCAGATGGAAGCGCGGCTCCTCCGGCGGGGTCCTGCCGCAGACGGCACAGCCGTCCAGCAGCGGCTCGTATCCAGACAGGCACATGGCCTTCAGTTCAAAGGCCGCCTTAACCAACGCGAGGGGTTTCTCTTTCATTTTATCCAGTGCGTGCAGGCTGTTCAATATCAATGAGAGCAGCTCAGAACTGGCGACCCCTTCCACTGCCAATAGCTCCGCCACCTCGGCGAAATAGCAGCCCAAAGCCAGCCGCTCCAGGTCATCCCTCACCCCCTGGAACAGCCGTTCCGTGGACGCCTCCTTCACGGTCCAGCGCCCCTGGTAGTCGTATAACACCATTTCTGACCAGGCCAATAGCTGGCATGGCGCGGCCAGGGCGCTCCCCTTTTTTCGGCAGCCCCGGGCGGAGGCAGTGAGTTTCCCCTGCTCCTGGGTAAAGAGCGTCAGGATCTTATCCGACTCCTTATAGTCCACCTGACGGAGGACCAGAGCCTTAGTGGTCATATGCATAGCGTATCTCCTATGTACCGGGGCACAGCTTCAGACTATGCCCGGTCCGCCTCCTTGGGCTGAGGCCGAAACGCCGACCTGGCCGGCAGTGCCGGTCCCTCCCGGTCCAGGGCCGCGAGCATCAGATAGGCTTCTGGCAGACCAGTTTCCCAAAATAAGCTCCACAGTCCGTTCTCATTCATACTCCAGTCCTCCCACAAATCTCTCCGCAATTAGACTGGGCTTTTCTCATGGAAAGTATGACCGGGAAATTCTGTTTATTGCTGGCGTCAGCTGCAATCAATCCTGGTGGTAGCCAAAATTCTGAATTGCCGCGGGATTATCACGCCAATTTTCCTTGACCTTTACCCAAGTCTGGAGGTACACCTTAGTCCCCATAAATCGCTCCATATCTTGCCGGGCCAGGGTGGATATCTTTTTCAGCATGGCACCGCCCTTGCCGATGATGATACCCTTATGGCTGTTCTTTTCGCAGTAGATGGTGGCCTCTACCTCAATGACCTCGTCCTCCCGCTCTACGAAACGGGTAATCTCCACCGCGGTCCCATGAGGGATCTCCTTATCCAGGGACAGAAGCAGCTTTTCCCGTAAGATTTCCCCCATCATCTGCCGCTCCGGCTGGTCGGAGGTCATGTCCTCCGGGAAGAGCTGGGGCCCATCGGGAAGGAAGCCCTCCAGCACGCCCAGCAGCTCCTCCACCCCCTCGCCGGTCTTGGCGGAGATAGGAACCACGGCCTGAAAGTCGTGTTCCTGGCTGTAAAGCTGTATCACTTCAAGGAGCTTGTCTTTCCGCTCCAGCGTATCCCCCTTGTTGATGACCAACACGGCGGGACAGCCCAGGGTCTTGACGCGGGCGATAAGCTGTGCCTCTGGCTCCCCAATATTCGGGATGGGCTCCACCAGCAGAGCCACCGCATCTACGTCAGCCACACTCTCCCTGACCACATTCACCATATAGTCCCCCAAGCGAGTACGGGCTTTATGCAGACCCGGCGTATCCACAAAGACAAACTGGCTCTCTCCCCGTGTCAGAATACCGCAGATGCGGTTCCGAGTGGTCTGGGGCTTGTTGGTAACGATAGCTACTTTCTCCCCCACCAGGGTGTTTATCAATGTGGACTTGCCTACGTTGGGCCGGCCGCACAGAGTAATGATACCGGATTTTTTGATAATCGGCATAAGATAATCCTCACTTTCTCAGGTGTGAACAATTTCCCGTCTACAAATATTTTTTATTATTATCTTTCAAGTCAGAGAAAGGCCACCTCTCCCTTTTCTGCTTTTTATTTTATCATATTTGACGGAAAATAGCAAACGGCCCGCCGATTTGGCGGGTCGTTTGCCGACCGTGTTACACAATGCCCATAAAATACTCGACCGCGATTGCCACTACTACCACCAAGGCAGAGATAATAAATCCGTGAATCATGGGGTTAATGCCAGATTTACGCATTTCCCGGAAATCAGTATTTAAGCCGATGGCTGCCAGAGCTGCCACCATTAGGAATTTGCTCAGCTCTTTTAAGCCAGAAGACAGCTCCTGCGGAAACACTCCCAGGCTGTTAATGGCTGCCATTCCCAAAAAGCACAGGATGAACCAGGGAAAGATAGAGGTAATCTTCACTTTTTCTCCCTGAGACACTATCCCGGCCTTCCGTTTCTCCCGCACCTCGATCAGGCTGAATACCAGCACAGTGGGGATGATGGCCAAGGTGCGAGTCAGCTTCACCATTGTGGCAAAATCGCCGGCTCCCTCTGAAAAGGCGTATCCTGCCGCCACCACGCTGGAGGTGTCGTTCACCGCCGTCCCGGCCCATAGTCCATAGGCCATATCGCTTAATCCCATGGCCTGCCCCATAATAGGAAAAAGGACGATCATCACCATGTCAAATAGAAAAGTGGCCGACATGGCATAGGCAATATCCTTATCCTCCGCATCGATCACCGGGGCGATGGCCGCAATCGCAGAGCCTCCGCAGATCCCCGTCCCGGCAGAAATCAGGTTAGACAGCTTCCAGTTCAGGCCAAGTGCCCGCCCCACAAAATATCCACCGCCGAAGCAGGTCAGCAGGGTAAACATCATGACTACCAGGGACAGCCGGCCTACATTGAGCACTACCTTGATGGACAGCGAGGCTCCCAAGAGAATGATGGCGAATTTCAGAATTTTTTTGGATGTGAACTTCAGGCCCTTGGCCACACCATCGCTCGGCTTCCTGATCTGGTTGAGTCCCATACCGATGAACAGGGCAATGACTGACGCCCCAATGAGATGGATCGGCAGTAGACCCTCAATGAATTTGGCACAAGCCGCGATAGCCAATGCCAGTAAAAGTCCGGGAATAAGCTCCCCTATCCGGTTCAACACCTTCATAGCTCCACTTCCTTTTGCAATATTTCCCTCTGGTCACACTCATCATAACACCGGTTGATTATAAAATCAAATTATGTTATATTATATATAATAAATATTTTTAATGGACGTGAACATATGCTGGACCAAAAACTTCAGACCTTTCTCACTGTAGTGGAGCTGCGCAGCTATACACTGGCCGCCCAGGCCCTTCATATCACCCAGCCCGCCGTTTCTCAACACATCCGAAAGCTGGAAGAGCACTACGGTGCCCAGCTCATCGACTTCACAGGCCATCAGCTCGCCCTCACCCGAGCGGGAGAATTGATGTATCGATACGCCACCTTTCAGGCGGCCAACGAGCACAGGCTGCTGGAGCAGCTCAACCAAAGCGCCCAGACTCTCCGGGTCGGTGCCACCCTGTCCATTGCCGACTATTATCTTCCCCCTCTTTTGGCCCCCTTTCTGGCCCAGTCCTTCCGTCCCCTGGCGCTCCATGTAGGCAATACGGAAGGAATGCTGTCCGCCTGTATTCGGGGAGAGCTGGACTGTGCCCTCATCGAAGGGATCTTTTATGACAATGACTTCTGCAGCCACATTTTTCATACTGCCCGGTTTTTACCTGTGGCTGCCGCCAGCCATCCTCTTTCACAGAAAGAACACAGGCTGACAGATCTGTTTTCTTATCCTCTCATTTTGCGTGAGCCCGGATCAGGCACCCGCGCCATTCTGGAAAACAGACTCTTTCAAGCCGGCTGCTCTCCCCAATCCTTCTCCTCTGTACTGGAGTGCGGCAGCTTCCGAATGATTAAGGAACTGCTGAAAGCAACTCATGCTGTCAGCTTCATGTATGAGCAGGTGGCCGCCCAGGAGGTGGCGTGTGGTACACTGACCTATCTGCATCTGTCCGATTGGCAGATCCTGCGCCCCCTCTATTTTGTCTACCCCAGGCACAGTATGTCCCACAAAGCCTGTCAGAATTTTTATGACGAATGTCTTTGTCCCAAATAGAACAGACGGAGCCAAGTCCTATGACTTGGCTCCGCTGTGTTATGTCCGGTCAAGACCCATCTCCGTCAAAATTTTTTCTTCTCTTTCCCGCATCTGCCGCTTCATCGGGCCCTCGTCCAGGTGGTCGTAGCCCAGCAAATGGAGGACCGAGTGTACCGTTAGATAGCACAGCTCCCGCTCCAGGGAGTGACCGTACTCCTCGGCCTGCTCGTTTGCCCGCTCCAGGGAGATCACCATATCCCCCAAAAAGACTTTGCCCGTGTCTGGGTCCGCCCACTCGGCTCTGGGCTTTTCTCCGGGAGACAGCTCGAACATGGGAAAGGACAGCACATCGGTGGGCCGGTCCACCCCTCGCGTTTCCAGATTGGCCTGATGGATGCCTGCGTCATCTGTGATAAGCACATCGACGGCGCAGGGCACGTCCACCCCCTCCGTCTCCAAGGCTGCCTCGATAACCCGCTGGAGCTTTGACTCGTAGGGCCAGTCCTCCTCACAGTCCACACACACGCAGTGGGACGTCCCCTTTTGTCCTTTGCCAAGCAGCATATCTTCCACCCCTGCCCTTACCAGGCCGCCACAGTGCCATCGCACCGAGGCTCGGTCCCGCCAACTAGCATTCCGTTCTCCGTCCGCCAAATGATTTGCCCGCGGCCCATAGTGATGTTGGTGTTCAAAACCTCCACCTCATGGCCCATGTCCGCCAGCTCTCTGCCGATGTGGGCGGGAACCTCCCGCTCCAACTGGATATGCTTTCCGCCCACCCACTGAATTCTCGGGGCATCCAGCGCCTCCTGGGGATTCATATGATAGTCGATGGTGTTCACCGCCACCAGCACATGGCCCTGGGGCTGCATGAAGGCGCCCATGACGCCGAAGGGGCCAACAGCATCTCCGTCCTTCATCATAAAGCCGGGGATGATGGTGTGATAGGACCGCTTCCCTCCGGTCAGGCAGTTGTCGCTGTTCTCCTCCAGGGAGAAGTTGGCGCCCCGGTTCTGTAAGGAGATACCAGTGCCGGGGATGGCCACGCCGGCGCCGAAGGTGGTATAGTTGCTCTGGATAAAGGATACCATGTTGCCCTCTGGGTCGGCAGTACACAGGTAGATGGTCCCGCCGCAGGAGGGGGCTCCCGCCTCCGGCATCAGCGCCCTGTCAGAGATGAGGGCCCGGCGCTGGGCGGCGTACTCCTCGGACAGCATATCCTCCACCTTGGTCTTCATGTACCGGGGGTCCGCCACATAAGTCTTAGTGTCCGCGAAAGCCAGCTTGATGGACTCCAGGATCTTGTGGTAGGTGTCGGCGCAGTCCTTCACCTGGGACAGCTCCAGCCCCTTTAGGATATTCAGCGCCATCAGCACTGTGATGCCGTGGCCGTTGGGCGGTATCTCGCACACGGTATAGCCCTTATAGTCTGTGGTGATGGGCTCCACCCACATGGGCTGGTAATTTCTGAAGTCATCCTCACAGAAATACCCCCCAGTTTCTCGGCTGAAGGCCACAATCTTCTCCATCAGAGGACCACGGTAATAGCTTTCACAGTCTGTGGCGGCCAGCTCCTCCATCGTCTGGGCATACTCCTCCCAGCGGAACAGTTCACCGGCCCGGTAGTGGGTGCCGTCCTCCTTCATAAAGGTATTCCACCAATAGGAGTGAGGCGCAGGTTCCTTGGACCGGGCAGCGGCAATACGCTGGGAGTCCTTCTCCCACTGGGGCTCCAGATTGACCGGGACAGGATATCCCTCCCGGGCATAGGAGATGGCTGGAGCAAACAGTTCGGACAGGGGCTTGGCGCCAAATTTTTTATTGATCGCCGCCCAGCCCGCGGGGGCCCCCGGCACCATGGTCGGCAGCCAGCCCGTTTTGGGCATCTCACTGTGCCCCATGGCTCTCACCATCTTCGCATCCAGCGCCATGGGAGCCACGCCACTGGCGTTGAGTCCGTACAGCTTCTTCTCCTTCTCTACCCAGATCAGGGCAAAGCAGTCTGAGCCCAGGCCGTTTCCGGTGGGCTCCAGGATGGGCATGGCTGCGGCCATGGCGACAGCCGCGTCCATAGCGTTTCCTCCGGCCTTCATCACATCCAGGCCGATCTGGGCCCCCAGAGGCACAGAGGTGCAGGCCATTGCGCGGCGGGCATAGACTACATTCCGGCGGGAAGGATAGGAATATTTTTGTGGGTCGAATTGGGGCATAGGTCCTCTCTCCTTTTCTTTCCTTTGCAGCCCCCATTATACAGGAATCTGGCCCTTTTGAACAGAAGAAAGCAAAAGAAATTTTTATTCGCCTCTTCCTTATGCTTCGGGCATATTTCTCTCCCCTTCGGACAAGCTATGGTCATCTTCATTCTCTATTGGGAGGCGTTTCCCTTGACGACAAAAAAAACAGGCAGCCAGACAGTCACCCTGGCCTGTCCCCCTTCCTTCGCCGGTCACGCCAACGTGGTAGGAAAGAAGGAGGGTGAGGGCCCTCTGGCCAGCTCCTTCGACTATATCGGGACTGACGACACCTTCGGCGAGTCCACCTGGGAGAAATCGGAGAGCGCCATGCAGAAGCAGGCCCTGGCTCTGGCCTTAAATAAGGCGGGCCAACCTGCCTCTAATATAGACTGGCTCTTTGCCGGCGACCTGCTGAATCAGTGCATCGGTTCTTCCTTCGCCGCACGCGGCCAGGAGATTCCCTTTTTCGGCCTCTATGGGGCCTGCTCCACCATGGGGGAGGGGCTGGCTCTGGCCTCTATGACCTTGGATGGCGGCTTCGGGGAGTGGGCCGGAGTGGTAGTCTCCTCCCACTTCTGCACTGCCGAGCGCCAGTACCGCACCCCTCTGGAGTACGGCGGCCAGCGAACTCCCACCGCCCAGTGGACCACTACCGCTGCCGGAGCTGCTATTCTGGCACGGGAGGGCCCCGGCCCCTATATCACCCATGTGACGGTAGGCAAGATTGTGGACAAGGGCATCACCGACACCAACAACATGGGGGCAGCCATGGCCCCGGCCGCCTATGACACCATCTCCACCCACCTAAAGGACACCGGCCGGGCGCCGAGCTACTATGACCTGATCGTCACAGGCGACCTGGGTAATCTGGGCAGCGAGCTGCTGTTGGAGTTGCTCCGGCAGGACGGGCTGGAACTGTCCAACCACACCGACTGCGGGATGCTTATTTTCGACCCGCAGAGTCAGGATGTCCACTGCGGAGGTTCCGGCTGCGGCTGCGCAGCCTCGGTGCTGACGGGCTACCTGCTCAATGGAATGCGGGAGGGCAAATGGAACAACATTCTTTTCTGCCCCACCGGCGCTCTCCACTCTCCTACCTCCGCGTTCCAGGGGGAGAGCGTACCCGGCATCTGCCACGCCATCGCCATTTCTACTCAGCGATCCCCCCAGGCGTGACCGCCGGCTGTCTTCGGGCATCACGCCCATACCTGGGACCTCTATCTTGTTTGAAAGGTGCGTAATCATGGAATATCTTAACGCCTTCCTCTGCGGCGGCATCCTATGTATTATTGGCCAGCTTTTGATTGATAAGACTCCCCTTACCCCCGCCAAGATCCTGGTGTCCTATGTGACCGCCGGGGTGATCCTCAGCGGCCTGGGGCTCTACCAGCATCTAGTGGACTGGGGAGGAGCCGGCGCCACAGTACCCCTCACGGGTTTTGGCCACCTGCTGGCCAAGGGGGTCAAAAAGGCGGTAGCGGAGGACGGATTTCTGGGCGCCCTCACTGGCGGGTCCACCGCCGCGGCCGGCGGTATCACCGCCGCTATCTTCTTCGGCTTTGTAGTGGCCCTTCTCTTTAAGCCGAAGCCCAAAAGTTAGATCAAAACACAAGCGGGCCCCATCCATTGGATGGGGCCCGCTTGTTACCCGCCTTCTTTCGGACTGTTCTCCAGCAGCTTGAGATTTCCCTGGAGCCGCTCGTTGTCTGGCTCCAGCTCCACAGCCTTCCTCGCCTCCTCACGGGCCTCTTTCAGCCTCCCAGTGTGGAAGAGGGCAATGGAGCGCAAGTCGTGGGGCAGAGAGCCCCAGGAGGCAGCCTCACAGATATAAGACCTGGGCCGGTAGGTGATGGCCAGGGCGCAGCCAGTAAAGTAGAGCACCCCGTCCCACTCCCCCTGCTCATACAGGGCAAGCGCCAGGTCCATATAGGGCTCCCGCAGATGGGGTGCCTCAGCGATGGCCCTCAGGTACCAGTCCCGGGCCTGTGCCCGCTCCCCCTTGTTCAGATAGGACTTGGCGATGTACCGCATGGAGGCCGCCCTCTCATCCCGCCAGGTGGCGCTCGGCATGGTAAGATGCCTTTTCAGGGTACGGATGCAGTCGTCCCAGCGGCCCCTGTACATATATTCCCGGCCTAAATAGTGGACATTCCGGTCATCCTCAGGGTCCTCCTGTACCGACAGCTCCAGCAGCGGAAGATACTGCCCTCTAGACTTTGAAGGGTCGGGGTGGTGGTCCAGCTGGACTCCCTCCGCCACCACTGTGGGGCCTGGCCTTCCAGTCCCCATCCACTTCAGCACCTCATGCACCGGATGAACCCACTGATAGCCGTGGCGTGCATGGGCCTTTTCATACCAGAAGGTAACCCCCTCGCTGCCGTCCGGGTTAAAGGACCAGGTATAGCGGTATGTAGCCTGGCCCGCCTCTGGCAGCCACGCCTCCTCCAACCGGGCCCGCCAGCCAGGATGAAATACCTCATCCAGATCTGTACATACGCAGATATCCGCGTCTTCCGGCACCAGCTCCATGGACCGGTTGCGGGCCACATCGAACCTCCAGGGGGAGATGACCTCTACCTTAGCCAGAGCCCCCCTGGCTCGCAGCCGCTCCACAGTGTCGTCCTCGGAGCCGGTGTCCAGCACCACTACCTGGTCCGCCTCTCCCATAGAGTCCATCCAGCGGTCTACGAATTGAGCCTCATTTTTACAGATGGCATATACCACCACTTTCACGGCGCTCGCCCTCCTCTTTCAGATAAGGAACAGGGCGGGCGGCACGGTGTGCCGCCCGCCCTGTTTAGGCCCCATTGGGGTCTTTCGGTCAGTTCAGCTTCTGGATTACGATCCCGGCCTCGGTCAGAGTCACGTTGTTCTCTGTGGAAGTCAGGGTAATGGTAGCCGTCCCGGTGACGTTCACCAGGACACTGGCCGCCAGAGTGGCCAGATCATTGGTAGTGGAAATGGTGGCCTGGCTCTCGCTCCCAGGGACAGGGGTAGAGTTGTTCTCCAGCTCCACGCCCACAGTACCAGTAGAGCTTGTATTGGTCGCCACCACCGAGTAAGAGACCCGGTAGATACCGGTTTCTCCCAGGGTGAAGGTGGCCGTGCTCGTGGTATGGGTGATGGCGGTTCCCTCCTCCACCTGATTGGTGTCGAAGCTGGCGTCATCGCCGGTGGTTGCCAGGGTCTGGGACCCCACATTGGTGGCGTAGAGCGCGTTCAGCGCGGGGGCTGCTCCAGCCGGTCCAGTGGGCCCGGTAGGACCTTCCGCGCCTGTGGCTCCGGCGGCACCAGTTGCGCCGGCAGGGCCGGCAGGACCAGTCGGGCCAGTCGGCCCGGTGGGGCCTTCCGCTCCGGTAGCTCCGGTAGCGCCAGCAGCACCAGCAGCGCCAGTTGGACCAGTCGGGCCGGTCGGGCCCGCAGGACCAGCGGCACCCGCAGGGCCGGCAGGGCCAGTTGGGCCAGTAGCGCCGGCCGCTCCGGCAGCGCCAGTGGCCCCGGTGGCTCCAGTCGCCCCTACAGGACCCGTGGGGCCGGTAGGGCCTTGGACAGACACCAACTCAAAGTCAGCGGATGTGCCGGGAGTACCGCTGGGATTGGCGATCCGGGCCCGGTACAGGCTGCCGTTATAGGTCACAAAGTCCCCCTGGGCATAGGGTGTGCCTAGCGCGAATGTGGTCACAGTTTCCAGCCCCTCGCCAGCGGGGCCGGTGGGACCGATGGGGCCGGCGGGACCCTGAGCGCCAGTAGCACCAGTGGCACCGGTTGCGCCGGCAGGGCCAGCAGGACCAGTGGGACCGGTCGGGCCGGTCGGGCCGGCGGGGCCCTGGGCGCCGGTAGCTCCGGTGGCACCAGTTGCACCCGTAGCGCCAGTCGCGCCAGCAGGGCCAGCAGGACCAGCGGGGCCAGTAACGCCGGCTGGGCCGGGGATTCCCTGAGGTCCGGTGGGGCCAGTGGGACCAACGGGACCAGGATAGCCCTGGGGTCCGGTCGGCCCGGTGGGGCCTACCATGGACGGGAAGGGAGGAGGACAGGGACAGGGAGGCGGGCAAGGGGGAGGACAAGGAGTGGGGCAGCAGGAAGTAGAGCCGGACTGACCGCAGCCACAGCCGCAGCTGGAGCTGGTGCCGCCGTTCAGATAGGCGACCACGCCGTCCCGGCGATTCTGCTCCCACTCAGAAGCACAGTATCTTCTCATAAGACGCTCCTTTGCACGGTAAAAAATGGGTGTGGCGATGCCACATTCCATCCTATGCTGAATCAACGCGCCTGTGCGCGGCCTGTCAAATGGGCAGGCCGTCCTCTCCCGCTCCGGTCTTTACAGCCCTCTGTTTTTCTGTCATAATAAGAGCATATTCAAGGGGAGGGACGCCCATGAAACGATATGTCATCGCCCTGGACCAGGGCACCACCAGCAGCCGCTGCATTCTCTTCGATCAGGATCAGAATATCGCGGGGGTGGCGCAGCGGGAATTTTCACAGATATACCCCCAGCCCGGCTGGGTGGAGCATGACCCCATGGAGATCTGGTCCAGTCAATACTCCGTCCTCACCGAAGTGCTGGCCCAGGCCGGCGTTTCTCCTGAGGAGGTGGCTGCTATCGGCATCACAAACCAGAGGGAAACGGCCATCGTGTGGGATAGACATACCGGGCGGCCGGTCTACAACGCTATCGTGTGGCAGTGCCGCCGCACCGCCCCTCTGTGTGAGAAGCTGAAAAAGGACAAGGAGCTCACCCAGTATATTCAGGACCGCACGGGACTGCTCATTGACGCCTACTTCTCCGCCACCAAGGTCAAATGGATACTGGAGCATGTAGAGGGAGCCTGGGAACGGGCCCAGGCGGGCGATTTGCTCTTCGGTACAGTGGACAGTTGGCTGGTGTGGAAGCTGACAGGTGGAAAGGTCCATGTCACCGACCGGACCAACGCAAGCCGTACCATGCTCTATGACATCCAAAACCTCTGCTGGGACACCCGTATCTGCCGCACCCTGGACATCCCCATCTCCATGCTGCCCCAGGTCCGAGACTCCAGTGAAGTGTACGGCACTGTCAATCTCCAGGGGGTGGAGGTACCCATCTCTGGCATCGCCGGCGACCAACAGGCCGCCCTCTTCGGTCAGACCTGCTTCTCCTCCGGTCAGGCGAAAAACACCTACGGCACCGGCTGTTTTCTTCTGATGAACACCGGTGACCAGTTGTGCCGAAGCCGGAACGGGCTGTTGTCTACCATCGCCATCGGCTTGAGCGGAAAGGTCCAGTACGCTCTGGAGGGCTCCGTATTCGTAGGCGGCGCCGTCATCCAGTGGATCCGGGACGAGCTGCGCTTCATCTCGGAGGCCCGAGACGCGGAGTATTACGCCTCCAAGGTTCCGGATACCGGCGGGGTCTATCTCGTCCCGGCCTTCACCGGCCTGGGTGCTCCCCACTGGGATATGTACGCACGGGGTGCCCTGGTGGGACTGACCCGGGGCACCACCCGTGACCATATCATCCGGGCGGCACAGGAGTCTATCGCCTATCAGGTGGCGGACTTGGTGGATGCCATGGAAAAGGACACTGGGATTGCCCTTCGGGAGCTGAATGCTGATGGCGGGGCCAGCAGGGACCGTTTTCTAATGCAGTTCCAGGCTGATATTCTGAACAAATCCGTCTGCCGGCCGGCCATCCGGGAGACCACCGCTCTTGGCGCGGCCTATCTGGCCGGCCTGGCTGTGGGGGTATGGCGGGATCTAGACCAAATCCGTGCCCTGCGCACCCTGGATCAGCGGTATGACCCGTATATGGAGGCAGATACCAGGCAGCGGCTGCTGCGCGGCTGGCACAAGGCCGTAGGACGCAGCTTGGACTGGGAGGAACACGATTGACATGGGCTTAAATACGCCACGGCTGGAGACAGAGCGCCTAATCCTGAGGAAATTTACACAAAACGACCTGGATGCCCTTTTCTCTATTTTCCGTGATGAAGAAGCAAATCGGTTTTTGCCCTGGTACCCGCTGCATACCATGGAGGAGGCCAGATCTTTTTTCCTGGAGCGGTATGCGGCCTCCTATGGACAGGAGCGGGGCTACCGGTATGCCGTTTGTTTCCGCTACGACGACATACCTGTGGGATACGTCAACGTGGCTATGGACGACAGCCACGACCTAGGGTACGGCCTTCGTAATGAGTTTTGGCATCAGGGCATCATTACCGAAGCCTGCAAGGCCGTTATACAGCGATTGAGAGCGGATGGCATTCCCTATATCACCGCCACCCACGACCGGAACAATCCCCGGAGCGGCGGCGTGATGCAAAATCTCGGCATGAAATATCAATACACCTATGAGGAGTTGTGGCAGCCTAAGAATATGCCGGTTGTCTTTCGGATGTATCAGTTGAACTTGGATGGGCAGACAGACCGGCAGTACAAAAAATATTGGGAAGCCCACGACCATCATTTCATTGAATCCGCCCTGTAAGAAGGGCGGATACCACAGGCAGGAGTGATACCTATGTTACCCCCTATTGAAATCCCTACCCTGCTATTCTGGGAGAATGGCAATACCTGGTATGGCAGTAAAGGACAGGCCCGCTTTTTTATTCAGCCCGTGACCCACGAAGCTGCCCCAGATACCCCTGACGCACCCTCTCATACCACCCTGGACATAGAGTTCTGGAGGGGTCCGCTGACCAAAGCGTTGAGCCATATCTGTTCCACCGCCTCTTTCCCCCTTAGCGGGGAGGGGCTGGAGCAGACCGTCCAGTGGCTGGAGGAGCAGGCCGCGATAGTAAACGAAGAATAAGGAGAGCAACAATGGAAGCCTTTCAATTTTATTCCCCTACACAGATCATTTTCGGGCGTGGTACTGAGGAGCAGGTTGGAGAGCAGATCGCCCGCCGAGGGGGCTCCCGGGTGCTGGTGGTCTATGGCGGCCAGAGCGCTGTCAAAAGCGGGCTGCTGAGTCGGGTCCTGGCCTCTCTGGAGCAGAGCGGGCTGTCCTGCGACACGCTGGGTGGTGTAAAGCCAAATCCCAGACTCAGTCTGGTATTATCCGGCATCCAGCGGGCGGAGGCTTTTCAGGCCAACTTTCTGCTGGCCATTGGAGGTGGCAGCGTCATCGACACGGCTAAGGCCATCGCCGATGGAGTCGCCAACCCGGAGCTGGACCTGTGGGATGACCTGTGGATGAAAAAGGTCCCTCTGGAGCGGTCCCTGCCTGTGGGGGTGGTATTGACCATTCCCGCGGCCGGCAGCGAGAGCAGCGACTCCGCCGTTCTGACCAAGGATGACACCCTGGAAAAGCGAGGGCTTGGTTCCGATCTGCACCGTCCCCGGTTTGCCATCCTAAACCCCGATCTCACCGCCACCCTGCCCCGCTATCAGGTGGCCTGTGGCGTGGTGGACATCATGTCGCACACCATGGACCGCTATTTCAATCCCATCACCACCAACCAACTCACCGACGAGCTGGCGGAGGGGCTGCTTCGAGTGGTCATTTCCAGCGGCCGGCGAGCCATGGACCATCCCGGCGACTACCAGGCCATGAGTGAACTGATGTGGGCCGGTTCCCTGTCCCACAACGGCCTGACTGGTCTGGGCGGGAAGAAGGACTTTGCCCCCCATCAACTGGGCCATGAGCTTAGTGCCCGGTTCGATTCTGCCCACGGTGCCACCCTGTCTGCCGTTTGGGGCAGCTGGGCCCGCTACTGTCTGGATGCCGATGTGTCCCGCTTCGCCCGGTTCGGTGTCAAGGTCTGGGGATTGGACCCCACCGGCCGCACAGAGCGAGAGCTGGCTTTATCCGCCATCGATGCGACTGTGTATTTCTTTCACTCTTTGGATATGCCCACCTGCTTCTCTGAGTTGGGCTGCGGCCTCCAGTCTGAGAAGGAGCTGGAGGAGCTGACCCGCCGCTGTACCTTCTTCGGGACCCGGACCATCGGCACCTTCCGGGTGCTGGACCACGACGACATCCTGGCCATCTATCGAATGGCGAATCACTGAGCGGAAGCTGGGCCGGCCATCTCCTTGTGCCGCTGCCCCATTCTCCTTCGCTTCACAACAAGGCGGGACGCCTGGCTATCGCCAGGCGTCCCGCTTCTTCAACACATTTTCTTGGTCATATCCTCATAGCTGTCTACCACTTCGTCCGCCAGGGCCCGGAGTTCCTCCGGATGCTCCTTGCCTACCAGTACGACCTGGAAGCCAGCCTCCCTCACACAGCGGAGGACCTTCTCCCGAGCGGTAAACACCAGAGTAGCTGGGCGGGCGGTCCCCAGGCGCCGCACACATTTCTCATAGAGCTCCGGGTCCTCTATCCCTCTCCCCTGTTCCCCAGTATACAATACACCCCGGAAGTAGGCGGCCAGTCCCGCGGCTTCCAGCTTAGGCTGGAGCGCGCGCCGCTCCTCCTCAGAAACCAGATAGAGCAGCACCCCCTCCATCCGAAGCAGGGACAAAAAGGGCATTAGCCCGGTCAGCGGTCTCCCCTCTCGGTCCAGCAGAGTGTCTGGAACATCAAAAACAGCGCCTTGCAGACGCATGACCGATCCCTCCTCAGTTTGATTTGTCCGGTCCTATTTTAACCTCTTCCCCCTAAAATTACAATTCCCATTTCCTTTTTACTGAAACTGTTTTATACTGTCCCAAGGAGGGATATTATGAAGCTGATCATCTCCCCGGCAAAGAAAATGAACGTGGACACGGATACCATGGAGATCCGGGGCCTCCCCCGGTTCTTGGATCGGACCCGGCTGCTCTGTGACTGGCTGAAAACCATGTCCTACGACCAGCTAAAGGCCCTGTGGCGCTGTAATGACGCCATCGCCTCACTCAATTATGAGCGGCTCCAGCATATGGAGCTGGAGGAAGGACTCACTCCAGCAGTCCTGGCCTATGAGGGCATCCAGTACCGCTATATGGCCCCCCACCTGTTCTCCTGGGAGCAGTTCGACTATTTAGACCGGCATCTGCGCATCCTGTCCGGCTTTTATGGGGTGCTGCGCCCCTTCGACGGAGTCACCCCCTACCGGCTGGAGATGCAGGCCAGACTGGCCGGGTCGGGCTGTCAGTCTCTGTACCAGTTTTGGGGTCCCTCTTTAGCCCAGGCGCTGGCGGAGGAGGACGACCTTCTGGTCGATCTGGCCTCACGGGAATACAGCCGAGCGGTGACCGACCATCTGCCACAGGGAATGACCGTCATCTCCTGTACCTTCGGGGAACTGAGGGAGGGCCGGGTACTGGAAAAGGGCACCCAGTGCAAAATGGCTCGTGGTGAAATGGTCCGCTATCTCACCGAACACCTGTCAGAGAGCCCGGAGGCCATGCAAGCCTTTGACCGTCTGGGGTACTCCTTCTCCCAGGAGCGGTCCACCCCCACTCACTATGTATTTATCAAGAAGGCCAGGGCCAAAGAGGACTGAGCTTTCTGGAAAGCGGAGGACCTATGGAACATCTTTTGCTCATTGAGGACGACCAGGCACTTGGCCGGGGGATCACCCTGGCCCTGGCCGCTGGGGACCGGGAGCCCCATCTGGCCCGGACTCTGGCCGAGGGCCGCCGGCTGTTCGCCCAGCTACCCATCTCCCTGGTCATTCTGGATCTCAATCTGCCCGACGGGAACGGCCTGGAACTGCTGACTGAGATACGCTCTGTGAGCCAGGTGCCCGTTCTCATCCTCACTGCCAACGACCTGGAGAGCGACCAGGTGACCGGGTTGGAGCTGGGGGCGGACGACTATGTGACAAAGCCCTTTTCCCTCGCTGTCCTCCGGGCCAGGGTAAACAATCTGCTCCGCCGGGGGGCCGTCCCCAGAGGCGAAGTGGTGGAGCTGCCCCCCTTCTCCTTTGACTTTGCGGGCATGGCCTTTTCCCGGAACGGAGAGGCGATCGAGCTGTCCAAGACGGAACAGCGGCTGCTCCGTCTGCTGGTGGAACACCGGGGCCAGACCTTGACCCGGGAGCAGCTCCTGGATCGAGTATGGGATGGGGGCGAGTTTGTGGACGAAAACGCTCTGTCGGTGGCGGTGCGCCGCCTGCGGGCCAAACTGGGGGACGCCCCCATTAAGACGGTATATGGCCTTGGCTACACCTGGGAGATCCAGTGATGGGAGCGGGCGGCTATGTCTGTTTAGTACTGGCCCTTCTGGGCCTGGGCTTCGGCCTGTACCAGTGGTACAGCGGCCGCCGGACCCTCCGGCGGCTGGATGAAATGCTGTCCGCCGCTGTGGACGGAAGCTTTCGGGAAAACGCCTTTGACGAATCCGTTCCCTCCGCTCTGGAGGCCAAGCTGGCCCGGTTTCTCAATGGCTCCGCCTCCTCCACCCGAAATCTGGAGCGGGAGCGGGAGGTCGTCCAGACGCTGATCTCCGACATCTCCCACCAGACCAGGACTCCCATTGCCAATATCCTGCTCTACGCCTCCCTGCTGGCTGAGGGGGACCTGCCTCCGGAGCAGGCGGAGCAGGCCGCCGTACTGGCCCAGCAGGGGGAAAAGCTGTCCTTCCTCATTCAGACCTTAGTGAAGGCGTCCCGTCTGGAAACGGGCATCTTCGCCATGGACCCACAGGTCCATGGCGTCCAGCGGCTGCTGGACGCGGTTCTGATCCAGGGGCGGCAGAAGGCCAGGGAAAGGGGGCTCTCTCTCACGGCGGAGCCCACCTCTGCCCAGGCCAGGTTTGATGAGAAGTGGACCGCGGAAGCCCTTTACAACCTCGTAGACAACGCCCTGAAATACACCCCGCAGGGGGGCAAGGTCGCCCTCTCCGTCCGGGAGTTCGAGCTGTTCTGCGCCATTCAGGTAGAGGACAATGGTCCCGGCATCCCGGAGGGAGAACAGGGGGCCATCTTTGGCCGCTTCTACCGGGGCGAGGCCGTCCGGGACCAGGAGGGCCTCGGGATCGGCCTCTATCTGGCTAGAGAGGTGGTAACTCGTGAGGGCGGATATATCCGCCTCAATTCCAGCCCCGGCCAGGGGAGTCGGTTTTCCCTGTATCTGCCCAAGGAATAAAATCTTCAAATCTTACAACAGTGAAAGATTTGAGAAAGATTGTGGAAAGATTGTCTTGGTATAGTGGGGAGCGTAGGCATACGCCCCCACTTTTCCATAAAGGAGATATCACAATGACAATTTTACAGACCAAGGATTTAAGAAAATACTACGGCTCTGGCGACACTCTGGTAAAAGCCTTGGACGGAGTGGACCTGAACGTGGAGGACGGGGAATTTGTAGCTATCGTGGGCACCTCAGGAAGCGGGAAATCCACCCTGCTCCATATGCTGGGCGGTCTGGACCGGCCCACCTCCGGTTCTGTCACCGTAGACGGGCAGAAAATTTTTGACCTGAAGGACGAAGCCCTGACCATCTTCCGGCGGCGGAAAATCGGCTTCGTCTTTCAGTCCTTCAATTTGGTGCCGGTACTCAGCGTGTACGAAAATATCGTCCTGCCCATCCAGTTGGACGGGGGCCGGGTTGACGAGTCGTACGTGGGGCAGGTCATCTCCGCTCTGGGCCTGGAGAGCAAGCTCCAAAATCTCCCTGGCCAGCTCTCCGGAGGCCAGCAGCAGCGGGTGGCCATCGCCCGGGCCCTGGCGACCAAACCGGCCATTGTCCTGGCAGACGAGCCTACGGGTAATCTGGACACCAGGACCAGTCAGGATGTGCTTTCCCTGATGAAGGTCACCGGTCAAAAATTTGCCCAGACCATCGTTATGATCACTCACAACGAGGAGATCGCCCAACTAGCCGACCGCATCGTTCGCATTGAGGACGGCAGGATCGTGGCACGGTGAGGAGGTGGGCTCTATGAAGGTATCCAATGGCAAATGTATCCGGACCCTCTCTCACAGGAGTCTTCGGGCCAACCGCACCCGCAACATTGTGGCGGTGCTGGCCATCGCTTTGACCACGGTGCTATTCACCTCCCTGTTCACCATTGCCATGTCCATTAACGACGGCATCCAGCAGAACAACTTTCGCCAGGTGGGCGGCTTCTCCCATGGCGGCTTCAAGTACCTGACGGAGGAACAGTTTGACCAGTTGAAGGACGACCCTCTCATCGGTCAGTGGGGCCTGCGGCGCTTTCTGGGTATGCCCAGCGAGATGCCCTTCAACAAGTCACATGTGGAGATTGGCTGGTCCGATGCAAACGAGGCCCACTGGCAGTTCTGCGACCCAGTGGAGGGCCGTCTGCCCCAGGAGGGCACGAATGAGGCCGCCACTGATACCCATGTGTTGGAGCTGCTGGGAGTAGAACCTAAACTGGGGGAACAATTTACTGTCACCTTTGATGTGGACGGCCGCACGACCACCCAGACCTTTACCCTGTGCGGCTGGTGGGAGTACGACGAGGCCATCGTGGCCAACCACATTCTCATCCCGGAGAGCCGGGTGGACGCCGTCCTGGCAGAGACCGGCGTGGTGCCGGGCCAGACCACAGACGGCATGACCGGCTCCTGGAATCTGGACGTGATGCTGAAAAATGGGGCCCGGAACATCGCCGGCGACCTAGAGGAGATCCTGACCAACCACGGCTATCAGGGTCAGAGCTCTACCCAGCCGGGCTATATCCACACTGGTGTCAACTGGGGCTACACCGGCGCCCAGCTTTCCGGCAGCATGGACCCCACCCTCCTGCTGGCCATCGGCGCGATCCTGCTCCTCATTATCTTCACCGGCTATCTCATTATTTACAATGTGTTCCAGATCTCAGTGGCCAACGATATCCGCTTCTACGGCCTGCTCAAGACCATCGGCACCACCCCTCGGCAGCTCCGCCGGATCATCCGGCACCAGGCCCTGGCCCTGTCTCTGGTGGGCATCCCTCTGGGATTGCTGCTGGGCTGGCTGGTGGGGGGACAGCTCACTCCGGTGATCATCCGCCAACTAAACGCGGTGTCCAACGTGGTATCAGTAAACCCGGCTATCTTTGTGGCCTCCGCCCTGTTCGCTCTGGTCACGGTTCTGATCTCCTGCCGCAAGCCTGGGCGGATGGCCGCACGGGTGTCCCCCATCGAGGCGGTACGATACGCCGAGGGCGGAGCGGTGCGGCATGGAGGAAAGAGGAACGCCAAAGGCGTCTCCTTGCTCTCTATGGCCCAGGCCAACCTGGGCCGGAACCGGGTCAAGACCGCGGTCACCGTCCTCTCCCTATCCCTGGCCGTGGTGCTGCTCACTGTGACGGTCACCTTTACCAACGGCTTTGACATGGACAAATATGTATCCAACTTCACCGCCAGCGACTTTATCGTGGCCGATGCTGGCCAGTTCCAGACTGGCGGTGACGCTTACAACAGCGAGATGGATGTTACCGAGGACGTCATTTCCGCCATCGACGCCCAGGGCGGCATCACTGACGGCGGCCTGGTCTACGGCAAGACCTCTTCCGCTCTGGAATTCGTCACCGAGGAGTATTACCGCTCCGTCTGGAGCAAATGGAACACCCCGGAACAACTGGACAGCAAGGTCCACTTCATGGACCGGAACGAGGAGGGCCTGCTGGCCGACCGGGTGCAGCTCTACGGCATGGAGCAGTTCCCTCTGGACCACCTGACAGTGCTGGCGGGGGACCTGTCCAAGCTCAACGAGCCTGGCGGGCGGTATGTGGCCGCTGTGTATAGTGACGACGACTATGGTCAGCCCGAGATGGACTCCCACTGGGCCCGGCTGGGAGACACAGTCACCCTGCGCTATGTGGAAGAGTACGAGTATTATAACCCTGACACTGGCGAGATATATGGCCCCTGGGAGAATGTGCCCGAGGGCGCCAACTGGGTGGATCGGGCCGTAAAGTACCGAGATATCGAGTACGAGGTGGCCGCCCTGGTGACAGTGCCCATGGCCCTGAGCTACCGCTATTACGGGGCGGACGAGTTTATTATGAACGACCAGACCTTTATCCAGGACACGGGCACAGACAGCGTCATGTACTATGCCTTCGACACTACGGATGAGGCCAACCCCGCTATGGAGTCCTTCCTGGCGGACTACACGGAGAATGTGAATCCTCAGTTCGACTATGAGAGCAAGTCTACCTATGCCGCGGAGTTCGAGGGGATGCGCTCCATGTTCCTACTGCTAGGCGGGGCCCTCAGCGGCATCGTTGGACTGGTGGGGGTGCTGAACTTTTTCAATGCGATCCTCACCGGCATCATCACCCGAAAGCGGGAGTTGGCCGTCCTCCAGTCCATCGGCATGACAGGTGGACAGCTCAAGCGGATGCTGGTATGGGAGGGGCTGCTGTACGCCCTTGGTTCGGTGCTCCTGGCCTTGGTGCTGGCCCTGGTATTGGGCCCGATTGCCTTCTCCGCCTTGCAGAGCATGTTCTGGTTCTTCACCTACCGCTTCACCTTAGCCCCCATCCTGGCCACGGCCCCTGTATTCGCCCTGTTGGGCTCTCTTGTCCCTCTGGCGGTATACCGCTCAGTAGCCAAGCATACCATCGTGGAGCGTCTGCGGGATTCCGAATAGGGAATGTGATTTCCTTCCCCGACCGCTGGAGCTGGAGATTGGAGTAAGCCAGCAAATATAAATACAGCCCCAGATGCGCAGCAGACATTTGGGGCTGTATTTTTTTGGAAGGGGCGTCTATTCTTCTTGCCAAGCTACCTGTATCAAAAATTCTACAGCAAAGGCTCCGCACAAAGAAGTGCGGGGCCTTTGCTTTCATGGAAAACCAAGTCGTGCCGGTCCTATTCCCATTCAAAGCTGATTGATCTCCCTAACTCGGTGGCAGGACACATAGTGTCCGGGCAGTACCTCTTCCAGCCCAGGGGACTGGGTCCGGCACAGCTCTGTGGCATAGGGGCATCGGCTGGCAAAGCGGCAGCCAGGTTTAGGGTCGATGGGAGAAGAAATTTCCCCCTTCAGCAGCTTGCGAGGCTGCTTCTCCCGCAGGGCCGGAATGGGTACCGCTGCCAGCAGGGCCTTGGTATAGGGATGGAGACGGTTCCGGAACATCTCCTGTGCGTCAGCAAGCTCTACTACAGTACCCAGATACATGACCAGGATGCGGTCGGAGATATGCTTCACCACTGACATATTGTGAGTGATAAAGAGATAGGTCAGGTTCCGTTCTTCCTGCAGGTCCTGCATCAGATTCAGGATCTGGGCTTGAATGGACACGTCCAGGGCGGAAACCGGCTCATCACAGACGATGAACTTAGGGTCCAGGGACAGGGCTCTGGCGACACCGATACGCTGGCGGCGGCCTCCGTCCAATTCATGGGGATATGTGTTGACCAGGCGGCGGGCCAGTCCCACGGTGTCCATCAGCTCCTCCACCTTTTGAATCAGCGCAGCTCTGGAGGAGCACTTTTTATAGATGATCAGCGGCTCCGCAATCAGCTGGCTGACGGACATACGGGGGTCCAGAGAGGAGAAGGGGTCCTGGAATATCATCTGCATATCCTGCCTGAGCTGCTTCAGTTCTCGGCGGTTCACCTGGGTAATATCCCGCCCCTGATAGAGCACCTGACCCTCTGTGGCGTCATGTAGACGGAGAATGGTGCGGCCCAGGGTAGACTTACCACACCCCGATTCGCCTACCACACCTAGGGTCTTGCCCTCCTCGACGGAAAAAGAAACATCGTCCACCGCATGAAGGGTGCCCCTGGCGGTACGGAAATATTTTTTCAGATTTTTGACTTCCAGCAGCGCACTCATGCTCCAGCCACCCCCTGCTGTTCAAATAGGACGCACTCCACCAGGTGTCCAGGCTCCACCTCCACCACTGGAATAGGAGCCTGGCGGCACCGATCAGTGGCATGGGGGCAGCGGGGTGCGAAGGCACAGCCTTCAGGCAGCCGGGTGGGGTCCGGCATCAGTCCCGGAATAGGCTTGAGCCGACGGACATTCTCATCAAAGTTTGGGATAGATCCGAAGAGACCTACGGTGTAGGGATGTTTAGTATTGTTGTAAATATGCTCCAGATTGCCATACTCCACGATGCGTCCGGCGTACATGATCGCAGCCTTGTCGCATACCTCGGCCACAATGCCAAGATCGTGGGTAATCAGAAGCAGCGAGGTGTTAAAGTCGGCCTTCAGCTTCTCAATCAGGTCCAGCACCTGGGCCTGGATGGTTACATCCAAGGCAGTGGTGGGCTCGTCGGCCACCAGCAGCTCCGGGTTACAGGCAAGGGCGATAGCAATCACAATACGTTGTTTCATACCGCCGGAAAATTGGTGAGGATAGTCGTTGTAGCGGCTCCCTTCGATACCAACCAACTCCATCATCTGGACCGCCCTCTGAGTTGCCTCTGTCCGGGGGATATTCTGATGAAGGTGGATGACCTCGCAGATCTGCTCACCCACAGTAAGGACCGGGTTCAAAGCGGTCATGGGGTCCTGAAAGATCATGGATATCTTGGCGCCCCGGATCTTACGCATATCAGCCTGGCTGGTTTGGAGCAGGTCTTCCCCTTCAAAAAGGATCTCACCGTTGACCACCTTTCCTGGAGGATTGGGCACCAGACCCATGATGGCCAGGGCGGTGGTGGTCTTACCGGCCCCGGTTTCACCCACCAGTCCCAAAGACTCTCCCTTTTCCAGACCGAAGCTAATACCGTTGACGGCCTTGACCGTATCCTTACCGGAGGCATAATGAACGGCCAGATTTTTAATATCTAACAGTTTTTCACTCATCATGCTCACCTCAAGTCTTCAGTCTGGGGTCTAAAGCGTCCCGTAGGCCATCTCCGAACAGGTTAAAGGCAAACACAGCTAGCATAATGGCCAGGCCTGGGAATGTTTCCACAAACCAGTGGTCTCGGAAGAAGCTGCGGCCTGCGGACAGCATTGCGCCCCACTCGGGGTTGGGAGGCGCGATACCCAGTCCGATAAAGCTCATACCGGCAGCACCTAAAATAGAGGAACCCACACTGATGCTAATCTGCACAATGATAGGCGCCAGACAGTTGGGCAGGATATGGCAAAAAATAATGCGAAAGTCACTAGCTCCGATGGCGCGTGCCACCTCGATGTACTCCTGTTCCTTGACGGTAAGGATCTGTCCACGGACCACGCGGGCAAAACCGCCGGTGGCACCAATTCCAAGAGCCAGGATCAGGTTGGTCTGGCTGCGGCCCAGGGCGGCCACGATGGAGATGGCCAACATCAGGTTGGGGATAGCCAGCAGAATATCCACGGCCCGCATAATCAGATTATCGGTCAGGTTTCCATAATAGCCTGAGATACAGCCCAAAATGGTACCCAGGACACAGGCAATAAGAACGGACAGCAGCCCGATGGCCAGGGAGGTACGGGTCCCGTAGATGACGCGGCTAAAGATATCACGGCCGAACTCGTCGGTACCAAACAGGTGCTCCGCACTGGGGTTGGCAAAGCTCGGACCCGTACTCATGGTTTCATAGGAATAGGGTGCAATAAGTGAGGGGAAAAGGGCGCAAAAAACGAGGAGCAGAATAATGAAAAATCCAGCTACAGCCACTTTATTTTTCATGAATCGGCTGATAATCTCCCGCGTCTGGCTGTTCTTTGCCCTGTCTCTCAGCCGTGTCTCAGGCACAGCGGTAGCGGCATTGCTCATTTACTCTCCCCTCCTTCCACGGCGGCCATTTTCTTGGGCGCCTTGCGCCGGACATACTGCGAGCGGATCCGGGGATCCACATATGCGTAGAGCACATCGGTAATCAGATTAATGATAGACATGGCAAAGGCGATAAACAGAATACCACCCTGGACCAGCGGCGTGTTCTTGATGGGAATGGCATCCACGATCAGCTTGCCCACGCCAGGGACGGCGAAGACGGCCTCGCAGATAGCAATACCGCCCAGCAGACGGCCAAAGTTCAGTCCAATGACCGTCATCACGGGAATGAGGGCGTTTCTCAGGGCGTGCTTCCAGATGACCACCCGCTCGCTCTGCCCCTTAGCCCTTGCCGTCCGGACATAGTCCTGGCGAATCGCCTCCAGCATACTGGAGCGTGTCATCCGCATGATAGTCGCGCAGGGCACCGTAGAAATGGTAACAGCGGGTAAAATCCAGCATTTCCAGGAAGTAAAGCCGGAAGGAGGCAGCCACCCCAGCCCCACCGAGAACAGCAAGATGAGCATCATGCCCTCCCAGAAGCTCGGCATGGATATGCCCACGATAGACCCGACTCGGGCTAGGTTGTCCCACAGGGTATACTGTTTTGTCGCTGATATAATGCCCAAAGTGACCCCCACCACCGTAGCGATGACCATACTGACAAAGCAGAGCATCAGAGTGTTGGGGAAGCGGGCCAGGATCTCGTCCAGCACCGGGCGCTTGTTGCTGTATGAAGTTCCCAGGTCTCCATGGAGCACATCCCATACATAGTCCACATACTGGACCAGGAAAGGCCGGTTCAGGCCATTCTGCTCCTCAAAGGCCAGCTTGTCCTCCTCTGTGGCCATGTCGCCCAACATATAGTCGGCGGCCCGGCCGGGAGAAAAGTACATCATGCTGAATACCACCAGCACCACGCCCAGCAGCACTGGAATCATCATCAGCAGACGCTTTCCAATATATTTGATCAAAGGTCTATACCCCCCTACATACGTTCATTCCGCTTGGCTGCGAATCAGAAAAGCCGCTCCGGTCAGCGGTCTCCCTTTCAGGTAGACCGCCGTCCCAGAGCGGCATTTCTCACATTTCGCTCTGTCCGCGACGAGCTTATCAGACGCCCACGCGGAAGGTGGCCAGGAAGGGAGCGCCAAAGATATCGAATTCAAAGCCCTCTGCCTTGTCGTTCATAGCATACACCATGGGCGCGTTGGCAATGGCCATCTGATATCGCTGGTCATAAACATACTCCTGGATCTCCTGGACCATCTCCAGCCGCTTGGCGGGGTCGGTCTGCTGGTCAGACGCCTCGACCAGATCGTTCAGATACTGGTCATTCACCTGCAGGGTGCGGC
This sequence comes from Flintibacter hominis, assembly GCF_014287965.1. Classification (NCBI taxonomy): domain Bacteria; kingdom Bacillati; phylum Bacillota; class Clostridia; order Eubacteriales; genus Flintibacter; species Flintibacter hominis. Next base: position 518,802 of record NZ_JACOPO010000001.1, on the reverse strand, counting down.
CGAAGGAGGTCTTGTAGATGACCAGAGCGCTGGTCAGGTTGGTGGCGGCGCCAGTGCGGACCGCAGCCTGGTACTTATTGCCGGCAGCCTCGAAGTTGACGTAGTCCATCTGGATGATCTCAGCCCGGACGTTCAGATACTGCAGCCACATGCTCTGAATCGCCTCACAGACCCGCTTCTCAGCCTCGCCCACCACATGGAGGGTGATATCAAAGCCGTCGGGATAGCCGGCCTGCACCATCAGCTCCTTCGCCTTGTCAGGATCAAAGGGGACAGTGCCCACTTCCTCGGCACCAAAGAGCATCTTGGGATAAATAGTGTCCATGATGGTATAATAGCCGCCATAGCAGGTGTCGATCAGGAACTGCTTATCAATGGCATAGCACAAGGCGTAGCGCACGTCCTTGTGCTCAAACAGAGGCTCCTGCATACTGAAGGTCAAGGAGGTAAACAGAGAGGAGTCACCCTCTACCAGAGTCAGGCCCTCAGTCTCCTTCACGCGGTCATAATCAGAGGTAGAGATGGAGTAAGCAAAGTCCACGCCACCGGTCTCCAGCTCGATCATGCGGCTGGACGCCTCAGGGATGACACGGAACAGCAGCTTCGGGGTAGCGGCGGGGCCGTTCCAGTATTCGTCAAAACGGTCCAGTTCAATCTCACTTGCGGTGTCCCAGCGGGTCATCTTATAGGGGCCCGTACCCACAGGAGCAGTGGCAAACTTGTCCGCGCCCATACTCTCGAAGGCGGCAGAGGAGGGGATATACATACGGGTCATCAGGTAGACGCCCTCAGCATAAGGGTACTTCAGAGCCACAACCATGTTGTAGTCGTCGATAATCTCAGTATTCGCTGTGTCATAACACACAAAGCGAGAAGCCGCGGACGCATTGCTTTCAATGTTGTCCAGGAAGAACTTGACGTCCTTTGTGGTCAGCTCGTTGCCGTCGTGGAACTTGACGCCCTTGCGCAGGGTCAGTTTGATATGGGTATCATCCACCATCTCATAGCCTTCGGCCAGCCAGGGCTCTACTTCACCGTTCTCTCCTTCCCGGAAGAGGGGATCATAGATTTGGCGGCCCACATTCAAGTCATAGGCCATACCGGTCAGCCACGGGTCCAGGTTGGGATCCGTAGAAATGGCTAACTTCACGGTGTCCTTGTACCCGTCGCCATCCGCGTCCACCTGGCTGGCGTTCCCGCCGTCGGCAGTTCCATTCCCGCTGGTGTCACCGCCGTTTCCACAGCTCACCAGGGCCAGAGACATGGCGGCCGCCAGCAGAAGGCTGAACAGTCTTCTTTTCTTCATATTGAGTTCCTCCCTTTCAATTCACTTCTTTGATATAAAGTAATGCGCTGTTTTAGGCGTTTTGGGCCAGCCAATTTACCGCCACTGTCGCATGGATAGCCGCGCCCAGGGGCAGGACTGATTCAGAGAACTTGGTACGTGGGCTGTGCACCTTCTCTGGATAGCCTTCACTGGGGGTTCCGGCCCCCATCCAGACATACACTGTGGGGATGATCTCACTGATAGGCCCAAAATCCTCACTGCCGTTGACCGGAGCAATCTGCTGGACCATCTCCTCCCCCGCCAGAGCACAGAGCGTGGGCTTCAACTGGTCAAAGAGGTCGGGGTCAGTGATACAAAAACCGGTTTCCAGAGGATATTCCACGATGGCCTGTCCCCGGAAGGTGGCAGCAGTCTGCTCCACGATCTCTTTGAAGCGGGTCTTGAGCAGGGTCCTCGCCTCCTTGGACAAGGTGCGGATGGTGCCGTCCAGCACCGCCTCTGAGGGGATAATATTGGATGCCTCGCCGGAGTGGAATTTTCCGAAGGTGATGACAGCCTCCTCCGTAGCGGGCAGTTCCATAGATACCAGCTCCTGAGTTGCAGTGACAATACGGCTTCCGATGTTAATAGGATCAATGCCCCGACAGGGATAGGCCCCGTGACACTCCTTCCCTTTCACGGTGATACGGAACATATCGCAAGCCCCAAAGGCAACCCCACGGACATATTGGATACTACCAGTGGGGAAATTCTCGTGCCCCGTAGTCACATGAATGGCAAAGGCAGCGTCCACCTTAGGGTTCTCCAGCACACCAGCCTCCATCATGGCGGTGGCTCCTTTTAAGGCCTCCTCCGCTGGCTGAAACATTAGCTTGACGGTGCCCTTCAGCTCGTCCTGGGTCTCAGACAGCATTTTAGCCGCGGCCAGGAGCATAGCCGTATGCATGTCATGTCCGCAGGCGTGGGCCGTGCCGTTTTGACAGGCGAAGGGTAAGCCAGTGTCCTCCTGGATTGGCAGGGCATCCATGTCCGCCCGCAGCAGGATGGTCTTCCCTCCTGAGCCGATGGTACACACGATACCAGTGCCGCACATCCGCTGAGGATGCAGGCCATAGCTCTGTAACTTTTCAAATACGAAATCCGAAGTCTCCTGAATATCGAACCCAATTCCACCAAACTGATGGATCTTCCGGCGGTTCTCTACGATCTCCGACTCTAACTCCTTTGCGCGCTTTAGGTACCGCTGCATGGCAATTCACCCCACTGATACTTCTTTAGGCAGTCTATTTTTATTCAAAAGTACCATAATCCTGATTTCTTGTAAAATATCGAAAATGTATGGCATCAGCCGCTAATTGCATAGAAAGTATCCCTTTCTCCCCTTCCTTGTCTATCATAGCACCACCAAGCTACTGAGCCAAGATCAAGAGAATATTGCAATCTCCCCGGTTTTACAGTATAATATTCAAATATTCTAAAACATTTCTGATCTATGCGACCCAACGAACAGGAAGGAGCGTTTTGGCTGTGGACACACAAAAACTTATCTATTTTATCGCGGCGGTCAAGCATTTAAATTTTACCAAGGCCGCCAATGAGTGCCATATTGCTCAGACGGCCATGAGCCGCTATATCTCCTCCCTAGAACGTGAACTGGGCTTCCAACTGTTTTACCGTGACAACCGAAACGTATCCCTGACCGCAGCCGGCGAATCCTTCTACCAAGAGGCTGTCCTCCTGACCGAGGGGCTAGAGCGGGCCGCCGCGCAAGCCCGGCTAATCGCCAATGGATATGAAGGGGTGCTGCGCATCGGCTTCGGTCCCTCCGCCGAGCGTGAGCTTGTCGTCTCCTCCATGGAGCAGTTTGTTCAGCGTTACCCAAAAGTGGAGCTCATTTGCCTGGAGTATAACTACAGCCTTCTTGTGGACCATCTAGCCCATGGCTTTCTCGACGTCATCTTCTCCCTGTCCTGTTGCCCCGGCACTGTAGAGGGCACCATCTATAAGGAAATCAAGCGGTCTGATATCTATGTGATGATGAGCAAGCGCCATCCCCTGGCTAGCAAGGACAAGCTGGACCCTCAGGATCTCAATGGGATGGATTTTGTCATTCATCAGGAGTCCGGCGGTCCAAAATCTCCCAAAAACTTTATTGAAAGCTGCTCTCTCCTGGGATTCCGCCCCAACAGCACCCTTGTGGTCAACACCTACGAGGCCAAAAAACTCACGGTTCAGGTCAGCCGCAAAGTGGCGTTGATCACCGCCGGGCAGAAGAAGCTGCTCGACTCCAATTTCCGGGTGTTTCCTCTCACTGGCAGCTCTCTCCAGGCTATGTTTTATATCACCATGCTCCAGTATAACACTAACCCGGCGGCTAAAGCCTTTTATGACCTGCTTCCCGCCCTGCCTCCAAGAAAGAAGGCCTCTATTTCAGGCACATGAGTTGGTCATCGTGTTTTTATGGCATCGGCAGCCCCCAATAAGGGGCTGCCGATACGTTTTTGTTCTGATGTCACACATTTTTAGCATTTTACACCGGAGCGTTCTTGTGCTATTTTTTAGAAAAAGGTTTGAAAGGAGTCCTGAAATATGGCTATTGTGACAGCAATGATTCCCGCCGGCTTTGGTCCGGAGAAAAAGGCCCGTTTTATCAGCGAAACCAAGAACGCCCTGTGTGAAGCTTTTGACCTGATTCCCATGGCGATCTCCCTCTGGGTCCAGGAGTATGAGCCGGAAAATATGTGCCCCGACGCCGCTAAGAAACGTGTCCTCATCGTATACACCACCGAAGGCAAGCCCGACGAACAGAAAAACAAGGTGGGACAGCTCTTCGACCAGGTTTGCGGCGACGTCTTTGGCGAGCAGAAGGGGGATACCTTTGTTATCTTCAAGGAGCATCCCAATTCCAATGTGTGCGCCCGCGGTGTACTGAAGACCATGGACCCAAAGCCCCCCATCAATCCCTATCGCAGCCAACAATAATACGCCCCTCGCCCGGTCCTGATCCTTTTATCGGCACCGGGCGAGCTCCTATCCCATCTGAACGGGGCCCGTGCCCCTCTTTCTAGGAGGATATCACTATGACAGATGTGCTGAAAGAAGCTCTTGCCCTAAAGGAATACTGCACTGGCTGCCGCCAGACCGTCCATCAGAATCCTGAGCTCTCCTTCCAGGAGTTTCAGACCACCGCCTTTATTCGTCGGCAACTAGAAGAAATGGGGGTAGAGATCCTGCCTCTGGAGCTGGAGACCGGCCTAGTCGCCATCATCCGGGGCGGTCTGGGCGATGGTCCCGTCACCGGCCTTCGGGCTGATATCGATGCCCTTCCTCTCACCGAAGAGAGCGGTGCCCCCTATTCCTCCCAAAATCCTGGCGCAGCCCACTCCTGCGGACATGATGGTCATGTGGCCGTCCTGCTGGGCGTAGCCAAGCTGCTCCACCAGTGGCGGGATCGGTTTTCCGGCGTGGTAAAGCTGATTTTCCAGCCCGGGGAGGAGGGACTGTATGGCGCCCTCAAGATCGTTCAGTCCGGTGCCCTGAAAGATCCTGACGTGGAGGAGGTGGTATGCCTCCACGGGTGGCCCTATCTAAAGGTAGGTGAAGTGGGAGTATGGCCCGGAGAATATATGGCCTCCGCCGATATGTTCCAGGTCCGGGTCATTGGCCAAGGTGGACACGGTGCCCGGCCCTATAAAGCCATGAACCCCATCCCCGCCGCCGCCCTAGCGGTTAGCGCTCTACAAAACATCGTATCCAGCGAAATCGTCACCGCCAAGCAGGCGGTGGTTAGTGTGTGCTCCATCCATGCCGGCGACGCCTTCAATGTCATCCCTGGCGAAGTCAAGTTCGGCGGTACGGTCCGCTGCCTGGACCCCGGCGTTCGGGATGAACTGGAGTCCAAAATCCGACGTACTGTCGAGGGGGCCGCCCAGGCACTAGGCTGTCGGGCTGAGATCGAGTATACCCGCGGCGTTCCCGCCCTATACAACGATCCCGGCGTGACTCAGAATCTAGAGAAGGCTATGGTCAAAGCCCTGGGTCAGTCCCACGTCAAGCCCTTGGATGGCCCAGTCATGGGGTCTGAGGACTTCTCCAATTTAGTAAGCGCAGTGGGTAAGGGCGCTTTCTTCCGGCTGGGGATCGGCTGGCCCGATGGCACTGAGTACACAGCTTTGCACAATGGGGCCTTTAACTTTAACGATGAGGCCATCCCCTACGGTATTGCCGTTATGGTCCAGTATATCCTGGACCGTCACAGTAAGGACGCCCGATAATATCAGGTGTATAGCGTGTCGTCACCGCGACGCCATAAACACTTAAAAACTCCTCCCCTGCAAGACATCTTTGACAAGTGAGCTTCGAACTGCCCAGCCCCCGTCAGATACTGCAGAAGCAGTATCTGACGGGGGCTTTTTCATCTATGAAGTTCTACCCTACTCCATGTTTTCTTCAATTGTGCCAATGAACCCAATTATCCTTATCATGATCTCCCCTGTCTGTCGAGAATACTTCCCTCACCTCATGTTCTGATTATGAACCACGACCTTCCGTATGAACATCCGCACCTCTGAAAACCACCTTCCGCTGATGTATGCCTGGATCCAGGAGACGATACACGCCTCACTTCCAAGCCGATAGGTAAGTGGTTATTAGGTGACTGCCACAGTATTTGCTCGGTGTAGTGCCGTGGCATACCATATTCAACGTATACACCAGTTCGGAATATTGTCTTTGTAACCAACCGTCGTTTATCCGCCGTACCAACTGAAACGATCTCCCCGGTCTATGAAAAGTTCATGACTGCCCTTGCTTACGAGACATTCTTTTCCACTCTATATTGGAGAATAATAGAAAACCCAGACAGCCTTTGTCCGGGTTAAAATATTTTTGATGAAAAGAGTTCTAAAGTTATTTCAGAAAAGTTGTAACCGGCATTATTAGTTACATTATTTAAGAAATTCTTCATCTTCATTTCCTTCAGCCGCATAAGCCTTGTCCATGAACGCCAGATACTTGGGATACGAAGGACTCTATTTAGATATTCCTCGTAGATCAGAAGGTTTCTCTTGCCAATCTTATCGCAGTTATTTTAGTAAAAATTTCCCCCCAATATTATATGGGAAACATATGACTATCTTTTATCAGTCCGGGCAATAGGACGAAACATCTGTACAACAAGGCCCTCTCAAAACGGGACAACAACACCGCATGAGAGGGCCTTTTCATAAAGTATTATATAATCTTGTAAGTAGGTTCCCTGCCGGAAAATACTTCGTCGATCCCTTTTGCAGCATCAAGCACCATACGGACCATAGCCTCATGCGTTGTGCCTGCACAATGAGGAGTCATAATTACCTCATCCATATGGAAAAGCGGATTATCAGGCACAGCTGGCTCCGGGTCACTCACATCCAAACCGGCGCCTGCAATTTCCTTATTTCGAATAGCCCTTTCCAGTGCCGTTTCATCTACGATTTTTCCACGGGCGGCATTAATTAAAACTGCCGTAGGCTTCATGATCTGGAATTCATGATTACTGATACTCTTAATATTTTCTGGCGTCGCCGGGATGTGGACACTGACATAGTCCGCCTGTGCCAACAATTCATCCCGATTATGTACCAGCTTTACCTCACCAATGTCTCTATTTTCAGCTAAAAATGGGTCATATGCAATAACACGCATACCAAAGCCATGTATCGCCATATTGGCCACTGCCATTCCAATTCTACCAAGGCCAAGTAACCCTAGGCACTTGCCATGAATCTCATCATTTGGATAGAGATCACGTACCTGAGGATTTCCATTCGCATATTCACGAGAAAAATAAGGAATTTTTTTTGCGCAGGCAAGGAGAAGCGCCATGGTATGTTCAGCGACAGATAGGGAATTGGCATTTGGCGCAAAAACAACTCGAACTCCTTGCTTTTCCGCGGCTCCGACATCAATATTATCGTAGCCCGCGCCATGTTTTGCGATCACTTTCAGTTGAGGATTTTTTTCTATAATCTCCTGGTCAATGATAGCTACTCGGACAAGTACAGCATCACAATCCTGAATATCCTCTAACAATGATAAGTGATCAATTCCATGTCCACGCTTAACCTGATACCCATGTTCCTCTAGATAGTCAATTCCTTCCTGAGCGACAGTTTCAGAAATTAAAACCCGATGTGTCATATGATTATTTGCCTGCCTTTCTTTTAAGGGTTGTGGTTATAGGCAAGAACGCAGAAAGTAGTATATACTACAAACTTGATTATAGGCACTACACACACAACATTCAATGGCAGACTTTTTCTAAAATTTCTCTATGCTTTTTGGATAACTTGTCGTTTAGTCCGCTATACAAGGCAAAAAAAGTGACAAAAAAGAATAGATTTTGTAGTGGATGACAAGATCGTCATTACAAGAAGGGGGCAGTAAATTTTTCACGCTCCTCCATATGCATTTGATATTTCTGAGGCTCTCTCCAACAAAGCATAGCCAATAAATATTCTAAAACACTAATTGACCCAGCAGCGGAATTTAGGAAACTCATATGTTTTGTTTCTACTAATAGGACAACGTCGGCAACCTGAGCCAAGGGAGATGCGGTACTATCAGTAAGGGTAATCAAAGAAATCCCCTGACTTTTGATTAAATTAGCCAATATAAAATCACTTTTATAGTATCGGGCAAAACTGATCGCAAGCGCTACATCATTTTGACACAAGTTTTGAAGCAATGCAGCATCATCACTGGAACCAGCAGTTATAGTCCGTACATCGTCCATCAAAAAACTAAGCGCCCGTGCAAAATAGAGTGCAATCCCCTGGCACCCATGTAGTCCAAGCACCAGATGCCTTCGAGCACTAGACAAAAGATTTACCGCCCGCTCATATTGTTGAAAGTCATTTTGTCGAAGGGACTGTTCCACATTATTTAGCAAAAGATGGAGCAGTTCAGCGGGACGATTTAAATATTCATACTTTTTCACTTGCACATCCAGGCGCTTGTCTGGCGGATATTTACCTAGATTTATCTGCGAAAGCTCTTGTGTCAAATTGCTATGCAAATCATTTTTTAAATCCGCAAAACCTTTGTAGCCAATTGCTCGTGAGAAACGAATAATAGAGGCGTCGCTTACTCCTACTTCACGTGCAACCGCCAAGCTGCTCATTGTGCAAATTCGATTTTGATGTTTTAAAAAATAGTCCGCAATTTTTAACTGTCCATGAGTAAGTCGGGCTTGTTGAATGCGCCGAACAAAAGAAGTGTTCACCCGAAGATCCCCCTATTACAATCAAGGTGGTTTTACAGGATTGAGCTACGGCCGTTATCCGTTCCTTTTTCACATCTGATACCAAAGCTGTTAGAATGAGAAAATCCCGGCCTGGTGTTATCCCCTAAAGGCCATTGTGCCCCTCTTAGGAACTCCGCTAACCAGTCTCTCATTCGCAGCGTTAGAGCTATGACTGATCGATTACTTCCAGACAGTTTAATCCTGACTGCCACTTGAGTGGTTGTGGTTTTGCGCTTTTTCGCCTCTTTTATCGCCTATAATTAATTTCATACTGTATTACACTCCTTAATCGATCAAGCTGGATAGCTATATAATTCTTTGATTGTATCTATAAATAATCTCATAGTACGTGTAATATGTGAGTTTTTAGGATAGACAATGGCAATTTCCCACTCAAGAGGAGGCGTTCCGAACTCAAAGAGGACGACATTTTCAGGCAAATGCTCCATCTTGGTACATAGCGCAGGGATAGATGTAAAATATTCTGTACAATTAACTAGATTCAGTGCGGTCACGATATTTTCTGTACTCCAGATCTCTCTAGGATGCACATCATGTTGATTAAAAAATCGCTGGTTTAAACGGCAGAGCAGCTGACCTGGCTTTAGATTAATAAATTGTTCGCCATTCAGTAAAGAAACGTCAAAATTGTGTATACCATCAGGGCCTGCCGGCTGCTGCAACGCATGTTGGACAAGTAAGTGCCGTCGATTTCCGGCCAGATAAATCTTCTCCATCCCAAGACTTTCATAAGTAGCAGGGAAACTAAAGTTAGATGGTACACTCATCAGGCAAAAATCCACCTGGTTGTTCAGCATAGCGCTTTCAAATGTGTAGCTTTTGCCCTCCACAACATTAATTTTTATATGTGGATACCGACTCCGAAACAGCGGCAGAAGAGTGGGGAGCATAATACTGCTCCTCCAGCTTGTAATACCAAATGTAAATTCTCCCTTCTCATCATTGCGTATTTTATCAAAATCATCCTGAAGCTGACGATTCAGGTCGGCCATTTTATTGACATAGTCAAGATATAATTTCCCGGCATAGGTCAATGAAAGCGGGGAGGAAGATCGATCAAATAGTTGAATATTGAGGCTTTCTTCAAGGCGACTTAAATATTTGCTAAGAGATGGTTGAGTAACATATAGTGCTTCAGCAGCCTTTGTTAAACTGCCAAGCTTCGCAATAGTCAGAAAATAATCGTAATTTTTATACAACATAGCTCTTACCTTCAGATTCTCCCGGAGTCTATATGACATAAAAGGAATGTTGATTATATTATATATTGAATTGTACTTCTCGTCAATGATATGCTATCATTAAGCCAAATCAAATTGTGCAATATACATAAACCGAAGCATAAAGTCAAAATCATTTGGGTCAAAAGGAAGGGAGATATATGGAAAGAGCAGTAGTCGTAGATAAAGACTATGGCAGTGTATCGTCCGAAGAATTGGAGAAAGTACGAGCAGCTTATGCCCAGGCAGGTTTAAAACTGGATACACAACACTTTATTACAGAAGAAGAAATTATCAGTGGCTGTCAAGGAGCAATTGCAATTTTAGCGACCGGAAATCCCCCCATTACACGCAAAGTTATGGAAGCGTTACCACAACTAAAATATGTACAACGTTTTGGTGTAGGCGTCAATTCCATTGATTTGAACGCAGCTGCAGAACTGGGTATCGTCGTTTTAAATCTGCCTGGTTTTTGTGCTAAAGAGCTTGCAGATTTAGCCACGGCTATGATTATGGGATTAATCCGTAATACCAATTACTATGACCGCGAAATTCGCAAGGGTGGTTGGCCTAAGTGTCAATACTTACTCCCTGGGGATGTTCGAGAGATGACCTTAGGGCTTTTCGGGTTTGGTGGGGCCGCCCGCCACTTGCATGATATCTTCTACAATGGATTTGGTACAAAAATTATTACATGTGACCCCTATATTACAGACGAAGTTAAGCGCCAGTATCCACATGTGAAGTTTGTATCTTTTGATGAACTGCTCACGGACAGTGATATCATATCGATACATGTTAATCTTACTCCTGAAACAACCCATATTTTTAGCGAAGACGCATTCCGCAAAATGAAAAATACAGCTATGATTATCAATACGTCTCGCGGCCCAGTGATTGATCAGAAAGCACTTGCATGGGCCTTACAAAACGGTGAAATCCTTTATGCCGGCTTGGATACCGTGGAAAAAGAGCCGATAGAAGCAAATGATCCGTTGCTTAAAATGGACAATGTAATTTTGAGCCCCCATAGCGGATCATATGGTGTGGGAGCAAAAAAGACGCAAATTACCATGGTATGCCAACTGTTGCCTGACGCCCTCACGGTAGGAAAGCTGCCTCGTCGCTATGTAGCCAATCGCGCAGTTTTAGACAAAGATTTAGGACTTAAGTTTATTTGAAACGAACCGAAGGCTAATTGGTACAAATAGGGTAAAGGAGAGCAAAATGAGTATAGGAAACAAAATTGTATATGAAATCAACCGGCCTGATAAAAAACTGGTAGAACTGTTCCGAGAGATGCCAGTGGCCAACATCGATGATAATATGGGACGAATTGCAGCGGTAGACGCGGCAATTCGTCCCATGAACCGGAGCCCTTTACTGGGCACAGCCTTTACAATCCGTATGCCGCAGGGAGACAACCTCATGTTCCACAAAGCTATGGATATGGCTTTGCCTGGGGATGTCATCATGATCGACGCTGGCGGTAGTGTAGACCGTGCCATTTTCGGTGAACTAATGGTCAGCTATTGCCGAGTTCGGGGGATCGCCGGTATTGTCTGTGATGGGGCGATCCGCGATCTTGATGGAATTAGCACACTGACAGATTTTGCTGTCTATGCAAAAGGTGTAACCCCCAATGGGCCTTACAAGAATGGACCTGGAGAAATCAATGTTCCTATTGTTATTGGAGGGAAAACAGTAAAACCAGGAGATATTATTGTCGGAGATGGAGATGGTATTGTTATTATCGATCCTGTAGACGCTGAAGCACTGGCCGCCGCTACCTGCAAGACGATGGAAAAGGAAGCAAAAATTATGGAAAATATTATCCATAAAGGCGAATATATTCGCCCTTGGGTAGATGAAAAGTTAAAAGAAATCGGGTGTGATTTTTAAGTTTTTTTCTATTCAATGCATCTAGAAACAAATCCAACCGAGAATTAGAACAGTTAGCGCGGATATCGTTTAAATTGTTCCAACTCATGAACAACTCGAAACCTTCTCTGTAATCTATCACGAATGTGTCTTTATGAAAATCTTTTGTTTCACAGGGGTAACAGTCACTTCATTCACTACATTAAATTACCTTATAAATGAAGAAATTTTTCATTCCCCCTTTAAGAATCGGAAAAATAGATAAAAACGGCCCTTCTTTTCTATAAATATTTTCCGATTGAATGAAGTAAATGTAGAGGCTATACTTCAAATTGTAGTGATAGTTTCCTTGTATTTAGTCTCCAGTGTAAGGTATTGTCGATTTGTTCGGGAACCCACCCCCGTACAAATAAAAATTAGGATGAAAAGGAGAATAGATTATGAAAAAGAAACTTGCATCCATTACCGCGTTGTCCTTGGCTCTGGTAATGACCTTAAGCGCTTGCGGAAACAACAACACCAAGACGCCCTCTACATCCGCTGACGGTGGTACGTCTACATCAGCACAGGCCCCTTCTCAAACCGGAACCTACCCAGGAAATAAAAATATTACACTGTACTGTGGCTATTCTGCCGGCGGCAGCTCCGACACCCTGTGCCGTCTGATGGCGGTTAAGGTCGGTGAGATTCTCGGTACTACCTGTACCGTCGAAAATGTTACGGGCGCCTCTGGTTGGGTGCTATGGAATCAAATGCTGGAGAGTACCGACCCCGATGGATATAGCTTTTTCCTCATCAACAGCCCCAATGTAACTGCCGGTAAATACGATGTGAATAACACGATGAAGTATGATCATAATGACTTCGAGTTAATTTGCAACCAGGTTACCGACTCAAGCTGTATGGCCATCCGAGTAGATGATGATCGTTACTCTGACTGGGAGAGCTTTGCAAACTACTGGAAACAGGAAGGTGTAATGATTACCTCCGCATCCGGTATGGGTATTACCTCTGACGATTCTACTACTGATATGCTGGTGGCGAATGACCTTGGTGTTGAAGTAGACATTATTGCTTCTGAAGGCTCTGGTGACAATATTACCTTCTTGCTGAACGGTACCACCGACTTTGTAATGGGTAATGTTTCCGAAATGGCCGCCGGTCATCTGGATGGTCAGTATAAAGTTCTGTGCGTATTTGCTGACGAGCGCGACCCCAATTTGCCCGACGTTCCTACTTACAAGGAGCTGACTGGAACCGACATTACTGGCTGCTCCAGCCGCGGATATGCTATGTTGAAGGATGTGCCCGAGGATATTAAAGTCGTTCTAGCTGACGCAGTTAAGCAGGCGGTTCAGGATCCTGATATGATTAAGCAGCTGTCTGATATTTACACCACCACTGATTTCAAGGAAGGCGAGGAGTATCTAAACTACCTGACCGAAATGCAGAACACTGCCCGAGAGATCTGGGGTGCCTAATCCGCGCTTCATAACATGACAGATATCACATAATAATAGGCGGCGTCCCCCCAGGCGCATCCGCCTGGGGGACGCTGGCTTTGTGTCTTATATCCGCAAAGGGGAGGAGATCCTTGGTGAACAGAAAGGCAAAGCAGGACATTTTTGCCTGTATTTTGATTTACGCATTCATGTTGTTTTGTTTCATGCAGACCTTTACTATGAAGAGCGGTGCCGAAACTATGCCGCGGCTGATTTTGTCAGTGGCTCTGATATGTAATACAGCTCTTTTAGTCCGCACGGTAAGGCAATTAAAAAAGAATCCTTCCAACGAGGGATACACTTCTATCTCTGAAATCAAAGTCCCCATTCTGATGTTTTTGGGTGTCGTATTATATTGCGTCCTATTTAGCTTTACGAACTATTTTATTGCAACGGCGATTTTGATCCTCGTATTTATGCTAATTGAGAAAGTCAAGCCGCTTTGGTTGATTTTAACAATAGACGCCGTTTATTTAGTTTTTATTTACGTTTTGTTTGTAGTGGTACTGAAAGTACCTCTGTTGAAGTAAGGGGGCAAGCATATGTTTAACTTAATGGCGCAAGGTGCCGCTATGCTCACACAGCCCGACGTAATCGTTGCAATTATCGCCGGCACATTAGGCGGTATGTTTATTGGCGCTATGCCTGGATTGTCTGCCTCTATGGCAGTGGCGTTGTTGATTCCCGTAACCTTCGGTATGAGTGGCGAGGCAGGCATCACTTTGTTGGTTGCGGTTTATACCTCCGCAATTTATGGCGGTTCTATTACCGCATGTCTGCTCCACACCCCTGGCACTCCTGCATCAGCAGCCACCGCAGCAGATGGATTCGCGCTTACCCGCCAGGGCAAAGGACTCAAGGCAATTGGCACCTCCACCATCTGTTCGATGATTGGAGGAACAATTTCCGCAATTGCATTGCTGTTCATTGCGCCGGCTCTTTCCCAAGTCGCCTTGAAATTCAGCAGCCTGGAGTACTTTCTGATTGGGGTATTCGGTCTTACCATTATTGGGTCTTTGGCCGGCGATAACATGATGAAAGGGTTGCTCTCCGGTTGCCTCGGATTGATTATTGGCTGCGTGGGCCTGGATATCCAAACATCGGCCCCCAGATATTGCTTCGGTTTTTTAGAGCTTCAAGCAGGTATTAACTTAGTCCCCGCTATGATAGGCCTGTTTTCCATCAGCCAAGTCATGTTTTCGATAGAAGATGTAGTAAAAGGAAAATCTACCGTTCTGGATGAGAATGCCAAGAATTTGTCTGGCAGCCCGCTATTACCTTGGCGCGAATTCAAGCCGTTACTTCCCACGATTGCACAAAGCTCTATTATTGGCATTCTTGTTGGAATTTTGCCTGGTGCTGGCGGCGATATCGGCTCTTGGATTTCTTACAACACCGCAAAGAACTCCTCGAAGAATCCTGAACAGTTTGGACATGGCTCGCTTGTCGGTATTGCAGCATCTGAAACCGCCAATAACGCAGTCACCGGAGGTGCCCTGATTCCTCTCTTGACCTTGGGAATCCCCGGTTCTGGCGTGGCAGCTATCATGCTGGGCGGATTGATGATTAAGGGATTGAATCCCGGCTATAAGCTTTTTACTGATGCCACTACCGGTCCTATCGTCTATTGTATTATCTTAGCATTTGCAATCGCAAATATTTTAATGGGCGTTGCCGGATTGCTAGTATGTAAACAGGTAGTTAAAATTTCTACTGTAAAGATGACGATATTGGCGCCGCTGATTATCGCATTGTCCACTGTGGGCTCCTACGCTGTCCAACAGAGCATTTTTGATGTGTGGATTATGTTGATTTTTGGTTTTATCGGCTATTTCATGCGCAAGTACGGATTTGCTACGGCACCTGTAGTTCTGGCTATGATCCTAGGGCCAATAGCTGAAAGCAATTGGAGACAGACATTGGTCATCACGAAGCGTACAGGGCTATTCCAATACTTTTTGACAAGACCAATTTCCATGGTTTTGGTCGTGTTGATTCTTGTAGCATTGTTCAGCCCTGTATTGATGAAAATTATCAATAAGAAGGCCGCCCCTTCTGATCCAGACGTTTTAGCTGACACCGCTCATGAAGATTGATTCTCTGCGATAACCAGATACAGGATAGCAGAAGCATTCGCAACAATATTTTTCTTATAGAACATCGGCTTTTACATGTCAACCTCTGAATATATATAACTATATACCAAGAAGGTATAAGCATATAGGGCTGACGAAAGCAAAGAGTGTGCCGCCTGTGAAAACAGGCGGCACACTTCTTTTACGCATCAGGGTTTTGTTCCATCCATCTCCAATTATTAATCAGGATATGTCGCGGAGCTGTAGCGCTTCAGTCTCTACTATCGCCAAAAAACTTCCAGAGGATCCCTGGCCACAAGCCGTCTGAACTTCACATCAGGGTATCCGAAGATCATGCATCCACAGATTCGTTTTCCTTCCGGCAGTCCTATCAGCGCTCCAAACCGCTTCATATACTCCATTTGAGCGGTCAGCAGGCCCATCTGCCCACACCAGCAGGTGCCCAACCCAAGCGAGGGTGCCATGAGCGACAGAAATGTAAGAGAAAACTGGCTGTTCTCCTTCCATCGCTCGTGGTCCATATCTGCCAGAGTAAATATCAGCTGAGGCGCGCCGTAAAAAAGCGCGTCTGTCTTTTTCTCCTCCTGGACCAGTACAGGGCGCATGACACGGCTTCGCAGTGGAAAGTCCTCCGGCAAAGTTCTTGCGATCTCACAGTATAGTTGATTGATCTGTACCACTTTTTCCCGTCCGCTCACCACCAAATAGCTGATCCCCTGCGCATTCTTCGCGGTCTGAGGATAGCGTCCGGCATTGAGAAGTCTCTCTATGACATCTTTAGGGACCAGATCAGACCGATATCGGCGCACTGACCTGGGTGTCCGAAGGAAAGCCAGAGCCTCTTCCGGGGGCAGGACCAGAGGCTGTTCCGTCTGCAGGGGCGCATATGGATGTTCCATACAGCCGGTGGGACAGACCGCCGCACAATGACCGCAGCGGCTGCATCTGTCCAAATCAATCTTTACCCCATATTCTGTTTGCGTGATGGCATCCGCTTGTAGTACACATTCTCTATAACACATTCCGCAGGAGGGGCACTGTATTTCGTATGTTCTATCAGCTGCTCTGTTTCCCATTGTTTTCCTCTTTTCAGTCATTTCTGCACAGCGGATCTCAATCCAGGCGCATCACTTGGAATACGACGCTTTCGCCGCAGTCGGGACACTGAACCGGCGTCGGCTTTACACTTCCGCCCCGGCGGGCGGCATATACAAACGGATAAACGGCGTTTAAAGCCACAGCGCACAGTTCCGCGCTCTTTTCCTTTTCAATAAATGCGCCGCTGAAATAGATCTCATCCCCCGCCTGATAGTGGGGGCAGCCGCTCTCCAATACCACAATCTTTGTTTTATGGTCTTCCATGGCGATCCTCCTTTTGTGTTCTGGCCCTGAGCCGGGAAAATGGGTATGGGCCGTCCTGAGGCTAAGTAAAGCCGATAGGTCCTTTATACGATAGACAGCACCTCTTGGATCCTCTCTATCGACGCTTGCAGGGCGCGGCGCATCTGTTCACGGCCCTTATTGGTCATGCGATGCTCCTCCCCTACGATGCCCAAAGAGTAAATGATGCGTCCGTCCCGCCCAAACAGCGGCATGGAAATAGAGGAAACTCCCTCGTCCCGCTCGGAAGTAGATACACAGTATCCGGTTTCCCTAATCTTCTCCAATGTCTTAAAGAGTGCCTCCCGGCCTTCCTCTGTGATGTCAGGGCTGTCCAACTGAATTGCCTTTTCCTGCATCTCCTTAGGGAGATAGGCCAGCAGGACTTTCCCGGTGGAACCTTTGGTCATTCCGATGGCATACCCTACGTTGGAAGATATCTGGAGCGCATTGTTGGATTTTATTTTTGTGATACAGACCGCCTGATAGCCGTCTACCAGGCCGGTCAGGACAATATCCTCGTTAAACCGCTGCCCCAGCAGCTGCATCTCACGATAGATCATGTCGTCAATAGAAAACTGCTGACGGGAAACAGCCGAGAGGACGATCAGCTTCGCGCCAATCCGATATTTCCCATTTGGCGCGTCTTGGACTAGCCACCCTGTATGTTCCAGCGTTTTGACGATACGAAACACCGAGGTCTTATGCAGTCCTAACTCCTGGCTGATGTCGGTCACACCAAGATATTTGACATCTTTGACCCGATATAGATTCAAAATTTCTGTCGCCCGGACAATGGAATTGATATACTCACTTTCCTTCAGACTTTCCTTCATTTCCGCCCCTCTTTTTCATTTCATGTGAATATCCATTGATAGGATACCGCTTTGGATTATATCCTGTTTCTCTCCGGATTTCAACATGAACCGGCAGGATGCAGAGAGCCCCCGAGCAGTAGCCGGGGGCTCTTTGAGCAGGAAAGAGAGAATAAGTTATTTCTGGGGAGTAACCAACTGACCGTATCCGGCGCAATCTGGATCCACGACGCCGTCCTCCATCAGAACGCGGCCCCGCACCACCGTATAGTTCAGCTTGCAGCCCAACTCCCAGCCGTCAAAGATGCGGGCGGTCTCACGGGCTTTGCTGTAACTCTTGTTCCGGTCCACCACGGTAGTGTCGTTCATGTCAAATACCACCAAGTCAGCATCCGCGCCGGCACTAATGGTCCCCTTCTGGGGATAGATATTAAAGCACCGAGCGGGATTGACGCACAGCAGCTCCACCACACGCTCGATGGTGGTCTTTCCACGGGCGGCGGCATCCAGCATCAGCGGCAGACGCAGGTCCACGCCGGGGGCACCGCAGAATGCCTTAAAGATGTCCTCGTTCCCCTGCTCTTTCTCCGAGAGCAGGAAGGGGCCGTGGTCACTGCCAATAAAGTCGATGGTGCCATCGTTTACATAGTCCCACAGCTTCTCCACGGTCTCCTTGGGACGCAGCGGGGGGTTGCAGCGGGCAAAGGGACCATACTTCTCCAACGCGGTCTCATCCAACAGCAGGTAGTGGGGGCAGGTCTCCACAAAGACCTTCTGTCCCTCAAAGCGAGCCTTTCTGGCCAGCTCCATGGACTCCACTGTGGACATATGGGCCAGCTCCAGCGTGCATCCTGTCTCCTTGGCAAACATGATGAGCTTTGCTACGGTGGAATACTCCGTGATGGGAGGACGGGACTTACAGTGGTCAAGAGGCTTGGTGTGCCCTTCGGCCCGCATCTTGGCGATGTTATAGGTAATCAGGTCATTATTCTCCGCATGGGAGGCCATCATGAGTCCGGTCTTTGCGATTTCACGCATACCCACCAGAATCTCAGCGTCGTTGGCCATCGTCAGGCCCACGAATTCTTTCTCACGGCCCTCAGGCGCCTGGTGGAGGAAGGATTTATAGGCCACGATGCCCTCCTTGGCGATCTCGGTGATCTCCTCGGGGAACTCTCCGCCAGCCGCGCCGTAAAAGGCGTAGTCCACCACACATTTGTCTCGGGCGATATTCTTGCGGTTATCCAGGATTTCCTTGTTGTACTGAGGAGGCGTGGAAATGGGGTGCTCCAGGATGGTGGTGCAGCCGCCCTGTGCCGCGCTCATGGTGCCGGTGTAAAAGTCCTCCCGGTCATCATGTCCTGGGCTGCGGATGTGAACATGGGTGTCAATGCCACCGGGGATCACATACTTCCCCTCCGCTTCAATGACGCGCTTCGCCTCACCCAGGATGCCGCACTCAGCCACACAGGCAATCTTACCATCCTTGACACCTACGTCGCACTTTTTGAATACTCCATCTACATAGGTGAGGCCATTTTTGACCAAAAGATCCAGCATAGTTATCCTTCCTTTCCAATTTCTCAAAGATCTGTTTTATCCAGAGCTAACACGGTTTCATACAGGACGTCCGCGCCCAGATCGATGTGCTTCGGATCCGTCCATTCGTCTCCATGGTGGCTAATCCCCTTTACACTGGGCACGAACACCATCCCAATGGGGACCCCTTCGTGCGCCATGGGATTTGCGTCATGGCCGGCGCCGCTGGGCATGATGATATGGCTGATATTCAAGCGGGTACAAACATGGTCTATCGTATCAATCAGGGCCGGGTCACAGGGAGTGGAGTACTTTGCCACAGTGTTCACAAAAGTAAACTCACAGTTGGATATCTCCTTGGCCATCGCCTGGATATCTGCATAGAACTGATCTGTGACCGCCTTGTCCATGTGCCGCATCTCAAAGGTTGCGACTACCTCGTTGGGAATAACATTCTCCTGCCCTGGGGCAACAGAGAGCTTTCCTACGGTGAACACCAGGGTATCATCCAGCTCTCTGGCGCGGGCATCGGCCCCCACAATGAGCTTGGACATCCCTACCAGCGCATCCTTGCGGCTGGGCATCATCGTCGTGCCGGCATGGTTACTGATCCCGTGGGCGGTCACCTCATAGCGGACAACGCTGACGATCCCGCTCACGACGCCAATATCCAGCCCGGCGCTGTCCAGCTTGTCACCCTGCTCAATGTGGTACTCCAAATAACACCCATATTTATCCAAGTCCTTTTTGGCAGCTCGGACATTTTCCGGTTTCATTCCATACTTGGCCAGCCGTTCAGCATAGCCGGGAGCCTCCGCATCCACCATACCAGCCACACAGCGGCTTCCAAAAGTGCCCCCCAGAGGGCTGGATTCCTCCAGGTTAAAGCCCCAGATCTCCAGCGGATGCTTCAATGCCCGGCCCTGCTCCTTCAAGCGGTAAACCACCTCCAGCGCGCCAGTAACGCCCAGCATACCGTCAAAGACGCCGCCCTTGATCACCGTATCCAGATGAGATCCGAGTACAATGGACTTGGCCTCCGGGTCAGTGCCAGGGAGGATGCCATGCAGATTTCCAACCGGATCCTGCTCCGCTTTCATCCCCAGGGCCTCCATCCTCATTTTGACCTGCTCCAGGGCCTGGAAATACCCCTCTGACGCGCCAAGCCTCGTGATAGAACCGTCCTCATTCCGGCCGATCCCCCCGATCTCCTGGAGCATATCGTTTAACCGACTCATGATCACTGTCACCTCGTCTAACATATATCCTTCATCCCAGGTCCAGTTCCCCTAAGATGGTTTCTCTCAGCACCGGGATATCTCTGGAGATATCCCGGTGTCTGATTTCAAAAATTACTGTTTGCCAAACAGGTTCTCCATTACTTCCTTGTCGGCTGTATCATTTGCGCTGGCAGGCGTAATCCAGGAGGCGACCATGATGACCACGAAGCAGACGGCGCAAGCCGGCAGAGCGGGCATGATGCCAAAGGGCTGGTTCAGCGCGTACCAGATAACTGCGGTGACAAAGCCACAAACCGCGGCGATCATGGCGCTGATCTTGTTCGCCTTCTTATAGGCGACGCCCACCATAGTGGTGACTGCCAGGGCGGAACCCATCAGGGTAACGGCCTTCGCCTGGAAGGTCTGGATGGTATCATTGATGAAGAAGGTCAATACCACGCTGCCCACACCGAACACGATGGTGGACACACGGGACACCAGCAGCTCCTCCTTATCCGTCACGTTGCTCTTAACCTTGCAGTAGAAGTCGTGGGTAAAGGTGGTAGCTACTAGCAGCAACAGAGAGTCAGCGGTAGAAATGATGGCGGCGACCACAGCAGCCAACATCACAGCGCCCATCAGAGGAGTCACCTCGGACATAATCAGGGTGGTGAACACCGCGTCCTGCTTCTCAATGCCGGGATGGATCAGGATGCCGCACAGACCGATGATAGCCAGAGGCACATAGAACAGCAGCAGGCCGATGCCGGTGATGCCCTGGGACTTGGAGGCAACCTCAGGAGACTCAGCCGACATGAAGCGAGCCACGAACTGGGGAGCGCCAAAGTTGCAGATACCCCAGGTAATGACCCAAGACAGGGCGGTCATGGGCGGGATAGAGACACTGAAGCCCTGGACAAACTCCGGGTCAACGGCAGCAATGCCCTCGTTCATGGCGGTAAAGCCGCCCACACGGAACAGGAATTCTCCCGCGATGATCCACACGCCCACGATGATGACCAGCGCGCAGACCGTATCCGTCCAAGCCACAGCCTTCATACCGCCGATACAGGTAAAGACGATAAAGACCAGCAGCAGAATAACGCAGCAGGTAATGGTGCTCCAATCAACAAAGGACTGGAGCAGGATGACAGCGCCAGTGACCTGATTGGCCAACAGGGCAGTACAACACAGCACGACCAGCAGGGAGGCCGGAATAGAAAAGGCCCGGCTGTACCGCTTCTCAATAAACTCAGGCAGAGTATTGCATTCACTCTGACGGACCTTTCTGGCAAAGTAAATACAGGCCAGGAAGGAGGTCATCAGGGTTCCGGCGGCATTCCACCAGCCGGGCCAACCATTCAAGTAATAATAGCCCATATAGGACATAATGGAGGTGGCCGAAACAATGGTGGCAAAATAAGTGCCGGCCATGGGGATCTTACCAAGGGACTTACCAGCTACCATCCAGTCCTCGGAGCTTTTTACACCTCTGGAGATCATGATACCAATGATGGCCAAGCCAATCATGAACGCAACTGTGACCGCTAAGTAAATCGTGTTGTTATTCATCCCTTCTTACCCCCTTTCTTATCCTTTATGGAAACATAGACCAAGGGGAAAATCCCAAAAAAGAGATAAACAGCCCAGAGGAATATGCAGCTTCCAGAAACTCCCATGTTTCTTCATCCTTTCTGTTTGATACTGATTACAGGCTAAAATACCGGGAAATGGGCTTTTGCGTTATCTTATGTCCTCCTTTCTCAAGCAAACCGGGGTGCTCATTCCTTTGAACTCTATGCCCTCCTCTCCAAACGAGCTGCCCCACTCGGCCTATCCCAGAGTCTTTCTCTGATACTCCTTGTTATGAACCGCTCCATCCGCAAGGATCAGGGCCCATATCAGACCGTCAAAAACTGGTACATTCAGCTCTTGCTCCAGGGCGCTGTCCAGGCCGCTATAATTGGCACAGCCCAGCACGATGGCGTTAACTCCTGGGACCTGCAGAGCTTTTCTCCCTGCATCCAGCAGGTGCTCCTTCTCGTTCCCTCCGCTGACCACCACAGTCCTCAGTTCTTCTTCACAGTGGTATTTTCGGGCGAGGGCGAATTTTTTGGGAATGATCTTCTCAGACGGAGTAATCACCGCATATCCGCCATGCAGCATAGCCGCCATCCTCATCGATGCTTCGGCAATGCCAAAGACGGGCTTGCCACCGGCTACTTCCCGTACCAGGTCCAGATTTGGGTCGGCATGGCAGGCCAGGATAAAGGCATCATATCGCTCTCTCCCCGCCCGTACCGTGGCGATCAGTTCCATGGCAGAGGCCGCCTGGTCCTCATAGGTGACCACCAATTTGGGGGCTGTTCTCATGGACACCACGTCGAACTCTCCCCGGTCCTCCAAAAACGACTGTGCCGTTTTGGATAACACATCTGCCGTTTCCTGGTCGCTATTTGGATTGATGATCAACACTCTCATCGCTTTCACCTTTCCAATTCAATTTACACAATATTGAAACACATTTCTTTAAGTTGACGGCATAATCCACTCTGGGACCCATAGGCGTTCCGTCATTGTTCCAAATATATCTTGATGATAAATATGTCTTGTCCTGCTGTATCATGACAAATGTCGCAGGATATTGTGCTCTATTATGAATAGAGCACAAGTCAGGGGCCCCTGACTTGTTTTGCGGTTGTTTTACCGGTTCCTCCTAAACACAGGATCGTTTCCTCGTAGCAGTCAATTCCGGCTGTTGAAGTGATAAAATGGATCTAGCTCCACATTCTCCAGCCAGCTGTTGTACCAAGCCTGGTAATAGGGCCTAATACGCTCCAAAAAGGCCTCCCGGTCCAACTGGGCCTGAGTGCGTCCATGGCTCACCTGCTCCCGCACCTCCTGATAGAGGGCCTCCAGATCAATCTTCAGCAGCTTGCGGTGCTCCATAATCTTCTCTCCGCCTACGATCACCGTATCCGTATAGCGCCCCAGTCCGCGGCGCAGCACTACCTCTCCCATATCGAAGCCAGGCAGCATACAGGGCGCATTCAGAATCTCCTGAGTATTCACAAGAATCATATCGGCCTTCATACCTGGACGCAGGGCCCCGATCTCTCCGGCAAAGCCAGTGGGCCTAGCCCCGTTCACCGTGGCCAGCCGCAGGACCTCATAAGGGCTCAATGCCGGACACTCTGTGAGGGAAATACCAGCGTGTCGGTGGAGGAAATAGATCATCCTCATCTCCATGAAGGGGTCTTCGTCATCGTTGATCCCCTTCTCATCCATCCCCATGGCCACATTCATCCCGGCCTTCAGCATATAATAGACCGGCGCGATTCCATCCCGCATGATCAAATTACAGCTGGCGTGGTGGGTGACAAAGGCGTCTTTTTCCGCCAACAGAGCAATATCCTCTTCACTCAGGTAGACAGCGTGGCCCAGCACCAGGTTGGAGTCCACCAGTCCCAGATCATCTAGATGCCCTACCAGTGATTTTCCATATTTGCGCAGGCCAAAGGCCTTTTGGACCGGGGTCTGCAAACAGTGGAGGTGGATGGGTATCTTATGAAGCTGGTCTGCCCGCTCCTTTACACGCCTTAAGAACTCATCCGTAGACCCCTGGACCCAATTTGGCCCAAAAAAGATCCGGGTCTTTGCGCTATTATACTTCGAATATAGATCCTCAAAGGCCTCCATATACTCATCGACCGCCCGCTCCTGATCGATATATACCATGGGCTCGGCCTCTTGCCGCAGGTCGGGCGGCAGTGTCTTTAGAAATTCCCGGTCGTCGTAGGCTAGCACGTTCTTATTTCGCACACCGGGGGAAAAACCCAGTCGGATACCAGTCGTTTGATACCCTTCTATCTTTCTGGCACACGTCTCTTTCAGATGAGGGTCCAGCGCCGCCCCACTCTCGTTATGGTGCAGGGTTGTGCAGCCATTTTGGATATGACGCACCGCGTTGAGCATAGCCGTGGTTTCAGGCTGGAGCTGAAAGGCTGTGGCAAATTTCAAAAGGGCGTTCTCCAGGTAGTCCAGCGTGACGCCCCTCTGTACATAGGACAGGCCGGCGCCATGGGTATGGGCGTCAATCAGACCCGGCATGAGGATCTGGGTGCCGTCCCCAGCTACATCCTCCTGAGGATACCTCCGGTGCAGGTCTTCATAAGGGCCAATCTCCCGAATCGTATCCTGACAAATTAGGACAGCGGCATCCTCTTGAAATACAGATTTGCCGTTTGCTCCATCCGTAAGGACATATTTTCCTCTTACCAGCATAACAGCTCCTCCTGTCCTTTGAAAATTCACAATATCAGAACATATTTCATGTATATGTCTATAATAGCCATTTTTTATAAATTTGTCAATGGATTTTAAGTTAGATTTTCTTTTAAACACCAATAATTTCCATTTAGGAGGCTTTAAGTTTCAAAATTGTGAACAGGAGTGAAGTGCAAATTAGAGATATAGCAGCTTGGGCGCCAGGATATCTAAAAATAAAAACAGGGCCCACAGCTATCTCTGCTGTGGGCCCATATCGATTCATTTGTTCAGATGGTCTTCAGGAATCTTAAGAAAGCCTCTCTGCCCTCGTTGGACCGCTTATACACTCCGGCATGCTCCAGTACCTGGGCAAAGACCAGTCCGGTCTCCCTCTGGACAATGTCCAGAGCATTTTCCCGTGTGATAGTATATTTTGTCTGGAATCTCTCCGCCCAATCCGCGTGCTTTTCTGTCAGCGCGCTGGCCCGCAGATCCGAGCCGGAGACCAAGCTGTCGGCTACGGCCGCAAGCTCCTCCTTCAGCCGGGCGGGAAGGACTGCCAGCCCCATTACCTCGATCAGGCCGATATTCTCCTTCTTGATGTGGTGAAGCTCGGCGTGGGGGTGATACAGCCCCAGGGGATGTTCCTCTGTAGTCAGATTGTTCCGCAGCACCAGATCCAGCTCATATTTCCCGTCCCGCATCCTGGCGATAGGCGTAATCGTATTGTGGGGAACACCCTCCGTCTCGGCCAAAATAGCGGCCGCCTCGTCGGTATATCCCCGCCAAGCTGTGAGTATCCTGTCCGCCAGCTCCACCAGACGTCCGCTGTCCTGACAGGCAAGACGAACCACGGACATGGGCCATTTGACGATGCCGGCCTTCACATCCTCAAAACCCGGGAAGGCGAAGGGCGTTTCCACGGGTGCCTTCTCCATAGCAAAGGTATAGCGCCCACCCTGGAAGTGGTCATGCGCCAGGATAGAGCCGCCCACAATGGGCAGGTCGGCGTTGGAGCCCACGAAGTAGTGGGGGAACTGCCGGACGAAGTCCAGCAGCTTTCCAAAGCAGGCCCTATCGATCTTCATGGGTGTGTGGACGCTGTTCAGGCAGATGCAGTGCTCATTGTAGTACACATAGGGGGAGTACTGCAAAAACCAAGGAGAATCATTAATGGTGATGGGAATGATGCGGTGGTTCTGCCGGGCCGGATGGTTCACCCGGCCAGCATAGCCCTCGTTTTCGGCGCATAGCTGACAGCGGGGATAGTTGGAAGCGGGTAGATCCCGGGCAGCCGCGATGGCCTTTGGATCCTTCTCCGGCTTGGACAGGTTAATGGTGATGTCCAGCTGGCCGTATTCTGTGTCCGTCTTCCACTGCATATCCTTCGCGATGCGGTCCCGCCGGATATAGTTGGTGTCCTGACTCAGCTCGTAATACCAGTCAGTGGCCTTTTGGGGAGCCTCACGGTACAGCGCCTGGAACTTGCTGATGACCTGAGCAGGCCGGGGGGTGAGCCGCCCCATAAGCTCAGTGTCAAACAGATCCCGGTAGACAACAGAGTTCTCTGTCAGTACGCCCCTGGCGTATGCGTCGTCCAGCAGCTCCTCCAGCACGGGAGCCAGCTCGATTTCTCCCCACTCCTGTCCAGGGTCGGTGTAGCTGTCCAGCTTGAGCGTATCCAAAATCGTGTTTACCGCCCAGAGGTACTCGCTCTCTTCGATCAGCCCAGTGCGCAGGGCATAGACAGCCAGTTTGGAAACAGCGGCGTCGATCATGTTCCTCACCTCATACTCTATTTTCTGTGGTGCTCCTCAGCCCTGATAGCCGTTGGGATGATTTTTATGCCAAGTCCAGGCGGAGGACACGATGGTGTCCAGCTCCGCGTACTGGGGCTTCCAGCCCAGGACAGTCTTGGCCTTCTCCGAAGACGCCACAAGCTGGGCCGGGTCGCCCGCCCGCCGGGGGCAAATCTCGGCTGGGATGGGGTGGCCGGTCACTTTACGGGTCACATCGATGACCTCCTTGACGGTAAAGCCCACTCCGTTTCCCAGGTTGAACACGTTGTTCTCTCCACCGGCCAGCAGATAATCCAGCGCCAGGATATGTGCCTGGGCAAGATCAGTGACATGGATATAGTCCCGTACGCAGGTCCCGTCCCGGGTGGGGTAGTCATCGCCAAAGACAGAAATCTTCTCCCGCTCCCCGTTGGGCACCTGGAGAATCAGGGGGATGAGGTGTGTCTCAGGGTCGTGGGCTTCGCCGATGGCTCCGGAGGGATGGGCACCGCAGGCGTTGAAGTACCGCAGGGCCACATACCTCAGGCCGTGGGCCCGGCTGGTCCAGGACATCATGCGCTCCATGGCCAGCTTGGTCTCACCGTAGCAGTTGGTGGGTTCGGTCCGGTCGCTCTCCAGGATGGGCACCCGCTCCGGCTCACCATAGGTGGCGGCGGTGGAGGAAAAGACGATCTTATCCACCCCATGGGCCACCATGGACTGGAGCAGGACGGTGGTGCCCCAGAGGTTGTTGTCATAATACTTCAGCGGGTCCACCATGGACTCCCCAACCTGGGAGGAGGCGGCGAAGTGAATAACTCCCTCAATGGTCTCCTTCTCAAAAAGAGCGTCCACGGCCTTCCGGTCCCGGATGTCCAGCTCATAGAACCGGGCCTTGGGGTGTACGGCGGCCCGGAAGCCGGTGAGCAGGTTGTCCGCCACCACCACGTCCCGGCCAGCGTCGATCAGCTCATACACAGTGTGGGAGCCGATATAGCCAGCTCCACCCAGTACTAAAATCGCCATAATATAAAGACCTGCCTTTCTTAAATTCAACCAATCACCACAGTTCCGCCCTGGGGACGGATGTGGAGGATGTGACACTTGCCGCGGCCCAGCAGGGCCTCCATACCGGACCGGAAGGCCTCCAGCCTGTCGTTGGGGACGAAGGCCTGGATGGTGCCGGCAAAACCACCGCCATGGACCCGGATGGCTCCAGTGCCCTCCAGCAGTTCTTGACCGGCGGCCAGGGCCAGAGGGATGGCCTGCTGACTCGGATCTGATATAGACCAGGTATTCTGCAGATGGACTGCCGAGGAGAGGCCGGAGGCGTTGACCAGCTCCAGGAACCTGGCGAAATCTCCCCGCTCCAGGGCCTCGCCCTCCTGGACTGCCCTACGGTCATCCTCGTAGTAATGGATGGCCCGGAGGACTGCCCGGTCTCCACAGCGGACCCGCAGGGAGGGGATGGCGGCGCGGAAGTCGGCCTCAGGAACATCCCGCAGGAACCGCTTGTTGAAGTGGGCCGCCACGGCGCCCATCTCCCGCGTAATGTCAGCGTAGTCATCGGTCAGGTCGCCATGACTGGAGCCGGTGTCCACGATGCACAGGGCGTGGCCGGACCGGGTAAAGTCATATTTCACCTTCTTGACTAACGGAGCGGACGGATCGGCAAAGTCGATGGCCACGGCCCCGCCCACCGAGGAGCCCATCTGGTCCATCAGGCCGCAGGGCTTGCCAAAATACACGTTCTCCGCGTACTGGCCAATCTTGGCGATCTGAATGGGGTCCAGCGCCCCACCGCAGCAAAAGTGGTTCAGGATATTGCCCACCAGCACCTCATAGGCGGCGGAGGAGGACAGTCCAGATCCGGACAGCACATTTGAGGTCACATAGGCGTCAAAGCCGGACAGCGGGTAACCCAACTCCGCAGCCTTGGCAGCCACCCCTCGGACCAGGGCCGCGGAGGTATTCCGTTCCCGCTCCCTGGGCAGCAGGCTGCTCAACTCCACCTCCAGGGTGGGATAGCCCTGGGAGTGAATACGGATGACCTCCTTCCCGTTGGGGGCGGCACAGGCCAACATATCCAAGTCCACACTGCCGCACAGCACATGGCCGTGCTGGTGGTCGGTATGGTTGCCGCCGATCTCGGTGCGGCCGGGGCCGCTGAACAGAGCCACCGAAGCATGTTCCTCAGGGGTAAAAATCTCCGCAAAGGAACGGACCACCTGGGCGGCCCGTTCCTGGGCCCTGTCCAGACTTGCCTGTGTCCCATCCAGGGCGTAGAGGGCGGCCAGCACCTCGTCGTGGGTGCCGGCGGTCAGTTCTTGGAGCAGCTTGGCACAGCTGTTCATCGAGAGGTCACCTCATTCTCTTTTTTGATAGGTCAAGTATATTAAATTTTTACTAAAAATTCAACCACAATTTTTTCCATTAAAAAACTTTGGAACAGTATACAGAAATAAGGGCCTTTTTCTAGTGGTTTTCACAGTCGTCTGACTGGTCCGGTGCTCTCCCGCACAGTTAGAGTGGGCGGCACAACCAGCTTCAGCGGCAGGGTGCGGATGGGCTCCCGCCCTCCGATGGACGCCCTCTCCCCCAGCAGGCGCAGGGCCGCTCGTGCCATCTCCTCTACATGGGTGGACACAGAGGTGAGGGGCGGGTCCACAAGGGCAGAACGGGGCGTATCATTGAAGGACACAACCGACAGGTCGCCTGGAACAGACAGACCTGCCTCCCGCAAAGCCAGGAGGGCGCCCACAGCGCCCTCCTCGTTGGCGCACAAGAAAGCGGTAGGGAGGGCCGCTCCAGAGGATAAAAGCTCCCCCACCGCCCTGGCGGCGGCCTGGGCCTCCATGGGGCAGTCCAGCATCAGGCCCAGATCCAGCAGCCCTCTCTGTTCTGCCTGCCTCTCAAACAGCTGGCGACGGACCTCCAGCGCCCGCTGGCGGCGGTCATCCAATTTATATACCGGTCCGATAAAGCCGATCCTAGTGTGGCCCAGCTCAGTCAGGTGGTCCAGGGCCAGGGATATCCCTAGCTCATAGCCCAGCACTACCGAATCAAACCGGCTCTCAAAGGGAGATGAGTCCAAAAAAACCAGATTGGGGGACAGGGCCGCCAGAGAGTCGATCTGTGCTGGGGTAAACAGGCCGATGGCCACAACACCGTCCAGTTTCTCCTCCGGAGCCAAAAATCCCTCTCCCCTGCTCTCCAACGGAATGCAGGTATATTTCCTATCCAGGCAATTCTGGCGGAGGAAATTACTAAGATAGAGGTAATAAGGGTCGTCCAGCTGCTGGACCGGGGTGAGCATCTCCGCCACTCCAACCCGGAGCAACCCCTTCGGGCTCCTTCCCCGGCGGCTTCGGGTCGCGGTGTAGTTTAGCCGTCCCGCCTCCTCCAGCACCTTTCTCCTGGCCTCAGCTGTAACGGACAAGGAGGGGTCCCCCGACAGGATCCGGGAGATGGTAGCCGGAGAATAGCCCGTCCGGTCGGCAAGTTCTTTCAGGGTCGCCATAGCAGTCCTCCACAAAATTTTACTAAAAATAAAATAGCACATTCGGAAAATTTTATCAAGACTCACAGCCCCTTTTCTTTGCCTTTTTCCTAAAACTCTGCTACACTGGTGTCACATCTAACCTATAAAGGTCACAGTATCAAAAGGGGGCCTATCTATGACCACTGCCAGCCGTCAGCCCTTTGGCACCACCCACCACGGACAGCCGGTGGAGTTGCTCACGCTGGACAACGGCACTCTGTCCTGTCAGATCATTACCTTTGGCGCCGCCTTACGTGCCCTCTGGGTACCGGACCGGACCGGAAGGCCTGTGGACGTGGTCCTGGGGTACGAGACTCTCAAGGAGTATCAGGACCAGGACGGCTATCTGGGGGCGGTCGTGGGCCGCTTTGCCAACCGCATCGCTGGAGGCAGGTTTTCCCTGAATGGCCGGGAATATACCCTGGCAGTCAACAATGGCCCCAACCACCTGCATGGTGGTCTCCAGGGTTTCTCCTATAAGGTATGGACTGTGGAGGAGCTGACCGGAAGCCGTGCGGTTCTGTCCCTGTCCAGCCCGGACGGCGAGGAGGGCTATCCCGGTTCTCTGGAAGTCCGGGTCACCTACCAACTGGACCGCTCTACCCTATCCATCCACTATCAGGCCTGCAGTGACCAAGACACCCCCTGTAATCTGACCAACCACAGCTATTTCAACCTGGATGGCCAGGGCTCTGGCCCGGTATTGAACCAGGAGATCCGACTCTACGCCGGGTCCTATACTCCCGCTGACCAGACCAGTATCCCCTTTGGCTCTATTCAGCCGGTGGAGGGCACCCCGATGGACCTACGCTCCCCTACCCCCATTGGAGCCCACATTGAGGACCCCTTCCAGCAGTTGGAGTGGGGCAGTGGCTATGACCATAACTATGTGGTGGATGGACCTTTCGGGCTGCTCCGCCCCGCTGCCTGGGCCCGTTCGGCGGCCAGCGGCATCGCCCTCCAAGTGGATACCACCCTGCCGGGTCTCCAGTTCTACACCGCTAATTTCCTGGAAGCGGGCCGCCGTGGGAAAGAGGGGGCGGTGTACGCCCCCCGTCACGCCTTTTGTCTGGAGACCCAGTTTTTCCCCGACTCCCCCAACCAGCCCGCCTTTCCCTCCGCCATTTTGCGGGCCGGAGAGCACTATGACCATATCACCCGCTTCTGCTTCTCCACAGAAGATTGATAGGATTAGAAAGCCGCCTACGCTCACTGCATAGGCGGCTTTTTCTTCTTTTTGATTGAAATCTCAGGTTCGGAAACCGTTTTCCAAAATTCGGATCGGGTCTCCCTCTCCTTCCTAGTCAAAATAGTCCAGGAATCTGGCCAGTTCCTCCGTCACTGACTCAAAAAAGGCTTTGCCCTTCTGGGCTGTAGCCAACTGAGGCTGGCCAATATGCCCCTCTCGGTTGTCTTCATCAAAACGATGGAATCTCTGATATGCCTTGCTGCCCAAGAGGTCCTTTTGAAACCAGGGGCGCTCGGCCACAGGTCCACAGGGGACGATTTTCTCCTCCTGGACCAGGTCAGGGCGAAGATACATCATCATAGACGTCTCAAATTCGCCCGCATGGCCCATGCCCCCCAGCTCCGATTCCCGAATGGCGCTGATTCGCTCGCGCGCCACATCCCAATACTGCAGTTCCCGTAGCTGAAACTCCGTCCCGTGCTTCTCACCTATCTCATTGACAGCGGCGGACAGATAGACCTGATTTCCCCCGTGGGAGTTCACTAAGAACATCTGGGAAAAACCATTCGCTATCACGTTCTCACAGATAGAAACCGCATACTCCTTCAGCAGATGCTGAGGCATTGTCACATAGCCGGGGGCAAAGCGGTGGTGCGGGGAGTATCCAAAGCATACTTGGGGCAGGAGCAGGACCGGTCTATGGCACAGCTCCGCAGCCCGTTCGGTCACAGCTGCCCCCAGAAAGGCGTCTGTCCCCACGGGCAGATGGAGCGAGTGCTGCTCTGTAGACGCGAAGTTTATCATTACTGCCGCCTGATCCCGATAAGCCCCCAGATCCGGGTAGGAGAGTTCAGTCCATCGAATCAACATAGTATCCCTCCTTTCTCTATCTGGCAAGGCCTTCCCGGCTCACCTTTCCCACAGCGACTCGGGGTAAAGCCCCTCGGCCGTCATCCTGGCGACCGCAGCTACCACAGCCGGCTTATCCGCCTGGTAGGTCACGCCATACCACCTGTCCTCAGAGCGCAGTACCTTCACCCTGGCTTTACCCTCCTCCAGCAGTTGGGTAACTACACTGGGCAAGAAATACTCCCCCTTTTGGGGCTCCTCCGCCAGTGCCCGGTCTAGAAAGGCGGGGAAGTGGGCCTCGGCCTCCCGAAGGAAGCTCTGGCTGAAGCCCCAGAGGTTCATGGACACGATGGCGTCTCCAGGCAGATGGGTCCAGGTCTGTCCTCCATCCTCGGTAAAGCGGGCGTCTGTCCCCTCTTTTTCGATATGGGTGCGCTCCGTAACGCGGATCAGATAGTTGTCCTGGTCCTCCTCACACACCCCACGGGCCACATGGCCGTGCTCCGTGACTGTGTTGCCCAAGCGGTAGCCCACCATGGCGTATTCATAGCGGCCGGGCTGGTCCGGATTGCGCTCCAGATAGTCGTAGATGGCCTGAAAGCCCTCTGGGCCGTAGTAGTCATCGGCGTTAACCACCGCGAAAGGGCCGTCAATCAGGTTGCGTGCCGCCAGAATGGCGTGGGCAGTGCCCCAGGGCTTTATCCGGCCTTCCGGAACAGAGTAGCCCTTTGGTATGTCATCCAGCTGCTGATAGGCGTATTTCACATCGATGACCCTGGACAGCCGGTTGCCGATGGCTGTTTTAAAGGTGTCCTCGATTTCGTGCTTGATCACAAAAATAACTGTCTCAAAGCCTGCCCGCCGGGCATCATAGATGGAGTAGTCGATGATGAGCTGGCCATGGCTTCCAACAGGATCCACCTGCTTCAGGCCGCCGTATCGGCTGCCCATACCGGCGGCCATGACCACCAAAACGGGTCTGTTCATTTTATATGCCTCCTGTGTCTTTCATAGATCGGATCGGGGCCCTATGTAAAGTTGCCCCACCCCTAGACTTTTACAGTCAAAAGAGGATCATCACTTACTTTACACGATAGAATTTTTAAGTCAAGCCTTTTCCCGTAAAAATCAGAGAATATAGGCAGGCACAGAGCGAACTCGGCCAGCACGAATATGGCGAATTAAGCCTCTATCTGACCATCTGTAGTCCTCATTGGCCGCTCTTGGAAGCAGGTGTTGACTGTACGCTTTTGTAGAAATAGCGGGCAACGATCCCAGATGAAATATCGAGCCGCATTGGTAGGCATCTGGAGCGGGTGTTCCAATGAAACAGAACTGTTTGTCGGGGAAAGTTCCCTATAAAACAAAAATCCATTTCCTTTCGGAAACGGATTTTTGAAAGCAGCTCTCCTTGAGATGGTGGAGATAAGCGGGATCGAACCGCTGACCTCTTGAATGCCATTCAAGCGCTCTCCCAGCTGAGCTATACCCCCGTATAGGAGAACTGCTTGTCTACCAATATTGAGTTGTAAGTGGTGGAGATAAGCGGGATCGAACCGCTGACCTCTTGAATGCCATTCAAGCGCTCTCCCAGCTGAGCTATACCCCCAAATAAAAGCCTTACAGGTCAAGTGTCCCTGTTCAGCGCAAGTGATATCTTACCAGAAAGGCGTTGGTTTGTCAACGCAAAATTCAAACTTTTTTCAACTTTTTTGTCTGTCCTAGTCCAGATGTCCTGTCCCACGTCAGATGGAGAGAGTCACATACCCTTCCATATTCCCACACCGCTCTGAATCATGATTCCCCCGGCACAGACGGGAGTTTTCGGGCTGCAATAAAAACCGCCGCAGTAAATACTGCGGCGGTTTAACTGCTTAATAGAACTTCTTGCGATTCTTACGGGCGGCCTCAGACTTCTTGCGGCGCTTGACGCTGGGGCTCTCGTAGTGCTCGCGCTTACGAACCTCGGCCAGCACGCCAGACTTGGCGCAGCTACGCTTAAAGCGCTTCAGGGCGCTCTCCAGAGATTCATTCTCTCTCACACGGACTTCCGACATTTATATTTCCCTCCCTCCGGCGCGGCGGGGCGTCCCCTGCTCGCGTAAGGGCCATTTTTATGGCTTTAACAGTAGTATTATATTCGTTCCACGGCCAGATGTCAAGGGCCAATTATGAACGGGCTGTAAACCTTTTGACCATAGCAGGATGGTCAAGCCTGGGGCTTAAAAATCAGACTAACCAATTTGCCCTTGAC
This sequence comes from Flintibacter hominis, assembly GCF_014287965.1. Lineage (NCBI taxonomy): Bacteria > Bacillati > Bacillota > Clostridia > Eubacteriales > Flintibacter > Flintibacter hominis. Next base: position 484,675 of record NZ_JACOPO010000001.1, on the reverse strand, counting down.
CACAATACTCTTTACCAAAGTCATACCCTCGGCCAGCTTGACAATCTTAGGTTCAGCCAGGGCGGCCGCCACAATGTCCTCGTCAGAGGCGTCGGCGGACACTACGATGTTGGCCTTCACCTTTCCGCTGACCTGGACGGCCATTTGAACGGTGGCGGTGACGGTCTTGCTTTCGTCATACACGGGCCATGGCTGGAGACATACCTGGCCCCCGTAGCCCGCCATCTCCCACAGCTCCTCGCACATATGTGGGGCGAAGGGGGACAGCATCAGCAGCAGTGCCTTCATGTCGCCCCGGCTGGCACCGTTGGCGTAAAAGTCGTTGACCAGGGACATGAGAGCCGCGATAGCGGTATTGAACTTCATGGCCTCGATGTCCTCGGACACCTTCTTGATCGCCTTGTGGACCGCCAGCTCGTTGGCCTGGGAATACGCATCTCCCACATGCTCCTGCTCGGTAGCCAGGTTCCACACCCGGTCCAGGAAACGCTTGCACCCCTTCACCGCATTGGCGGACCAAGCGGCGGCCTTCTCGAAGTCGCCGATGAACATGATATAGGTACGCATGGTGTCAGCGCCGTACATATCAATGATGTCGTTGGGATTGACCACGTTGCCCCGGGACTTGGACATTTTCTCGCCCCCCTCGCCCAAAATCATGCCGTGGGAGGTGCGCTTCTGATAGGGCTCCTTGGTGGGCACAACGCCGATGTCATAGAGGAACTTGTGCCAAAAGCGGCTGTACAGCAGGTGGAGAGTGGTGTGCTCCATACCGCCGTTGTACCAGTCCACCGGGGACCAGTAGTCCAGTGCCTCCTTGGAGGCTAATGCCTTATCGTTGTGGGGGTCCATATACCGCAGGAAGTACCAACTGGAACCCGCCCACTGGGGCATGGTGTCGGTCTCCCGTTTGGCGGGGCCGCCGCAGCAGGGACAGGTAGTGTTCACCCAGTCGGTCATCTTGCTGATGGGGCTTTCGCCGTCGTCGGTAGGCTCATAGCTCTCCACTTCGGGCAGGAGCAGAGGCAGCTGGTCTTCGGGGATGGGCTGCCAGCCGCACTTGTCACACCAAACCATGGGGATGGGCTCGCCCCAGTACCGCTGGCGGGAGAACACCCAGTCCCGCAGCTTGTAGTTCACCTGGGCATGGCCGATGCCCTTGTCCTCCAGCCACTTGGTGATAACAGGGATGGCGTCCTTCACAGTCAGGCCGTTGAGGAAGTCGGAGTTGACCAAGATGCCGGTCTCATCCTTGGCGGTAAAGGCGGCCTTCTGCACGTCCTCGCCGCCGGACACCACCTCGATGATCTCACAGCCGAACTTCTTGGCAAACTCCCAGTCCCGGTCGTCGTGGGCAGGAACGGCCATGATGGCGCCGGTGCCGTAGGTGGCCAGGACGTAGTCGGAGATGAAAATGGGGATCTCCCTGCCGTTGACCGGGTTTACGCCCCGCACGCCGTCCAGCTTGACGCCAGTCTTCTCCTTGTTCAGCTCGGTGCGCTCCAGGTCGGACTTGGAAGCGGCGGCCTTCTGATAGTCCTGGACCTCCTGGGCGTTGGCCAGCAGGGGCATCCACTTCTTCACCAGCTCGTGCTCCGGCGAGAGGACCATGTAGGTGGCTCCAAACAGGGTATCCGGGCGGGTGGTATACACTACGATGTCGTCCCCGGTGGTAGCCTTAAAGGTAACCTCGGCGCCGGTGGAGCGGCCGATCCAGTTCTTCTGCTGGATCTTCACCCGCTCGATGAAGTCCAGATCGTCCAGGTCATCGATGAGCCGCTGGGCGTAGGCGGTGATCTTCAGCATCCACTGGCTCTTCTCCTTGCGGATGACAGGCGAACCGCACCGCTCACAGACGCCTTCCACCACCTCCTCGTTAGCCAGCACGCACTTGCAGGAGGTGCACCAGTTTACCGGCATAGTGGTTTTATAGGCCAGGCCGTGCTTGTAGAGCTGGAGAAAGATCCACTGGGTCCACTTATAGTAGCTGGGGTCGGTGGTGTCCACCACCCGGTCCCAATCAAAGGAGTAGCCCAACATATGCAGCTGCTTGGTGAAGTTGGCGATATTGTCCTTCGTCACCTTAGCGGGGTGAATGTGGTTCTTAATGGCGTAGTTCTCAGTCGGCAAGCCGAAGGCGTCAAAGCCGATGGGGAACAGCACGTTGTAGCCGTCCATCCGCTTTTTCCGGGCTATTACGTCCATGGCGGTGTAGGGTCGGGCATGTCCCACATGCAGCCCGTTGCCAGAGGGATAGGGGAACTCAACCAGGCCGTAGAACTTAGGCTTGGTGGTATCGCCAGTCTGGCAGGCAAAGGTCTTTTCGTCCTTCCACTTGGTCTGCCACTTTTTCTCGATCTCGGTAAAATCGTACTTCAAAGTTATCACGCTCTCCTGTATTTCTTAGCCGGGTTTTGGCCTAAAGTTAAAACGATTCCGTAATATTATATATGATAGCGCCTCTGTTTGCAAGGGTCGTGGAGAAAAAGAGCATTCATTTTTATAATTATTTTTTGATTGATTCTTTCGCTTATCATGGTATAATTTATTTTAGATAGCTGTTTGCTTTTTTCTATCGTTTGTTGCGAAAATTCACTATTTGAAAGGAGATTTAAAAATGAAAAAACTGTTTCGTCCCTTACTCTGCGCCGCGTTTTTGGCGCTAGCAGTAAGCGCCCCCGCTTTTGCCGCTGAACCTGACATTCTCCAGACGTTCCCCGACACCGTTTCCACCCGCCAGGGCGACTTCTATGTTCTGGTCAACGGGGAGTCTCTTACCTTCCCTGACGCGGTACCCAAGTTGAAGAGTGACCGCTCCTTCCTGCCCTTCGCGGCCACCTTTGAGGCACTGGGCTATACCGGCATCACATGGGACGGCTCTACTGGCACCGTCACCGCCAGCAGGGATGGACAGCGCATCAGCCTGACCATCGGAGAACCCTCCATCACCTTGTACACAGAGGAAGCGCCAGATGGGCAGAATATCCCTATGGATGTAGCCCCCTATGTGGATCCCGCCACGGACCGCACTTATGTTCCTGTCGGGCTGATCGCTGACGCCTTGGGCTACAATGTAGGCTGGGACGGCTCCAACGGTACCGTCATCATTGACGACGTGGACGCCATCCTGGCGGCCAACACAGAAACCTATGAGCTGATGGACAAATACCTAGATTACAGCCGGACCTTTGCCCAGAAGAACCAGAAGGTCGGCGGCGAATACGCCATGGACATCTCTGTTTCCACCTCCGACGGCGAGCAGGATATGGATATCCAGTTCCTTGCCGACGGAGATTATGACATGATTATCGCCGGGTCCACCGCCTTCCAGTTCGATACTCAGATGGTACTGGATTACGCCGCCTCTCTCAATGGGGTAGACGCCACGGAGCTGTTGGACAGCACCGGTGAGCTCCCCTTCCCCCTTACCATTGACTTCGCTATGCGGGGTGATATGGAACAGGGGGCCCTCTATCTCAACTGCGCCGCCCTGAACCAATTTATCCTTGGGGAGGGTGCCTCGGACGATACCTGGTACAAGCTGGATATGAAGTCCTTTTACGACCAGAGCGCCGCTCTCACCGGCTTCACTTATGCTGACCTGCTGGCTCTGTCCAACGCCAGCCTGGACGCCAGCTTTACTGAGCAGTTGGAAACCGTCCTGCGGACCGCTCCTTTGACCAGCTATCTTACCACCTCTGACTACCTGGACCTGTATAACTCCATCTGTGGCGACAGCCATTTTAAGCGGTCCGGTTCCTCCTATGTGAACCAATTTTTAGCGGAGGACGGTGTCACTGGCACCTTCACTCTGTATACCACCGGCTCCAGAGTCAACGGATACGCAATGGAGTTGACTGCCGTTGACCCCTCCTTCGGCGAGATGGAGATTGGCGTCTCCATGCGGAACAGTAAAATGGAGATGTCCATTGACCTGACTCAGTCCTCCTCTCTCCCCACTGGGGAAGATCCTTCTATCTCTACGCTGCCCGGAATTCTCTCTAGCGAGGTTTCTATGCACATGGAAATGGACGGCGCTTATCAGTCCACAAGCGCCAAGCCCAGCACCCAGCCCCCCGCGGACGCCACCGTCCTGGATATGTTCCAGCTAATGTCCCCTGACGACCATGTGGAAGTTCCTGATGGCACTGCCGCTTAATCACTGCCCACACGCTCAACAAACAGCCCCCGGAAACCTTATGGTTTCCGGGGGCTGTTCCTCTTTGCCTTCTCTCACATGGCCAGTAGATGGATGGTGTCATCCTCCACCAAGGCTTTCATCTGGGAAACGGGGTGCTGATATCCCTCGATCAAGCGGACCGCGATGGCATCCTCCAGCTCCTTCTGGATGACCCGGCGAAGGTTCCGGGCTCCATAGACGGCGGAATAGGACTTCTTAACCAGATAGTCCAGCAGGGACTCCTCCCAGGAGAAAGAGATGCCCTTCTCCGCCATCGCAGTTGCCAGCTCCTTGAGCATCAGGACGGCGATGGACCTGAAGTTCTCCTCCGTGAGCTGATTGAAGTAGACGATCTCGTCAATCCGGTTGATAAACTCAGGGCGCAGGAAGTCCTGGAGGGCCTTCATGGCCCGCTCCCTCCCCTGCTCATTGGCGGTACGGCCAAAGCCCACGGAGCCCACCTTGGTATTGCTCCCGGCATTGGAGGTCATGACGATCACCGTGTTCTCAAAGTTCACCGTCCGGCCGTGGGCGTCAGTGATACGGCCATCGTCCAAAATCTGAAGCAGGATGTTGAGCACATCTGGGTGTGCCTTCTCGATCTCGTCGAAGAGGACCACAGAGTAGGGCTTGCGGCGGATCTTCTCTGTCAGCTGGCCCGCCTCGTCATAACCTACATAGCCCGGAGGGGATCCAATGATGCGGGACACGGCGTGCTTCTCCATAAACTCGGACATATCCAGCCGGATCAGGGATTCAGGGGTATCGAACAGGTCCGCGGCCAGCTGCTTGACCAGCTCGGTCTTGCCCACGCCGGTGGAACCTACAAAGATAAAGGATACCGGCTTGTGCTTGGGGCTGATGCCCACCCGGCCCCGGCGGATGGCTGCGGCCACCGCCTTCACCGCCTCGTCCTGTCCGATAATGTGGCTCTCCAGCCGCTCCTCCAGCTTGGCCAGGCGCTGGTACTCCTGCTCCTGGATGCGGCTGGCAGGGATGTTGGTCCACAGCTCAATGACGTTGGCCAAGTGCTCTTGGTCTAGGGCGGGATGGGCCTTCTCCTCCAGCCCCCGCTTCTCTTCCTCCAGGCGCAGCTCCATGCTTTTGATGGTTGCCAGCCGCTCATAGGCCTCCTCCGTGGCGGCGGCCATCATAACCTCCCGCTCCTTGGACAGATCGGCCAGTTCTTTCTCCACATCGGCCAGACGGGCCAGGGCCTTATTCTCCAGATTCACGTTGGAACAGGCCTCGTCGATCAGGTCGATGGCCTTGTCAGGGAGATAGCGGTCAGTGATATACCGCTCGCTCATCAGCACAGCCTGGCGGCACATCTCCTTGGAGACCGTGACCTGGTGGAATGCCTCGTAGTAGGGGGCGATACCCTCAATGATCTTCACGCTGTCCTCGATGGAGGGCTCCTCCACAACGACGGGTTGGAAACGCCGCTCCAGGGCGGTATCCTTCTCGATGTGTTTGCGGTACTCATTGAGGGTGGTGGCACCGATGACCTGGAGCTCCCCACGGGAGAGGGCGGGCTTCAGAATGTTTGCGGCATTCATGGACCCCTCGGCGTCCCCGGCCCCTACGATAGTATGAACCTCGTCGATGACCAGGATGATGTTGCCCAGCTTGCGGATCTCCTCGATGAGTCCCTTCATCCGGCTCTCAAACTGGCCCCGGAACTGGGTGCCCGCCACCAGGGCGGTCAGGTCCAGGAGGTAGACCTCCTTATCCGCCAGCTTGTAGGGGACCTCCTTCTTGTATATCCTCTGGGCCAGCCCCTCAGCGATAGCGGTCTTGCCCACGCCTGGCTCACCGATGAGACAGGGATTGTTCTTTTGCCGGCGGTTCAGGATCTGAATGACCCGCTGGAGCTCCCGGTCCCGGCCGATCAGCTTATCCAGCTTGCCCTCCTTGGCCTTTTGGGTTAGGGAGATGCAGTAGCTGTCCAAAAATTTTCGCTTAGGCTGCTTGGGGGCGCCGTTCTTCTCCGGCCGGGGGGACGCACCGCCCCCCTCACTGGGCTGCTGGGGCGCTGGGGTTGCCCCACCTCCAAAGAGCTGGTTCAGGAAGGGGAAGGTGGCGGTGCGTCCGTCGTCCTCCTCATCCCCCTCCTCCTTGGGCTGGTTCATCAGGCCCTCCATCCCCTCGGCTCCACCGAAGGCGGACATCATTTCGGAGGTCAGGTTTTCCAAGTCCTCGTCGCTGATGCCCATCCGCTTTATGATGTCGTCAATGGGTTTTATGCCCAGCTCCCTGGCACATTTGAGGCACAGCCCCTCGTTCTTCGAGGTGCCGCCCTCCAGTTTGGTGATAAAGATGACCGCCACGTTCTTGCCGCAGCGGCTGCACATTGTAGGCTGCATGGTGTCAAAACTCCTTTCAGGAGATAAAATCAGATCAGCGCTCCGGGTCTCCGCCCGGCCTTTTGGGTGGTCATAACCACACAGGGCATATCATACAGCAGAAATATGAACTTGTCATGAACTGCCCCCTGAGAAATTCAGGCAAGTAGGGATAGGGGGTCAAAGGTACAAAAAAAGTTCAGCAGATAGGTATTCTGTATCGCCTCAGGGGGGATCAGGCTGTTTCGGAGCAGCCAGCAGGCGATGAAAATCAACGCCCCGCCCTTGAGCAGCCCCAGGGCCGCCCCGCTCCAATGGTTTAAGGCGGACAGGACGGGCAGCCGGAAGGCCAGGTCCAAGGCATGGCTCAACAGGAACCAGGCGATGAGAACAGCAACAAACGCCAGCAGGAAGAGAACCATTCTGGCCAGTTGGACGGCGGCGTATTCCGCCAGTGCCTTAGCCGCGCTGGTGGTCACCTGAGCCACTCCGTTGTCCACGGCCTCCTGGAATGCCTGTGCCAAGCCGCGGTAGAGCGCGGACTCCTGAAGCGCTTCCAGCACCTCTGAGATGGGCAGCTCCTCCAGTGCCGGCGCTTCTCCCCCGGTAGAGGCGAGGGAGTCCTCCACTTGAAGGGACTGCTCCAGCGTCCCCTGGATCTGGCGCTCGATGGCGGGCCGTATGGCGTCTGCCACCGGCCTGGCCAAGTTGTCCGAGATAACTGTGGCTCCGATAAAGGCCACAAAGATAGCCAAAAAGCCGCACAATGTCAGGATAAAACCCCGGCTGTACCCCCGCCACAGGGCAAAAAGGAGAATCAAGGCGATAATCACGTCAAAAATCAGATAATTCATAAAAACCTCCATGGGAAAACGGGGAGAGATCAGCTTGGGATATAGAGCCAGGCCAGCTGGTCGTCGGCCAGCAGGGCAGAGCCGTTGGAGGACAGGGCGGTATATCGTGCCCCCTGGGTGTCTCCCAGTCGGGCGTATTCCACCAGCTCCGGCGTGTAAATGGTCAGTCGGCTGCCGGTGAGCAGGGAACAGTAACCGCCAGCGCTGTCAAAGTCCAATACCTGGCTCCGCAGCTCCATGCTGCTCCTCACCTCTCCCTCCGGATCGATGGTCATGACCTGGTTCGCGCTGCCTGCCCGGTATCGGCCCAGCAGGAGCAGCGCGAAGCCCTCCCCTCCAAAGTCGCAGCCCTTCAGATAAGACCGCCCAAAGGGATAACTGTTGGCAGATTTTCCATCGTCAGACAGTGTCATGACTCTGTCCTCCCCCAGCACCCAGAGAAGGCCGTCCTCATAGTCCAGATCCAGCACTGTCACACTGCCCAGGCTGACCTGGGCCTTGGGCTCCTTCTGGTCCACGGGGAAAAAGAGCACCTGACTAAGGAAGGTGCCGCCCTCCTGGTCCATTGTGATCACCGCCACGGTCTTACAGTCGGGAGACAGGGCAGCGTCCACCACAAAGGTGGAGGACAGGCTGATCTGGATTACTTCGCTTCCAGAGGCGTCGTAGACTGTGACCGCCCCCTTGTACCCGCTCCGCTGGGCGGTGACCGCCAGCCAGCCGCTGTCGTTGGCCCGGGCGGACAGCAGGTCGCCGTCCCCCTCTAGGGACAGGTCAAAGACCTCCTCCGTCCCCCGGAAGAGGAACAGGGACTGCCCCCCGGTGTCATACACTACCCCCGCCTTGGAGGAGGCGGACAGCACCGGGTTGTCCATTGACAGCACTTCCTCGGCGTACTGGCGGCCAGAGAAGGAGTAGTAGTGGGCCCCGGCGGCGGAGGACATTAGAATACCATTTTCCAGATACGCCAGTGACATCTTGTCCCCGCCGGCGTGGGTGAAGGGGACCGCCTCGCCGGTATCGCTGGTTTGAATAGAGCGGTAGGCCAGCCACCGCTTCACCGCGTCCAGGTTGAAGCGGTCCCGGTACACGACCAGAGCCAGGGCGCCCAGCACCAGGGCCGCCGTCACCAACAGGGCCAGCAGCCGAAACAGGATATTCGGTTTTTTCGCCTTCTTGGCCGGCTGTTTTCCTTCCATTCTATTCGTCCTTGCTTCTCTTTAGTAGGGGTGCTCCCCTAGTCACAGCACATCTTCCTCATACCACAGCCTAGTCATATACAGCCCCCCCGGCGGGACCGTGGGGCCAGCCAAGGTGCGGTTGCCCGAATCCAAAATGGCCGGGATGTCCTCTGGAGCCAGCTTGCCCTCGGCAGCATAGACGATGGTGCCTACCATCGCCCGGACCATGTTGTATAGAAAGCCGTTGGCGCACACCTTACACTCTATCAGTTCCCCCTGGCGGGAAACGTCGAAATAGTACACCGTGCGCACAGTGGTCCTGGTTTCGGTGCCCACGGACCGGACCGCCCGGAAGTCGTGAGTGCCCACGAACTGGCTGGCCGCCCGCCTCATCACGGACTCATCCAAGCGCTTCGGATAGAACCAGGCCCGGTCCACATAGAAGGGGTTGCCCAGCCGGGAGTTATACAGGCGGTAGGTATACTCCTTTTTCTGGCAGGAACCGATGGCGTTGAAAGAATCGGGCACTTGGGTGGCCTTGACCACCACAATATCGTTGGGCAGCCGGGTGTTGACCGCCAGAGGGATCCGGTCGCAGGGAATCGTGGAGGTGGTGCGGAAGTTGGCCACATAGACCTCAGCGTGGACGCCCGCGTCGGTACGGCCCGCCCCGGTGCATTTCACTGGATGGCAGACCACAGTGGACAGGGCCTTTTCCAGGGTTTCGGCCACGGACACAGCGTTTTTCTGAACCTGCCAGCCGTGATAGGCCGTACCGTTATACATCAGCTTTAAGGCAATATTGCGTTCCATGTAACACCTCGGTTCGGGTTGGTAAGAAGCGGGGTCGGCCCCTATTGGTTGATCTCCCGCCGCTCCGTCCGGCCCATCAGGTAGTCCAGGCTGACGTTGAAGTAGTCGGCCAGAAACACCAGACCAAGGGCGGTAGGGTGGCACTTTCCATACTCATAATCCTGATAGGTTCGGTATTTGACCCCGCAAATATCAGCAAGCTGGTTTTGAGTCAGATGCTGCTCGTTCCGTAGTTCCTTGATACGTTCTGCAAATGTTGCCATAATACATCCTTTTCTCTTGACACACGGAATTTTCGTGCTATACTATATAATACACGGAAAAACCGTGAGATTCAGGGGGGGGGGTAATCAATTATGAACATGATACTGTATAAACTCTTTCAAGACAACCCTGGGCTTGCCGGGGAAGTGGCAAAGTTCTGCCGAACCGTCCCTGGTTACCAGACGGCAGAGGCAGATTTTGCCAGCCAGGCTGACCAAATCAGCCGGCTGGTAGGGCCGGAATGTTATCTCCCCTTTGAGGCGGCTATGAACGCCCAACTGGCCTATGAGGCGCGTGCCTACTACCTGTTCGGTTTGGGCCTGCGGCGGGAGCTGCTCTCCGCCCTGGAGCCGGATGATCAAAGCCCAATATGCGCCAGCACGCCCACTCCCACGGCCACGGCCAGGAAAAAGGCCAGCACCATATAGTCCCTGGCCTGATACTTCAGCTGGCGCAGGCGGGTGCGCCCCTCTCCCCCGTGGTAGCAGCGGCACTCCATCGCCACCGCCAGCTCATCCGCCCGGCGGAAGGCGGAGATAAACAGGGGGACCAGCAGCGGGATCAGGGCCTTGGCCCGCTGGATCAGGTTCCCGCTCTCAAAATCGGCTCCCCTGGCCCGCTGGGCGGACATGATCTTGTCCGTTTCCTCGATCAGAGTTGGGATAAACCGCAGGGCAATAGACATCATCATGGACAGCTCATGGACGGGGACCCGGATCTTCTTCAAGGGATTCATCAGGGACTCCAACCCGTCCGTGAGCAGGATGGGCGAGGTGGTGTAGGTCAACAGAAAGGTGCCAGCAATAAGCATCATGATGCGGACCACCATAAAGAAGGCCTGGAACACCCCCTCCATGGTGATGGTCAGTACCCATATCTTTACCAGCACATGGGTGCCGGGGGTGTAGAATAGGTTGAGGATGGCCGTAAAAATGGCAATGAACAGCACTGGCTTCATCCCCCGAAGGATGGAGCGCACTGGGACCTTGGATACGGCGATGGACAAAGCCAGCAGGCAGAACATGATGGCATAGGTGACAAACCACTTAGCCAGAAACAGGGCCACGATATAGATCACCACAGCGATCAGCTTGGTACGGGGGTCCAGCTTGTGGACCAGGGAGTTACCTGGAAAATACTGTCCCAGGGTGATATCCTTCAGCGCCATTCAGCCCACCCCCTTCTCATTGCGGCCCAGCTTGGCCAAAATGGCGGCCTTGGCCTGCTCCACCGTGAACACCGAGGGGTCGATGTCCACCCCCAGGGCCCGAAGCCGGTGGAACACCCTGGTCATCTGGGGGACGCCCAGCCCCATCTGTTCCAGCTCGTCCCCGTGCTGAAACACCTCACGGGGGGTACCCTGGAAGGGGATGGTCCCGTCGTCGATGACCACCAGCCGGTCCACAGTGCGGGCCATGTCCTCCATGGAGTGGGACACCAGGATAATGGTGGCGTTGTGGGCCTGGTGGTAGTCCCGGATATTTTGCAGGATGGATTCCACTCCCTCCGGGTCTAGTCCGGCGGTGGGCTCGTCTAAAATGAGCACCTTGGGCTCCATGGCGATAACTCCGGCGATGGCTACCCGGCGCTTCTGGCCGCCGGACAGTTCAAAGGGAGATTTCTCCAGCTGGTCGTCCCGCAGGCCCACAAAATAGGCGGCGGACCGCACCCGGCGGTCGATCTCCACCTCGTCCAGCCCCATATTTTTCGGACCGAAGGAGATGTCCTTATAGACTGTTTCCTCAAAGAGCTGGTACTCCGGGTACTGAAAGACCAGCCCTACCTGGAACCGGCTTTTTCGGGTGGTCTGGGGGTCGGTCCAGATGTCAGTGCCCTGGAGGAGTACCTGGCCCGATGTGGGCTTGAGCAGGCCGTTCAGATGCTGGATCAGGGTTGACTTCCCCGAGCCTGTGTGGCCAATAATGCCCAGATACTCTCCGGGATAAGCCTGAAAATCCACCTTCTCCAGTGCGGTACGCTCAAAGGGTGTGCCGGCGGAGTAGGTGTGGGTCAGTTGTTTCGTTTCAATGATAGGGTCCATGAGAGGTTCCATCCTTGTATCAGTGGTACACGCCCCAGTGATGGAGTCGCGTCCAAAAAACTCTCCCCCAAGGGAAGGCACATGGGAGCGCGGCAGAGCCCGTCCCCAACAATAACATATCAGTTCCCGCTTACGACAGCACGGACCACAGGGCCGCGGCACACTCCTCGTCTGAGAGGGCGTCCAGAGGGACGCTGATTCCCTCCTGCCTCAGCTCCCAGAGAAGCTGGGTGGTCTGGGGGACCGTGAGCCCTACCGCCTTCAGCTCCTCCACATGGGAAAAAACCTCCTTGGGCACTCCGTCGGCCACCACACGGCCCTTAGACATAACCACCAATCGGTCAGCCTGTGCGGCCTCGTCCATGTGGTGGGTGATAAGGACCACCGTAACTCCCCGCTCCTGGTTCAGCGCCTTGATGGTGCGGAGCACATCGGCCCGTCCGGTGGGGTCCAACATGGCGGTGGGCTCGTCCAGCACGACGCACCGCGGCTCCATGGCGATGACTCCGGCGATGGCGATCCGCTGCTTCTGCCCTCCGGACAGCAAATGGGGAGCGTGCTCCCGGAACTCATACATATTTACCGCCTTCAGGGCCTCATCCACCCGCTTGCGGATCTCTTCCGGGGGGACGCCCAGATTTTCAGGTGCAAAGGCCACATCCTCCTCCACCACATTGGCGACGATCTGGTTGTCCGGGTTCTGAAACACCATACCCACCGCGCGGCGGACGTCCAGCAGCCTGTCCTCATCCGTAGTGTCAATGCCGTCCACGTACACCTTGCCTCCGCTGGGCAGCAGGATAGCGTTCATATGCTTGGCCAAGGTGGATTTTCCGCTCCCGTTGTGCCCCAGGACGGCTACAAAGGAGCCTTCCTTGATGGCCAGATCTACGCCGTCCAGCACCACTGGGGACACCCCCTCGGCCGCCGGGTAGGAGAAACGGAGGTCTTCAGTTTTGATGATGGTGTTGCTCATATGATAGCCCTTTCTGGATAGAGTTGAGAGCAGAGAGCAAAGAGTGGGGATATAGACGCATATCCGTGCGGTTTCACTCCGCCTTTCGTCCTATTGTTGTTCCACCACACGGCCGGGACTCGCCCTGATCTCTTCCCTCTCAACACTTCACGCCTCATGCTTGACCCAACGCCCCGTGGCCCCACAGGGGAGGACCAGCCCGCTTTCGGTGACGGGCAGCCCCAGCTCGTCACTGGTAGTGTGGCCGCCGAAGCGTTTGGAGAGGATGGTCTCCAGGATATAGGTCACCACGCTGGGCGCCAGCCCGGTGGTGTAGGAGTTCAAAATAACGAACAGCGGGTCGTCGGACAGCACTCCAGATACCAGCTCCACGAATGGAAACAGGTTTTCCTCCAGCTTCCACACCTCTCCGGTGGGGCCCCGACCATAGCTGGGCGGGTCCATGATGATGGCATCGTACCTCCGTCCCCGGCGTATCTCCCGTTCCACGAACTTGGCACAGTCATCCACAATCCAGCGGATGGGCGCTTCCTCCAAGCCGGAGGCCCTGGCGTTCTCCCGTGCCCACTGGACCATACCCTTGGCTGCGTCTACATGACAGACGCTGGCTCCGGCCGCGGCGCAGGCCACGGTGGCCCCTCCGGTATAGGCAAACAGGTTAAGCACCGAAATAGGCCGGCCGGCCTTTTGAATCTGTTCCCGGGCAAAGTCCCAGTTGACCGCCTGCTCTGGAAACAGGCCGGTGTGCTTGAAGTTCATGGGCTTGATGTTAAAGGTCAGGTCCCCATAGGATACCGTCCACCGCTCCGGCATGGACTTATTCTGCCACTGTCCTCCCCCCGTGGAGGAGCGGGCATATCGGCCGGCATTCACTTTCCAACCCCGGTGGGTCCGGGGCGTGTTCCAGATGGCCTGGGGGTCGGGGCGGACCAACAGCTGGTCCCCCCACCGCTCCAGCTTTTCTCCCCGGCCACAGTCGATCAGCTCATAATCCTTCCAGTTGTCGGACGCCCACATATATGGCACACCTCACCTGTTCGATCCTCCTGATATACAGGGGCAAAACGATTGGAAAACTAAGTTAGTATATCATTCCAGACCGTTCCAGTCAATGAATTATGACTGATTCCCTGTCGAAAGGGCAGAAAAACCTTCCTTTCCCCTGCTGGGGCCAGAGAAAGGATTGTAATTATTCCCGACCTGTGGTAAGATATCTGGGAAAATGACAAAAACCGCGGTTTGTTCCGCGTTTCAGAGAGGTGCTATCCATGGACCATCCCTTTCGAGGTGCTGCCTTCGGCGGCTTTAACCGCCAGGACGTCCTGACCTATTTAGAAAATACCGCCAGGGAAGCCGCTCAACAGCGCGAGGCCCTGGAGCAGCAGTTGGAACAGCAGCGTCAGGCCGCCGAGTCTGCCCTTCGCCAGATTGAGGAACAAAGCCAACAGATCCTCCAGCTCCAGCAGGCCAACCAGCGGCTCCAGGAGGAGAAGGACGCCCTCTCCGGTCAACTGGAGCAGACCAATGTGGCCCTGTCCACCAGCCGTACCGAGCGCAGCCAGTTAAGCGACCGGCTGGCCCAGCTAGAGAACTCACTGGCCCAGGCCCAAACCAGGATCGCCGCCTTGGAACCGGATGCCGAAGCTTACGCCGCCCTGAAGGAGCGGACCGCCGGCGTAGAGCTGGAGGCCCACCGACGGGCCCAGACCGTCCAGGAGCAGGCGGAGGAGCAGGCCCGTCAGCTCCGCCGTCAGATGGAGCGTTGGATGCAGCGAGTGGAGCAGGAATACGATGTTCTTCGTACCCAGGTGGAGTCCACTGTTTCTCATGCTGCCGACCAGCTGGACAAGGCTGGCGCCGCCTTGAAAGAGGTGGGCGTCCTCCTGGAAGCCCAGGATGTGGCCCTGGATTCTCTGGCCCAAGCTTATGCGGACAGCGACCTCACCAAGGTGAAGGCTCCCATGCCCATCCCCGAAAGCTGACTGAAAAAAGCAGGACCGCCGGTGGCGGTCCTGCTTTTTCTGTTTCCATCAATAGTTTTCAGCCTTCAGCTGGAAATAATCCCTGGGATGGGCGCAGACGGGGCATACCTCGGGGGCCTGCTTGCCCACATGGATGTGGCCACAGTTGGAGCACTGCCAAATCATGTCGCCATCGCGGGAGAAGACAATGCCGCCCTCCACGTTGGCCAGCAGCTTCAGGTAGCGTTCCTCGTGCTCCTTCTCGATCTTGGCGACCTCCTCAAACAAGAAAGCGATATGGTCGAAGCCTTCCTCCTTGGCCTCCTTGGCCATGGTGGCGTACATATCGGTCCACTCGTAATTCTCACCCTCGGCGGCAGCCTTTAGATTCTCCGCGGTAGTTCCAATGCCCTCCAGCAGCTTAAACCAGATCTCAGCGTGCTCCTTCTCGTTGGCGGCGGTCTCTTCAAAGATCTTGGAGATCTGGACATAGCCGTCCTTCTTGGCCTTGGAGGCGAAATAAGTATACTTGTTGCGGGCCTGGGACTCGCCGGCAAACGCGGTCCACAGATTGGCTTCGGTCTTGCTTCCCTTCAGCTCAGGCATGATAATTACCTCACTTTCCTGTATTTGTTAAATGAGAATTATTCTCAATAACTTAGTTTTAATATAGCAAACCGGCGCGAAAATGTCAATGGGAAAAGCAAAAATTTTCCTCAATTTTTTCTCACGCTCCCCTGGAAAAAGGCGTGGAACCTGTACCATAAAACAGGCAGAAATCGATCAGCCGGGGGCGGCCATTCCTTTGCAGGATGGCCGCCCCCGGCATCTCCCTGTTATACCCGCTTCCAGGACGCGCCTCCGGGCACGTCGGTGACCTCGATGCCCATCGCCTTCAGTTCATCCCGGATGCGGTCGGCTTCGGCAAAATTCTTTGCCTTTTTGGCCTCGCCCCGTGCCAGCACCAGAGCATCGACGGCCGGGTCCCCTTCGCCGGTGACGGTATAGCCGCCGGCAGACTGGGACTTCTGAGCCGCCTGCTCCTTCCGCACCTTCTCCGCCTTTTCCAGCAACGACAGGGACAAAACCTGGTCAAAGCTGTTCAGGATGGCCAGCTTGGTGGCCCCGTTAGTCTTGGCCTTCAGGGCGTCATACAGGGCGGTGACTCCCATGGATGTGTTCAGGTCATTGCCCACCTGCTGACGGAATTTCATCTGATACTCACCCAAGAGGTCCTCGTCCACCACACCGTCCTTGGGGTCGATGGCCGCGATCTTGGCAATCAGCTTTTGGTAAGCCCCAGCGGCGTTATCCAGATTTTCCCAGGAAAAGACCAAGCCCTTGCGGTAATGGGACTGGAGGCAGAAGAACCGATAGGCCAGAGGGTCATAGCCCTTCTCCTCCAGTAAGGACACAGTGAGGAACTCCCCCTTGGACTTGGACATTTTTCCGCTGTTTGTATTTAAATGGTGGACATGGAACCACTGCTTACACCAGGGGTGACCCAGGTAGCTCTCCGACTGGGCAATCTCGTTGGTGTGGTGGGGGAAGGCATTGTCGATCCCGCCACAGTGCAGGTCCAAATACTCTCCGTTGTGCTTGAGGGAGATACCGGTACATTCGATATGCCATCCGGGATAGCCCACCCCCCAGGGGGAATCCCACTTCAGGGCCTGGTCCTCGAATTTGCTCTTGGTGAACCAGAGGACGAAGTCGTTTTTATTCCGCTTGTTGGAGTCCTCCTCCACGCCCTCCCGGACGCCTACCGCCAGGTCCTCCTCATCGTGGTCGTTGAACACATAATAGCGGTCCAGCTTGGAGGAGTCAAAATAAACGTTTCCTCCAGCCAGGTAGGCGTACCCCTTTTCGATCAGGCCGGATACGATCCGGATATAGTCCTCAATGCAGTTGGTGGCGGGCTCCACCACGTCGGGCCGCTTGATATTCAGCTTTTCACAGTCGTTGAAAAAGGCGTCAGTATAGAACTTGGCAATCTCCATGACTGACTTGTGCTCCCGTTTGGCGCCCTTGAGCATCTTATCCTCGCCGGTGTCAGCGTCAGAGGCCAGATGGCCCACATCGGTGATGTTCATGACCCGATTGACCTCGTACCCATCGTAGCGCAGGAATTTTTCCAGCACATCCTCCATGATATAGGAGCGCAGGTTGCCAATGTGGGCAAAGTGGTATACTGTGGGACCGCAGGTATACATCTCTACATGTCCGGGAGTATGAGTTTGAAATTCCTCTTTCTTATGGGTCGCGGAATTATACAGATACATGGTACCTCTCCTTTTTATCTAGTCTCTTTCTCTTGTCCTCAGAGCGCAGGCGGCCGGTCAGACCGTCTCCCGCTCTCCCTGTTCCCTAATAATCTCGTATCGCTCATCCAGCAGCTTTTCGATAAATTCCAGTCTGGAGGACAGGGCCTCCAAACGCTCCAGCGTGGGATTTTCCACGCTGGTCTGGTCCACTTCATCCGCGTATCGGGTGGTGCGTCCGGCGATGCGGACGATCTGGGCCGGGATACCCACAGCAGTAGCGTCCTCCGGCACCTCGGACAGGACCACGGCGTTAGCCGCGATCCGGGAGTTGTCGCCCACCTTGATGGGACCCAGCACCTTGGCCCCGCAGCTGACTAGGACATTATTGCCAATGGTGGGGTGGCGCTTGCCCTGATCCTTACCGGTCCCCCCCAGCGTGACTCCATGGTAGAGCAGGCAGTCGTCCCCCACCTCGGCGGTTTCTCCGATGACGATGCCCATACCATGGTCCATGACCAGACGGCGGCCGATCTTGGCCCCAGGATGGATCTCAATACCGGTCCAGAACCGGCTCCACTGGGAGACTGCCCTGGCCAAAAATTTCAGATTATGACAGTATAACCAATGGGCAAGCCGGTGATACAACAGGGCATGCACCCCTTGATAGAGCAAAAATATCTCCAATTTGGAGTGCGCGGCCGGGTCACGGCGCTGATACGCCTCCAAGGTTTCCATGAGGGATCTGAACATAGGCTCCTCCTTCCTTGTTTTGCGGTAATCCTGCCCCTCGCTGGGCAGGACAAAAAGAAAACCTCTTATGCCCATTTTGGCATAAGAGGCGATAACTCGCGGTTCCACTCTCATTTCTCACTTGACCGGCCGCTATCGGGGCCGAACCGGAGGCCATTACGCCCCGCGCTCCCGGACGCACTTCACGTCTGCCGCTGTGGGCCCCCTTTCAGCCGGTGAAGGGCCCTCTCTGTCCGTTGGCCGGGACGCTACTCTTTCCGTTCCTCGCGCTTGTTACAAGTCATTATATTAGCATCCTTCCTGGGAGGTGTCAAGTATAGCCCCGCCTTTTTCTCTGTTTTTCCCCCTCCAGCCGCCTGTCAACTTCAAGTTGACAAATTTCCAGCTTATTTTTCTTGTCATATCGTGGGATTTGGGGTATCTTGGATGCAGGATCAGAAAGGTGGGAGGACCATGATGGAACTGTATGAACGGATCGCCCTGGCCCGGAAGCAGGCCGGATTATCCCAGGAGCAGTTGGGAGAAAAGCTAGGCGTCTCCCGGCAGGCGGTAAGCAAATGGGAGAGCGGACAGACAAACCCAGATGTGGCCTATTTGGCAGAGATGTGCCGTCTGTTTGGCGTGTCCTCCGACTGGCTACTTCTTGGAGAGGAGAGCGCCCTGGAGAGGACCCCCGCGCGCTGCCCCGGTTGTCAGGCCATTGTCACCGGTCTGGACCGGTTCTGTCCCAACTGTGGCCGGTCTCTTGCAGAACGTCTGGAAGATGGGACGTACACCCTTGTCATCAATCATATCACGGATTCTAAAATGGTCCGGGACCGTTTAGCCCAGTTTTATCGGGAGGTGCTGCAAGATGAGACCTATTCCGCTGTCCTACCGGACGCCATCTTGCGAGATGCGGAGGCGGGCGTTCTTTCCTCCCACTCTGTCGAGAATATGCTCCTGTTCCCGCCGGTCATATTGATTACAAACGCCAGTTATACCACGGTCCAGCGGGCCCTGAAGCTGCTGCACCACTTTGCGGACCTTCGCTCCTATCCCTCCGACGCGGGCAGCGACCTAGAGCAGTTGAGCAAGAGATCCCCTGTGGATGACCTTTCCAGCCGTGAGGAGCCCCGCCGGGAGCCCCTGTCTTTCGGTGCCGCAGTGGGTGCCGTTATCTTAGGCTTAATAGTAACCGTGCTGCTCCTCAGCTTCCTCTGACCTTGGATATTCGAACATTTGACCTGCGGGTGTGCGGCGGGGCCCTAGTATTTTATATCGTCAACCGGTGTTTTCTTATTCCCAACTCAGACGGACACTTAGGATGGTTCCTGTCCTGCTATGCCAACGACCTGTTTGCCGGGGGAGCCATATGCGCCTGGGCTGACTACCTTTTGCGCTGGGGCAGGCTAGCCCCCCTTCGCTCGGTAAAGCACGCGGTCCCCCTGCTTTTGGCCTGCGGGCTGGTGTGGGAGGTTCTCGCCCCACTTTGGAAAGCGGGGGCAGTCTTCGACCCCTGGGACTTCGTCGCCTATCAGGCGGGCGGACTGCTCTACTTAACCGCCAGAGAACGGGCCTGTCGATAGCGGTCCTCCGGGCTTATTCTGAAGAAAGGGTCGTCTAAGCACCTGTGAAAGTTCAAAAAACCGGCTGACCACGCCCGGTCGAAAAAACGGCTGTGGGAGATGGTCTCTCGATCATCTCCCACAGCCGTTTTCTATGCCAATAGGCCGTCAGCTTTTCGGGCGGTAGCAATACCACAGCAGGCCGCCCAGCCCCGCGCCGCCAAGGACGTTCCCAATCGTGACGGGGAGCAGGTTTCCCAGCAGGAATCCCCCCACTGTCAATCCAGACAGGTCCAGCCCCGCCTCCGCCGCCAGCTGGGCATAGGCCGGGACCATCTTGGCCATAAGGCCAGCGGCAATATAGTACATATTGGCAACGCAGTGCTCAAAGCCGCACAGGACAAAGTAACATACCGGAAGAAATGCCCCCATCAGGCGGCTGGCTGTGTCCCTGCCCGACATGGCCATGACCACGCCCAGGCAGACCAGAAGGTTACAGAAGAAGCCCAGCACCACCCCATTCTGGAAGGGGATGGCACACTTGGCGGCCGCCATTCTCATTGTGAACAGGGCCAACTGCCCGCCGGAGTAGTCGAGCTGACCGAACCAGGCGCAGCCCGCCGCCACCAGCAGGGCTCCGGCAAAATTAGACAGGTAGACGATGCTCCAATTCCGCAACATCCCCCGCCAGGAGCAGCGCCCGTCCAGCAGAGAAATGGTGATCAGGCAGTTGCCGGTAAAGAGCTCCGCCCCGGTGGCTACCACCATTCCCAGCCCGAAGGGGAACAGCAGGCCACACACCGTCCGGGCGGTCCAGGTGCCCTGGATGCCATAGGAGGCCGTGTTAGTGGCGGCGCTGCCCATGGCGATCAAGGCCCCAGCCAGGATGCCCAGCAGGATCAGGACAGAGGCTGGCTTTCCGGCCTTCTCCGCCCCAGCGGCGGCGTAGAGTGCCGTCACCTGGGCGGGGGAATTGAAATGGTTATCCATGTGCCCCCCCTCAGAACAGGCCGGAGATTACTCCGTTCTCATCCACGTCGATCTTTTCCGCGGAGGGTACCTTGGGCAGGCCGGGCATAGTCATAATATCCCCAGTCTGGACCACCACAAAGCCGGCACCCGCGGACACCTTCACCTTGGACACCGTAATGGTAAAGCCCTCGGGGCGGCCCAGCTTGGTCTGGTCATCGGTGAGGGAATACTGGGTCTTGGCCATGCACACGGGCAGGCCGCCCATGCCCATCCTCTCCAGCCGCTCCAGCTCCTTGGATGCGGCAGCGGAATAGCTCACGCCCACGCCCCCATATATCTTTTTCACCACAGCCTCGATCTTGCTCTTTAAAGGCTGATCTAACTCATAGGCGTAGGTAAACTTCTTGGGCTGCTCACACAGGCGGAGCACCTCCTGGGCCAGTTGGATACCGCCCTCGCCCCCTCTGCCCCACACTTCGGACAAGGCCACATTGACCCCCAGTTCTTTACACTTGGAGCGGATCAGGTCCAGTTCTCTGTCGGTGTCGTTGACAAAGCGGTTGATGGCCACCACACAGGGCAAACCGAAGACCTGGGTGATATTCTCCACATGCTTGAGCAGGTTGGGCAGGCCCCGCTCCAACGCCTCCAGGTTTTCCTCTCCCAACTGGGCCTTGGGCACACCGCCGTTGTACTTCAGCGCCTTAACCGTGGCCACGATGACCACCGCGTCCGGGGTCAGTCCGGCGGCCCGGCATTTGATGTCCAGAAACTTCTCCGCACCCAGGTCAGCTCCGAAGCCCGCCTCGGTGACCACATAGTCGGCCAGCTTCAGGGCGGTGTCAGTGGCGGAGACGGAGTTGCAGCCGTGGGCGATGTTGGCAAAGGGGCCGCCGTGGACAAAGGCGGGAGTGTTCTCCAGCGTCTGGACCAGATTGGGCTTGATGGCGTCCTTCAGCAGGGCGGCCATGGCTCCCTGGGCCTTCAGGTCGGCGGCGGTCACCGGCCGGTCGTCATAGGTGTAGCCCACGATGATACGAGCCAGCCGCTCCTTCAAATCCTTCAGGCCGGTAGCCAGACACAGGACCGCCATGATCTCGCTGGCCACCGTGATATCAAAGCCGTCCTCTCGCGGGACACCCTGCATCCGGCCGCCCAGACCGTCCACGATATTTCGCAACTGCCGGTCGTTCATATCCACACAGCGGCGCCAGGTGATCTTCTTCACGTCGATGCCCAGCTCGTTACCCTGCTGGATATGGTTGTCCAACATGGCGGCCAGAAGGTTATTGGCCGCTCCGATGGCGTGGAAGTCGCCGGTGAAGTGGAGGTTGATATCCTCCATAGGCACCACCTGGGCGTAACCACCACCGGCGGCGCCGCCCTTGACGCCGAACACAGGGCCAAGGGAGGGCTCCCGCAGGGCCAGGATTACGTTCTTGTCCAGCTTTTTCAGCGCGTCAGCCAGCCCAACGGAGGTGGTGGTCTTGCCCTCTCCGGCGGGGGTCGGATTGATAGCGGTGACCAGGATCAGCTTGCCCTTCCGGGCCTTGTCCCGCAGGGGGGTGATGTCGATTTTAGCCTTATAGCGCCCATAGTATTCCAGCAGTTCCTCGCTGACCCCCGCCTTGTGGGCCACCTGGCCAATTGGAAGCATCTCCGCGGCCTGGGCGATCTCGATGTCAGTCTTCATCTTCCATAACTCCTTCCTGTTGCGCCCGCAAAAATAAAAGGGCGCACTAAGCAATAGTGCGCCCAGACGGTCGGCAATATGGCGTTTCACACGCCGGGCCCTGTTCCACGTGGTCACTCCACTTCCGTCAGTCGCAGGGCTTGGATTCAGTTTAGCATAGGCCTCCTCCCTCGTCAAGGGGGGCGGTGTGGTTTCTCTCCGTCCCTTTTGCTGAAAATCAGGCCCGATATTTGTTCAAAGGTTGGCGGGACGGTCAAAGCGGCTGTAATACTCCTTGATCAGGTCGATAAACGTTCTGGCCGCCGGTGACAGGAATCCATTTTTCTTGTAGACCACCGCCATGGGGCAGGTCAGTGGCGGCTCTCCGATGGTAAAGCAGGCCAGCCGGTCCAGATATGGGGTGCGAGAGATGCCGCTCTCCTGTAAAAAGGCGAAGCCCATGTTTTCCGCCACCAGATTGATGGCTGTGGTATTGTTGGTGGTCACCAGAATATTCTGGGGCTCCACGTTATGGACGGAGAAAGTATTGTGGAGCAGCTTGGACAGCCGCCAGTCCGGAGGCAGCATCACGATACGCTCCCGCTCCAGCTGCCGCAGGTCGGGGAAGGGTATGGGGTCGTCGTAGGTACTGGTGAGCCCTCGGACCAGGGGGTGGTCCCGGTGGGCCAAAAGGAAGATATGCTCCCGCATGACCAGTTCATAGGTCAGCTCCGTCAGATCCCCAGGGATGTGCATGATGCAGAAGTCCGTGACACTGCCCGCCGCCAAATCCCCCAGTTCGGGCACCGGCGCCTCATGGAGGACCACCTGGACGTCGGAGTATTGCTTGGTGAACAGGGGCAACACATCGGGCAGAAGGGTGGAGCCGCGCCAAGGGGATACGCCGATGTGGAGGACAGGCCGCTTCTCGTTCTGCAGATCCCGCAGGTCGCTGACCAGCTGCCGGTCCAAATAACTCTGGCGCTCCAGATAGGCATGGAACACCTCCCCTGCCGGCGTCAGCTTCAGGGGCGAGTGGGAACGGTCCAGCAACACGGCCCCCAGATTGGACTCCAGCTTGGCCAGATACTGGCTGAGATAGGGTTGGGAGAGATAGAGCCGCTCCGCCGCTTTGGAGATGCTCCGCTCCTTGACGATGGCCATAAAATATTCCGGATTCTTGACGAACATAAACAGCACACCCCATAACTAAAAAGCTATGAGGATTATATCACAGTTCACCCAGTATGGAAAGGGGTATCTTCCTTTTTCTGATACAGAAAGAAAAACCGGAGCCGTGGAATGATCCACGGCCCCGGTCTGCCCGGCGGTATTGCCTGCCCCGCCCAAGCGTCTGGTGGTCAGAGCGCGCCCTCAGTCAGGAAAAGTGAAAGTAGGGAGGTGTAAGGAGGATGAGAGTTAGCTCTCTCTAACCACGTATATGTTAGCATATTCTAACTCTCTTGTCAACCCCTTTTTCCGACCTCCTCTATCAAAGGAATTGGTTGCGCTCTCTATGGTAGGTGTAGCCTATGGCAGCCAGCTTATCCTCCACCCCGCTCTGCTCTACATCCAGCTGCGCGCACAGCTCCTCCAGGGTGCAGCCGTCATCCCTAAGCCGGGTATTCAAGAAGCTGAGGAGGATGGCGGGATCATTCGGTACCATCCCCTTCTCCCTCAGCCTGGAGGCCAGGTCATATCCCGGCCAGACAGAACATGGAAATGGAGATGGGGGACAGACTGGCCCGCCTGCTCCCCAATATTGGACACCACACGGTAGCTGTCCAGGCCCAGCTCCTTGGTTACTTTGGAGATGACTGCGAAAATATGGGCCACTACGTCGGCGTTGTCCTCTGTCACCTCGGCCACAGATCCGATATGGGCCTTGGGGATAACCAAAAAGTGGGTGGGCGCCTGGGGATCGATGTCATGGAAGGCAAAGCATACCTCGTCCTCGTAGACTTTGTTGGACGGGATCTGCCCCTCCGCGATCTTACAAAACAGACAGTCAGACATTGGGAAACCCTCCTTTGTTTGTTAGTAAGACCATTGTACCCCCTTTTGCCAGAATTGCCAAGGTTTTTATTCCTCCACCGGGAGCAGCCCTCCCAGAGAGAAGGTCTGGCCTAAGATGGTAAGGGATGTCACCTCATCCGGGTCCACAATTTGATTCAGTTGGAACACAAATTCGCCCATCCCGGTATCTGGATTATAGCTCTGGCTCACTGCGCGGCCCACAGATGCGGTTTGGCCGTCCAACAGATTCAGAACGGTAGTACTTTGTATTTCGGAAAACGCCGCTGGCCCCCACATACGGAAATCGTTTTCCTCTCCTTGAATCATAAAGGCAACACTGATGGGCGAAACATACAGCGACTGCAGGACCATATTGTCTTCTCCCACCTGAATGGGAAGCCCGGCCTCATATTGTCGTCCGCTGTCCTGGTCAGGCAGTTTCACACAAAAGTCATGCCGCTCCTGAGAAAAGTCAGCCAAGTTCTCAAAGGTGGTCTTTTCAACCAGGCGCAACGGAGTAATCGTAAATTCCCCACCCAGAAATGTCTGAGCATCTGCCTGAAGATAGGTGGTCGGTCCCCGATACCACAAAATCGAGATGTGATGGTCACCCGGATCATCATCTGGTAAAACAATGGAGCCGGACACCCAGCCGCCCACGCCATTCTCTTCCGACTCAGGCTCAATATCGGAAGTTGCCAGAACAGAATAGTCCTCTCCCCATAAGGCAGTCTCCTCTGGGGCAATCACGTCCAGTAGGACCGCCAAGGTATACCGGTCCACCAGCATTTGTTCCACTTCAACCGTCCATCCATTTTCATAGGTGTGTCTTTGATCCACCTGCACCACACCGTCTTTGATCAGCCTTACCTCCTGCTCCCCTGCCCCAAACAGCGCCGCAAGTTTCTGATCCAACCCCGTAGCCACTGTAAAGGCACAGGCCAGCAGGAGCACGGCGGCGGCCGCCAGTACAGCGGGCATCTTCTTCATTCGACTCACAGGTTTGACCTCCTTCTGCTCTGTCAGGAGGCGGTCCAGCATAACCCGTTCCTGCTCTTGAGTGGGTTTTATCTGGTCAAACACCCGCTTGAGCTTATCCTCGTCCATACTCTTCCACCTCCAAAATTTCTTTCAGTTTCCATCTCGCCTGAACCAGCCAGGTACGAATGGTGGATGGGTTCTTCCCCAAGATCTCCGCTGTTTCCAGCGCGGTGTAACCCTGGTAGTAGTGGAGATACAGCACCATCCGGTATTTCTCCGGTAGGGTAAGGATCAGATCCCACAGCTCCCCGTCCGACGGCTGCTCCCAGGTCAGGTTCTGAAGTATCTCTTCTCCCGCCCTCTTTGTCCTCCACCAGTGCTTGAGCTGGTTTTTGCACTCGTTCCGGGCGGTAACGATAAGCCAGGCCTTTTCATGCTCCGGATCACGGAAGAGGCCCTCATGCTCCATCGCTTTTCGAAAGACTGTCTGGGTGGCGTCCTCTGCGTCGGGTACATTTTTCATCAGCATCAGACAGATCTGATAGACCATGGTCACATATCGGCGGTAGAGGGCGGCCATCTTCTCCCCGCTCTGGCTATGTTCCAAATAGGACACCTCCCTTTTTGTCTCTCTGCTTATCACACAATCTGGCTGGGGAAAATGTTGAGAATCTCCCAAAAAATTTTAAGGGACGGCCCAAGGGCCGTCCCTTTTGAAGATGGGGTCCGTTTACCGCTTTTGCTTCAAGTACACAGGGCCTCCCCGTCCCAGCCGCGGTTTTCATCTATTCCACTCAGAGCCGGGGCGCCGCCTTTTCCAGCCTACTAAAAAAACAGTCAAAATTAGATTTAAATCAAAGTGAAAGATAAAAGAGCCGTGCGGCAACGGTCCAGTTAACCGTGCCGCACGGTATCTGTTAGCATAAAAAGTCAAAATCAGGAAGGCAGATAGAACTTCGATGCTGGAAGATCTTGTCCCTGCAAAGCCCGTTTCCTTATCCCTGTCCTGTCACTCTGGATACTCCAGTCCCAGCACATCATAGTATTCGTTGGAAAATTTCATAATCGTGGGATCAAAGGCGGCCTGAAGGGCCTTGACCTGCTGATACGGAGCAGCGGGAGCCAGGTCAAAGGCCCTTGCTATCCTCTCCAGGGCTGTCTGTTTCCCAGCAAAAAATGTCTCACACCCAGGCCAGACAGCCCTCTTGTCCTCCTCCAACAGTTCCCGGAACCGTTCTTCCGTCAGCCACCAGATCTGGGAGAGGGGGTTGGCATCCCGGCAGTAGAGGACAAAGGACAAAAATTCCCGAAAATCTGTCGCTACTGGCAGGACATAGGTCCCCGGCTCCCCCATAGCGGGGTCCACGCAAAACACCCGCTCATCCCCGGGCAGAAGGACAAAATGGATACCGTCGCAGCCCAGCCTCCCTACCGGCTCGGCATTCATCGGAGTACAGAAATAAGGCTCCAAGGAAAGTCCAGGCTCCATCAAGCCAATACTTTCAAAGTCAATATCCAGAGCGCAAAAGCGCTTGAGATCGTCGCGGGTCATGGCTCACAGCCCCAGCTTCATGGATACCACGTTATCCACCATAGCGAGGGCGTTGTCCACCATCAGCGGGTCTTTGCCGCCGCCCATTGCGGAGTCAGGCTTGCCGCCGCCGGAGCCGCCGGCGATGGCGGACACCTGCTTGACGATCTCTCCGGCCTTGACTCCCTTCTGGACGGCCTCCTTGCCACAGGCGGCCAAGAAGGTAATCTTCTCCCCATTGATGGCGGCCAGGACGGCCACAACGTTGGGCTCCTTGTCCTTCAAAAAGTCCCCCATTTTGCGCAGACGGTCGGCATCCGCGTCCGGCACCGTGGCGGTAAGCACCTTCAGGCCCCCTACCTCATGGGCAGCGAAAAGGAATCGCTCGGCCTCGCTGACCGCTTCACGGGCCTTGAACTTCTCCACTGCCTGGTGGAGCTGGCGAATCTCGCCCATGGCAGCCTCCGCCTTCTCCCGCAACTCACCGGGTTTAGCCTTCAGGGCTGCAGCAGCCTGGAAGAGCAGCTCCTGATTGCGGTTCATTACCTCTAAAGAAGCCATACCGGTAGTAGCCTCGATGCGGCGGACGCCGGAGGCCACAGAGAACTCGCTGGAGATGTGGAACACCCCCACCTTGGCGGTGTTATCCAGGTGAGTACCGCCGCAGAACTCCACGGAGTAGCCTTGGCCCATGTCCACGACTCGGACCACGTCACCATATTTCTCTCCAAAGAGGGCGATAGCCCCCTTCTGCTTGGCCTGTTCAATGGGCAGCTCTTCGGTCACAATGTCATAGCCGGCCAGCACAGCCTCATTCACCATGGCGCTGACCTTGGCCAACTCCTCTGCCGTCATGGCGGAGAAGTGGGTGAAGTCAAAACGCAGCCGGTCGGCCTCCACTAGAGAGCCTGCCTGGTGGACGTGATCGCCCAGAACAGCGCGCAGGGCCTTATCCAGCAAGTGGGTGGCGGAGTGGGCCCGCATGACGGCCCGACGGCGGTCCAGATCGATCTGGGCCCGAACCGTGTCGCCCACCTTCAGGGTTCCCTCCATCAGCCGGCCATAGTGCATATACTTGCCGCCCTTGTTCTTCTGCACGTCATGGACCTCAAACAACATCCCACGCCCGCTCTCACAGGCGATCACTCCATGGTCGGCCACCTGGCCGCCCATCTCGGCGTAGAAGGGCGTTTTGTCCAGCACCACAATGGCCTCGCCACCGCCGATGATCTCATCCCGCTGCTGGCCCTCGGCCACAATGGCCACCACCTTGGCATCCAGCACGGTATCACACCCGTAGCCCACAAACTGGGTCTCTGGCACATCCTTACCAAATTCCACGCCGGCCCAGCCCAAATCGCCCAGAGCCTCCCGGGCCTTCCGGGCCCGCTGGCGCTGCTCCTCCATGAGCTGGTGGAAGGCGTCCTGGTCCAAGGTCATGCCCTGCTCCTCCACCATCTCCAGCGTCAGGTCGATAGGGAAGCCGTAGGTATCATATAACTTGAAAGCGTCGGCGCCGGAAAAGGTCTTTTCCCGCTTCTCCTGGTGCCCCTTGAGCATCTCGTTAAAAATCTTCAGGCCGCCGTCGATGGTCTTGGCGAAGTTCTCCTCCTCCACCCGGATGACCTTTGTGATATAGTCCTGCCGCTCCCGCAGTTCGGGGTAATGGCCCTCGTTCTCGTGGATGACGGTGTCGCACACCTTGTAAAGGAAGGGCTCGTTGACGCCCAGCAGCTTGCCGTGGCGGGCAGCCCGGCGGAGCAGGCGGCGCAGGACATAGCCCCGACCCTCGTTGGAGGGAAGCACGCCGTCACAGATCATGAAGGTAGCGGAGCGGATGTGGTCGGTGATGACCCGCAGGGAGACATCCTTGGCAGGGGTCTCGCCATAGTGGGCGCCGGTGATTTCGGATACCTTGTGGGTGATGTTCATGACGGTGTCCACATCGAAGAGGGAGGGCACTTTCTGGCAGACGCAGGCCAGCCGCTCCAGGCCCATGCCGGTATCGATGTTCTTCTGCTTCAGCTCAGTATAGTGACCCTCACCGTCGTTGTCAAACTGGGAAAAGACGATATTCCAAACCTCAATATAGCGGTCACAGTCACAGCCCACAGTGCAGCCGGGCTTGCCACAGCCCCACTCTGGGCCCCGGTCGTAGTAGATCTCCGAGCAGGGACCACAGGGGCCGGAGCCATGCTCCCAGAAGTTGTCCGCTTTGCCGAATTTGAAGATGCGGTCGGCGGGAATGCCGATCTCTTCGTTCCAGATACGGAATGCCTCGTCATCGGCGGGGGTGGTCTCGTTCCCCTCAAAGACAGAGGGGTACAGCCGGTCCGGGTCCAGGCCCACCCACTCCGGGCTGGTCAAAAACTCCCAGCCCCAGTGGATGGCGTCCTTTTTGAAGTAGTCCCCAAAGGAGAAATTGCCCAGCATCTCAAAGTAGGTGCCGTGGCGGGCAGTTTTGCCGATGTTCTCAATGTCTCCGGTGCGGATGCACTTCTGGCAGGTGCAGACACGATGGCGAGGGGGCTCCTGCTCCCCAGTGAACCAGGGCTTCATGGGGGCCATGCCGCTGTTAATCAGCAGCAGGGACGCGTCATTCTGAGGGATCAGGGAAAAGCTGGGCAGACGCAGATGGCCCTTGCTCTCAAAAAAGGACAGGAACATCTCGCGCAGCTCGTTCAGTCCGAAAGGCTTTGGATCATGCATAGGAATTACCTCCGTATATCATCTTATTTCTTTTTCACTTCCGCATATATGCCGATCAAGTTCAGATCGGTGTCAAAGGAGAGCTGATAGGCGATGTTTTTCTCCTCATGCTCACAGTAGATCACCGCCACCGCATAGTCCTCTCCATAGTCTTTGTTCTTTCCGCCCACCGCCATCCGCTTTATGGTTTCCACATAGGGTCCGGCTTCCGAAACCTTGTCCATCTCGGACTGGATTGTATCCGCG
Organism: Flintibacter hominis; assembly: GCF_014287965.1. Lineage (NCBI taxonomy): Bacteria > Bacillati > Bacillota > Clostridia > Eubacteriales > Flintibacter > Flintibacter hominis. Next base: position 455,372 of record NZ_JACOPO010000001.1, on the reverse strand, counting down.
GTGACGCCCAGCTCCTCGGCTATGTCCGGCCGGAAGGCGTCAACCACTCCTTGATAGTCCCGTGCGACCAGCATCTCCACAATCTCCTGGCCCGCCTGTCCCACCGCTTCCTCCTCCATGCCGCTGGGCAGGGGGCGGGTGCCGCAGCCGGCCAGCAGCAGGACGGCTAGCAGCGCCGCGGCCAGCAGGCCTGTCGTTCTTCTTTTCATCAGCAGTCCTCCAACATCAGTTCACACCTGGCATAGAGAGCTGCCCGGCCGGCCAGGATAACCCGGTCCCCCTCCAAGCGGCAGTAGAGGGTTCCGCCTCGCGGAGACGCCTGGCGGGCGGTAAACTCCCTCCGTCCCGTCCGGGCAGCCCAGTAGGGGATGATGTGGCAGTGGCCAGAGCCGCACACCGGGTCCTCTGGCACCCCCATTTTGGGGGCGAAGGACCGTGACACACAGTCAAACTCCCCGCTCCCCGGAGCGGTAACCTGCATCAGAGCCCCCTTCAGCTCCTTCAGCTTCTCCTGGTCTGGCTCAAGGCGGATGACGGTCTCCGGGTCCTCAAAGACACACAGCAGGTCACGGGCCCTCCAGACCTCGCTGGGTCTGGCCCCCAACGCCTCGGTGATCTGGTCGGTCACCTCCAGGCGCTTGAGCTGATAGGCCGGGAAATCCATCTCCAGCAGCTCGCCCCGCTTTCTTACCGTCAGCCGCCCGCTGAGGGTGTCAAAGAGGACGACATCCAGACCCGGAGAGATAAATTCCGTGATCACGAAGGCCGCAGCCAGAGTGGCGTGGCCGCACAGGTCAATTTCCCCGCTGGGGGTAAACCAGCGCAGCCGGTATCCCTCCCCTTCCGGGACGGCAAAGGCAGTTTCAGAGAGATTGTTTTCCCGGGTAATCCGCATCATCCGGTCCTCTTCCGGCCAGCGGTCCAGCACACATACTGCTGCCGGATTGCCCTCAAAAACCCGATCCGCAAAGGCACCTACAATATATTGCCGCATTTTATACCCCTTTCGAAATAAAAAACGCCCCTGACAGCAGTCAGGGGCGGAAAGCATCCTTCCACGGTACCACCCTGATTATCCGGCGCGGCACGTCAGCCGGACATCTCAGTCATCCGCTCACGGGGATGGGCCGTCCCGCTCCTCACGGGCTGCTCAGAAGTGGCTCGTACAGCTTTCAGCCGAGGGCTTTCACTGTCCCCTCTCGCTAAAGACACCCCGCTGTACTTGGCTTCATCAACACATTTCCGGGACTATTCTACCATGTTTTTTCCCATTGTCAAGGTGTTTGGCCTACTTTTTCATCTGTCCTTCCCCTTTTTCTACCTCCTTTCCTCCCGCGTTCTCTGAACAGGCTTCCTCCATCTGGCATAGCATGGGGTGCCCCCTGCTTACGTTTGGGGCTGTCCAGACAAAATAACTCAGAAAGGAGAAAGGCCAGGCTCTCCCTGACCTGCCTTATCCATATGGAACGAATTAACGACAACACCCCGGTGATCCCTTTGCCCAATCCGGGTGAGGGTGGACCAGTCTATGATGGTAATTCTGGAAATACCCCGGTCATTCCTCTGCCCAATCCGGGAGAAGGCGGACCGGTCTATGATGGCAGCACCGGGAATATCCCGGTCATTCCCCTCCCAAATCCGGGAGAAGGCGGGCCAGTCAACGGCGGCTCCTCCGTCCGCCCCCCTATCTGGCTCCCATTATCCAGAGTCCGTTTTCTCAATGCCGCCTTCGGCTACACCCCTATCCGCATCCAGATCAACCGCGTCCGGGTGGTCACCCGGTTGGGTTACGCCTCGGTATCCTCCTATGTCCAAGCCCCTGGTGGCTATCAGACTATCACTGTATCCGGTCTCGACGGCTACACCTATCTCCGCAAGACCATGCCGCTTCCCCCAGGCAGTCTGTCCACCATCGCTGTCATCAATACCCCTAGTGGGCTGGACCTGCTCCAGATCTCTGACCAATGCTGCCTTCAGGGCAACTGCGCTTCCAATTTCCGGGTAAGCAATCTGGCTCTGAACAGCCCCCCGGTTGATGTGCTGTTGAAGGACGGCCGGGTGGTCTATGCTGATGTCCGTTTCAAGGAGACCACCATTTTCAAGCGCGTCCGGCCAGGGACTTATCAGTTCCTTTTTGCCGAGACTGACCGTTCCCCCATGCCCTCCTGGATGGACATTGAGACTCTAGACAGTGCCTTCCTGGGTACTCCCGACCTGCCCGACACCATTGTTTCCCTGAACCTGGAGGTGGAGAAAAATACCAACTATACCGTGTTCCTGTTGAGCAGCGGCACTGGGAAGCGGGATATCCAGACTATGGTAGTCACCGACCGCTAGTGCCGTCCCGCGGTTGATTTTACTCCCCCTCCGTGTTAAAATGGCCGCACTATCATAAGGAGGCCAGCTATATGATCAACAGGGACCGTCTTTTGGATACCTTTTTGGACTATGTACGCATCGACAGCGAGAGCACTCATGAGGGCGCTATTGCCGCCCGCGTGGCAGAGGACCTTCAGGCCATCGGCTGTCAAGTGGATCTGGATGATACCCAGGCCCAGACCGGAAGCGACACCGGCAATCTGTACTGCACCCTGCCTGGGACCGCTCCCGGTCAGCCCATCCTTCTGTCCGCCCACCTGGACACAGTAATTCCTGGCACGGGAGTGGAGCCGGTGCTGGAGAACGGGGTGATCCGCTCCAAAGGAGACACAGTGCTGGGCAGCGACGACAAGGCGGGCGTGGCCGCTATCGTAGAGGCCCTGCGCTCCCTGGTAGAACAGCGGCTCCCCCACCCTCCAGTCCAGGCGGTCTTTACCGTGTGTGAGGAGATCGGCCTGCGTGGCTCTCGCCATCTGGATGATAGCCGCATCCTGGCCAAACAAGCGGTGGTACTGGATAGCGATGGGGACGCCGGACGTATCATTACCAGTGCCCCCGGCCAGTACCAGATCACCGCGCGGATCACCGGCTGCCGCGCCCATGCGGGCGTCGCCCCGGAGGAAGGGATCAGTGCCATTCAGGTGGCGGCGGAGGCCATCTCCCAAATGCGTCTGCTGCGGGTGGACCAGGAGACCACGGCTAACATCGGCTCTGTTTCTTCCCAGTATGCCACCAACATCGTCCCAGAGGTGCTGGACCTGGCGGCGGAGGCCCGCAGCCGTGACGCGGAAAAGTTGGAACGGCAGGCGGAGCACATGGCTCAGTGTCTCCGTCATGCCTGTGAAAAATACGGGGCGGCGTTGGATCTTCAGATGAGCAAGGCCTACTCCCCCTTCTCCATCCCCAGCGAGGACTCCTTCCTCCGGGCAGTGATGGCCGCCTGTGAGCGGGTGGGGTTAACTCCCTCCCTGTCCGCCACCGGAGGCGGCAGCGATGCCAACAATATGAACGCCCACGGTATCAAAGCTCTGGTACTGGGGGTAGGGATGTCTAAGGTCCACACTACTCAGGAGGAAATCAGCGTCCAAAAGCTGGTAGATACCGCTTCCCTGGTACTCTCCCTCATCACAGATGAAGCGCCTTAAAAACTGTCGATTTTTGGCGGTTCCATCCCAATGTTCACAAAAAATTCACAGCAAAGTCACGGTTTTGCCTTAATTGTATTGTATGATGAGGCCGTGATCAGATAAGAGATCAAGTTACTCCCATTTCTCCCTCTCCTTACACAACACACAGCAAGAAGCCCCGGCCTAAAGGCCGGGGCTTCTTGTATGTACGGCACATTTCTACCAGGTCTGGTGGCCCAGGGCAGCGCCTCTTTCCCAGTTGAGCGGCGGCATTTCTCAACCATCCTCCTATTGTGCTCCATGTTCCAAATGTGGTTTCCCAAGAAGATGAAATTCTCTTGCATTTCCTGAAATGGTAAAATATTATATACCTATTGGTGCTTTTACTTCCTTTCATTTGGGAAATATAATTTTACCGAATGGAGGAATCAGTATGGATGATGCCACCTTAGCTGTAGTGATCGGAGATAATATCCGAAGATACCGGGAGAGAGCTAACCTGACACAGGGTCAGTTGGCAGAACAGGCCGGGGTCGGGACTGCGTTTATCTCCCGGGTCGAACGCGGCGAAAAGATGATGAAATTAAAAACTCTGTACGCCATCGCGGACGCGCTCCAGGTTGGGTTTGACGCCCTGGTGTACCAGGAACACCACAACGTTTCTTCTCAAAACATCATAAAGATGCTTTCTAATAAATCCCCCGAATTTATCAGTGGAGTAGAGCAGCTGGTGCGGGTATGTATCGATCAGTTTGACAAAGAGGATCTATAAACAGGGATGGGAGTGCACGCGCATGGGCCACAGAGACGCATCAAGTCAAGAAGCGTTTTTCAACTGCCTATACGAGGAACGGTTTAGCAAGATGAAGCGATACGCCCTGATCCTCCTGTCAAATCCAGAACTGGCGGAAGAAGTTGTGCAGGATGCCTTCTTGGAGCTGTATCTGCACATCGATGAGGTGATGGCCCATGAAAAGCCGGAGTTCTGGCTGCAAAAGGCAGTAAAATATAAATCGCTCCATAAATTGAGGGAGAGGGCCAGGGACCTGAAGCAATATGTGTCCCTGGATTCGGACGCGATTCCGCCCATTTCCGCTCCAGACGAGTTTGAAAAGATAGAGGAAGATCCAGACAGTCTGGAGAAACTCAATCGAAAAATCTCGGAGGCGCTGCCGGCAAAAGATTTACATATATTCAAGCGGGTAGCGTTAGACGGCGTTCCATATAAGAAAATATCTGAGGAAATCGGCTTAACCATTGGCGTCTGTCAAAAACGGGTTCAACGGACCAGGCAGAAATTAAAGAAACGCCTGCTGGAGCAGCGGGACTAAAAATTTTTGAAAATTTTTTGGAAATTCCTGTCCGTTTTTCCATTTTCCTGGAATTATATTTTGGAAGGGGGTTCAGAGCATGGCAAATAAGAAGTATGCCAAACTGGACCAGTTGACCACCGCAGAGCTTGAATCCATTTTGCGGGCAGACCTCTCTGACGTTGAGAGCGATCCCGAGCTGATAGACCATGTGCTGGAGGTGATTTTAGAGAGAGAACAAGAAGAAAGTGACAGCAGCTCCTCCGACCGGGCGAGAGCCAGGGCGGATTTTGAGAAGCTATATAAAGGTTTGAACGAGCCTCTTTACCCTATCCCAGAGCGGACAACTGGTCCCGGCCACGAGCTCCCCTTCCACATCAAGAGTCGTCGTCGGAAGGTCCGTCGTACTTTACTCGCTGCCGCCGTGGTGGCTGTGCTGGTCGCGCTGACCTGCATCCCTGTACTGGGAGATGCCAACCTGTTCCAGCTGGTCGCCCATTGGACCACCGAGCAGTTTTCGTTCCGGGTCATGGAGGACGGATCATCCTCCGTGTCATCCGCGGACCCAGATCCAGTACCGGAGGAATTTGCCGTGTTCCAGGACCTGGTCGGAGAAAAGGGTTTAACACCTGTCATCCCTGTGATTCCGGATGGGTTTGAAGCTGTGAAGTCACAGCTATTTACATCTTCTGCCTCAGGACTTTCAAAGTTTTCTGTCATCTACAAAGATGAAGATAATCGCATAATTTTTGAAATCACGGAGATGGAGGGGCAAGCAAAATCAAAATATGAAAAAACTGCCAAGTTGGTGAAGACTTCCGTATACAATGGAGTTCAGTACTATTTCTTCAGCAATATCATGACTAACTCAGTCACCTGGAACTTAGATGGCTTAGAGTATTGTATATTTAGTGATTTACCGATCTCTGCTCTTGAAGAAGTCATAACTTCAATTTAAGAGGAGTGGTAACTTTGAAGCGTAAGCATTTTCGCAATTTGGTCGCAATGGTCTGTTGCCTGATGGTTCTAAGCACCACAGTATTTGCTGCAAAGATTTCTGAAGCAAGAGCTAGTGCACAAATCTCTGCATATTATATTGAGGTAACTACCGATTCAGGAAGAATCAATGTAGAATTCTCTGTCACCGGAACTGATATTGTAGACAAGCTGGGGTGCGAGAGCATCTATGTCTACGCCAGACAAGACTCCAGATGGCGGCTCGTGGAGGCCTGGGTGGAGGACGACGAGGGGATGAGTGTAAGCGATCACTTTGTTCATTCGAATGTGATTTTCTGCAACGGCACCGCCGGTGTCGAGTATAAGGTCGTCGCCACCATCTTTTCTGAAAACAGCCTCGGCCGGGACACAAGATCGGAAACCACTTATGTGACAGGGGAATAAAGGCCATCTTATAAAAGACCAGGGCGGGTTCTATCCGTCCTGGTCTTTTCTTGTGCAGCCACAGGGCCGGGGTCCCTTTCTCCCGCCCACCTGGCCCCGGCCTCCCTTGATTTTCCCCTTGCAATACTTTTGAAAGGAAGATGAGTATGAAAATCTATTTTTTGGTCCCTGAGGACGAGCTGCCGCAGGATCAATTCGACAGAAAAGCTCTGGATATAGAGGCGCTCTTGAGACGGTTAGGTGTTACCAGAAAGTTGACCGGCTTTCAGTATGTGTGCTACATGGTGAACCAAGTCGTAGAGGACCCCAGCCGGCTCAGTTTGATCACAAAGCGTCTGTATCCAGAAACCGCCCGCCACTTTCATACCACCCGTGATAGCATCGAGTTGGCCACACGCAACGTAATTCGGGCCGTATGGGGTCAGGCGGATCACCGTCTATTGGATCACATCGCGGGAATCCATCTGGAAAAGCGGCCCAGCAACTGTGAATTTATCGATATTTTATCCAGCTTTTTAAGCCGCCCCCAAGAAGATAAGGAGATTTCATCTGAGGACAAGTAAGGATCAAAAAGCGGTATAGGATCACACGGGTACGACTGCATCGCCCACAGGTGTTTTCAGGCTCTACGGTTCTTATAAAAATAGCCACCCCAATAAGGTGTGGCTATTTTTATAAGGTATCGCAACGGCCACTTCGGGTTTCCAGCTCCATGCTCAGTACCAAATTCAAGCCCGGCACAGTGGTCTCATTCATTAAAACACCAAGAGTAAGCGGCCAACGGGAAAAAATCGAAGTCAAAACACACCGGTTCCAATTTTTCGATTTAAGTGAATTCATGCTTATGCCTTTTCTGTTTAAAAATCTTGATTGAACCTGTTTGAATGAACATCAACAGCAGTTCGAAGTTTGAAGAACAGCACGCCTTACACTAAATTTTGTTTTTTGTACTCAGCTAATGTCATAGGCTGGTCTATATCAGGAAGCCTGGATTCCGTACTACAAAAAGGCTCCTACTCGATTGAAACAATGTCAAATAATTTACTTAAATTTGGTTACATCTTTAAAAACGAAGAGAAGCGGGCGGGATGCATTGCATTCCGTCCGCTTCTCTTCGTTTGAGGGGCCGCAATTATTTGCGGTCCGTCTTATCCAGAGTAAGCACAGTTTTGAAGAGGACCTCGGCACCCAAGTCGACGTGATGGGGCTCAGTCCATTCCTTACCGTGATGGCTAATGCCATTAACACTAGGGACAAAAATCATTCCAATAGGCACGCCCTCGTGAGCCATTGGATTGGCGTCATGTCCAGCTCCGCTAGGCATAATCATATGGCTGATGTTCAGCTCAGAGCAAACTTGATCAATGATTCGGACCAGCTTAGGATCGCAAGGAGTGGAGTACTTAGCCACAGTGTTCTTGAAGGTAAAGGTGCAGTTCGGTATCTCCTTGGCCGCGGCTTGAATGTCGGCGAAGAACTGGTCGGTAACAGATTTATCCATATGTCGCATCTCAAAGGTAGCCACTACCTCATTTGGGATGACATTCTCCTGACCAGGAGCCACAGACATCTTGCCTACGGTAAAGACCAGGGTATCATCTAACTCCCGGGCGCGAGCATCCGCTGCCACAATCAGTTTGGACATACCCACCAGGGCATCCTTGCGATTGGGCATCATGGTGGTCCCCGCATGGTTGCTCACACCGTTAGCCGTAACTTGGTAGCGGATAACGCTGACAATGCCGTTGACCACGCCAACGTCTATATCAGCGCTGTCCAGTTTGTCGCCCTGCTCAATGTGATACTCGAGATAGCAGTCATATTTGCTGATGTCCTTTTTGGCAGTGCGGACGTCGTCCGGAGTACGGTCAAAAGTGGCGAGCTTTTCGGCATAGCCAGGCTGATCCGGATCCAACATCCCGGTAATAGCGCGGCTGCCAAAGGTACCACCCAGGATACTTGACTCTTCCATGTTGAAGCCCCAAATCTCCAGAGTATGGTCCAGGATAATATCCTGTTCCTTTAAGCGATAGACACACTCTACTGCGCCAGCGACGCCCAGCATTCCGTCGAACACGCCGCCTTTGATGACAGTATCTAGGTGTGAGCCCAAGACGATAGACTTTAGGGATGGATCCTTACCAGGCAGAATACCATGGAGGTTGCCCACTGGATCCACCTCAGTTTTCATGCCAAGGGACTCCATATGCTTCTTGATAAGCTCCAGGGCCTGGAAATAATCTTCGGAGAAACCTAGGCGGGTAATGGAACCGTCCTCATTGCGACCAATCCCACCAGCCTCCATAAGTATGTTGTTGAGTCGGCCCATTACAAGCTCATCCTTTCTTGTTAGGAGTTACCATTTGGCCCCAGCCAGCGGCACTTTCGTCCACCACGCCATTCTCCACCACTACACGTCCGCGAACCACGGTATAATCCACAGAGCAGCCTAGCCTCCAGCCCTCGAACACCTTCATAGTGTCCCGCGCCTGAGAGTAGCTGTCCTTGGCCTGGAAAGTATGCTCATGCCCCATATCTACAATAACCAAGTCAGCATCGGCTCCAGCGGAGATAGTACCTTTCTGAGGATAGATGTTGAAGCACTTAGCGGGGTTGACACACAGCAGCTCCACCACCCGTTCCATGGACACGCGGCCCTTCTTGGCCTCGGTGAGCATCAGAGGCAGGCGCAGGTCGATGCCCGGGAAACCGGCAGGGGAAAGAAAGATGTCCTTGTTACCGTTCTTATCCAGCTTATCTTTCTCAGAAACCAGATAGGGGCTGTGATCGCTGCCAATGAAGTCTACAGTGCCGTCTAGGACGTAGTCCCACAACTTCTCTACTTCTTCCTTCTTACGCAGGGCAGGGTTGCATTTAGCGTAGGCACCGAACTTTTCCACATAGCTCTCGTCCAATAGCAAGTAGTGGGGGCAGGTCTCTACAAATACCTTTTGACCCTCGGCCTTGGCCTGCTTAGCCAGCTCCATAGCCTCCCAAGAAGATACATGGACCAGTTCGATGGGGCAGCCCACATCCTTGGCAAACTTTAGCATCTTGGATATGGCCTCAATCTCCACAATGGGAGGCCGGGACAAGCAGTGAGCAATATTCTCGCCCTGGCATCCCTCTTCGCGCAGGTGCTTGATAAATCCAGTGACCAACTCGTTGTCCTCGGCATGAGCAGCCAGGGGCAGACCGGTCTTCTTAACCTCCTGGAGCACCCGGTAGAGCTGATCATTATTCGCGCTGGTCAGGCCCTCAAACTCCTGCTCACGGCCTTCGGGGGCGTCGTGCAGAAAGGTCTTATAGGCGACGATACCGGCATGGGACAAAGGTTCAATAGCTTCGGGGTGCTGACCACCTGCGGCACCATAGAAACAGAAGTCTACGCATACACCCTTTTCATGGCGATCATTAGCTGGAGAGTCCTTACCAGTACAAATATCCAGACGATTCTGAAGAATCTCAGCCTTCCACTGGGGGGGCATAGAAATAGGGTGCTCAAAGAAGGTGGTACAGCCGCCAGCCGCAGCCGCCCGAGATCCAACCTCAAAGGTTTCACGCTCCCAGTGCCCGGGGTCACGGTAATGGACATGGGTATCGATACCGCCGGGAATTACATACTTGCCCGTCGCATCAATGGTGCGTTGTGCCTCTGGCAGGGTGCCGGACATACCAACGAGAACAAACTTCCCGTCCTTGATGCCCACATCACACTCCCGGAAGCTACCATCCACATACACCTTACCATTCTTAACTACTAAATCCAGCATAACTCTTTCCTCCTCATAAAAATTGAGTCACAATAGGATGTTTCGAAATCTTCAAAATTTGCGCTTGCACTTTTGATAGCTAACTAGCCCGGCCGCCAGAAATAGGGCACACGCTACACCGTCCAATACGGGGCAGCCCAGCTCACGCTCGATATAGCCATCAGCTGTGGTGTAATTGGCACAGCCCAACACAATCACGTCTACACCAAACTCCTTGCGGGCCTCCTGTGCAGCCTTCAGTAGATCCTCTTTGTCATCGCTACGAGAAACCTTAATAGTGCGCAATAAATCGTCGCAGTGGTACTTGCGAGCCAAGGCAATCTTCTTAGAGATGGACTTGGGTCCGGGCGAAATGACGGCGTAGCCGTTGCCCATGGCGGCACCGATCTTGATGGACGCCTCGGCAATACCAACTACCGGTTTATCAGTAATTTCCCGGACCAAATCTAAATTGGGGTCGGAATGACAGGCTACTACGAAAGCGTCATAGTCCTGGCCACGGCCGCGGACGATCTCCATCATCTCCTCGCCAGAAATGGCCTGGTCCTCATAGGAAGCGACTAACTTGGGCGCCCGGGTGACATGAGTAACGTCTACTTCTACTCCGGGAAGCGCCAGGTTCTTTGCTTTCTCCGCCATCAGACGGTCAGTATTCTCATCGCTGTTCGGGTTGATGATTAGAATGCGCATGACATAATCCCTTCCTTTCCATTTTTGAAATGCGGGGCCTGATTTCCGGTGGTCCGCAAATCAGGCCCTGCATCGGTAATCATATGGGGCGAGACTCAGGCAAGATAAGCCTCATAAACGGCGGGGTCAACAGTTGCCTTAATAGCATCCCACTGGGGTTGGATGCGATCAACAAAAGCTTGGCGCTGCTCGTCGGTTAGTTCCACGATAGTACAGCCGTAATCCTGAATCTCCTGTGTCCACTCAGCCTCCTGGGACAGGGCATACTCAGTAGCGGCATCACAGCCAGCCTGGATACCTTCATCCAACAGAGTACGGTCTTCCTCGGACAAGCTCTGATAAAGGGCGTCGTTCACCAGCCACTGCTGGACCTGCTGCTGATGGTTAGTCAGCGTAATATAGGACTGCTGCTCATAGAACTTCTGGGAGTAAATCAGCTCGATTGGATTCTCCTGAGCGTCCACGGTACCTTGCTGCAAAGCGGTGTACAGCTCATTGAAGGCAAAGGGGGTGGGGGTGGCCCCTAAGGACTCCCAGCCCAAGATGTGGTACTCATTTTGCTGCACGCGGAAGGTCAGTCCGGCCAGATCCTCCGGAGAAGTAATAGCCTTGTTAGCGGTAACATCACGGAAGCCATGGATACTAAAGCCTGCCAGGTGAATACCTACGTCAGTATACTTCTCACCAATGGTCTTAATAAACTCGCCGTTGTTGGAATACTTATCCTTTACTGCATCAATATCGTCGAAGGTGAAGTACATATCGTAAACAGCAGTATCAGGAACATAGTTAACGATAACGGAGTTGGCCAGACACATCTCAATAGAACCATTCTGCACCATCTGACACAGCTCGTCGTCGCTGCCCATGGAGTTATTGGGATACACGTTGACAGTGAAGCGACCCGTGTTCTCAAGATACTCTTCCATCGCTAGGCATCCTACCTGCTGGGCAGTAGACTCGGCACCACCATGGCCGATATTAATAGTAATCTTTTCACCATTGCCACCGGCATTTCCGCTGACGTTGCCTCCAGAATTGGATGAGTTGTTGTTGTTACCTCCACAGGCGGCCAGGGACAAGGTAACACCAAACGCAAGAGACAGAGCCAATAATTTCTTTCGCATATATATTCTCCTTTCAATTTCTATTCACCGCAAAATACTGCGGGGAATCACTTAGTTGAGAGCAGAGCGGGCAGAAATTCGCTGATTTGCGGGATATAGGTAATCAACATCAGTGCAATCAGGAACATTCCTATAAAGGGCAACGCATTTTTGGCGATACGGGCGATTGGGGTCCCGGTCAGGGACTGGGCCACAAACAGATTCGTACCGATAGGGGGTGTGACAAAGCCGATGGCCAGGTTGACAGACATGATAATACCAAAGTGGACAGCACCTACGCCGTAGGACTGCACAATAGGCCAGAAGATGGGGGCCAGGATCAGAATGGCAGGCACCGTATCCATGACCATGCCGGTAAACAATAGGAATATATTAATGGCCAGCAAAACTAGGATCTTGGAGTCGATATTGCTGGTGACAATCTCAGCCAGGGTTTGGGGCACGTTCAGGATATTCAGGATGCGACCAAACACGGTGCAACAACACAGAATCAACATAACAGGAGTAGCGGTCTTGGCGGTGTCAATTAGGCAGCTTACCAGCTCCTTGAAGCGGATGGTGCGGTAAGCAAACACACCGACCAACAATGCGTATACCACGGAAATGCAGGCAGCCTCGGTGGGAGAGCAGATACCAGTATAGATGCCGCCCAGGATGATAACGGGGGCAAACAGAGCGAAGAAGCCCCGGCGAAATACTTTCCCAAAGCCCATGGCTTTCAGCGCATCAGCCTCCTCCTTAATACGCAGGCCGGAGGTGTCGTGGTGGCGAATGTAATACATCACGTACGCAATCAGGCATATGGCAATGAGGATGCCGGGGGCAAAACCAGCAATAAACAGGTCGCCCACTGAGGCCCCCGTAGCTAAGCCATAGGTGATGTATGGAATACTGGGAGGAATGATGACGCCCAGTCCGCCTGATACTGCGGTCATGGCTGTGACAAAGTCTTTGTCATAGCCCAGACGGACAAGCAGGGGGATACACATGGTGCCAATAGCGGCCACGGTGGCGGGGCCTGAACCGCAAATAGCGCCGTAAAACAGGCAGGTAATCACCACAGCGATGGGCATTCCGGCGGGACGCTCCCCAAAGAAGTAGGCGAAAAAGTTGAATAGACGGTCAGACATACCGCTGGCGGCCATGATACTAGATGAAAGCATAAACAGGGGGATGGCCAGCAACACATAGGAGTCTAAGCCGTTGACCATGGTCCGGAACACGAATTCTGAATCCGCGGTAAAACCGGAGTCCATCAGATATGGGACAAGGGAGGTCCAGCCCACGCTGAAAGCGATGGGTACGCCTAGAGCCAGAAATACTACAAAGACAAGAAAAATAATACCAATCACGTCGCATCAGCCTCCTTATCAGTGATATCGCGCTTCGTCACCCGGAGGATAATCCGCTGGATCATTCGAATTACACCCATAATCAGGCCGAAGAATAGGGAAAAATACAAAATCCAAGAAGGCATCCGCATACCAGGGGAAGTGATCCCATTGGAGTAGAAGTAATCCAGCGCACCCAGACCAGCGGGGATCATATACACCAAGAAACTCAGCGTAACTATATCCTGAATCCAGACGAACACTCGGGTTACTTGGGGCCAGAAGCTTTCGATAATGTTGACGCGAATGTGGGAAGCATTTTTGATGCCGTAGCCTATGCCGCTGAAGGTAAACCAGATAAATAGATACCGGGTACACTCTTCTGTCCACGACAAAGGGCTTTTTAACACATACCGGAAAAAAACGTGGACCGCCATAAAGACCACGACTCCGATGAGGGTGACAGACATAAGCACTTCCTCAAAGTGCTTGTCCATCCAACGCAGGACTCTCATTTACAGTTCCTCCCTTTGATATAATAGACACAATAAAGAAATGCAATTCTTTATTGTAAATAAATTATACTACAAGGTAATAAGAGCAGTCAAGAGAATTTACACGCATACGCCGCCAAAAAATCTTATCATTTAGTATAAATCAACTAATATTAACTCAATCAACATTATGTAAATTAGGGAAATCAAAATAATTCTTTCATAAAATAGTGAACAAAAATAGCAAAATTTTAAAAAAGAGCCAGAATCGGAAGGAAAATCTGGCAGGAGCAAGGTTATAGTCATAAGAGCGAAAAAACAAGTTTATATTTGCTAATTGTTTTTTGCATGATATAATAATAGTATTTCATAAATGGATGGAATGAGGAAGGAGTAAAACTATGTCGGAGAACGGCGTCGGATATATCAACTCTATTATTCGGGCTACCAACATCCTGGAGCTATATAATAAGCTAGACGTTGAATATCTTGGCTTAGCTGAAATTAGCAAGGAGCTTGACCTGCATAAAACCACAGTGTTTCGAGTGGTAAAAACGCTGGAGCATCAAGGCTGGCTACGCCAGGAAGCCCCCAATGGAAAATATAGGCTTAGCTCCAAGTTGATCACACTGGCATCCGCCATGACGCATAGCACCTCGGTTGACGATCTGATTCTTCAAGAGATGCGAGATCTACGGGATGAATACAATGAGGATGTGGTTCTCACAGGTTTGATCGATGATGTAGCAGTGTGCATGGAAAAGGTGCAATCTAACAATATGCTCAGGGTCCACTCTCGAGTTGGGCGGGCCTCAAATCTGTTCAAAGGCTCCACTGGAAAGACGTTGTTAGCCTTTTTCCCAAAGGAGAAAGCACGCAGGATACTGGATCACCATTTTTCCGACTCGGTGGAGGACCAGGAGGAGCGTAAGCACCTGGAGCAGACACTCCAACAGATCCGAGAAGATGGGTTCTGTTCCACCACCTCGGAACAGGACCCAGGCATTACATCTGTCGCAGTACCAATTTTTGACCGTGAAGGGCAAGTCCGCTACTCCCTTGCCCTTCTAGGTGAGGAAAACCGCATGTCGCAGAAGGGACTGTCCAAAATGCTTGAAAGTTTGCGGCAGTCCACCCACAGGCTCGCAGAAGAGATAGACTTCTCATAATTGAGTCGATGACTGCCATATAAGATTGGGTATATAAGCAAGGGCAGGAGCCTTCACTCCTGCCCTTATTTGATAGAGTATATCTTTACAAGAAATAACAATTCTTTAAGATATACTACTGACTGACACTTATTTGAAACACATCTTTGCTTTTAACTTGTAATGTGGTAACAAAAAAGATGCAGTGGCTTTCACCAAAACCCAAATCGAGGCCCAGCCTTGGTCAGCCCACTTTTTGTCATATTCATTATGTTCCTTTCATAAATGTAAGGCTTCGTATAAACAAGTATCTCTGGAATGATAACAAGAACTCTACACGACATGCGACCCAGATAAGTTTGCCATCTCAGGCGGAGTTACGGAGCCAACCTGTGGATTGGAGATTCTCTCTCCTGGTATTTGCGGGAGGAGGGGCCGCTTGTACAGACAGCCATCAACAACGCCAATCTTTTTCGCTTATCTGATTGAGGTGAAGCCCGCGAGTTAGGTGATGAAAGCTCCGACCTGGAGCTCCCAAAGGATGCGGGCCAGTCCTAAGCTGAGAACACCCTCCAGTTCGATTTAGCGGCAGGAAAAGAAATTTTGCCAAAATTTTCTGTCCACTTTGAGAAATGCAAAAATCGGCAGAGAAAATTCCGGAAAAATTCGAATGCCTTCTAAATCTCCCCCCATATTTTGATGGAGAAAATCTTGGCAAACAGTCGAACAAAAAAAGAGGCAGGAAATCCCTGCTGGGACCCCCCGCTTCTATTTTGAATTCTGCAGGTGCCTCGTTACACCAAATTTGACCAATAACACTTGACTGTTGTCCGTATAATCTTATATTTTTCACTATATTCTTGACGGGTAGTAGTTCCCACTATTATCTGAATCTAGTTCATTACTGCAACACTACAAACGGGAGCCAATACAATACTAATTAAATGTTCATTGCTTATTCAACTTTTCCAATGCCGATAGCTTTAAGCAAACACACAGTACTGAAACTGCTTTCTTCAACTCATTTACCGAGGGGAAGGAGGGGGCAATACGGATGTTGCTATCCTGGGGGTCTTTTCCATAGGGGAAGGTGGCACCCGCATTAGTCATAGTAACACCTGCCTCTTTGCACAGTACTAATGTCCTTTTTGCAGTACCAGGCATGGCATTCAGCGACACGAAGTAACCACCTTTAGGGTGCCGCCAGGATGCGATGTTCAAGGGAGCAATCTCCTGATTCAAGGCATCCAATACACACTGAAACTTCGGCCGCAATATCTCTGCATGTTTGCGCATCAGTTCTATCATGTGCGCTTTGTCCTTCAAATACAGCACATGGCGTTGCTGATTCACTTTATCATAGCTGATGACCTGGGCATCAAGCAGTTTCTTCATATAGGTCATATTATCTTCCGAGCAGGCAAAGCAAGAGATTCCCGCACCCGGCAGAGTGATCTTGGAGGTAGAGGCAAACTCGAATACCATGTCGGGATTGCCATACGAGGCGCATAGAGTCAATATATCCGGCAATGTCTCACAACCATCTTCCAGGTCATGGATGCAGTAAGCATTGTCCCACATCAGCAGGAAGTCGGGCGCCGCAGGCTTCAGAGATGCGATACACCGAATGGTCTCTTCGGAGTAGACTATGCCATCCGGGTTTGAATATTTAGGCACCGTCCACATGCCTTTGACTGCTGGGTCCTTTACAGCGTTTTCCACCATGTCCATATCCGGTCCATTGTCAGTCATAGGAACAGTGATCAGTTCAAATCCAAAGGACTCTGTAATTTTGAAATGACGGTCGTAACCGGGAGCAGGACATAACCATTTCAATTTCTCCTCTTTGCACCACGGGCGGGAGGAGTGGAGCAGGCCGTGGGTATAGCCTTTGGCTACAGTATCATACATAAGCTGCAGACTGGCATTTCCGCCTACAAAGACTTGATCTTCTCTGCAACCCAGCACTTCGGCAAAAAGCCGCTTTGCGGCAGGTAGGCCGGTCATTTCACCGTAGTTACGCACCTCAATGCCGTCGGACAGATAGTCCTCCGGGCTTCTCATTATATCAAAAATGCCCCGGGTCAGATTCAACTGGTCTTCGCCCGGCTTCCCACGGGCCATATTTAGCTTTAAGTTCTGAGCCTTCAGATCCTCAAATTGAGCCAAAAGGTGCTGGTATTCCGCCTCGCGTTCCTCACTGGACATCTGGGGATAGGGAATCATAAAGACACATCCTCTCTTAAAATATGTTTGATATAATCTTGGTAAAGAGGGTGGATATTGAGTGGTCATATCCACCCTCTTAAGCACCATTGCCGTGATGTAAAGATACAACTAGTCAGGACACACCGCTCATCACATAGTTCGCTAAAGAGACTATACTATAGACCGGAAGATGAGTCGCCATCTCTATGGCCTTGGCAAAGGGTGGCATATTAGTACATTCTAAAACGATTGCACCAATCTCCGGATGGGCGGTCTGAAAACCGACCGCAGCGTTCACCATGATCTGTTCTAACGCATCATAGTCGAAAGGGACCGCATCAGGGGAGTCGGTAAAAACTTTTCCGAAGTCGGTTTCAGAAACGCCCCATATGACTTTTGGGATATGGTCGATCCCGACTCCATTTAGGTGCTTTTCTGTTAAATTCTTCTCATTGATAGTAATAATGCCGACCTTCTGATTGTAATTCAACATAGGATATATGAACGATGCGTTCATCAGGCTTGAGGTAAACAGAGGGATTGAAACGCTCGCAGCCAATTCCTTTTGAAAGATGGCAAGAAAACCACAACTTGTAGTGATAGCCCGGACACCCTCACGCTCTAACTCTTGAGCTGCCTGGATAAAAGGGGTCAACAGGCTAAGGTCAGTGGATAGGCAGATATTAGCAGGAGTAGCTCCGCATACGATCTTTTTCCGAATTGGAAAGGAAAAGGTAGCAGGGTTGCCAATATCTCCGTTGATTCTCGGGAAATGGGTGTCCAGCATTAAAATACCAAGTTCCTGCGACATAGTCCGCCTCCAATTACAAAAAGATAATAGGTCTGGGGTGTCACCGCTACCGTCCCTGGGAGATCCAGGTATTTAGAGGTACAGGCAAGCAAAGCCGACTGCCGCAAAATAAAGATTCTGCGGAAGTGCGTAACACATGGCCCGAATAGGATCGGCCTTCTTCTTGGTAATTCCTTCGGCCAGACCGCACTGGACAAAGATGGCCAAGTCAGCAGGAGGCATACCCTGTCCAGCCATAGCCAAGTGGGCTCCCGCTAACGCCAGCATAACTGGAGAGGTGCCAGAGGCCAATAGTACAGGGGCCATCAGTACAAAGATAGTGTTTTGAGCCGTGGTCTGGGATCCTGTTAGCATACCGACCAACATCAAGGCAAGGCCACCACCGATCTTAATGATGTGACTGTTTAGACCAGAGGCAAAATCAGTCAGGATGGCAATCTGTCCTGCATTGTAGAAAGCGCCAATCATCAAAGCGGCCGCCATTTGAACGGCGATATTGGGTAGAACAATCTTGAATGCTTTTTTGGCAACATCGGGCAAGTTCTTATGGACGGGCTTATAGAACAGTCCTACAATGGCCGCCATTAGGATATTTAGCACCATCAGGTTTGAAAGGCCACAGACCACAGGAAGCTGGCTGAGCCAAGGCAGTATGGGACCCAGAATCATGGTGGCGATGTCGATCTTAAAGCCGGTACGAAGCACAACCAGTGTAATCAAGACCATCAGGGGAATCAGTGTCTTCCATCGCTTTTTCAGAATTTCGCTGGCTTTCTCCTTTGGAATTAGATGTTCGGGAAGCACCTTGATCTTCACAAAGGTAGAGAAGTAGATACACATCAGGATTACACCGAAACCGACCGTGAAGTATGCATACTTGGAAACCTCAACAGGATCGGCGCCGACATGAGAGGACGCCAAGAAGATAGACTGGGTAACCGGGGGCATAATGGAACCCAAGCAGGCACCGCAAACCACGATACATACCGTCTGCTCAATCTTTAGGCCCAGGTCGTCCAGAGATGCGATAATCATAATACCTATCACTGTGCCGGCAGCGGTAGCGTCACCGATAAGGGAGCCAGCAAAGGTAAGGACTATAATAATACATACAACTAGTCCTTTGGGCCGTTTGCCAAACGCAGAACGGCAGACGTCCAAGACGGTGTCCAGAGTACCGATACGCATGGACATCTCTGCGTAGAAACCGCCAATCAGAATAATAAAGATGACCCAAGATTGGCGGTTCAAACCATCAACAAAATAATTGAGCCAATCTATGGGGTTAAATATACCAGCAATGAGCATTGCAACCATGCCTGTGACGGCCAGTCCGATTGGAATACTACCGCCGATGACTGGAATTTTTTTGATAAAGATGATGCCGAACAGGATTATAATAGGAATAATTACGGTATACACAGTTTCCTCCTCCAAATCAATAATAGTCTATTGGTATTATAATGGTGTTTTGTGTTCGGGGTTGGTTGCCTTGTTTTTCTCTGCTGGATTATCTGCTATCCTACAATGAAAGCGCAAAAGAAAGGCATCTATGATTTCTGGGCAATAGACAAAGGAGAACTGTTAAAATGTAAAAAGTACTGTTGCTATTTGGGCCTTATGGTTGCAGACTACTCTGACATGAACGCCTGCTCTATCTCAACGACATAAGCAGTGTGAAAATCGTGGTTAGCATACCATCTTTTGAGGATATCACTATCCAAAAAACATTTGGGATCCATCTCCTGAGCATATAGTTTTCTACAGAACAGTATAAGCTTTCCTTGTGCAAAATAGGGTGTCCCATCTTTCCAGAGTAACTCTAAGCCAGTGTTGGCAATCTTATCTTCTTGTCTACCGGAGACGCTTCCGATGTAGGAGAGTTCTTTTTTCCATGAATCATTCAAAAATGTCAATGAAAGAGTTTCGGAAGCATCAATAAACTCTTTGGTATATCTCTGGGGCCGAATGAAGAGAAAAGCAACTTTTTTCCCAAAGAGCACACCGAGACCGCCCCAGGATGCAGTCATCGTGTTCGCTACGCCGTCCCTGGCGGCGCTCACCAGCATCCAAGTATCGCCAATTAAACCAAAGACGTTTTGTGTCAGTTCTTCAGGACGAATTTTTCTCATGTTTAGACTCCTTTTGCTTGGTTAAGATTAAATAAAATTCCTATCCGCGCATTAAGATCAAACGGGGATAGGAATTTTGCTGTTCTGGCTACACCTGAAGTTCCATTTGCAACACTTACTTGTGGACCCACAGGTCCCATAAGAGCTTAAAGCCGACGGATAGAGATAACCTGCTCATAGTACTCCTTAGGAAATACAGCAGTAACAACAGCGGTGCTGTGATTGGCAGGTGCATTGTTCACCCGAAGGATGATTCCGTCGCACACGACCTGGCCCTGACGGTCCACCATCTTAACCGCCTGCCCCTTTTCTGGGATAGGCAGATACTCATAGGGGAAAGAAATGGTGGCCTCGCTGCTACTGTAGGTATAGTCTCTGACACAAATAGCAAGCCCAGGGCAGCATGCGATACATATCCCGCATCCAATGCACTTATCATAGTCGATAGCAGGCAAATTTGTAATGGGATTGCCTACATGGATCGCGTCTTGAGGACAAGCAGATTCACAGGGATTACAGGGAATTTCTTCAATACACTCGATTACAGCCAAAGGTCCCTTCATGCGCTCCTCCTCAGAGGGAAACCGCCCTGCAACTTTCAATTCCTCCAGAGAAGGTGCCCCGGTCAGTTTCAGGCCACACTTTTTACAACCATTGCAATTCATCCAATCACCTCAGTTCCCTTTTTCAACATGTAGTCTTTGGAATCTTTGCGGCGCTGGCCAAAATAGCCGCATCGGAGCGCATCCAGGCTGTTCCAAACGGCATCAGACCGCTTCACCGCCTCATCAGCACTGAGATATCCCAATGCGGCGGCTGCATTAATACCCGCTAGTTTTCCTTCCTCCATAGCAGTACTGGCCTCCTCTACGCCAGCGATATCGCCCGCCACATAGATATTTTCCATTGTAGTACGCATTTCTTTGTTATGGATAGGAAGATTTCCGCCCAGCGCAGGCACAAAATCAAATTGGCACCCCGCGATCCATGCCAACTCTGTCAAGGGGGTCAGCCCAGTGGCCAGACATACTGTGTCCGCTTCCAGCATTCTTTCAGTCCCAGGAATCTGCTGGAAATGGTCATCCAAATCCACCAGCTCAACGCGCTCAACGCGTTTATCACCGAAGGCCTCTTTAATTGTAGTGGAAGTGTAGAAGGGGACGCCTGCACGGCAGACCTTGGCAGTATGAACGCCATACCCCCCCAGCTTTGGCGCAGCTTCAACAATAGCGACCACATCAGCCCCAGCCTGGAGTAGCTGATAGGAAACAATAACGCCCACATTGCCCGATCCTACCATAATGATCTTCTCACCGGGCAGCACTCGATTTACATTGATCATCGTTTGAGCGGCTCCTGCTCCCATTACACCAGGAATATCCCAGCCAGGGAAGGTAACAGCGTTTTCTGTCGCACCAGTAGCAATAATGATTTTTTCTGCCCGAACGCGCACATTTTTTTTCTTATCCCGGACGATCCAGATCTCATTGCCGTTTTCGATGCCGCACACCTCACTGTTCAGCCAGACTTCGATGCCCAGCTTCTGGGTTTCTTCCAACAGTTCGGTGCCGATGTAGTAGCCACGGGTCCCAGCATGGTGAGCCCGAGAGCCAAAGAACTTATGAATCTGCTTGAAAAGCTGACCGCCGGGACGCGCATTTTCGTCGATTAGCAAAACCGGGCAACCTGTTTTAGCTGCTTCGATTGCCGCAGAGAGTCCAGCAGGGCCGGCACCGATCACAACAAGTCTCCTATCAATCATTGCTGTTCCCCTCCTGCCACTTTCCGTTCCCAATCTGTGTTTGGATATGCATACCATCATGAACCGGGGTAATACAGGTTCGGACGTTAGGGACACCATCTACTGTCATAATACAGTCGGTGCATCTGCCAATTCCGCAGTAAATGCCCCGTGGCTTGTGGTTATGCTCGGTATAACGGAACGTAGAGATCCCCAATGCCAGTAAAGCAGCGGCAATCATTTCTCCTTCCTGAGCCTCATAAGGCGTTCCATCAACATAGATATGAACTGTTTTTCGTTCTGGCGCATTTCCCAGAATTGGATGCTCTGTAACCCTCTTCATTGGACATACCTCCTTACAGAACGCCCAGGTTCTTCATATCCTTCTTCATTGTGGCGATTACTTCGCTGGAAGCGGCGGTCAAGGGGAGACGAAGCTGGGAGCTACCAAACCCGCGAAGGTTCAAAGCGGCTTTTACGGGGATCGGGTTAGCAGTCATAAATAGGTCGTTAAACAGAGGATACAGCTTCTGATGTAGGGCAGCAGCTTTTTCCACATCGCCCTTCAGATAGCTTTTAATCATCTCATCCATCTGGGGACCGGCTATCTGAGAGGCCACACTCACGACACCGTACGCGCCAATGCTCAGGGAGGCGAGCGTCTGGGCATCTTCTCCGGTATAAACGCGGAACTCCGGATCCACGCCGCACAGAATCTCTGTCATCTGGCTAAGGTTTCCAGACGCCTCTTTGACCGCGGTGATCTTCGGGAGCTTGGAAAGTCTGATTGTGGTCTCGGCGCTCATGTTGGTACCAGTACGTCCAGGGACATTGTAGAGCATAATGGGGCTGTGTACGGTCTGCTCCACCGCCTGAAAATGAGCATACAGAGACGCCTGATTTGGCTTATTGTAGAAGGGTACGACGACCAGAAGGCCATCTACACCGCAAGCCTCCGCGGCAAGGCAGTTCTCGATTGTTGTCGTAGTATTATTGGTCCCTACGCCAGCAATAACAGGAACATTGGTTTCCTTCTTGACCAGACGAAACAGCTCCATCTTTTCATCAGCAGTGACAGTGGGACCCTCCCCGGTAGTTCCAGCGACCAAAATAGCAGTAGTACCCTCTTTTACCAACTGACGGGCCAATCTGGCAGTCGCATCAAAATCGATCTTATGGTCCTCCTTCATCGGAGTCGCCATTGCAGTAATCAATCTTCCCCAATCATTCATTCTCAATTACACTCCTTTATTATTCTTAGCTGTACCTTATTTAGAGGGCGCACTGTCATCGGTGGTAAAGATTTCCGATTTTACCGGACGGACTGGCGAGCGGTAGGTAGACGGCTCGATCTCAGAGAGCGGCTTTCCTGTTTTTTCTGCCAAGATCCGCTCTACCAGCCTCCGGCAAGTACGTCCTTGGCACAGTCCCATACCCGCATGGGTGAAACGCTTCAACTCGTTCATGGTGGTAGCACCCATCTCAATGGCCCTCTCGATCTCACCACGGGTGACCTCTTGGCACCGACAGATGATCTCGTCTTTGCTATCCATTATTGTATCCTCCTTTAGCTTTCTTTGCCAAACCGCCGCAGATTTAGCTGGTCAAAACGAGCATCCTGATTTCGACCAAGCACCATATCAGCCATGGTCTTACCCATAATTGGAGTCAGAGCCACACCGTCGCCCTCATGGCCAGCGACAATAAAGAATCCTGGTAGGCCGTCGACTGGGCCAACAATGGAATTGCCGTCTGCGCTATAAGGCCGGAAGCCAGCTATGGTCCGAATAATATTTACGTTATTTAGCACAGGGAAGTACTCTTTTGCCTGTTGGATAATGGTTGCGATTGCCCGGACAGAGGTTGTTTTGTCGTATCCAGCATCCTCACGGGTGCTGCCAATGAGGTAGTTGCCTTCATGTGTCTGGGTAAAGGAGAAACCAAGACCGATTTCTTTGGCATAGGGGCCGCGGTCTGGCATCAGGGACTTATCAATCTTGGAGGCAATGTAAGACGAAGTCCAGACGTTGGTCTTGCCAAGGGCAGGAATCTGTTCTGTAATAGCAAGCTGGCCTTTCCGGGGACGGATAGGGACATTGATTCCTACAAGGGCACCAATCTGACTGGCCCAGGCCCCCGCGGCATTTACCACAGCGTCACACTCAACTGTTTCGCCCGCTCCTGTAGAGACACACCAGTGGCCGCCCTTATTATCCAAGGCAGTGACCTCCTGGCCTCTCAAAATCTCTACCCCTCGTCGGCCAGCCTGATAGACCAGCGCCCGCATCATACGAAGCGGATCTACCTGCGAGTCCTCCGCACTATATGTAGAGGCAACAATATCAGCACGTACATGGGGCTGGTAGGTCTTTAGTGTCTTTTTGTCAATGATATCGACCTTCAGACCATAGCTCTGCTGCTGCTTTACGTAGTCCTCCATAACCCGCAACTGACGATCATCCTCAATCAAAACTGTTCCGCCCCGGCTCTGAAATCCCAGGTCATATTCCAACTCATCGGACAAACCACGGTACATTTCCAGACTCTCCATAGCCAAAGTAAGCGCGATGCCAGGCTTCTTTGACTGAAGAAGGATCATATCGTCGCAGGCGCCCGATGCGCCTGCTCCAATCTCCTTTTTCTCAAGGACAACAACAGATCTCCCGGCTTTTGACAGGTAATAGGCTGTACTTAAGCCCATCAACCCGCCTCCAATCACGCAGACATCTTTTTTAATGTTCACTGTATCTCCTCCTACTCCAAATCATATCATGTATAATTTTGATAGATCGCACGGATTACATCCTGGGCCCTAGCTTCATCTGTACTAAACTGCACTAAACGGCCACCATCTGCTGTCTCTTTCTCTGAAATAAATGTACAGTGCTCCGGTATGATACAGGAAACTTCTACGCCGCGTGAGAGATAACTAATGATTCTTTCGCCATCGCCGCGATCAGCACCTGCGATCCCGATGAGGCCAGTAATCGGCTTTTGAACAGGCCCAATGCGAGTTCCCGCCTGATTATTGAATGTGGACTTCACCCAAAGTGTGATTCTCTTTTCCTTAGCAACCCGGACCGCTCGGGGATGGACCACCTTAGATCCGCACTCAGCTAGCAGGAGGCAGTCCTCATAACTGATTTCCGGCAAATACCGAACATCGTTAATTATTCTGGGATCCGTCACAGCCACACCAGGAACATCTGTATAAATCTGGACCTCCCTAGCCTTTAAAAAGCCCCCAATCGCTACAGCAGAGGTATCGCTTCCCCCGCGTCCTAATGTGGTAATCTCATTGCCTGGGGAAACGCCTTGGAAGCCGGTAATAACCGGAACGCGGCCTTTTTGCAGAATATCCATGACTTTTCTGGTATCCATACCTGAAATTTCGGCAGATCCATACTCACTACCACTCCAAATATTCGCAGTAAAGGCGTTCATTGGCCATGCAGGGATCTCAAGTTCTTCTAATGTTTGGGCGAATATGCAGGCGGAAATGGTCTCTCCACAGCTTGCCAGCATATCCTGGGTATGTACAGGGGCACGCTGTCGGTCCATTAGATCCAACAGAGTATCCGTAGCATAGGGATCTCCGCGGCGTCCCATAGCAGAAACGACGACTACTGTATCGCAGCCCTGGCGGCGCAGTTCACCGATATGTCTGGCCGCAGCACGCCGACCTGCTTCCGCGGCCACGGAGGTACCTCCAAATTTTAAGACGACTATGGGTTTCATCAAATCAACTCCATTTTGATTATGGTCTCAGCGATTTGGACGGCATTCAAGGCGGCCCCTTTTCTCACTTGATCTCCACAGCACCAGAAGGTAAGACCATTCCCCGTACTGGAGATATCCTCACGGATGCGTCCTACAAAAATCAGGTCCTGATTAGCGGTATCTACCGGCATGGGGTATTCGTTATTCTCTGGGCGGTCCACTACTTTCAGACCAGGTGCCTTATTCAGAACTTCGCGGGCCTGATCCGGAGTAATAGGACGCTCAGTTTCGATAGTGATAGACTCAGAGTGGCTACGGACCACAGGGACACGCGCACAGGTGCAGTTTACCATCAGTTCAGGAAGCCCCAGGATCTTTCGGCCTTCTCGAAACATCTTCATTTCTTCGTGAGTATATGCATTCTCCTCAAAATAGTCGATATGAGGAATGAGATTAAAGGCAATCTGGTGTGCAAAGACCTTGGGTGCGATTGGCTTGTTGTCCAGAACGTTACGGCTCTGGTCCTTCAACTCGCCAATGCCCGCAATTCCGGCGCCGGAAACAGCTTGATAAGTAGAAGCGATGATCCGCTTTAGTCCCGCAAACTCATGCAACGGCTTCAGAGGTACCATCGCAATAATCGTGGAGCAATTCGGGTTGGCAATGATACCCTTATGCTGGCGGAGTACCTCCGGGTTGACCTCAGGAACAACCAGAGGAACTTCTGGATCCATTCGCCAAGTAGAGGAATTATCGATCACGATAGCGCCGTTTTTCACAGCCTCAGGGGCCAGTTTTTTGCTGACGTTGTCGGAGACGGCAAACAGTGCGATATCCACTTCTTTAAATGCATTGGGTTCTGAAAGCTCGACAGAAACCTCTTTTCCGCAGAACTTAACGGTCTTTCCGACATTCTCTGCAATATCCAGAAGTTTGAGCTTCTTGATGGGGAACTGTCTGCTCTCCAGGATGCTCAGCATCTCCTGACCGACTGCACCCAGTGCGCCAGTAACCGCTACACAGTATTCTTTCATAATTGGTTGCACTCCTTTTAGTCAAATTCTATTAACTTTTTATTTGCTTTCCAATTAACTACTCATCTTATGATTAGTGATTATATATGATTTAATCTATTTTATCAATAGCTCCGAAAAATTTTTTAGATTCCCCGATAAGATTAAGCATAACAAACAAAAAAAGCCAACAAAATTCTCTCTTTTGCCAAAAGTCTTTCTAAATATAAAACATAGAAAAACCGCATTTTCTATGTTATACTTTTAAATCAATACGCATATGCAGTTTTCGTGATGGGCTCCAAAGCAAGAAATACAAAGTACAATGTAGATACCAGGCTCATTATATTTAATCAGTAAGAAGATTGAGAGGAGATACTAGTTTGGATTACACTTTGAACGATAAGATGGTTGCCATCTTAGAAATCATAGATAAATCCCCTGGTCCTATGGGTTCCTGGGCACTATCAGAGCGTTTGAAAGAAAAGGGGATCTATACCAGCTCAGCTACAGTGGGCCGTCTACTCAATTCATTGGAATGTGCTGGATATCTTGAAAAGGTCACCAATACCGGACGTTCGATTACGGATGCAGGCAGAAAAAAACTCAGCTCTTTTTATTTTTCGGACCATATGAATAACCAAAAACAGGTCCTAGAATCTGTGGTTATGAAACAGGATTTAGCCAATTTCATATCTGTTCTTCAGGCCCGTCGGGCAATTGAACGGGAAACAGCCCGGCTCGCAGCAAAAAATATCACGGATATAGAACTTAACCGGCTGCAATCCATCTTGGATAATGTTGCACACCACAGCGAGAACCTGGAGTATATCGCGCAGGGCGATGTAGAATTCCACACAGGAATCGCCTATGCTTCCCGCAATGAGATTCTGGCCAGCCTATACTCCATGCTTTTTCCCTATGGGCAGCAAACATCTACTTTTGCCAATATTCGAAAAAAATTTGATTATTCCACCACACACCAAGACATTTTGAATGCACTCAAAGCCCACGACTCCGTACGTGCGGAAAATGTAATGGTACAGCACATTGAGAGTATGATTGAGGGATTAAATACATATTGGGATCATTTTTCAACAGAACAGAAAGATAGTGAACTGGGGGATACTCCAACGTTGATCAATACACTTTCTACTCCTCATATTGACTAAGTAAAACACGGATGTTAGATAGATCACCATAGCATCGGCAGTTTCTGCTCCGCTTGTAACAATTGCGGCCATGCAATCATCATCTAAAAATGATGAGAAAATTGTGATGCTCGTATGGATCAGAATCCAGGCCATGAGGCTTAAATCTAAATCTTGTACGATACGCTCTATCCGCTTGTTTACAGATAAAGAAGGTTTGCTATATAGAAACAATCAACATTTACACCTTTGGATTTAATAACATAATGTATAATTTTTTTAGCCCAGTTTTCTTGTGTTTCTGGCGATGCCTTTGAAAATTTCGGACACCCGTCCCGTTTAAAACAGGTTCCACTGATTTTGTGAAGTTCAGCACAAGGTGCTAGGTATCAAATCTGTTTACTTCCAACATATTTGGATTCTTTCTTAGGGCTTATATTTCTCCAGACGAATACCGCTTGGAACAAATTTAGCAGTTATTTTCCACCCATCCCCATGGCCTCCGTCCTATTTTGTACGATGATTTCGACCTTTGTCAAGGCAGTGTCTACAGTATTTGCTCTTTTGTCAGAGTGCCGTCCTTTTTATGGGTACCATTTTTAAGTTTTTCTCTGTCTTAGTCTCCCCTTAGAGTTGGACGTTCTGGCAGGTTCACCATGAACCCGCCCTCGGTCCACCGCCAGGGCGAAGTCCCCCTCTGGTGGTGGACTTTTTTCTGTTCACAGTAGCCGATATAGATTGGAGCTGAGGCTCCCATTCTCCCGCCAGCGCAGCTCTCTGGCAATCAATCCAGCTCTTGTAGAGATTGTCCAGTGTCCGCTTGACCGTGGAGCGGGAAAGACCCAGTTCAGCGTCTATGGTCCGGATCCCCCGGTCAGCGCCGGTCCTCACTGTCGGCGTGATCTTTGAGATACATATAGACCGCTCTGGCCCTGTGGCTCAGGTCGGAATGGTAGATGTTCTGAAAATAAGCCATACGGACATAGGCTTTTCTGCCTATTTAGGTGTCTCCTCGCTGTGATGGTCTGCTAAAGAATCGGCCTGATGTCCTCGTGTGGCAGCCGCTTTGCTGGCTCCCAGCGCCGCATCGCCTGCCTTAGGCATCCGCACATGATGTCGGCGCATGATGGCAAGCTCCAGCTCCTTCTTGTTGGCATAAGCAACGGGACGGGCTACTTCTCAGGGATGCTGTATAGCTTCCCCCATTCCAGGGGCAGACGCAGACGGGTTCTCATGAGGTGAGTGCTGGCTTTCATGACGATGAAGCGGCCCTTGGGGATGGACTTCATTTCATCAGGAGTCATAAGGGGACGCTCCATCATCTGAATCATCTGCCTCGGGTCACTTTTCCCCTTTCTAATGTACCCGCTCATAACGGTGCGGCTGCCCAGCGCCTTGGACAGTACCTCGGCTTGTCTGGAAGTTGGGGACGAAACCGCCGAAAATCGTATCCTACACGTTGTCCTGAATGATCTCTGTCCCTTCACGACCATAGTTTTTTCCATCTGTGCGAGGGACTGGATGATGGGGACAAGAGTCAGCTTCCAGAATCGTCCCGCGCAGAACAGGGGCAGAATGTCAAAGGTGGGCATAGTACCCAGCTCATCGCAGAAGAGGACCACCCGGTTTTTCAGCTTCCTGATATTTTCGTCCTCCACAGAGAACGGCTCACGGGAGAGCGTCTGGATCATGAGGTCCGTCATAAAATTTTTGCTGGGATTTTCTTCCGGAAGAATCAAAAAGATGGCAGACTTCTTCGAGGCGAAATCTTCGGTGTTGATGACGCTGCCAAAACAGAGGACCTGCTCCAGCTCCAAGTCCAGGAAGGCGTTGAGACGGGAGAGGACGGTAGACATGACGCAATTCATGGACCGCTCCGCAGTGGTCGGGGCCGCTCCGGCAAACTACCTGGCTTTGTGGGTGTCCGGCAGTTTATCCATGAGGATGTTTTCCCCTTGGTCTTGCTGGGGGACAGTAGATCCCGCACCAGCTTGAACACGCTGACGATGTGCCTCCTCCCCCGCAGGTCTTTTTCTGTTGGCGGCAGATACTCCGCTAGCAGAAGGATGACAGTGGTAAGCAACCCCTCCACCGCATCGTAAAAGCAGGCATTCTACCCATAGTTGGAGGCGTCCCCTCTGGGTTGATGATGACCTTTTCTAGAATCTTGGCGTACTTCTCCGCCTTGGCGTATGTAGCCAAGTTTTTCCCTCCTTACGGCAGACGTCCATATAGTGGTTAATGAGGGTCGGCAGATTGCAGCCGCCCGATTGTGTGGGATTACGCAGATCGATAACCGCCACCTGATAGCCGTAGCATTGGGGGCAATGGTCCCATAATTGCGGGCCAAATCCCCCTTAGTATCCAGCGCCAGAAAGCTCATACCGCTAGTGCAGTTGTATTCGCGATTGGGATATAGGAAGAAGGCGGTCTTACCCACGCCACTGGCGCCGATCATGAGGCAATGGATGTCGTCAGTATCCACGATGGCCTGGAGTGGTTTGCTTGTCCGTTTCCACTTCGGCTTCTTCCTCGGCAGAGCTTCTGTTCCTTTCCGAAGGGAGTGTTCCTTTTCTACCCGTTTTCCGTGTCTCTTCAAATCTCTGCCGCCCACACATCCCAGAACCAGCCCCTGAGCAGTGGGCAGGTCTTTGCCCTGGCGCCAGTGAACCGGCTGAAACAGGATATGCCGGTAGGTCTTGCGGAGTTCCTGCCTGGTAGCCCAGCGGGCACCGTCGCCCCGATGAGCTGGGAAGCTTCACCGCCCAGCAGGATCAGCGGGATCAATTGTGTTGTCATAGATTCACCCCATTTCCATTTGCGGAGCCTTTTGTGGTTCTTACTGTTTCAGTTGCTGTGCTTCAATATTGAACGGGGACCTTGGCAAAGGACGTCGCCAGATTCAGCCATCTGTCAACCAGCGTTTCCGTACCTCCTGTGTACGAATCCCCGTTGCTTCCGCCATGTCGAGAACACTCCAGACTTGGACTGCAAGCTCTCTATGACGGTTTTGCAGCGCACCGCAGTTCTGATGGGGGCGGGGATGCGCCCGCACAGTTCTATGTCCAAATTATATACTTCCACTGCTCGACCCATCTGCCCCAGTTCCCTGCTACATACCGCAAGAGCCAGCGCAGACGCCCGTTCCATGCAGCCTATAGCCTAATCAAACCGCCCCATCCGCAGGCGGGAACGGTACTGTTCAAGCAAGCTTGGAACTTCAAGCTTCAGGCGGTCCAGCTTCACCTCCTGCCCGAGTGTGCATATCCGTTCGTAGGTCTCCAGCACCACTATCAGCTGGGGATGTTCCTCCGCACCCTGGGCCTCCAAATCATGTCCGGCTTTGAGATCCTCATTTCAATCCTTGCATGCCCGCTGAAGGACGGCCGCCTGATACCCCCGACCGGCAGGATCTCCGTCAGGCACCCCTCGGCCTCAATGCCAGCCGCATCATGATCCAGTCAAAGGATAGGACGCCGTATTTCCGGCGCCTGCTCCAGCATTCAGAGCATCGCCTGTTCTCCCACACCACACAGGGCCACATGGCTGTGTTGCTACCAGTCGTTTGGATACAGGGTCAAAAAGGAGAGCGGATCGATGGGTGTCTCAAACACATAAATCCGGTCTCTGGTCCCGTTCCAGAGGAAGCCGTATCGGGAATCGCTACCCTTCACATTGATGTGAAAGGTCTTGCCGTTGTCGTTAGTACTCCGCTTTTGGGTACGACGGCCAACGCCGTATTCGTCCTTTCCGGTGAACACGGCGTTGTGATATTTTTCGTCCTCATTGACCAGTCCGACCCAGGCAAAGATTTGAGTACCTCCCGGTCAATGAGGCGCTTTTTCAGGAAATAGGCGTACAGACGCCGCATCTTCCGACCAGCTGGCGGTTGGATGAATTCCTTTTTTGGTTCTTCTCTCTTCCTGGGTGCCGGTTCATAGGCTTGGCCTTGCCGCCGCAGAAACTCCCCCAGGTCCACAGAACTGGCACGATACTTTTGTTCTTCGGTAAAACGGATATAGGTCATACAGTTGGTCACCTCCCAAGATTTTCAAGGTTGGGATAAGGAGGCATCACCTTATGCTGATCTCAGCGTCCTCATGGTCATCGGGCTTGTGCCCCATGGTCATTTTGTTTTCCCGGATTTGCTGCCTGAGCTTGCAGTCCGTAAGCGTGGGTGCCCTGACGGGCCCTCTTGAGTCTGTTCCTAGAATATTCCGCTCAGGTGGTGCAGGAACCGGGTGGCGCAGGAGAGTATGGATGGCCCGTCATCCATGTGTCCAGGAAATATTGGGCATATTCGTTTCCCTGAGCTACAGAAAGAGCAAACCAGCAGGCGGCGGCCTTCGCCGAGTCACCTCCTTTCCCATCAGATAGAGCTTGCCGAGGGCATACTGTGCGTATTGGTTCCCCTGCTCCGCAGAGGCGGTCAGCCAGCGGACTGGTTCTGCGTTCTCTCTGGGGACATTCTCACCCTGAAGCGAAGCCTGCCCAGCCGGTATTGGGCAAGCTGGTTCCCGGCCTCTGTCGACCGTTTCAACCATCTCGCCGCGTCAGAAGCGTCTTTCGCCAGCACACAGGCGGCAGGATTGTCGTCCTGTTCCGCTGCCTTTTTGTAGCGCAGGCATACTGTCTGATTTTTCTGTTCCACTCCCTGTCCCCGTGCGTACAGGCTGGCCAAAGAGTATTGGGCGTACTTGTAGTCCTGCTCCTGTCTTTCTCCCGGCCCAGCCCGTCCTCAAACATCCGGCGCAGATCATGCATGGAAATGGTATTGCCCATTTGGGCCTCTTTCAGGAATAAGCAAAAGGTCCGGTCAAAATCCGGGGGCTGTCCCTCTCCGCCGAACAAAAACCGGCGTGCCTCCTGGTACTGTTCCGTCTATAGCGCTGGAGAGCTTGGGCCTGCCTCTGTGCTTTAGGGTCTCTCCCGAGTCCTCTCCGATATCTCCCGTCTCCACAGGCAACTCAGATTCTGGGGATGCCTCCCCGACCGGATTAGCTTCCGGTATGTTCTGCTCAGACAGAAACTCCTCTGGCACCGTTGGGTCAAAGGCAGCGGCATCATCGTTCAGCCGCAGCGTCTCCTCGATCACCGTGTTTCGAATCTGCTTGAATTCTTTCTGCCGGGAGAGGGGAAGCCGGGGAGTATGGCGTTCCCATTCTGTGTTCTTCTCTACTTCCTCTACAGTTTCTTCTCGTTTCATATCATGCTGTACGGCGGATACACCTAATCGCAAATTGTCCCTATAATCCCCTGCTTTTAACCGCTTTTCAAAAGTCGTATTAGCAAGAAATTAGCAGGAAGGAGGATTTGCTGCCCGGCATAACGGCATCAAAACGGCCCATCCGGCGACATATCAGGAGGTAAAATCATGGAACAAAAAGAGAAAGAATTGCAGCCCCAGACCCGCGCCTATACGGTGGAAGAGATTGCAACGGTCCTCCATATCGGGCGGTCATCTACCTATACCCTGGTCAAGAAAGGGTACTTCAAAAGCGTACGCATTGGCACAGCCATCCGGATCTCCAGAAAGTCCTTCGACGAGTGGCTGAATCAATTTGACTTATAACTTCCTCCAAAAATAGAACTAGGAGTGCTATAAAAGAATGCGGGATGCATCCACTAAACATTCGTGATATAATCAAAAAAACAGCGATCCAGTCAGAAGGAGGGGTGTTATGGACAGAACAGATGGAAGTTATATCAGCACCGTAGGGGTGCTCTATTCGATGAGCGGGAAGGAAATTGCCGACCATCTACGAGAATCCCAGGGGAACCCTTCCGAATCAGAATACAGATCCTGGGAGAACTCAATTCCGATTTTGGTCAAGGTTCTGCATCAGGCAGGACTGGATGCGTTGACATTGGTTTTGGAATATCAGACCCCAATTGGCAGCCGCATCGACGCCGTGCTCCTGGGGGAAGGGAAAACAACGGGAAAGCCGCTGGTGCTGATCATCGAACTCAAGCAGTGGAGCGCTATAGAAGAAAATGCGGCAGGGCGGGAGAGCAGTGTCTCTATCTGTCTGTCCCGAGCGGAAAACCGTTTTGAGGAAAGGCTCCATCCTGTCCAGCAGACGCTGACCTACGCCAAGCATCTGCGGATGAACCACAGTAATGTGGCAGATGGGAAGATGGATGTGCGATGCCGTCAATTCCTCCATAATTTTAAGGATAAGGAGCAGCTCTTCCAGGGCAGTTATCAGGCATATGAGCCACTGCGGCATGAAACCTACACCAAAGGGGAAGAGGCGTTGCTGGCTGCGGACTTGAGAAGCTTGTTCTCTTCCGAGCCGAAGCCGGAGGTGGTGGAACAGTTTCTTACCGGCACCTATGTGCTGGGGCAGATCGGCTTTCAGGATTTAAGGAAAGTATTGGAGAAAAAAGAAAACGCAGCCATGCTGGATGACCAGATCGAGGTCAACCGCAAGATCTGCGGTATGATCGATCAGCTCCATAGTCCGCAGTTCGGC
This sequence comes from Flintibacter hominis, assembly GCF_014287965.1. NCBI lineage: Bacteria > Bacillati > Bacillota > Clostridia > Eubacteriales > Flintibacter > Flintibacter hominis. Next base: position 421,340 of record NZ_JACOPO010000001.1, on the reverse strand, counting down.
AAGCATCTGATGATCATCTCGGGCCCGCCTGGTACTGGGAAAACCGTGGTGGGATTGCACGCCATTTATGCCTACTGTCAGAAATTCGGCCCTTCCTGGCAGAACCGGGGCGGCTGCATCTTTGCGCTGCCCAGAAGCCGTACACTCTCTCTGGTCATTGCGGGCGCCTCAGGTGTGCCGCCCGCCTATCTGGATGCGGTCCCGCCGGGACGGGATCTGGTTGTTGTAGATGAGGCTCATCGGATTGAACAGCTGGAATCCACGATGACCAGCCTGTTTCAAAAGGCCAATATGGTGGTGGTACTGCAGGACGACCGGCAGCGGATCCGTATAACGGAAGAGGGGACGGCGGATGCTTTTCGGCGGTTTGCTCAGGCGCACGGCATTTCCTGCGCCACCTACTCTTTGGCATCTCAAAAGCGGGCGGGGTACCTGGGCAGCTATGTCTCCGACCTGGATAAGCTCTTTTATGACCGCCAGAAGCAGCCGTTGAAGCGGCAGTCTGCGCTGGAGCTGCGTTGCTGGGAGGATCTGAACGATCTGGACAGATACCTCCATGACCTGTGGTCAGCGGGCCGCCATGTGAAATGGTATGCGCCCTTCTGCTGGAAGTGGAGCTTTGATACAAGAATAAAGGATATTCATATCAGACAAGCTGCAGGAGATTTCAAGAAACCATGGAATCCACAGCCAAAAGAAGAACAGTACCGATGGTATGTAGGAGAAAAAGAGGAATATCTGGACCAGGTAGGCTGTATCTACACGGCACAGGGCCTGGAATTTGACGATACTGGTGTGATCTGGTGGGATGACCTCCGCTGGGATGAAGATATCCACGATTGGTGCATCGATCTGAGCAGAAACTGTGATACAGCATTTGTGACTGCGATCCGAAGCAGTCAGGCCAGTGAGCAGGAGATCGTGGAACTGGTGCTGAATACATACCGGGTGCTGCTTACCCGAGCTAAGAGCAGCGTCCATATTTGGTTCCGGGACCCAGTGACACGGGATCATGTCCGAAAGGTTCTGGATTTCTAAAGCAATATAAAAGAGGAGCAGAAACTGCGCAGCAGTTCCTGCTCCTCTTTTATATCAGGCTTCCGGAAGATTCATTTTCTCTATCCGTTTTTTCATATAGTCCCGCAAAGCAGGGTCCTGGCAGTAGATATAACAGCCCTTCTGCCCCCTGGTCAAGAGGACTTTGTAGGTATTTCGTACGATCCTGTCTGCAAGCTCTGGATTGGGACGTTTTTTCAAACCTCTCAAACTCTGATCACTCTTGGCTCTCTTGGATGGATCTGTAATCACATGCCCGTTTTCGTACCGAAGATCCAGCCCGATAATCACACCCACATAGTCAAACTCTAGGCCTTGGGCGGTGTGGATACACCCTACCTAATCAAAGGAATCAGAATCAATGGCCCAGGTATCTGTGGAGTTAAAATTCCAACGGGCACGAAAGGCGCCTTCCAGTTCAATATCATAGATGGAGGGATCATTGGAATTCTTGCTGGGCCAGGGATAGCAGTATCCGGCCACCATCCGTGCTTTATTGTTGATCAAATTTTTCTGTCGAAGATCTTCCCGCATCTGGCAGACGTCCTCATAAACACGGATCTCATAGTCCCCATCAAATCCGTCATAGTTAGCGGTGGAGGAAATCTCCAGCACATCGTTGAGGAATGAAATGTAGCCCTCGCTTCCGTTGCAGCGGAACTGAGAGGTCAACTTCAGTGTATCCTCTCCACCTTCCAGACGAAACAGTTGGCTTCCGCATTTACGAGCCCACTTTTTGATTTCATCTACAGAGCCAATGTCGCTGGTGGTAACGATTTGATCCTCGTCAATGAAAAAAACACTGACTTTAGCAGCTGCAATAATCTCCTTAATCTGGTTTTCTCCCTTGCTCCGGTACATCCCGGATTTTTCATTCAGACGATGTGCCTCGTCCGCAATCAGGCAGTCAAAGGCATTCTTGGGGCAATTTACGTAGCTTCCCGAACCTTTGAACAAATTTTTGATATACTCCAGCGTATACTGCTCCTGGCGCAATTCCTTGAAATACACATTTCGAGGAGCCGCATTCTTCGTCACATACTGAGCGTTCCGACCTCGCCTTGAAATCAGCTCCACCAGAAGCCGGACGGCTACCACACTTTTTCCGGTACCAGGGCCGCCCTCAATGATGATCGTACGTTTCTGGTCGTCCTGCAGCGCTTTGGATGGCCGGATCTCTCCCTGATCTACTGTTTTAAGGATATCTTCTCTGGGGGGCCGCTGAACCCATTGGAGAAGATATTTTCTGAATTTTGTTTCTTCCCGTTTGATGAAAACAGGTGCAGCATCAAGAACTTCCTGATATTGCGAGGCAAAAATTTGCTCCCGCTTAGAAGGACTGTAGTTATGCAGATAAGCACATGGATGAAGTCCAATCTGGTGCTCCTGAATGGCTGTATTGAAATTCTCCAACGTCTTGGCGTACGAGAATGCCTGGTAAGAGGGATGCGCTACAGCTCGAATCTGTCCGCCTGTAAAGGCTTTTACAATCCCCAGCTGCCTTGTCTCCAATGCTTCTGTCCACTGTTTCAGTTCCACTAAAATCAAATGAGGCCGGCTTTCTATATCTTCTCCGGCAATCACCAGATCGACTCGCTTGGATGTTTGGGGAATCTGATATTCTACTGCAATCTGCAAATCATTGGGGAGCTCTTTGGTATTCAAAACATTGGCCACAGCGGAAAGTGAGTTTTCCCAGGCGGTGGATTCCCGGTCATTGTCATGAAGCAGCCCTTTTCTTCGGAAGGCCTCTTCGAGAATGGAAACAATCCTGCCGCTGGAAACATCTTTCAGAAATTGTGCTTTTGTGCAGACATAAATCAGCATTTCTCGTCTCCCTTCTGGTATTCTGTATACTTGCCGCTCTTCCCGTATGCTTTATCCACTGGGTACTTTTTCTCATTGATTTGAACTTTTTTCTGCACGATTTCGTCCAAATCCAAACCACACCGGTCAGCCATCAGGACACAGTAGTTAATCACATCTGCGAGTTCTTCTGCAATCTGATTGCGCTTACTTGTGCACTCCAAATCAGAACCGCTCCATTGAAAGATCTCCAAAAGCTCTGCGGCTTCCAGAGAAATGGACAGTGCCAGATCCTTGGGATTGTGAAACTGTTTCCAATTTCGACGGTCTCTGAAATCAAGAATCATCTGAATAGTTTCCGGCGACATGGCCCTCACCTCGATCACAAAATATATATGGATATGGTATCATGAATTCCTGCTGGCATCAATATGTCGCAACCTCGATCTCATAGTCACTGGAATATGCTCTTGGAATGCGGCAAGCCGTGGACCACATCCACGCTTGAAACGAGAACAGACAGCCTGTGAAAATCGTTTTGAGCCGGAATCCTTTTATGCTATAATTAGTACGACAAACGGATGGTGAGCATAGTCAAGCTATCATTAGTATTAAAAGTATTTGTACAAACTGTAAGGATGGGAATCTGTATAATGGCTGGCTTTTTTGCTAATGGGAACCAATTCCTACCGAGTACTCCGCTTTATGCTGTTCGCATTTTTAACATACCGGCAATCTCGGTTCGTAATAATCAAGGAAATATTAATAAGGCATGCCCTAATATTTGCGTTGAAGCTCCGGAAATCTGTAAAGAGATTTGCTACGCCTACCGAAGGCAAAAAGGACGCGAAAAAATTGTGTATAGCGGAAGAGAAAAAAATTGCCAGGCCACACGATGTGATGACTTAGTAGATAAGGTGCAAAAACAGATTCAGGGTGCGATTCAATACTATATGAATATGAATCGTACCCAGGGCATACAAATTATCTACCGAATCCATGAGAGTGGGGACTTTTACAGTGTGGATTATCTAGAGAAATGGGTCACAATCGCCAACCACTTTCAGAATCAAAAGCATGTCCATTTTATGGCTTATACCCTAAAGCATTGAAATTCTAAACCAATTCCTGGTAAAGAACGACTGTAATCTACAGGATATTAATATCAAGTTTATGTATAGCGTAATGCGAATTCACAACTATGGCGGAAAGGTTTACAAAAGCACATTGGAGCAGCCTCGAAAAATGAAAATTGCAAAAGCTTTGCGTAAACAAGGTTTGCGATATTACACCGTGTACGAAAAAGAAGATGACTTGCCACAGGAGACAGAAACTCTGAAAATATGCAGATTGCATGAGGGAAGAACTTGTAATGAATGTGGAATGAAATGCTATTTAGATGACTGTGACATTGCCGCTGTAGCAAGATAAGGAAAACCCGTATCGTTTGTGCTGAAAGCAAAAGAGTCTTCGGGCAGGAAATATCAGCTCTGTAATGCTGCGTGCCTATAGCCAATCATGAATGAATAAAGATCAAATAGAAGCGTATGGCCATCAATATGCCACGCGCTTCTATTTGTGTTGTGCACTCATTATGCAGACAAGAATTCGGAAATTGAACCTACTGTCTATAAAATATGTGCGATGTTAAAGAGCTGTGTATGCAGATTCTATATCGTACTGCAGGGATGCTTTAGTAAAATACAGTGCTTTACGTTACTGTGGAAAAAGGAGAGGACTAAAGTACTTTAGATAAAGAGACCGTTAATCGTTCGAAGCCGTTAGGAGTACGGCGTACCATTTCGTAAATTGTTCATATCATATCTTCCCGTGTTGTTTCTTCGTAAATTGTGCTGCTTGGAGGCAGGTCAATTTGCACAAATTCCCCTGAAATATGCTGCCTTACAACGGCTTTTCAAATGTCGTATTAGCAAGGTATTAGCAGGAACCCCTTGTGACAGAGGGCTTCCAGGGGCCATTTCAAAATGCTATTAGCAGGGAGGATCATTTTATGAGCACCAACGAAAAAGGAACGCCCCAAAGCAGAACATACACCGTGAATGACATCGCAGCCATTCTCGGTATCGGCCGCGCTTCGGCCTATAAACTCGCCAACTCCGGATTGTTCAAGACGATCCGCATCGGCAACATGATCCGCATCTCCAGAAAGTCCTTTGAGGATTGGTTGAAGATGGAGGATGTATAGAATAAAGTAGCTGATTAAAGAAAATGGCTATAGAATCTTCTATAGCCATTTTTATTAGTAGTATTTGAACGCCCGATTCTACTAGTCGCCAATAGTATATTTAGATGCAATGCCTCTATCAACGGCAGGAAATTTGCGTTGATAAACTGCTTTATACAGTTCATCTATTGTGTTGACTACTGATAAAATAGACATTTCAACTTGTTTTATTGTAAGCTGTATGTTCTCCTTCGGATGAACAAGTTTATTTCGCAAATCAATGCTTTGCTTTAGAGTTGCATACCAGGGATAAGTTCTATCTAGTTTTTTGCCGGTATATTTATAATAAAGGAACTCGATTCGATCAGTAATACGGGAAATTTTCAATCCATTGCTAAGGATATATTCTCCGCGATCAAATCTAACGTCTTTTTCAAGTAACAATGCCTGCTCATATACCGTGTATCGTGTCCTATAAGGTTCAATTAGTATTTCTTCAACAATAGAGTTGATACAAGCCTCTAGGGCACTTATAGCTAGCAAGAGACTTGAATGTAAATACGCGCTTTGAGTAAAAGGCTCATCTGTTTTAGCTTTTTCCAGAAGTGCCTTTGATTCTTCCAATAATTGGTCTGAAAATGAATCAAAATCGGTCATAATTACACCTTGCTCTCTGCCTCTTGAGCCTCTAGCAGTGCTTGCTTAGCATAGTACTTTTTAATAGCAGCATCTGCCAGTTCTTTTGTAATTCCGCTTCCTTTTTCAGCTTGCAAAAAAAACAATTCAGCTAAACGGCCTCGTTCTTTTGCATCTGTTCGTGTACCTAAACCCCTGTAATTGTCTGGATCAGTTTTGTGTTTTGCACGCGCGAGAACTTTGGCATTGAGAGGATCAGTCTTTTCGACCTTAGAAAGAGCGTAATGCCGGTCCAGCCGAGTTTTATTGTCACTTAGAACACCTGCAACAAATGCCCAAGCAGCAACAATAGCATAACTTGAAGCTTTATCGGCATAGTCACGATTTGAAATTTTCCCATCTTCTTTTGTAAAAACGGATTTCTGTTTTTGAACCAATTCAGAGAATGCTTTTCCGGCTGCTAGCAGTTTCTTATCTTCCCACATCTCAGGATGAATGCTTTTTAAATGCTCCCATTCATCGTCTACTCCACCTGTTTTTGCTAATATCGGTGTTGTCCTTTTATTAGAAAAATCCCGGGAGGTTATTTTTGTTCCTTCATAGTAACTCATGATAAATGTTCTGGCACTACGAACAGTAATGCGGCTTCCGCGTTGTTTTTTATCCGCAAAGTCTTCATGCTCGTTTAATAGCCCTGCTTTTTGACACCACATTCTAAGTTGGGGACCTTTTACTGTTTCTAACATTCTATCTAGGAGATCTGTAGAAACAGCAATATTTGTGTTTGAAATAAGCTGGACATCAAGACGTTGATTAGTATTAAGACCAAAATATACCTTTACCCCGTGAATTTGATCAATTCCTTTTTCTAGAGCCTCAGATATAGCTATAAACCGATGCTGACCTCCAATTATTTTTAAAGGATGTTCTTTGTCAAATGTAGTATCGTATTCAGCAACAATATTACTAAAACTTCTTTTATTTAGTGCATCATCTTTCATTTGAAGAAATGCCGCATTATCCTCAACTACATCACGATTTGCTCTGTATTCAGATTGATTTTCGGCATCTAGAGGAACATCAATAGTGCCTAATGAAACGACAGAACTTGCCATAATGTGACATTCGCAAAACAGAGCCTTTGTAATTTCATCCTGGAAAATATATATATCTTGTTCGATCGGATGAAATGTTTTACAAAAATTTTCTACCGCTGTTTTTATACTTTCCTTAATAGTTGATGGTTTAGGTGGATATTTAATATTCATTTTTAAAACTCCTAATCCTATTAAAATGTTAAGTCGAGTGTTTGCTAATTTTACGAAAAAGAACCGTCAAATGTACTCAACCAATTATATTCTATAGTTATTATATATCATATCATCGTTTTCAAACCGAAGCAACATAGTACTCTGTGGATTGCTTTAAATATATAGAGCAAAGATGCTATAGGTATATTTCTATAGCATCTTTATTATTAAAGTTTGTTTTATTAGTGATCATAAACAACCTAATATACTAACCAATCAACACTGCCCTGAAAGGAGTCGAAAATCCCATGTTTTTTCCTCTACAGTCAGCCCAAAGGTCACCGCCCATAGGTTTTCCCCTCCGGGTTATCCGGGCGGCGTAGAGGCCGTATTTTCCCCGAAAACAAACACTTTTCCTAACCGTCGAAAGAAGGTGATATGATGGCGGTATTTCGCATTGAGAAAACCCGCGACTACACGGTGATGTCCAACCACCACCTGCGGAACGCGGGACTGTCCTTAAAATCCAAAGGGCTGCTCTCCATGATGCTGTCCTTGCCGGAGGACTGGAACTACACCACCAGGGGCCTGGCCAAAATCTGCAAGGAAGGAACGGACAGCATTGGATCAGCCCTAAAGGAGCTGGAACGGGCCGGGTACATAATCCGCAATCGGCTGCGAGACAGCAAGGGCAAGATCGTGGATGTAGAGTATGTCATCTACGAGACACCCCATCCCCCGGACACGGGCCAGCCGTGTGAGGACGAGCCGGATACGGCTTGTCCAGATACGGAAAACCCGGATATGGATAACCCATGTCTGGAAAACCGGCCGCAATTAAATAAAGAGAAAAGAAATCCTGAAGAACAAAATACTGATTCACCAAGTACGGAAGGATCAAATCCTATCCAATCAAGCCCCCAAGCCCCCGCAGGGGTCAAACGGACCGGACGGGACTGGATGCGGGAGCGAGAGAGTTATCGGGAGCTGATTTTGGAGAATATCGAGTATGACTATCTATGCCGGGATGACCGGCTGGATCGGGATATGCTGAATGAGTTGGTGGAGCTCATGGTGGATACTGTATGTTCCCGCAGGGAGACGATCCGCATTGCCGGGGACGACTATCCGGCGGAGGTGGTCAAATCCCGGTTCCTGAAGCTGAATAGTTCCCACATCGAGTATGTGCTGGACCGGATGCGGGAGAACACCACCTATGTCCGCAACATCAAGAAATATCTGCTGGCTGCCCTGTATAACGCCCCGGCCACCATCAACAGCTACTATGCGTCCCTGGTAAACCACGACCTATATGGCGGAAAAAACAAACTGGCAGCTCAATGAGCTGCCAGTTCTGCTGAAGGAATTGGGGTTCATATTCAACAGCAATTAAATGCTGACAAACAGAAAAAATGATGCTTTGCTCTGCGTTGCTGTACTACACCTCGCATGAGAGCGAGGTACGAGCTGATGAATCCGGCAAGCGTACTTAATACTTCCAGACGTGAACCCGTAGTTGACATAAAGCATCACCCCCTTTTTCTCCAGTATGTTTTAATCATAACATACTGAGAACATTTTTCAAACTGAGAGGAAGTGATTATATGCAGGAAGAAGTCACCCAGCGCACCGTTGCCCTCTGTGTGGAGGCCACCAAGCTATCAGCCGGGATGCTGCAACAGGCTATGAAAAAGGTGCTGGACGAGATGCAGAAAGGAGTGACCGGCCACAAGACGAAGCTGCACCACGGCAAGCAGACCATCCGGCAGCTTATGAAGCACAACACCGGCGTTTCCAACATCGAGATCACCGACCAAAACATCCGGGCTTTTTCCGCCACCGCCAAGAAGTACGGCATTGACTTCGCGCTGAAAAAGGACACCAGCGGAGAGATACCCCGCTATCTGGTGTTCTTCAAGGGCCGGGATGCCGACGTCATCACGGCGGCCTTCCGGGAGTTCTCCGCAAAGAACCTGGAGAAAGAGAAAAAGCCCTCCATCCGCAAGGAACTGGAGCAGGCAAAGCAGCAGGCCAAAGCCCAGCACCGCCAGCGGGAGAAGGTCAAGACCAGAGACCGGGGTGTGGAATTATGACGGTTGACTGGAAAAAGAAACTGCTCCTCAACCTCCCGTATTTGCTGTTCGTCTATCTCTTTGATAAGCTCTGCCAGGCGGTGCGCCTTGCGCCCGGCCTTGACGCCTCTGAAAAGTTCCTGAATTTAAGCCAGGGCTTTACAGCGGCGTTTTCTTATGCGACACCAAGCCTGCATCCGCTGGACCTGCTGGCAGGTATCGCCGGGGCGGTCATTGTTCGGCTGGCGGTGTATGCCAAAGGCAAGAACGCCCGCAAATACCGCAAGGGCATCGAGTACGGCAGCGCCCGGTGGGGAACGGAAAAGGACATCAAGCCCTTTGTCGATCCCAAGTTTGAAAACAATGTCATTCTCACCGGGACGGAGCTGCTCACCATCAATACCCGGCCCAAAAATCCGGCCAACGCCCGCAACCTCAACGCCTGTGTCATCGGCTCGTCCGGCTCCGGCAAAACCCGCTTCTGGCTCACGCCCCAGCTGCTCCAAGCTCATTCCTCGTATGTCTGTGTAGATCCGAAAGGAGGTGTTCTCGGGCAAGTAGGCCACTTTCTCCAGCAGCGGGGGTACAAGATCAAGGTGTTCAACAGCATAGATTTTTCAAAGTCCATGCACTATAACCCGCTGGCCTACATCAAAAATGAAGCGGACATCTTGAAGTTTGTAAACGCCCTGATCTCCAACACCAAGGGCGAGGGCAAAGAAGGCGATCCATTCTGGACGAAGGCCGAAACGCTTTTGTATTGCGCCCTGCTGGGGTACATCATTTTTGAGGGCTCCGAGGAGGAGCGCAACATGAATACGCTGGTTGACATGATCTCCGGCATGGAAGTAAAGGAGGATGACGAGGACTTTCTCAACGCCGTGGACTATATGTTCAAGGGGCTGGAGCAGCGCAAGCCGGATTGCTTTGCGGTGAAACAGTACAAGAAATACAAGTTGGCCAGCGGCAAAACGGCAAAAAGCATTTTGATTTCCTGCGGCTCCCGGCTGGCCCCCTTTGACATCCCCCAGCTCCGGGAGATCATGTCCTATGACGAGCTGGAGCTTGACCGCATGGGCGACAGGCGCACGGCAACTTTCTTCTGTATCAGCGACACCGACAGCACCTACAATTTTCTGGTGGCGCTGGCCTTTTCGCAGATGTTCAATCTCCTGTGTGAACGGGCGGACAATGTTCACGGAGGCTGCCTACCCCATCATGTGCGGGTGCTGTGGGACGAGGCGGCCAACACGGGACAGGTGCCAAACCTTGAAAAGCTGGTGGCCGTTATCCGCTCCCGGGAGGTCAGTCTGACGCTCTTTTATCAGCAGTTGGCCCAATGCAAGGCCATCTATGACAAGAACGCTGAAACCATCCTCGGCAACATGGACAGCGTGGTGTTTTTGGGTGGCCGTGAGTCCAGCACCATCAAAGAAATATCTGAAAACTGGCTGGGTAAGGCCACGATCTCCATGCAGACGGATGGGCGGACACGGGGCCAGTCGGAAAGTTACAGCCAGAACAACCAGCGGTTGGGCCGGGAGCTGATGACCCCCAGCGAGCTTGCCACCATGCCCGGCGACAGGTGCATCTTGCAGCTCCGGGGCCTGCCCCCGTTCTACTCCAAGAAGTACGATTTGAAGCAGCACCCCATCTACAAGGACAAAGGCGAGTCCATGCGTGACATCCTGTTGAAGCTGATGCTGGCCGATTTGGAGCCAGCTTAACTGTTCCATCGACATCCTTAACACGGGCAGTCGGCAGAGGTATAATATACATAGATAAGAACCTCTTGCTTGATTGCAGGAAGGAGGATATTTTGAAACAGTCAAGCAAGAAAATCTCTACCGGCACAGCCGCTCTCTACTGCCGACTGAGCCGTGACGATAATATGGACAGCGAGTCCAACAGCATCCAGAACCAAAAGAAAATACTTCAAAAGGCCGCTAAGGACAAGGGCTACACGGACACTATCTTTTTCGTGGATGACGGGATCACCGGCACTACCATGAAGCGCCCCCGGCTTTCAGAAAATGATCGCCACAATCGAGGCCGGGTACATCTCGGCGGTGTTTGTGAAAGACCTCTCCCGGCTGGGCCGGAACTACATTGAGGTGGGCAAGCTCACCGAGGAATTTTTCCCGCTCCATGATGTGCGGCTGGTGGCCGTTTCCGATGGCGTGGACAGCGACGAGGGCGAAGATGATTTCACCCCGTTCAAAAACATTATGAATGAATACTACGCCAAAGACATTTCCAAGAAGCGCCGGATCGTCAACAAGATGAAGGGCAACGCTGGGATTCCGCTTTCACCGCCGCCCTACGGTTACATAAAGAACCCGGACGATCCCCGTTTTTGGGTGATTGACCCGGAGGCCGCTGAGGTGGTACGCCGTATCTACCGCATGGCGCTGGACGGTTACGGGCTGGCTGAAACCGCCGCCGCCCTCGGTGCGGATGGGATCGTCAACCCGACCTACTACTGGCGCAGCAGGGGTACAAGCAGAGGCGGCTCCAAAAGTACCGTGGAGCCCACAAAATGGGGACACACCACAATCAAGAAGATTTTGACCACGCAGGAATACTGCGGTGATGTCATCAACTTCAAAAGCTATTCCAAATCCTATAAAATGAAGCGCCGGATTGAGAACCCGGAGGAGAACCGGGCAATCTTCCTCAATGTCCATGAGCCTATCATTGACCGACCAACTTGGGAAAAGGTACAGGCGTTAAAAGCCGGGACACGGCGCAAGCGCCCCACTGTTACCCAAGAGCCCAGCGTCTTTTCCGGCTATCTGAAATGCCCGGAGTGCGGCGGCAATTTGAATTTCCATTTTAACCAAGGCAACCACGATATTAAGTTCTTTAGCTGCCAGAACCACAATTCCGGGCTCCGCAAATGCTCGTCTACCCACTATATCCGGCTGGACTTCTTGGAGCAGGTCGTGCTCTACGAGGTACACCGGCTGGCCTGCTTCGCCAACGAGTACGAAAACGACTTTATCAAGGCGATGGTGGGCCGTTCCGCCAAGATAGCGGAAAATGACCGGCTACGCAAGAAGCGGGAGCTGGACGGGCTGCTGGCCCGGGACGGGGAGCTGGATATGCTCTTTGAACGGCTCTATGAGGACAATGTTTCCGGCAAGATCGACGATGCCCGGTTCGCCAAAATGTCCAAGCGGTACGAACAGGAGCAAGGCGAAAACGCCAAGAAAATCAAGGCGCTGCGGCTGGAGCTGAAAAAGCTAGAAGATAAGCGGATGGATGTAGACACCTTCTTGGAAACGGTGCACCGCTACACCGACGCGACCACCATCACCAAGCGCATGGTTGCCGAACTCATTGAATATATCGAGGCCTATCCTGCGGTCAAGGAGGACGGTGTTACCAATCAGCGGGTGACGATCCACTACAACTGCATCGGTGCCTTTGAGGTGCCGGATCGCCGGAAAATCCCCGAGCGGGATATTCTGCTGGAAACGAGAAAAGGCGTAGCATTAAGCTACGCCCCGGCGGTGTAAAGGTGGTGTGGGATATGAGGGCATTTCTCTATTGCCGTGTCGCCCATGACGATTCTTTCGCATTGGAACACCAGCGGTTTCTGCTCCAGCTCTACGCAAAGCAGGCGGGATATACCATCATCGGCGCTGCGGACGAATACGGCAGCGGGCTCACATTAGACCGCCCGGCGCTCCAGAAAGTGACCGATGCCGTGGTCGCTGGCAAGGTAGATGTGGAGTTAGTCCATAATTTGACCCGGATAGGCCGGGAGTGGGGCATGACCAAAAGCTACATTGACCTGCTCACCCGGCACAAGGTAAAGCTCCTGTGCATCCGGGATTGGCTGCTGTTCGATGAAAACGGTGCCGCCCCAATTTTAACAATAAAAAATGCGGAGTGTCCTTTGTAGGATACTCAAATCCTATAAGGACACTCCGCATGGTCCGAGTGCCGAGATTCGAACTCGGGGCCTCTTGAACCCCATTCAAGCGCGATACCAAACTTCGCCACACCCGGAAAGAGCTGCCAGAATTTTCATCAGTCAGACAGCTTGTATATATTAGCATACCGGAGAAAAAAAAGCAAGCCCCTTTTTCAACTTTTTTCATTTTATTTTTTGGGCAGGGAGCTCACCCCCTGCCCTGATAGCGGCTGCTGTCCTGCTGTTTTCTCTCTTTGACCACAAACATCTCGTACAGGCGGCCCAGCAATTCCCAGGTCTGCCGGTCCATGATCCCGCTCTCCTCTAGCCCCGCCGCCCTCTGGAGCCAGCGGGTATTGGCCACCGAAGCAGGCCCATGAAGCCCGTCTGCCTGATCTGCCGTAATCCCATCGAAATATCGGGCCAGTATTCGGAGCATCGCCTGTGGAATGATTAGGAACTCCTGCTCATTTCCTGGATAGACCCGGGCTTCCTGTCCGGGGAACAGGCGCACCGGCCGGGGCTCTGCCAGCTTCCGCTCGAGAAGGATCCACCGCTCCCGGATGTCGTTCCAAGTTTCCTCGTCCACCATGCCGGTCACTGGAGGATGGAGCTCCCGTTGAAAGAGCATCACCGCCTCCAGAGTCCGTTCGCCAAACACACCATCCGCCACAATCTCAGGCAGGAAGGGATATTGCAGCGACAGCCTCCGCAGCATATACTGCAGACTTCTGACCGGCTGTGCCAGCAATTCCCGCTCCAGTTCATCTCGTGTCATACCAACACCTCTCCTCTCCGGTCCGTCTGGCCAAACCGCACAGTTTCCCCTGGAAATTGCCCGACCCGTGGGGTGTCGGCATAGCTGCTGGCATCCGAGCCTACATTGATAACCGAGGCCGGCATAATCTCAGTGGCTGTTCTGGGGAAACGGACCATATCCCGGCGCATGAACTGGTCCGCCAGAGCAAAGTGGCCATAGATGGAGTTCCAAGTGACCTCCCCAACCACCCCATCAATCGTAAGCCCAACCAGGCCCTGGTATTGCCGGACAGCCTGGGTTGTGTTGTGTCCAAAGTCCCCGTCTACCTCGATGGGCAGCAACGCCTCGTCGAACTGCGCCATCACGGCCAGCATATATTGCAGGACTCGGACCTCAGGACCAGTATCCCCCTCCCGCAGAGTCCCAGGGAACTGGAACTCGATCCCATAAAAGGTCTGGCCCTCGCTGATAAGTTCAGCCAGTTTGGTGACACCCACATAGAGAGAGACCATTTTATACCAGGTTGCCTTTCCCACGATTCCGTCCGCGGTTAAATTGAATATCCGCTGGAATTTTCTGACGGCCTCCTCTGTCTTCTCATTAAAAGCGCCGGTAACCGGCCTAATTTTGGGAATCGCGGGATAATTTTGCGAGATGCGGTTAATCATGGTCTGGATCGCTACGACCTCCTCCCCCGCTGACCCCAACCGCAGGGGGTAGCCGGGATAGGAGCGAGTCATATCCTGGATCGGCGCTTCCACCACCAGTTCGATATCGTCGCCGTAGTAGCGGTAGAGGATCTCCATAGAGTTTGCTCCCTGCTTCGCCATGTCCTGGCTGCCCCATTGGGACAGTCCGTCGCAGGTGCTGGTGGTCCCATTGCAAAATTTGGCGGCCAAAGGCTCTACAAACCCCCGACGGCGGATATAGTCGTTAAAGATCTCATCCACTACCCGGCTGATGCTGTCAAAGAAGTTGCGCCCCCGGATGAATTTCTGGTCGTACTGGGTGGTGGAGGTAATATCAAACTCATAGCCCCGGCTACGGTAGTACTCCGTGTACACCCGGTTGAGAGCAAAGGAGATGATTGCCAACACATTGGCCCGGATGGCCGACAGCTCCCAGGTAGGGTATATCTCGCTGGAGGCCACATTTTTCACATAGTCCGGGAAGCTGACCGTGATGTTTTCCGCCCACTGGCTGGGCAGCCCCAGATGGACCGTAATGTTGGTTGGGATATAAGGAGTGATGATGACCGGCATTGTTCCACCTCACAGGCTCTGGGCGGTGATCTCCCGCTGGTCCCTTACCTGGAGGCTGGACTGGCCCTCGGCCAGCGGGATCAGCTCCATGTCCTGGGTCGTTTCCACCCCTGGGAATATCTGGACTCCATCTACCTGGAGCATAGCGTATCCGGGATGCTCCGCCCACACGCTGCATATGGCAAATGGGACGGGGCCATCTGTATGCGGGGCGGTACTCTCTCCCAGCAGCGGAGTCGATATCTGGAGCGGCAGAATGGCTCCGCTGCTGTCCGTGACCTGGAGGGAGAGCAGCTCCCGCCTGCCCCCCTTCCCCTCATGGGTGACCACCACGGTGGCTCCGCTAATTGGAATCTGTGCCCGCGAGGTATAAACCCTGATAATCAATGTACCAATATCGTCCATATGCGCCCTCCTGTCCGCGGGTTCTGCCCGCTTCTGTTTTCCCCATACTATGTCGGCGTACAGGTCGTTGTGCTTCGGGGTGGTAAAAAAAGCCGCCTGTTATAAAAACAGGCGGCTTTTAGCTTTTGATCTTAGCTCCAGCTCTCATCCAGTTCGGACCGCTTGGCGCGGCCCATCAGGTCCGTGATGACCGCGTGGACATCTCGGCCCTGGTAGAGCACCTCATAGGCGGCTTGGGCAATCGGCATCTCCACTCCGGCCTTTTCCGCCAGGGCCTGGGCATTAGCAGCAGCGTAGTAGCCCTCCACCACGGCGCCCACCTCCTGCATGGCCTCATGAATCTCTTTGCCCTGGCCCAACAGGATACCGCACCGGCGGTTCCTGGAGTGCATGGAGGTACAGGTGACGATGAGATCGCCTACGCCAGCCAGGCCGGTAAACGTCTCCTTTCTGCCCCCCAGGGCCACGCCCAGCCGGGCCATCTCGGCCAGTCCCCTTGTCATAAGCAGGGCCTTGGTGTTGTCCCCATAGCCCATCCCGTCACAGCAGCCAGCGCACAGGGCGATGACGTTCTTCAGGGCGGCGCAGATTTCGGTGCCCACCTTATCATCGCTGGTATAGACACGGAAGCGGGGGTTCATGAACAGGTCCTGGACCTTTTGGGCTACAGACAGCTCGTCCGCCGCCGCCACCACGCCGGTAGGGATACGGCGCCCCACCTCCTCCGCGTGGGAGGGCCCAGACAGCACCACCACAGGGCATTTGCCCTGAAGCTCCTCCTCGATGACCTGACTCAGACGGAGCGAGGTATCCTTTTCAATCCCCTTGGACACTGATACAACAATGGTCCCTGGGTCCACCAGCTCCCGCAGCTGGGCTGCGGTGGCTCGAACGGCGAAGGAGGGCGTCGCCAGCACCACCAGACCACATCCCTTGACCGAGGATAGGTCGGTGGTCAGTTTCAGTTCCTCCGGCAGAGGCACTCCCTTGAGCATGGGGTTCTCATGGGTGTCCCGCATCCGGTTAGACTCCTCCTGGTGATAAGACCAGAGAGTGACATCGTTTCCGTTTTCCAGTAACAGCAGGGCCAGGGCAGTCCCCCAGGCGCCGCTGCCTACTACGGTGATCTTCATCAGAGTTTACCTCCCAATGTAATATTGTAGGGGCCAGTGTCCACGACGGCCCTCCAGTTCACGGTCTCATTTCGTAGGGGCACAGCACGATGCGCCCCCGGGCGGGCAGCTCCATGGGGCCGCCCCCGCGGTCATATCATTTCTTTTTACGCAGAGAAAACTTATTTTCCGTTCCGGAGAGCAGCCGCTTGATATTGGCCCGGTGCATATAGACCACCAGCCCGCCGAGCAGCAGCCCCAACAGGGTGATGACCCAGTCTTGGTAAACAAACCAAGTGGCCACAGGGAAGGAGGCCCCAGCCCACACCGAACCCAGGGACACATATCGAGTGAGGACGGCCAGGATGAGAAAGCCGCCCCACACGACCAGAGCGATCCGCCAGTCGATCATGATGGCGATGGTTCCTCCGGACAGGATGCCCTTACCCCCCTTGAAGTGGAACATACAGGGAAACATATGGCCCAACAGGCAGAACAGGCCCGCCCAATACTTGAACAGGACTACATAATAGGCGACCGTAGCACCATCCAAAGGGAAGTCCGGCATGATGCGCGGGTCATATCCGCCGCCAATTTTAACCGCGATCAGAATGGCCACCACTGCCTTTAGCACATCGGTGAGAATAACCACAAAGGTCAATGGGCCGCCGAAGGTACGGTAGAAATTGGTCAGCCCCGCGTTGCCGCTTCCGTGGTTTCGCACGTCGTCCCGCAGGATATATTTGGATACGATCACCGCCCCATTGAAGCAGCCGCAGAAATAAGAGATGACTGCCACGATCCAAAAATCCATCCGGGTGAGGAAAAATAAAATCGCGGAACCCATTATCACTCCTCCTTATCGCTGCGCTGCCGCACGGTCAGCCGGACAGGGGTGCCCTCCAGGCCGAAGGTGGAGCGGATCTGATTTTCCAGATATCGCTGATAGGAGAAGTGGAACAGCCGGGCGTCGTTGCAGAAGCAGACGAAGTGGGGCGGACGGATGCCCACCTGTGTCATATAATAGATCTTCAACCTCCGCCCCTTGTCTGTGGGAGGCTGGACCCGGGCGGTGGCGTCGGCCAGGACCGAGTTGAGCATTCCAGTGGTGATGCGCATGGCGGACTGGTCGTTGACATAGTTAATAAGCTCAAAGAGCCGGTCCACCCGCTGGCCGGTCAATGCGGAAATAAAGACAATAGGGGCGTAGGTCATATAAGACAGGTCCCGCATGACCTCCTGACGCATCTTGTCCATGGTCTTGCCGTCCTTCTCGATGGCGTCCCACTTGTTGACCACAATAATGCACGCCTTACCCGCCTCGTGGGCCAATCCGGCCACCTTGGTATCCTGCTCAGTGACTCCCTCCTGGGCGTCGATCATGATCAGGCACACATCGCTGCGCTCGATGGCCATGGTGGAGCGCAGGACGGAGAACTTCTCGATCCGGTCATCCACCCTGGACTTCTTCCGCATCCCGGCGGTGTCGATAAAGAGATATTTTCCGTGCTGGTTCTCAAACGCGCTGTCCACAGCATCCCGGGTGGTGCCTGCCACGTTGGATACAATGACCCGCTCCTCTCCCAAAATGCGGTTGACCAGAGAGGATTTTCCCACGTTGGGCTTTCCGATAACTGCCACCTTGATGACGTCGTCGTCCTCCTCCTCGTCCTCCTCCTCGGGGAAGAACTGGAAGCAGGCGTCCAGCAGATCGCCGGTGCCGTGGCCATGGAGGGCGGACACGGCAATGGGATCGCCCAGCCCAAGGTTATAAAATTCATAGATATCCGGGTTCTCCCGCCCGGTCTGGTCTGCCTTATTGACTGCCAAGATCACCGGCTTGCCCGATCGGAGGAGCATATTGGCCACCTCCTGATCGGAGGCGGTCATTCCGGTCTTGATGTCGCACACAAAGACAATGACCGTGGCGGTGGAGATGGCGATCTCCGCCTGCTCCCGCATGAAGGCCAGGATCTGGTCGTCGGTGCCCGGCTCGATGCCGCCGGTATCCACAATATCAAAGGTGCGATTTCTCCACTCACACTGGGCGTACAGCCGGTCCCGGGTGACGCCGGGGGTGTCCTCCACGATAGACAGCCGCTGGCCGCACAACTTGTTAAAGAGCATGGACTTACCGACATTTGGTCTGCCTACAATAGCAACAAGAGGTTTCATGTAATCATCCTTTCATATGCCCCTATCAAAGCCCAGCAAATCGGGTTTGATGTGGGGAGGAGGCGCAAGAGAATGCAGCAAAAAATGCCCAGAC
The DNA here is from genome assembly GCF_014287965.1 of Flintibacter hominis. NCBI lineage: Bacteria > Bacillati > Bacillota > Clostridia > Eubacteriales > Flintibacter > Flintibacter hominis. The sequence goes on along the minus strand of NZ_JACOPO010000001.1, from coordinate 402,605 downwards.
GTCGTTATGGGAGAAGCGGCCTTCGCGGCGGCGAGGGGCGGCCTGAAATATGCCGGTCTTTCCACATTCGGCTCCCCGCTACACTCTTTGATTGTATTGATAGTATTCTGTTTCTTCCTGGCTCTGGCGTTGGGCCATAGGGGTAATCTCCAGTCCGCAGATTGCGTCGCACAGCTCATAGCCGTCCTGCTCCACTGCCGTAACAGGAACACCAAGTTCCCGCTCCACATCGTCCACCGACACGTCGTCCAGAAAGACCCGCTCCCCGGAGCGGAGCATATTGGCCGGGATCAGCAGGCGCTCTCCCAGCTCCCGCCCCTTGAGCTGATGGATCAGATCGCCTCCGGTGACCAGTCCGGCCACCGTGATGGTCTCTCCAAAGAAGTGGTTGACGATGGGATAGACCCTGCCCTCTATTGTACCACATTTCTCCCTGGCCTGGGAAATCAATCTCTCCAAATATGGGGCGGCGGACACCCCGGTGGCGATGGAAAACGGGGTGGCGCCCGCCATCTCCTCCGGCTCCATCAGGTCCAGCGCCCGGCTAAACTCCCGGGAGAGCAGGGTGAGCATCCCCACCCCGTTGTCCAGCTGGGTAAACTCCTCAAAATACTCCTCCGGCGGGAGCTCCCGGCCAGCCAGGAGATAAAACTCATCCGAGCACCACGCCAGCCTGGTCCCCGCCCTCTCCAGATGGCGGGCGGCAAAGCCCTCCACCTGGTCGATGACCGCTCCGGCGGTCTCTGTGTTGTAAATGGACAGGGGATACAGCCCCTCCCGGTATTTCGTCACGCCTACGGGGACCACCGAGATGCTGTTCACCGCCGGATACATCCCCGCCAAGTCATGCAATGTCTTATCCAGAGCGGGGCCGTCGTTGATGCCGGGGCAGGATACGATCTGGCAGTTCATGGTGATGTGGTTTTGGGCAAACCGCTCCATGATATCGATGCTCTCCCCCGCCCGCCGGTTCTTCAGCATCTCCGCCCGGAGCGCCCGGTCTGTGGTGTGGACGGACACGTTGATGGGGGAGATCCGCAGGTCGATAATCCGCTGCACCTCCCGAGGGGACAGGTTCGTTAAGGTGAGGTAATTGCCCATCAGGAAGGACAGCCGGGCATCGTCGTCCTTAAAATAGAGAGAGGGTCGCATCCCAGGGGGCATCTGGTCCACAAAGCAGAAGATACAGTTGTTGGCACAGGAGCGGGCCCGGTCCATCAGATAGGTCTCAAATTCCAGCCCCAGGTCCTCCCCCTCCCCCTTGCGGATCCGCAGGGTGCGGGTGGAGCCGTCTCGCTCCCGGAGGGTCACTTCCAGCCTGGGATCATAGCTGTAAAATTTATAGTCCAGCACGTCCACGATCATGTGGCCGTTGATGTGGGTCAGCGTTTCGCCCACCCGGATACCCGCCCGGTGGGCCGGACTTCTAGGGTCTACTGACTTCACAGCCGTCATGCTCATGGATGCTCACCTTCCTTATGGGGTCTATCGTAGGGCGTTCGAATCATTTTACAATAGGTTGCCCGGTATTGCAAGATTTTCAGCTCTTTCTCCGCCGCCTGCGCCCGGAAAATTCCTTGGACAGATAGAGCCAGCCCATTAGCTCCTCATCCAGCTCGCCAAGATCGGCCACCGAGGTGTGGTGGGTCCAGCGGTTGGGGTAGGGCTCTGTCGAGTAGGGGATGCGGGGGCTTTCCACCTGAAATTCCAGAAAAAAAGACAGCCCCACATAGATCCGCCCGTCCGGCCTTTTCCACCGGGGCAGCCATAGGGCGGCGAAAGAGCCTGGACCTTTCCAGGTGATCTGGCTCTTCTGTACCACCACTTCAAAGTCACCCAGCCTATCCCGGACAGCCCTCTCAATCTCCAAATAGAGGGGCAGCAGCTCAGGCTGTTTCATAAAAAACAGGTCCACCGAGAGGTCGTTCACCGCTCCATCCTCCGTTCTCTCAATTTGGGCACCTTTTACTTCCATCCTATCCCAATCCCTCCCCTCTGTCAACGAAAATTCACCCCTTTGTTTTTTTCCTATAATATGGTATGCTTACATCTGCGCAGGACCTTCCCTGTCAAAAAGAGAGAGGCGTGATCGAACATCCATGAAACATGAGAAGAAACGAGATTCCTGGGGCTCTAAGTGGGGCTTCATTCTGGCCTGTATCGGCTCCGCGGTCGGCATGGGCAACATCTGGCTCTTTCCGGCTCGGGTGTCAAAATACGGCGGAGCCACCTTCCTGATCCCCTATCTGATCTTTGTGGTTATCATCGGCTCCACCGGCGTCATCGGGGAGATGGCCTTCGGCCGGGCCACCCGGTCCGGTCCTGTCCACGCCTTTGGCGAGGCCACCAAGCTGCGCTTCGGCACCGATAAGCCTGGCAAGCTACTGGGCCTTATCCCGGTCCTGGGATCCCTGGCCCTGGCCATCGGTTACTCTGTGGTCACCGGCTGGATCTTCAAGTACACCGCCCAGTCCATCACCGGCGCTCTGTCCGCCCTGGACGGAGTAGACGCCTTCAGCGCCAATTTTGGCGCCACCGCCTCTGGAAACCTGGGCTGGCAGATCGCCGGCATGGCGGTCACCATCGCCATCATGGCCTTCGGCGTGGGCCGGGGCATCGAGAAGGCCAATAAAGTCATGACGCCCCTGTTCTTTCTACTGTTTATCGGTCTGGCCGTCTACCTGGTCACTCTGCCCGGCTCCTCCGCCGGCTATCAGTACATCTTCGTCCTCCGCCCTGAAGGGCTCCTGGACCCCTGGGTATGGGTCTATGCCCTGGGCCAGGCATTTTTCTCCTTGTCCATTGCCGGCAATGGAACACTGATCTACGGCTCCTACTTGAGCCCTGACTCCGACATCCCCTCTGACGCCAAGATGGTGGCCCTCTTTGACACCTGTGCCGCCCTGTTGGCCGCTCTGGTCATCATTCCCGCAATGGCGGTGGCGGGCCAGCAGCTCAACGAGAGCGGTCCGGGCCTAATGTTCATCTACCTCCCCAATGTGATCCGCGGAATCCCCGGCGGGCCAGTCATCCTGGTGGTATTCTTTGTCGCGGTGGTTTTCGCTGCTCTGACCTCTCTGGTCAATCTGTTTGAGGCCCCCACCGCCACCCTCCAGGAGCTGTTCCACCTGCCAAGGCCCGCTGCCGTCGGCATCATCGGGGCCATCGGCATTGGAGTGGGCCTGCTCATCGCCCCTATCGTCTCCCAGTGGATGGACGTGTGCTCCATCTATATCTGCCCCATCGGCGCCCTGCTGGCCGCGGTCATGTTCTTCTGGATATGCGGCAAGGACTATGTACTCAAGCAGGTAAACCTGGCCCGCCACAAGCCTCTTGGGTCCTGGTTCTATCCAATGGCAAAATATCTGTTCTGCGGCGTTACCCTGCTGGTTCTGGTTTTGGGGGCTGTCTTCGGCAGTATTGGTTGAACGCTCTCCCCACTCACAAATACAGAGAGCCGGAACACAGGCTTGTGTCCCGGCTCTCTGACCAAATGGGGAAAACAAATGTGGAGGCCGCTTCTTTAACGAGCAACAGTCTTACTCCTGTCCCAGGAATATGCCTTTACAGACTTCTTATGGGCGGCAGACCGGACTATCCTAGATACCAGCTTCACGGACAGAGCCAGAACAGACGCTACTAAAATAACGATAGTGGCAATCACCAGTCGAAGCAACATATAATCAGCTATCATAACGACTCACCTCTGTACTTTATTATCCGAATCCTGCCCTTTCGGATGAGCCTATCCTATTCCATTTCATAAAAAAATGGGATTAAGCAAAATGCCGCCGCATTAAATCCGCATTAAACTTTCCTGCCGCCCACCTGAAATCATATTCTCAAACGAAACATCTTTCCAATTTGCCTTTCCAACCCCAGTGTGCTATGATACAAAAAATATAGAGAGAGGACATGACCATGGAAAAGCTCTACGAACAAGACCCATTTCTGACCCGATTCTCCGCCCATGTAGAGTCCTGTATACAAGGCAAGCGAGGCTATGACGTAATACTGGACCAGACCGCTTTCTACCCCGAGGGGGGCGGTCAGCCCTATGACCTGGGCGTCCTTGGGCCGGTCCAGGTATTGGAGGTCCACGAGCGTGAGGGCCGGGTAGTCCACACCTGTGACGGCCCTTTGGAGCCCGGCGCTCAGGTGGAGGGGCAGATTGACTGGGAACGCCGCTTCGATTTGATGCAGCACCACTCCGGTGAGCATATCGTGTCCGGCATCGCCCACGCTAAGTGGGGGTGCGACAATGTTGGTTTTCACATGGGGAGCGACTTCATTACCATCGATTTAAACGTACTGCTGGACGGAGACCAGCTCCAGGAGCTGGAGGAGGCGGCCAACCGCTATATCTGGGAAGACCACCCCATCTCCATCACCTTCCCTTCTCCGGAACAGCTGGCAACACTGGAATACCGGAGCAAAAAGGCGCTGACTGGCCGGGTAAGAATCGTTTCTTTCCCCGGCGCTGATACCTGCGCCTGCTGCGGCACCCATGTGGCCTCCTCCGGCCAGGTGGGCTTTGTGAAGCTCCTGTCCGTTCAGAAGTTTCGTGAGGGGGTACGCATCGAACTGGTGTGCGGCAGTCGGGCCTTGCGTTATGTAAACAGCATTTTAGCGCAGAACCACCAGGTGTCTACCCTTCTGTCTGCCAAGGCCTTTGAAACTGGGGCAGCGGTCCAGCGGCTGACCGAGGAGAACGCCGCTCTGAAGTCCCGGCTTCTATCCATGGAGGAGGATCGCTTTGCTTCCCTGGCCCGTCAGCTCACTGGGGCAGGAGATGTGCTTCTCTTTGAGGAGGGCCTGACCCCTGATAGTCTGCGCCGCCTGTGCGACGCCGTCCTCCAGACTTGTGGCGGGCGGTGTGCCTGCTTCTCCGGCGTGGATGGTCAGGGCTACAAGTACGCCGTTGGCCAACTGGAGGGCGACCTGCGTGCCTTTGCCAAGGAGATGAACCAAAGCCTCAACGGCCGTGGTGGCGGCAAGCCCGGCTTTGTCCAGGGCTCGGTCCAGGCGGACCATGGGGCTATCCAGGCATTCTTTTCCGCCGCTGGATAAGGAGTTTCTATGGAATATACAGTATATCAGCTTCTCTGGTTCTTTCTGGCCTACTCCTTTTTGGGGTGGCTGGGTGAAACCGCTCTGGCGGCCGCCAAACGGCGGCGGCTTATCAATCGGGGGTTTTTGAATGTCCCCTTCTCCCCGGTTTACGGCCTGGCGGCTGTGTTGTTCGCCATCTTTCTGCCCGAACTGAAAAATACGCCCTTTTTTCTCTTTCTCTTTGGCCTGATTATTGCCACCGGCCTTGAACTGTTCACCGGCATCCTACTGGAACATCTCTCCGGCCAGAAGTGGTGGGACTACTCCAGATACCGCTTTCAATTCGAGGGTCACATCTGTTTGGGATACTCCCTTCTCTGGGGCGGGATGGCCCTTTTGTGCCTCTATTTTGGCAACCCCCTGCTGGTCAGGCTGGCCGGACTGATTCCCCGCTCTGTCGGTCAGCTCATCCTGCTGGTCCTGTTCTGTCTGCTGGCCGGCGACCTGCTTACCTCTCTGGCCGCCCTGCTCCAGCTCAATACCAGTCTGAAGGAGCCCAGTGAGCTCTCCCTCCGGCTCCGTCGTCTCACCGACCATCTGGATAACGCCGTCACCCGGTATATCCAGCGCCGTATGGCCAGGGCCTACGGCCTACGGCGGGAGCGGCTGGAGGAACAGGCCCGCCGCAGAACCGCCAAAAAAGGAACGTCCGGAGTCTTTGCCCAGGGCTGCTGCTTTTACAAGCTGTTGTGGCTGTTTTTGATCGGCGCCTTTCTGGGCGACATGATTGAAACCATCTTCTGCCGTATCACGGCCGGGGTGTGGATGAGCCGAAGCAGCGTGGTCTACGGCCCCTTCTCCATTGTCTGGGGGCTGGGGGCCGTCCTGCTCACCGCTGTTCTGTACAAGTACCGGCACAAGAGCGACAGCTACGTCTTTCTTGTTGGAACCGTGGTGGGCGGCGTCTATGAGTATCTCTGCTCCGTTTTTACCGAGTTGGTCTTCGGCACGGTGTTTTGGGATTACAGCCACCTGCCCTTCAATCTGGGCGGACGCATCAATCTTTTATACTGTTTTTTCTGGGGCATCGCCGCTGTCGTGTGGCTCAAGTCCATCTACCCCCGGCTCTCCCAGTGGATCGAGCGGCTCCCTCTCCGGATCGGCCGGGTCCTCTCCTGGGTCCTCATCCTCTTTATGGTGGTCAACATCGCCGTGTCCTGTCTGGCCATGGGACGGTACACCCAGCGTCAGACTATGGACGCTCCGCCCGACACCGCGCTGGGACAGCTTCTGGACCGCCGTTTCCCAGACAGCCGCATGGAGCGCATCTATCCCAATGCTATTTTGGTGGACTGAGGTCCTCTAAACTCCTTGCGCCCCAATGGATTCCGGAGAATGTAAACCGCTGGTTAGCAGGATTCAAACCGCGAGGAGGTGGTCTTTTTCTCCCCTTTTTGCTAGGGTGAATGCAAAGGAGGCCGATGACCATGACGACCGGACAACGTATCGCCGCCAAGCGCCGGGAGCTGGATCTGTCCCAGGAGGGGCTGGGCGAGGCTCTCGGCGTATCCCGACAGTCTATTTATAAATGGGAATCTGATTCCAGTCTGCCCGATGTGGACAAACTGGTGGCTCTCAGCCGCCTGTTCCATGTATCCGTCGGCTGGCTGCTCGGTGTGGAGGAGGACCAGGAGGAGCACATCTCCAACGATCTTTCCCCTGCCCAGTTGAAACTGGTCGAGGAGATCCTGTCCCGCTATCAGCAGTCCAGCCAGCTCACCGCGGAACAGCAGGAGCGGGTGTCGGAATTGGTGGAGCAGAAGGTTCGGGAAAGCCGCTCCCCCCGCCACAGGCGCTTGCGTTACGGCGCCGCCTGTCTGGCCCTGCTGCTTGTCCTTCTGGCCGGGCGCTCCCTCTTCGCCCGGTTGAAGGAGCTGGACCGCCAATACACCGACCTGGCCAATTCCGTGGGCAATATTACCTACTCGGTCAATAGTCAAATCGGCTCCATTACCAGCAGGGTGGAGGAGATCCTAAAATCCCAGAACAGTCTGGTGGCCGACTACGCTACCAATATCCAGTCCGCCGACCTGGCGTCCAATACTGTCACCTTTTCGGTCCGTGTGGTGCCCAAGACCTATACTGAGGGGCTGGAGATCCTTCTCCATGCTGATACCGGGGATGGGTTGGTGGACGTTCCCGCCGTTCCTGGACCGGGGCAGGAGTTCTCCGGCCAGATCACCTGCCCTCTGACAGACAGCATCACCTTATCCGCAGTCCTGGTGGACCAGGGAACACGCCAGACTCAACTACTGGGTAACTATTCCTCTCTCTACGGCAGCAGTCTACCAGCGGTAGGTATCTCTCTTTTGGAGAGTGCCCTGTTAAATATTCCCCGTGGAGAGGACGGCCTGTTCCATGTGAGAGAGAATTATGGCTTCCTCACAGGGCTGTCCGCCTCCGTCTCTGCGGTCAACGAGGATATTGGTCAATCCCAGGTCAAGCAGGTCCAGCTCGGACTGTTCCGAAACCGAGCACTGCTCTTTTGGCTGGAGCCATGTAGCCGTCCAGACAATCATCACGGCTTTGAGAAGGCGGAGCAGTGGTTCCACCTTCCCTCCGTGGAGCTGGATCTCCAGGAGGGGGATGAGCTGGTCTTCGCCGCCCTGGTCACCGACCAGTACGGCCGGCAGATAGTCACCCCCTCTCTCCCCGCTTCCCGAGTAGAGGGGGATGAGATCACCTGGTTCAGCACCAGCTTTGACTTCCCCAGCGAGCCGGACGGCTGGGGGCTTGCGGGATAAAAAGACAGCGGACTGGTCACAGTCCGCTGTCTTTTCCTATTCCTCTGTCTCCACCCGCCGGACCGCCAGATAGTAGTGCTCCTCCTCCGGATTCAGCTCCACGGTCCGTATCCCGCTCTCAGGCTCAAACCCAAAGTTTTGCCGAACGATCTTGATCTGCTCCCGGTCCTCCAGAACGGCGCTCTGGCCGGTAAAGGTGAGGGCGGAGCCCAGCCTGGTCACCAGGTCATAGCCGTATACGCCCTCGTTTTCGGTGTGAGCACAATAGAAATCGAAGCTGGCATTCTTGACCAGTTGGGCAGTCACTTCCACTGTCCCGCCAGCGGGGATAGTCACTTCCCCCTCCAGATAACATACACGGTCTGCCACTTCAAAGTCCACCTCTTCCAGCCAGCCGGTTTCATACCGCTCCGCCGGGTCCTCTGACAGCAGGCCGTAGCTCATCAGATAGCCGCACAGCAGGCCGTAGTACATCTCAAAGTCCACCGTGGCCTGGGCGGGGTGGCGCAGGCCCCACAGGTCCTTGCTCCACCGCTCCATATCCGTCTCATAGAGCAGGGCGGCCACCTCCCGAAGGGCGGTATCCAGATCGCTCTCATACCGCTGGATATCCACCCCGGCCTCTATCTTTTTGTCCGTGTCCCAGCCCCCGGTGTTATAGCCCTGGGTGGTCATATTGGCCACGTCGTCCCCCAGGACAATTAAATAATAGGGTCGGTCGTGATCCCGTTCCCATTCCTGAGGAATGGAGAAGCTCTGGCCCATGATCCCCGCCTCCCGATCGTAGAAGCCGCCATGGAAGCCGTAGGAGAGAACAGTGGTCCTGTCATAGTCCAGCTCGAACTCCACCCGGAGGGTAGGGTTTGGAAGGTCGGCCTTCTCGTCCTGCTCCGGCCCCCAGGGATCGGTGAATCGATAGACCGTCACCGGCACGCCTGTCAGGTCTGGGTAATCCCCCAGGGCTCCCTCCAGATAGGAGCCGTCGGACAGAAGATCCCGGTACGCCTCCCAGGAGTCCAGCCCCCGCAGGTTCAGCCGCTCCCCATCTGTCTGTCCCTCGGTGTCCTGAAAGCCGCCGGAGTATCCGCCGGGGTGAAGGACAGTTTCCAGTTCTTCGCCGTCCGCAGACAGGGTTGGCATCCGCTTCGTCAAGTCCCTCAGGGAGCTGACAAAGGGGTAGAGCACCTGGACCCTCTGCTCCTGGTCGGAGTGATTGGTCAGTACATAGCGGTCGCGGATCAGAAGGTCCGTGGACCGGCTGGAGTAACCCCCATCGGGGAAGCTCTCCCGGAGATCACTTAGGATCTTATCGTAGCTCTCCTCCCCCCAGGCCGCTTCTTCGGCGGCCATCTCCTCATTAGAGATCCACCGGGGTACCCAGGGTTGAAAGTCCAGAGTGATCTCCCGCTGGGCGGTGACAGCCCCGTTTTCCTCCGCCAAGGTCAGGGGAAACACCGGGCCTGCATAGGACATGAAATTGGTCACCCCGTCCGCTCCGCTCCCGCCCAGGCCGTTGTTGGATGAGCTCCCCCCCATCCGGGGCAGATACCACACTGCCGCCCCCGCCACCAGGCACAGACAGGCGGCCAGGGCGGTCCACCGCCTCCAACGGGGGGCGGGCCGCTTTCCGGCCGGTCTCCGGGCCGCCTCATCTACCTTCTGGTCTGAAATGTCGCTCAGAGATTGAAAGATCCTCTCACTCTTGTCACTCACAGCACTACCCCCTCTCGCTCCAGATACCGCTTCAGACCCGTCCGCAGGCGGAGCAGCCGCTGGCTCACCCGGTTTGGGGACCAGCCCAGCTGACCGGACAGCTCATCCAGCCGCTGTCCGTACCAGTATCGGCGGACAAACAGAACTCGGTCCTCTCTCGGCAGACCGTCCAGCCAGCGGTCAATGGTCCGGGAGAGCTCCCGCGCCTCTGTCTCCTCCTCGGCGCTGGGGACGGCTGGCACACAGTCCTCCAGCTCCAGTACCAGCGCCTCCAGCCCTTCTCCCCGCTTCTGGCTCTTCCGGGCCCGCCAGCGGTCGATGGACAAATTGCGGACCAATCGGACCAGATAGGCCCGCAGGGAGGCAGGCCGCTGGGGCGGCATGGTATTCCAGGCCCGGTGCCAGGTGTCGTTGACACATTCCTCCGCGTCCTCCCGGCTGGCCAGGATATTGTGGGACAGAGAGCGGCACAGCGTGCCGTATTTTTCGTCGGTGGCCGCAATGGCCCCCTCGTCCCGGGCCCAATACAGCTGGATGATGTCTGTGTCCTCCACGGCCGCACCTCCTTCCAAAATCCTATTCATCCTTCTAGACGTAAAAGAACGTGCGATATGACATCGGATTGATTTTTTATTTTATCATGGGCCGGTGAAAAAAGCTACGAGGGGCGGACCTCGGGTGCCGGTCCCCTGGCTGTATTTTTTTGTTTACTTTCACATGGTAGCCTGTTAAAATATAGAAGTGTGGAGATATCCCCCACCCTTGGAATCATCGGGAGAAAGGAGCCTGTTATGTCAAAATTTTTGGATAAAGAGGCCAGCGATACCCTGTATCGCGCCATTTTGACCCTGAAGGACGAGGACGAGTGCCGCCGCTTTCTCCAGGACCTGTGTACCGTGTCCGAGCTGAAGGCCATGGAGCAGCGGATGGAAGTGGCCATGCTGCTGGATGAGGGCCTGATTTACAGCGACATTCTGGAAAAGACTGGGGCCTCCAGCGCCACCATCAGCCGGGTGAACCGGTGCCTCCACTACGGGGCGGAGGGCTATCAGCGGGTCATCCCCCGCCTGAAGGAGCGGCGGTGATGAACAGCTACCGCTTTCTGGCCGGCTGCTATGACCAGCTGACCTATGATGTCCGCTATCCCGCCTGGGCCGACTATATCGAAAAGCACTTCCGCCGCCAGCCCCTGCCAGGCAGGACGGTGCTGGACCTGGCCTGCGGCACGGGCTCCCTCACCCGGGAGCTGGCCTTGCGGGGCTATGAGATGATCGGAGTGGACCAGTCGCCGGAGATGCTGGCCGAGGCGGCGGAGAAAAACCGGGGCACCGCCCCCATTGAGCCCATCTTCCTGTGCCAGCCCATGGAGAGGCTGGACCTGTACGGCACCATCGACGCCTGTGTGTGTTGCCTGGACAGCGTCAACTATGTTACCGATCCGAAAAAGCTCCAGCGGGCCTTTGAGCGGGTCCACCTGTTTCTCATGCCTGGGGGTCTGTTTCTCTTTGACGTAAACACGGTGGAAAAGCTGGAGGGGCTGGACGGTCAGGTCTTTTTGGATGAAACTGAGGACGCCTACTGCGTCTGGCGGGCGGAGTACTCCCGGCGCGGCCGCATCTGTTCCTATTTCATGGATATTTTCCAGTTGGACGAAAGGACCGGCCAGTGGGAGCGGGGGGAGGAGCTCCACCGGGAGCGGGCCTACACCACGGAGGAGCTGACGGCCATGCTCCGGCAGGCGGGTTTTTCCCAGATCAGGATATTCGGAGAATTGAAAATGCGTCCCCCCGTGGACGGGGAACAGCGCGTTTTTTTCACCGCGAGAAAGGACAAGTAATACCTATGCGCGACGAAATCGTAAGAGCAATAACCGGCGACGGCCTGGTCAAAGCTGTCGCTGTCACTGGACGGGACGTGGTGGAGCGGGCTCGAAACATCCACAAGCTGCTGCCCATGTCCACCGCCGCCCTGGGGCGGGCTCTGCTGGGGGCCTCTATGATGGGCGACATGCTCAAGGAGGAGCAGGGCTCCCTCACCCTTCAAATCAAAGGGGGCGGCCCCCTGGGCACCATTTTGGCGGTGTCCAACTATGAGGGCAACGTCCGGGGCTATGTCCAGCACCCCCAGGTGGACCTGATGGAGAAGTACCGGGGCAAGCTGGACGTGGGGGCCGCGGTGGGAACCGACGGCACCCTTACCGTCATCAAGGACATCGGACTGAAGGAGCCCTATGTGGGGTCTATCGGTCTGTTTTCCGGTGAGATCGCTGACGACTTGGCCATGTACTTTGTGGAGAGCGAGCAGATCCCAACCGCCTGTGCCCTGGGTGTACTGGTAGGGCTGGACCAGTCTGTCACCGCTGCCGGCGGCTATCTCATCCAGCTTCTGCCTGGCGCCGACGAGGAGATGATATCCAAGATAGAGGCCGGGGTCCATGCCATGGGCTCGGTCAGCCACGCTCTAGCCGATGGACTGGACGGCGAGGGATTGCTGAAAGCGGTACTGAAGGACTTTGAGCTGGAGATCCTGGAGAAGCATCCGGTGGAGTACCGGTGCTACTGCTCCCGAGACCGGGTGACCCGCGCCCTCATCAGCATGGGGCGGCAAGAGCTGTCCGGACTGATCGCCGAGCAGGGCCAGGCGGAGCTGTCCTGCCAGTTTTGCGACAAAGTGTACCGCTACTCCAGGGAGGAACTGGAGGACATTTTGGCCAATATGTGAGCATCAGGGCTGGCCCAGGCGGGTCAGCCCTGATCTTCTCTTTTCGTAAACAGCTTGTGAGGCTCCAGGACTCTGTTTTAATTTTAGAAGATGCCGGAAGGATATCCTTCCGGCATCTCTCTTTTCAGCAGGGCAGTTGGCGGTGCCGGGGCATCGGGCCCTGGCACCAGGGCCTCCACACCACCGTGGCCGCCGATGCCTCGTTGTCCTCGGGCCTCAACTCCAGGGACAGAGCAGTTACCGCCGCCCGGTTGACAAGGACGCCCTGGGCACAGGCATCCACCTGCCCGGCCAGCAGCAAGGACCGGGATTGCCCGGAGGGGATATCCCCCAGCTCGTAGCTGCCAATCCAGGGCTGCCAGGTGCCGCCGCCGTCGGGTGACACCATCACCCCATTCAACTCCGCCGGCAGTTGGTCTGTCACTACCGCTTGCAGCGCCGTTTCTGGCCCCAGGTTGGTCACCTGAAGCACATAGACCAGCGTCTGACAAGGCTGGACGTAACCTGGCGCCCACTTGCTCAACTGTAGATCCGTGCCGCCCGCGATGGGTACCACGCTGGTGGATGAGTTATTTGTGGGATCTGGATCCGGCGTAGTGCTGGACACGACGGCCGTGTTGGTGACACTGGTTCGGGCCTCCACCGCCAATCCACCCTGGATCAGGAAGGACCGCGCCCCACCCTCCGGCAGTTCTCCAATAGGATAGCTCCCGCTCCAGGGGCCCCAGGTGGCTCCGCCATCCAAGGAGAACTCTACATTGGACAGCTCCGGCGGAGTGATATCCGCCAATATTACCCCTTGGGCAGTGCTCGGCCCCCGGTTGGTCACCAGGATAGTATAGGTCAAGCTCTGACCGGGCTGGACCGGGTCCACGGGCCCCGTCTTGACCACCGCCAGGTCAGCCGTCTGGAGCACCGGAGTCACATCAGTGGAACTGTTGTTGCTGGGGTCCGGGTCCGGGGTAGTAGAGGCCACCACCGCTGTGTTGACCAGGGTATCTCCCGCAGTTGTGCTTACAGTGCCCCGCAGCAGGACCGAGCGGCTCTGTCCGGCGGGCAGGATGCCCAACCCATAGGGGCTGGACCAGGGTGCCCAGGTGGCCCCGTTATCCAACGAGAACTCCTGTCCCAGCAGGGCGGCCGGAACCGAGTCGGTCAGAATCACATTCTGTCCGTCCGAGGGGCCGCTGTTTCCCACCGTGATGGTGTACTGGAACTGCTGGCCGGGCACCGCGGGAGAGGTCCCGCCCTCCTTTACCACACTCAGATCGGCGGACTGCTCCACCTCCACCGGTGCGGTATCCGTGTTGTTGTCCGGATTTGGGTCCGGTGTAGTGCTGGATACTACCGCGGTGTTGGACAGGGGGCCAGCCTGGGCCGAGGGGGACACTGTCCCTCGGATAAGGACTGTCCTGTTGTCCCCCGGCAGCAGGGTACGCAGCGGATAGGGGCTGGACCAGGGTACCCAAGTGATCCCTCCGTCCACGGAGAGCTCGGGCCCCAGAAGGGCACCCGGCGTCTGGTCCGCCAGTTCCACGTCCTGGGCAGCGGAGGGGCCCGCATTGGTCACTATCATGGTATAGACCAGGGGCTCCCCCGCCCGAACCGCCACCGGCAGCCCCGTCTTGACCACCGCCAGGTCAGCGGAAACGTCTACCGGGATCCGTACCGTGTCACTGTTGTTGCCGGGGTCCGGGTCCGGGGTGCTGCTGGACACGGTCGCGGTGTTTTCCACCAGGCCCTCCGCGTCCATGCTCACCGTCCCCCGGATGAGCACCTGTATCTGCCGCCCATTGGCGATGGTCCCCAGGGCATAGCTTCCCGTCCACGGCTGCCAGCTGGCCCCGTTGTCCAGAGAGAACTCCTGCCCCAGCAGAAGGGCGGGCAGCATATCGGTGATCTGGCCATCCACCGCCGGGTCCGGGCCCAGATTTTGGACCAGGATAGAATAAGTCAGCAACTGACCATGGATAGCCGGATTCGGGGAAGCGATCTTAGTTACTGCCAAGTCGGCGGCAGTGTTTACTGGGGTCAGCTCCGTGGCTGTGTTGTTGGTGGGATCTGGGTCTGGAGTGTCGCTGGTAATGGTCACGGTGTTCTGGATGGTCTCAGCGGCATCCGCTCTCACCGTCCCCCGGAGGACAACGGTCCGTGCGCCGCCCGCCGGCAGGGTGCCCAGGGACAGAGACCCGGTCCAGGATCGGAAGGTCACACCATCCAGAGAATACTCCCCGTTGGACAGCTGGTCAGGTAGGGGGTCGGTAAGGCGGACGTTCTGTCCGTCCGCCGGCCCCAGATTGGAAACTTCCACGGTATAGGTCAGTACCCCGCCCGCAGATACCGGACTGGGCGCCCCGGTCTTGGTAACCGCCAGGTCGGCGGCCAGGTCAACGGGTGTAATATCCGTGGAGGTATTGTTACTGGGGTCCGGGTCCGGGGTGGGACTGGTCACGGCAGCCGTGTTGACAATGGTCTGGCCGGCCGCAGGGCTGACTACGCCCCGCAGCAGCACCACTCTGGCCACCCCTGGTATCAAAGTCCCCAGGGGGAGAGTTGGGCTCCACGGCTGCCAAGTGGCTCCGTTGTCCAGCGACCACTCCAGGCCGTCCAGTCCAGCGGGCTGCTGATCCTCTAAGGTGACATCTACCGCACTGGAGGGGCCGGCGTTGCCCACCGCGAAAGTATAGGTCACCCGGTCCCCCGGACGGGCGGGTTTGGGAGCGCCCAGCTTCAGCAGAGACAGGTCCGCCTCCTCCCCCACCGGCACCTCCACGGTGTCTGTGTTATTGGACAGGTCCGGGTCAAAGGTAGGAGAACTGACTACGGCGGTATTGACGATGCTCCCTGTGGCCGCTGGGTCCACGGTCCCGCGGATCAACACTGTGACGCTGTCCCCTGCCGGGATGTCTCCCAGAGGGGTCGAGCCGGTCCAGGGCTGCCAGGTGCTTCCCCCATCCATGGAGAACTGGGGGGACAGCATCTCTTGGGGGACTGTGTCAGTGAGTTGGGCATCCTGTGCCGGGTCGGGGCCATTGTTATAGTTTTTGATGCTGTACGTCAGCGGTCCCCCCGCAGTAGCGGGATTGGGGTCCGCCGTCTTGGTCATCTGCAAGTCCGCTGTGGGCTCCACCACTGTCCGGGGGCAGATGGCCCCGTCGTTAAAGGAGGCAAAAAAGGTGGTGGAGAAGGGCACTCCTACGGCAGTGTTGCCACTGTGGGTATAGCGGTATACCGTTCCGTCGTTGTTGGCGATGGCGTAGACAGTCCCGGTGCTGTCTATGACCACCGCGCCGAAAGACGCATTTGGATTGGGGGCGGTGGTGGACAGGGCCGTGACCTGGCCAGTGGTGGGGACGATTCGAGTGAGCACCCCGTTGCGCTGCACACCATACAGGTTTCCGTCCGCCGGGTCGTAGGCCCAGTCACTGATGTTGACCGCGGAGGACAAGGGCGTGCCATAGTTTGCCGCCTGCTCCACATAGCCCGCTCTGGGGTCTACCAGCTTCAAATAGGTGGCCGAACCGGGACGCAGATCCACTGTGTAGTAGCGGGCCGCGTCATTGATATACAGGTAAAAGAATCCGGCCGCGTCAAAGGTCCCGGTGTTGTAGCCGGCAGCCGGCATTCCGTTAGGGCGAGTCAGTTGGGTCAGGGTCCCGTCCCCATCTACACGCACCAGGTTGTTGGTCGTCTGGTCATAGCCATAGAGATAGTTATCCAGGGGACTGTACCCAATGGCGTTTACATCGTGGGCTGGGTCTACCGCCCCGCGCAGCACCGACTGCCCCGTGACCAGATCGATGTCGTACCAGTTGGTGGGCCGCCCTACAAACTGAATCATCCGGCTGGAGCAGGGCAGCGGCGCGCTCAGGGCGTCGTGTCCGAAGTTCTGTCCGGAGATCTCCGCATTGGATTCCACTTGAGCGGCAGTCACGGTAACATCCGCTTTGCGCGGAGTATTGGAGTGAAGATAGCCCGCCGGCTGTGGAAAAGCTGAGGGCGGACATGAGGTGGGTTGGACCACCGGCTCATATATCGTATAACTGCCGGCGGCCGCCACAGAGAAGGAATAGCGGCCAAAGGCATCGGTCTGCACAGTAGTACAGCTGCCTACGGCCCTGTATAATGTCATGGAAACGCCGGGGATCCCCGGTTCGCCCCCGTCAAACTGACCATTTCGGTCCAGGTCGTCATAGACGACCCCGGTGATGGTGGCTGGCATTTGAAATACATCTCCCTGTTAAAATTGGCGGCTGAAAATTGGCCTACGCCGCCACTCCATATTATGCCATGACGCCTTCTTCGGGCACTTGGACCGGGTATTCGAAGGCTCCCGCCTCAGAAACGGCTTCAAAAGGAGCGATCTTTTTTCCTGCCAGCAATAGCCCAGACTCTATTTTCTCCTGAGCAATACACGATGGATGAAATGCCCTCTCACATGGAAACATCTTTTCATGTAAGAGAGCGTTTTGTCGTTCCAGGGCACAAGGTTCCTGTCCCTTTGGTATGTTTGGTATCAATTTGCAACATCAGCCCTGCGAAAGAGGATACGAACCGACCCTGAACGGTTACACTAAGAGGAAACATGGAAAGGAGCGGGACATGAAAAACAGGAGTATCAGCGGAGAGCATCTGATCCGGTTTCGGAAGCGGCTGGAAGATGAGGAGCGAAGCGCGGCGACGGTAGAGAAATACCTGCGGGATGTGGCGCAGTTCGCGTCCTTTCTGGCGGGCGGCGTAGTAACCAAGGCCTCCGTTGCCCGGTGGAAGGAGCGCTTGCTAGAGGAGGGCCAGTCTCCCTCTACGGTGAACGGCAAGCTGACGGCGCTGGACCGCTTTCTGGCCTTTGCCGGCTGGGCGGACTGCCGGGTGCGTCACCTGAAGCTGCAGCGGCGGCTGTTCCGGGACTCGGACCGGGAGCTGACACGGGAGGAGTACGGCCGTCTTGTAGCGGCGGCGGGCGCGGCCGGAAAGGAGCGGCTGGAGCTGCTGCTGGAGAGCGTCTGTGCCACCGGGGTCCGGGTGTCCGAGGTAAGATATCTCACTGTGGAGGCCGCCCAGCGGGGCAGAGCAGAGATATCTCTCAAGGGCAAGATCCGTGCCATTCTCATCCCTGGCAAGCTGTGCCGCAAGCTGCTGAAATACGCCAGGAAACAAAAAATCGCCTCCGGTGAGATATTCCTCACCAGAGGCGGAAAGAGCTTATCCAGGAAACAGATCTGGGCGGAGATGAAGGGGCTCTGCCAGAAAGCTGGGGTAGCCTCCTCCAAGGTCTTTCCCCATAATCTGCGCCACCTATTCGCCCGAACCTTCTACCGGGCATGCCGGGACGTGGCCAAGCTGGCCGATGTGTTGGGCCACTCCTCCATTGAAACGACCCGTATCTACCTCATCTCTACTGGCGCCGAGCACGCCCGCGCCTTGGAGCGGTTGAGGCTGGTGTCCTAGCCTTATAGACAGAATCAGCCTTCTGTCCCAAAAAATTGAGAGGAAAAGGCTGATACATCCATTACATAACAATAATCATATCAGGGGAAGGCCGAAAAAGCAAGTGTTTTTGCCTTCCAAGGCATGAAAATCAGGACCGACGAATCCATTTTTTCGCCGGCCTGTGTTTCCATGCCCATGATTTGACAAAAAGTCGCTCTCCAGAGCGGCTTTTTTATTTTTTCCGCCCCATGAAGCGGCTATTGAGGACAAAAGGGCCGCTCTCCCCGACCTTATCCAGAACAGAAGGCTGATTTTGTCATCCTTCCAAGTGTTAATGGACAAGGCAGCATTTTTAACACCTTATCCTATTATGACAGAAGGCTGATTCTGTCCCGAAGGTCAAGAAGCCCTTGTAGGCTGGGCCTTTTTGTCCCGCGCGGAAAGGGGATGAGGATATTCGGAAAACGATGCATCAGTTGTGTCGGCAAACGGGCCGTGAGGAACTACTGGATCAGTGGCACCCCACGAAAAACTTGCCGCTGACGCCGGACACAGTAAGTGGCGGGAGCAGCCGCCGGGTCTGGTGGCGGTGCGGGAAGGGGCATGAGTGGCAGAGCGCCGTGTACGCCCGGGTGAGCGCGGGGGCCGGGTGCCCCTATTGCTCTGGGAAGCTGGCCGTCCCCGGCCAGACCGACCTGGCATCCCGCTTTCCGGAGGTGGCTTTCCAATGGCACCCCACGAAAAACGCCCCTCTCACCCCGGACCAGGTGCTCCCCGGCAGCCACAGGCTGGTCTGGTGGCTATGCAAAAAAGGGCACGAGTGGCAGGCCGTGGTCAAGTCCCGGACAGCCGGCAGCGGCTGTCCGGTGTGCAGCAACCGGGTAACTGCCCCTGGGGAGAACGATCTGGCTGTTACCCACCCGGAGCTGGCCGCCCAATGGCACCCCACGAGGAACGGGTCGCTGAAGCCTCAGGAGGTGACGGCTGGGAGCCGCCGAAGGGTATGGTGGAAATGCTGTCGGGGGCATGAGTGGCAAGCCAGAGTCCTGTCTCGATCCTTTGGGGGCACAGGCTGCCCCTACTGCGCGGGCAAGCGGGTAATCCCTGGGGAGAACGACCTGGCCAGCCTCTACCCGGAGGTAGCCGCCCAGTGGCACCCAATGCGGAACGGCGCCCTGGCCCCAACTCAGGTGTCGCCGTACAGCAACCGGAAGGTGTGGTGGCGGTGCGAAAAGGGCCACGACTACCAGGCGGTGGCGGCGGCCCGGACCATGGGTGGAAGCGGCTGCCCCTACTGTGCAGGGCGGAAGGCGCTGGCGGGCTTCAACGACCTGGCTACTCTGGCGCCGGAGGTGGCGGCCCAGTGGTACTGGACGCTCAACGGCAGCCTAACGCCGGAGCAGGTGACGGCCGGGAGCCGGCGGAAGGTATGGTGGGAGTGCCCCTATGGACACGTGTGGAAGGCGGCCATCTACTCCCGGACGGGAGAGCAGCACAGCGGCTGTCCCGTCTGCGCGGGCAAAGCCCGAAGCCGGCGGGCCCCCGCCCCCGGCCAATCAGTCAAACAGCGGCACAGGCCGCATTTGAACCTATGAAACACCTTAATACGCAAGGAGGAAATGAGTACATGAAGAAACGATTGACAGCGATCCTGCTCACTCTGGCGCTGGTCCTCTCCCTGGGTCCGGTGTCAGTCTGGGCGGCAGGCGGGAGCGGGCTCTCGCCGGATGATCCGATGGCGGTGCCGGAGGAGGGCATGGTCATCGACGGGACTGCCTATAGGGGGGTCTCGAGCGACTGGCTTTCACGTGTTAATCCGAGTGGAGACGAGATGTATTTCTCCATCAAGATACCGAGCAGCGTGACGACTATTGGTTCGGGTGGTACGGTTGGTACGAATGTATTTTCGAACCTCGGAAAATCCAAAGTCGTGATCGACTTCTCCGAAGCGACCAGTCTGACCACCATTGAAAGTCAGGCGGCGATGGGTGCGCCCATTATCGGCGTACTGGATTTATCTAAGACAAAGGTACAGACGATAGAAAAGAGCGCCTTCAGCAGATGTACGGGTCTGACCGGCGTGATCCTGCCCGATACCCTTGAGGTCCTGGGGGCGGCTGACGGCAGCAGCGGCAGTGTTTTCAATGGGTGTTCAGGGCTGGAGTTTGTCCGCACAGCGAACAGCGAGGAGAGTACGGTCTTTGAACTGCCGGACAGCCTGAAAGCCATCGGAAAGCAGACTTTCAAAGATGCCTTTTCCGCCGGAATGGATGTGAAGGTCGTTATCCCAGAATCTGTGGAGACCATCGGCAGCGAGTCATTCTACAGCGGACGCATCTCCCAGATCGTGGTAAAACGGCAGGGAGACGGCTGGAGTTCGAATTATTCCGGTTATAACGGTAAGGCGTTCCATACCGGAAACAGCAACCTGCTGATCATTTTTAATGATGGCGAGAGCTATCTGGATTACAAAGTTAACTGCAATCCAACAGGCACTTCCAGAAATGCCATGACCCATCCCCTGACGATTCGATTTGGCGACACAGGTATTCAGCAGGAAAAGCTGAACTATCAGTCTATTCAGTATACCCGGATTGAGGGTACTGACTTTTGGGAGAAGGATACAGCATATACACTCCCCACTCTGGATAATACACCGGATGAAAAGCTTGGCTACGATATACAATGGATGTTGGGCAGCAGCGCATTGACAAACACGGGGAAAGTGGATACCAATCAGACAAACCCGCAGGCCAAGGTGTCCTATTCCCTGCAAAACCCCACAGTCCAGTTTTCGGTGGACGGCGTCGCTCAGGCAAACGGGAACCTGACCGTAGAGCTAGATGACCAGGAACACACCGCCGGGGTACTGGTGTCCCATCCGCTGCTTCTGGAAGAACAGGGCAGCACGGAAGATGAATATGTCTACTTCCAATACTGCTGGTGGGACGAGTACGACCAGACCCCAAATGGCCCGCGCAGCATTGCGGAGCCAGATATCTTCTCTAACAGCGAGGGAAGCGGCATCCTGAATCGTGTAAAGACAAAACGTTCAGAAATTCCCATTGAGAGTAAAGACCATGAGAGAATCAGCCCCAACCAGTACATGGTAGAGATTTACGGCTATATCGTCAGGAATGGTGGAGAGCCAAAACTCTTCTATAAATCACATTATAATTTTATCGACTTCGGAAGCGACAACGATTACGAGGCGACAGTAACCAATTCTTACGTTTTCCAGGTGACGGTCATAGAGCCCAAGACCATCACGATTGAATCCCAGGACATTACGGCCTATACCGGCGGCGACTCCATCAACGACGACTCCTTCCCCACGGCCCGCTACAAGGTGACGGGTGCGGAAAACGTCACCTTGGGTGAAATCGTTGTCACTGGCAAAGCGGGCGTAGAGTACGTCCTGTCTGACATTGAGGAGGGAGAAATCGTCCTTCTGCCCTGGCTGGAGGAGGGCTTTGTCCCAAAGGCAGAGGCAAACGCTCTGTCAGACAACGAATATGATACTGTGGAAGATGACGGCCAGGCCGGCAAGTACGAGATTGTTGCCACCAACCTGAACGAGCTCACTGTGAAAACTAAGGACGGGGACCCGGTGGATATCGACTTCTACCCCGGCACCCTGACCGTGCGCAGCGTATCCGATCCGGACAAAGTTCTGGACAACACCGTAGACATTGCTCAGCCCGTGGTCCACAGTGAGGACGGCGTGGATACCGACGACGGAATCGCTGTGGCCGTGATTCCCGATGGCGCGCATTTCTATACCAACGGCCAAGAGGACCTGGGCGTGCTGGGCACGGATACAACCGATCCCGACGCCAACCCACAGATTGCCCTGCTCTTTGACAATATTCTCGAACGGGACGCTGCGGCCCAGGCCGACACGCAAGCGTTGTTGGCAGAGCGCGCGGCTGAAACAGGCCATGCCCTCACAGAAAATCAGTATGAGTTCAAGTATCTGGACCTCATCAACGAGCACGACGGCAACGCCTGGGTAAGCACAGACCGGGATATCACCATCTTCTGGCCCTACCCCGAAGCGGTCAAGAGCAGTTACAACGACTACACCTTTAGCGTCCTGCACTTCGAGGGTCTGCACCGGGAGTACCAGATCGATACAGCGGAGGACATGGAAAAGCTGATCGATGACTCCAACGTGGTTTCGATTTCCGCCGCCAAGACAGACAAGGGCGTGAAATTCACCCTGAGCGGGGACACTGCTAACGGCAGCTTCTCCCCCTTCGCCCTAGCCTGGACGAAAGAGAGCGGCGGCAGCTCCGGCGGAGGCGGCGGCACCACCCGTTACACCATCACGGCCAGCGCGGAGGATGGCGGCTCCATCAGCCCCAGCGGTTCCGTCCGTGTTGCCCGTGGCAGCGACAAGACCTTCACCATCCGGGCGGACATCGGGTATGAGATCGCCGACGTGCTTGTGGACGGAGAAAGCGTGGGGGCCGTTCGCTCCTACACCTTTGAGAACGTCCGGGAGAAGCACACCATTCAGGCCCAGTTCCGGGCTGTCAAGCCGGTGGCTGACCCTGACCACACCGGCGTATCCAACTGGCTCAACGCGGAGGACCACATGGCCTATCTGACCGGATACCCTGACGGCACCTTTGGCCCCAACCGGAGCATGACACGGGCGGAGGTGGCCCAGATGTTCTACGCCCTGCTTCTGGACCAGGATGTGAAGCTTACCGTATCCTTCTCCGACGTGCCCACCGAGGCGTGGTACGCCAAGGCGGTGAACACCCTGGCTTCCCTGGGTATGGTGGACGGCGTAGGCGGCGGCCGGTTTGACCCAGACCGGGCCATTACCCGCGCGGAGTTCACTACCATCGCCATGGGCTTCGCTCACAGAGTGAGCGAAGGAGAAGCCGGCTTCTCCGATGTGTCCGAGAGCGACTGGTTCTATCCCTATGTGATGAGCGCCTCCCAATATGGATGGATCGGCGGGTACAGCGACGGCACCTTCCGCCCCAACAACACCATCACCCGGTCGGAAGTGACCACCATCGTAAACAATATGCTGGCTCGGGCGGCAGACAAGGACTATGTGGACGCCCACGCCGACAGCCTCCGTCAGTTCCCCGACGTGGCCGAGGGCTATTGGGGTTACTACCAGATCATGGAGGCTGTCAACAGCCACAACTATACCAAGTCCGACGGCATGGAGGATTGGACTAGGTTGAAGTAACAGCGCCCATCTATCCCCTGCCCGCCTTCTAATTAAGGAGCACAAAGGAGGGAACCGTTCCAACTGGAACGGCTCCCTCCTAAATTTAGATAAAATTTCACTATCGCTGACTTTTGCCACAATTACTCCCACTCGCCGAGTTAAATCCGTTTCTAAACTTTTTTGTATAGGGGATTTAGTTCGTCGTGGTTTTATTTGATGCAGATTATCCTTATCCTAAGGTCTATTCGGACTTTTGCTATCAAAAATCTATCCAGGCCATCCTATCAGGGGTTTTGCTTGAGATGCACGATTGGGTGGCTTAAAAGTATTGTAGCATAGTTTTTCTCAATCTTCAATTGAATCCGCAAAAAATCCATCTGTGTAAAAAATATGATCCAGTTCATCATTGCTCATAGCATGTGATACTTTATCTCGGATGGCACTCTTGGACATATCGAGTCGTTTAAACCGCTTATTCTTAGCTGCATCCTCGCTCATGCGAATCAACTGAATCCTGCCAACACCTGGATTCTGTCTTGCATATTCTGCAAACCCTTTCGCTTTTCCAAGATTATCTTTGTAGGCAGGATTATGTGGTTCCAGAATATCTATTACATATCCGAGCACCTTATCAGTTCTTACAATAATGATGTCTGGATATGTAGGCTTCGTTTCACCATCCATCTCATAAGGAATACACAAGGCCCATGAGCCTCTGGACGGGTTCCGAATCCAACAAACAAAATCCTTTCTCCCTTGTTCCTCCTCGAGGACACCCGATTCCCAAGGATTTAGCTTTAGCTTCGCTATCCCAGTATCTTCACTTACAAAAAGATGGTCCCTATATTCTTTTCCTCCACTTTCGTGGGGAACTTGAATTGTTTCCGGCAAACGGAAATTGTGTTTGCTGACTACATCTCCATCTGATACGACTCGGTCGTATTGCCTCCGTATATCCTCTGAAGTGATGGTTGCGAAATACCTTCTATAATCATCATTCATGCGGTGGAAGCGAGCTTCGGCATATTGGTGTAATTTAATCATGCATTCGTCATCGGCAACAAATAGAATAACATCCACTTTAAATCCACTCGGATCAGCATCGTCCATGTACTTGTTGCCATAAAACATACCAATGCCTTCATTCCCCAGCTTTATATCCGCAATTCGGAATTGACGGTCTATGTCAGTGTCTGTCGTAGTAAACAGATCGTGCACTGAGTAGTTGTCAACCGTTTCACCAAAGGCATCAAATATCTGCGTAGCTAATTTGAACTGTTTGACTTGCAGCACTAGGTCTTCATATTTTTTCTTGGCCTTCAAATCTTGTACATAAGTATGGATCATGTCAGCGATTTCAGATTGTACCTCACGGATAGCTTCTCGCCACAGTCTAGACATAGTAAGTAGGTGCGCCATTTTATATAATGATTTCAAATAATTACTAATCCGCAACGACCGTACATTGTACGACAACAGACCTGAATCATTTATGAACTTCATTACCGCTTCCCTGTCAAATAAATCCGCAGGAGTTTCGCTTGTGGAGGAATCAGGGCCTTCCATCATAGCTGGTGCATAATCACTCACAGAGGAGCTATCAAAAGATGTCACATTATCAATATGTGTTTCAGGATTTGGCTGGTTTTCAGCACCTGATACTGGCTGCACCTGATTGGATTTCTGCAGCTCTTGTTGTGGCTTTTGAATAGCCGGTTCTACTCTCATCGTAGAATTGGGTCTATCAGAAGTTTCGGTACTTACAGGATTGGCGTTCTGATTCAAATCACTTTTCGCCGGATTACGCAATAGTCCATCCAATGTCAGCTGTCCTGGACAAGGAGTTGATTTGCCCTTTTTTCCGGATTTAACCGTAAGAGTATCAAATTTTTTCCCCGCCGTAGACTCCCCAACAATATCTGCTGGGATTTCGCCACCTTCACTGTTTTGGAGCGCCTCTACAATATCCTTAACAGTATCCTCGTTAAAATAAGGTAGATAAAGATGAACATCATTTAAGACATCATCCACCTCAATGTGCATCTGCATAGGCGTTCTTATCATACGCCCAAGAAGCTGCGCGATATACGTTGCATCATTGGCATGCTTAAAAGACATCATGGTTTCTGCACGGGGACAGTCCCAGCCGGTAGACAGGTTTTCTTTAAAAAATACAACACGAATGTTACGGTCGTCGGCAATACGAGACGGCTCCTCATAACGGACATCAAGGCCATTTACCTGAATATTAGCGGCTGCCTGGCCAAAAGTATGAACAACTTGGCCTGCCTCAAACTTAACTCCTGTTCGTTCCTCGATTTTGCTAAGACAATCATCCAAGTCCGTGTCCGTCAGTTTTTTCCCGCTACCGTTTAATACCTGCACAATCAGAATCGGATTGACATAGGCATAATGCTGCTCATAGCAATACTGTGTCCAATGTTCCCATTTTTCTTTCCAGTCATCCGCTGCTGCTTGTAGGATCGCCATATCATTGTTAACGGCATCCTCTTCGGGATATGTAATAACGATTCTGTCCTTTAGAAGGCCTGATGCGCGTACTTCATCCGCTGTAACAACACATTTGTGAATCGTAGAAGCAGTTCCCTCTACCAACGCATTGAATCGCTGAGGCGTTGCAGACATACCAATTACTACCGGCATGGGCGGGATACCATCCACACTGCTGCCTTTGATAAACTTTTGCATGATGGTAGTAGCCTTGCTGGCCTCTTTTCCTTGCATACCCCGATGTGCCTCGTCGATGACAAAGTAAAGTCTGTCGCTTTTATCACGCACGGAATTTGCAATAGTCTGCCAGATAGTATAGGTACGCCCATCACCATTTTTGGTTAGCTTCGATGTTGCAGAGAGCTTCTGTGTATTTAGGAAATAGATATGACCATCATCAAATACTTCTTGGTCAAAAGAGTTCTCGCTGATCGTAACACACTGGCCAAGCCGAATTTTATCCGCTTTTGCATCAATTTTTTGCTTAGACTGCTCGTTCAGCTGTGGAGAGTCAGATAACCATACAATAATGGAGCCGGGTTGTTCTACATAGTTTTCGTCGCCAAAGAAAATACTTTCAATCAGAGACGCCATAATAATCGTCTTGCCCGCGCCAGTAGGCGCAGTAAAGGAAACTACTTGAGGTGCGTGGGTTCGATGATAACTGCCCATAGCTTCCGCTGTTTTCATACGAATATCAGCGAGGGCTCTCTTCTGAAAAGGAAATAATTCAACTCTCACCTTAATCACCTCCCTGTGTTAATACGGAAATTATCCAAGTAGTCACGGTATAGCTGGTAACAGTCTTTCCCGTTATAATTACGGATCATTTCACGATAAGCCGGTTCAGAATCCGTCACAATGAATACTGTTTGAATTTCAGGATATAGTGCTATCTGCTCATCGAATTCTGGATAGTAGATTTCATCAATTAGTATAGCCATCTTGTTGATTGGCAGAATCAGCATGTTGGGCAAGTCACCTTCATCTACCGTAGGACATTTACCGATGGCTCCGCCCTTCATCCACAAGACAGGGAGAAGTTCCTTGAACTGCCTACCTAGGGCAACGGATGTCTTGTCCAAAAAAAACAGCTTGAAGAAGGCAGCGTTTGCCTTGAAGCCATCGGACATGGGAATATCACAGCCAATATAGTTGCCTTTCAGAGAATTGTTGTTTATATCGTGACCTTCGATGCTACACACAGTTCGAGGCCATGTCACATGGCGGGCAATCCCTAATTTGTTCCATTCTTCGTCACCGGGCTTAATTCCTTGCTTAAGCAAAGCCTTAGACTCATCTGCAGACACTTCGTTATTTGTCACCATGATACAACGGCGATGTCCGTTGTCCTCTGCGTTTAAGAGATTGACTGCGTGAAGGGTGGTGCCGGAGCCTGCAAAAAAGTCAACAATAATGGCGTCCTTTTTCTCTTTGGTTATAAATCGTATAGCGTCATGGACAGCATAGAGCGATTTTGGGTATGTAAATTTCCGACCTGGCAACACATTCTTAATAAAGCTACTTCCATGTTCACTGGCTGAATGGGACACTGAATTCCAAATAGTAGCTGGTTTTTTTGTACCTAGAGAATCTGCATACTCAAGTTCTAAATCACCTTCCGGATTTCTCCCCGTTACAATAATTTGGCCATTTTCAATTTTCTTAATCATTCCATCTTGGAGATAAGATACGGAACGTGTGCCATTTTTGTTGCGCTTTCCAAATCGAATATATCCTTTTTCCAAATAATTAAGGAAAGATGGCGGATATAGTCGCCACTGCAATTCTTGACCAGAACCACTGACCGGAAACATTGCTATAGTTCCTTCTGGGCAAATAACCGTTTTTCTATCCTGTTCAGGCTTAAGTGGTTCTCCTACAGAATGAAATTTCCCAGTGGTTTTATCAATAAAAATAGGGTAAAACAGACTGGGAATTCGGCCCCGTGTTGAACCTTCGCCATTTCGCATTAGACCAGCCCAGCGGACGCTGCGCTTATCTTCATTTACCTCCCGCAGCATGTCAGATTCACAGGGATAAACTTCCGATTTCCCTAAAAATACAAAGAACAAATATTCATCCACTCTTGAAAATCTTCCAGTTCTGGCAGAACCTTTTGGGTTAATTACCGAGGATACCATCTGGACTTCAGCTTCAGAGAAAATTTCCTCTAGTAAACATCCCAAATGTAGATATTCTTTTTCGTCAATGGTTACAATTAAAACCGAGTCTTCCGGATTTAATAATTTCTTCGCCAGCTTCAAACGCTTTTCCATCATGGACAACCATTTGCTATGGCGATAGGCATCCGTACTATCAACATAATCGTTATTATATTTCCAATCTTTAGCTCCCGTGTTATATGGGGGGTCAATATAGATGCAGTCTACCTTTTCTGCATATAGATATTCTAAAAGTTGGAGTGCGTGATAGTTATCTGCTTCAATCAATGTATGCCAAAGATCACTATCAGGCGCATTCTCTACATAATCCAAAGGTCTGAGCGTCGGATAAATTGGCTCTCCAAATTCTGCGATTGCCACAATTTCATCCCTTTGGAAAGTCACCTGTTCATGTGTTTCCCGGCGATCACACAGAACGGCACTACCTTCTGTTTTCAGGACAGTATAAATATCGCTGACATATCCAATTTTTCGCGCAACTTTAGAGCCAACTCGAATTGGCACATCATAGAGAGGCGTACACTCCGGCAAGTGTTCTTCAAACACCAATCCAAACTTCTTTTGTTTTACTAATTTATTTGTTTCCTGCAAAATCCGCTCACGCAGCGCTGGATCATCTATTTGTTGGATCAAATCTTGTAAAAGCGCCATTTCTATTCCCTCATCCTTCTGTAATGGTTTTCTCTTTTATATGGCATTGAATACCGTGTTCTTCACAAAATCCCATAACCTGAGCTGCCATCTGATTGTAAAAAGCTTTATGATTTTTGTAAGAATTCGCTTCTTTGCAGTAATTAGTCCTACCAAAGATAATCTTATCTACAAAACTCACAGCATCTAAAATCTCTTGTAAATCTTGTTCTATCAAATTTGGAGTGGGATATGGTTCAATGCTGACCCATGTCTTGCATCCAGCATCATGCAACGCTTTCAAAGCACCTAAGCGGTCTGCATAAGGAGCTGCACCTGGCTCCATTTTCACGCGATATGACTCATGTAGGGAGATCAATGTTATCCCGTGCTCATTCTCGGAAGAAAGCTGTGCCAGTTCCATCGGTAAGATACCTTTGGTGAGTGTCGTGCATCGAATGCCCGCTTGGTTCAATTTACGAATTGCTGCAATGCTCATTGTACTTACTTCAGGGAAGCCATTCATAAATGGATCTGTTGAAAAGCAAAGATGGACAGATTGTATTTTATCACGGAGCCGAGGAATTTCTCGATCCAATAGCTCTAAGGTATTGGATACCAAGCAAGGCTCCAGCCATTGCTCATAATCCTTTATCTGTCCAAACCTTTTTTTTAACAGAAATGCATAGCAGGGAAATTTGCAACCATGCGAGCACCCCTGTATATGATTCATGGTATAGTCACCATACTCAACACCGGTTTGATAGAGCATGGTTTTTCGTATAATAGTTTTCAAATTATTTCATCCTTAGTCTCGGTTCTGGAAAGAAAGTAGGTACTCTTTTTTTCCTGTTGTGGGGTTGTATTCTAATCGTTGTTTGACGCCGTACATACTTTTTAGCTCTGCTCTGATTTCTTTTCTAAATCCATCAGATGGAAATACTGGATGGCTATCAAGATGGTCCCACAGTTCGTCAAGCAGTACGTCCTGGCGTCCAGCAAATTCTCGGCTGAGATATTTCGCAATGTCCCGCACAGTAAAGCACGATTCGTCAGTTTGAGTAGAAATGATTCCGCTTGTGCCTACCCCAAAATCCATAACAAGCTGATCAGGATTGCTGTGCAAGTGCTTGGTTGATGACTGTCCACCAAAAACTTTCCAAGCACACTTCTTATATAATTTGAAGCCTTCCTCATTACTGGTACAATGAAGGAGACTGTACACTTGGGAATTTTGGCTATTGTAAAACGGAAATGCCGCTACATAATACTTACGGCTCCCTTTCAGTGTGGTAATGATTTCTCTCACGCGCTTCTCGTAAGCCTTCTTATCACTACCATAAGGCACTAGTTTTTCAAAATCTGCAAGGTATGTATTTTCGTATTTTTCCTTTGTTGATTTGCGTTTTGCCTGGGTAATTGCTCTGACAGGATCTGATACCATGTGATTAATTAGGACCTCTCCCCAGTTTCTAAAAAAGGGAAACAACGCCTCCCAATCAATAGAAGCATCATAGGGATCATACAAAAGGAAATAATGGAGGTACTTGGCATCATAAAGTTGTGGACCGATTATATGCAAAAATTCACTGGCATCTCCAACTTGGGTAATGATACGAAAATTCCGCTCATCACTAGGCAAATGTTTCTTGATTTCCTTAACCCTTAATGGATCAATATCATTCAAATATATCTCAATATTTTTGCCGGGGTAATTTCTTGCAACATCTAAAAGCACCTTTGCAACTCTTACAGGAGTACCTTCTGTTTGCTGACCCTTTTCATCATTGATGTAGATGCCGCTGTTACACATACAATCAATGAAAACCAATGTGTTGCAGAAGTTATTCAGCATCAACTTTTGAGCCCAAGATTTAACATACTCTTCAATCAGTTCAAATTTCTTTATGGTATGTTGGCTTGCTTTACTAATCAAAGACTTTGAACTTTTGTTGACCATGAAATCCACCTCATTTTTGTTTTGTATCGTCTTCTGTGGGGATTAACTCCATAATATCCCCAATGTCGCAATTCATGGCCTGACATACCTTCATTAGCACTTCCATGCTGACATTCTCATTCTTTGAAAGCTTTGTGACAGACGCCCAGCTAATTCCGGCAGATGCTTGCAAATCTTTTTTCTTCATGTCTTTATCAATTAGCATCTTCCATAATTTTTTGAAACTGACTTCCAATGCAGTCACCTCGCAGTTCTATAAAAGCGCAACAAGCTATACTTAATAGTATAACTTAATCCACCATCAACAAGCAAGAGATTTTCTTCATAAATGCAGGAATATTCTCTATCAAATACAAAATTCTGTTTGCCGCTTTGTCAAAGCTCTCTTTTGGGGCAACTAAAAATCCTCCAGAGGCGCATCTTTTTCGATACCGCTTCTAGCGGATTTGC
The DNA here is from genome assembly GCF_014287965.1 of Flintibacter hominis. Classification (NCBI taxonomy): domain Bacteria; kingdom Bacillati; phylum Bacillota; class Clostridia; order Eubacteriales; genus Flintibacter; species Flintibacter hominis. Next base: position 371,951 of record NZ_JACOPO010000001.1, on the reverse strand, counting down.
TTTACCGTTAGTCTAACAAAGTTTTTCTGTCACTGCCTTCAGATACAGTTCCGGATCACCATTCAAAATCAGTTCCGTATAGGCCAGCGAATCGTTGTAGATCAGCCAGTCCAGTTCTGACCGCTGGCACATACTATTTGCCACCTCGTTTTCCACGGCAGCGCAGTCGATGGAGAGTAGCATCCCATCATCCAGTCGAAGTTCCACGCAGGCTGTGTCTAGGTTAAACTCACAGGACAAAATTTTTCTCATACTCGTTACCTCCCAATGCTTAAATTTCGGTTGATTTTCCGCAGCGGCACAAGGGCTGTTTCGGTTGTTTTAGATACAGGCAAGCAATGCGAGTGTTAATACACACTCACATTTCCTGCCGTCTGCTTGTTGAGGGCAGCGCCCCCAAGCCCCTTTTGAACACAGAATTTCATTCTGTGGCTGCGCGTTCTGCGAACGCTTTGAAAGGGGATGCCAAAACGCCGCCCCCTTTAAGATCCCCTGGAATAAATCGTTCCACCCTTATTACTTTGCGGGCTGCCGTAAAACACAGTAGCCCTCGCTTGATGTATGGGCAAAATGCCTACCTATCGTTCTCTTTTACTCCGCATCCTGTGTTCTGTTTTTGGGGCATGGGGTGTCGTGAAACGCGACATCCTATGGTGATTTTGGGGTGCCCTAAAATGGGGCACCCTTTGGGATAATGGGGTGGCAAAACACCACCTCATCCGAGATGCTTTTTAGCGAAATTTCTTTGCCAAAACTGCCGTTTGCCATTCCTTTTGCCAGGAAAAAACAGGAGCGTGTCACGCTCCTGTTCAAGCCAACAGGGAGAAGATTGACTTTGGTGCTAATTTCATCCGCGAGATTAGTATGAAAGTAAGCACCTGTTACCAGCGAAAATCCGGGAATATCCCTCGCTTATCCAGGTATTCCTGCCGGGCCTGCTCCCGTTCTTCTGCGGTGGGCGCGGTCTTATATTTTGCATACAGTTCATGCCGCACCATCGCATCTAACTTTTGCTCCAACCCCCGATGAATTTCCTCGTCATAATCATCGTCATAGGCCAGATGATACTCCACCAAAGCTACAAAAAGGTCATAGGTAATTTGTACACCTTTCATATTCATTTCCTTTCCGCGACGGTTGCGACGATAGCGACGGTGTTTTTGACGGTATCATTTTCACCGTCGCGACCGTCGCTATCGTCGCGCCCCTTATTCTTCGGTTACTTCACAGGAGATTGGCTCTACCAGCATATAGGTCAATTTCACTTGCCGACCGGAATGTTTGGCCTTATTTTCATAGCCAACATGGTATTCCTCCAGCAGTCTGCCTGCCTTGACATTCAGATACTTAGTGAGGGCATTGGAGGCCATTCCCGTTTGGATGGCTTCAGCCAGTTCGGATGGAGAGCCGATCCACTCCCGGCACTCAAGAGAAACCAACTTTGCAACTGCATCCAGCACCGGGTCCGGCGGTTCTTTATACAACTCGTTTTCCATGCGTTCCAGATTCCAGATTTGGGTCTGCGGGTCCTTCTTCAAATAGAGAATCTGATCCGGCTGATCCCGCCCCACAACTTTGATAGTAGAGTCCAGTTCCGTGCGTTTTTTCTTCTGCATCAGCAGCGAACCATCTGCACAGCCCAGCAATCCTGTGGTGCCGGAAATCGTCTCAAAGGAATCGTCTGCCTGCTGCTTCCGGGTGTGATGAACGGTCAGAACACAGATTCCATGCTGATCGGCAAACTGCTTGATTCTGCCGATGATCTCATAGTCGCTGGCATAACTGTACGCTTCACCGCCTACCTCACGGATTTTCTGCATAGTGTCAATGATAATGAGATTGGTGTCCGGGTGCTCCTGCACGAAATTCTTCAGCTGTTCATCCAATCCATTCCCAATCTTCCCGGCGGCGGTGGCGAAGTGGAGGTTGAGGGTATCGTTCACGCCGTACATCATAAACATCCGGCTCTGGATACGCTGAAAATCATCTTCCAGCGCAAGGTAAAGCACCGTTCCCTGATGGACTTTATATCCCCACAAATCCTGCCCGGTGCTGACATGGTAGGCAATCTGAGCTACTAGGAAGGACTTACCGATTTTGGGCGCTCCGGCAAGGATATATGCTCCTGCGTAAAGCAGGCCTTCCACCACCGGCGGCCTACTCTTATAGGTGGTCTGGAACAGCTCTGTCATTGTGAGTGTATGCAGGTATCGGGGGTCTGTCATGCGCTGCATCTTGCGGTACATTTCTTCCAGACTGTCCTGGGAGTTTACAATTTCATCGTTGCTTTTTTGCTCAGAAATGGATATACTATTTTCAGAGTTTTTTGAGATTGACTGCCCATCATCTGCGCCAACAGATGAGCTTTGGGCGGTCATTTTCTTTTTCTCATCGGTCATAGTCAAATTCCTCCTACAGTTCATAATAGTTGTAATCATTCGGATTGTGTCCAGCAGCTCGTCGTTCACGCCCTGTCCGGCTTCGATACTGCGCCGTTCGTCCAGCACGGCAGACAACTGATCCCGCAGGGCTTTGTAAACCTTTGGGTTGCCCTGCACCACCACATCTCGTTCCAATAGCCGACGGATAATGTAATCCTGCTTGGTCAGGCCGGTGAGTTTCACCAGGGTTTCCAGTTGGAGATCCTCTTCCGCCGATACTCGGAAAGCCACCGTCTTGTTTCTCCAGCGGTTGTGGTTGTCATAGTTCTTCTTGGACATCTTCTTACACCCCCTTCTCATTTTTCAGTGAATCCAACTTGTCAGCCATTTCCACCTGTCGGGTGGGGAACAGATGGGCATATCGGTAGGTGATGTCGATACTCTCATGCCCCACACGCTCTGCAATAGCCAGGGCGGTAAAGCCCATGTCGATCAACAAACTGATGTGGCTATGCCTCAAATCGTGTATGCGAATCCTTTTCACCCCAGTTTGCTTACAGCCACGGTCCATTTCTCGGTGGAGATAGCTTTTGCTGATGGGAAACATCCGGCTGTCCGGCTCCACTCCATAGAGCTGCTTGAGGTAGTCCTGGAGTTCATCACAGAGGAACTGCGGCATCTGGATCACGCGGTTACTCTTGGGTGTTTTAGGCGTAGTGACCACATCCTGCTTATTGAGCCGCTGGTAAGACTTATTGATGGTGACTGTGCGCTTTTCAAAGTCAAAATCTGCCGGGGTCAGGGCCAGCAGCTCTCCCTCACGGACACCACACCAGTACAATACCTCAAAGGCGTAGAAGGACAACGGCTTGTCCATCATGGCTTCGGAAAATCGCGTGTACTCCTCTCGAGTCCAGAACAACATCTCCTTTCGTTCCTCCGCCCCCATATTTCCAGCCTGTCGGGCTGGGTTGAGGTTCAGGCCATAAAACCGGGCAGCATGGTTGAAAATGGCGCTAAGCTGGTTGTGAACTGTCTTCAGGTAAGTTTTCGACAGAGGTTTGCCATGGCAGTCCCTCAACTCCCGGATTTCATTTTGCCAACGGATAATGTCCTTTGCCGTGATCTCCGAGAGTTTTCGATTTGCAAAATAGGGGAGGATCTTTTTCTTGATGATACTCTCCTTGGTGAGCCAGGTATTGAGTTTCAGCTTGGGTTTAATGTCCTTCTCATAGAGAGCAACAAAACTCTCAAAGGTCATGTTCACATCAGCCTGTTTTTCCATCAGGAACTCCCGTTCCCATTCCAGCGCTTCTCGCTTAGTGGCAAAGCCGCGCTTGAGCTTCTGCTGGCGTTCACCCTTCCAATCGGTGTAGCGGAATTGAACATACCAGGTGCCATTGTCCTTGTTTTTGAACGCTGCCATAATTATTTCTCCTTCCTTTCTGTCTCAGATCTTGTACCATAGAATTTCTCGTGGAAAAACTTTCGGTCAATTCGCCCGGCAATGGTGATGCAGCCGGTTTTAGCCAGTTCCTCATTCATCTGTCGAATGAGCCTATAGGCAAAGGGGATGGAGATCCCCAACTCCTCTGCCACTTCGTTGACACGCATAAAAATCTGATTAGCCATAATAAATACCTTCCTTTCTTCGTTGATCGTTTCTGCCTGCTAATTTTGCTTTTCATAAAGACCTCCTTACTCTCTACTGCCACTTTTTCTCGGTTTCGCAACCAAAAATCTGATGGTCCATTTGATTCGCCATATTATCTAAACTTATTAGCTTAGTGTTCTTATGATACTATACATATAAGCTTAGTTCAAGTGTTTTGAAAGAAATATTATTAAATAAATTTGCTTAGATTATCTTGACAAAACTAAGCAAATATGCTATGTTTCAAATAAGGACAATCATAGATTGGAGTTGATGATATGGCGATTGGTGAACGAATTCACTTTTTCCGTCTCCTGCGGGGAATGACACAAAAATATCTCGGCATGTCACTGGGCTTCCCGGAGAAGTCTGCTGATGTACGCCTTGCACAATATGAAACAGGATCAAGAACCCCAAAGGCAGACCTGACCGCCGCCTTAGCTGAGGTGCTGGATGTCTCGCCCCATGCACTCTCTGTTCCGGACATAGACTCCTATGTAGGGCTGATGCACACGCTGTTTACCTTGGAGGACAACTATGGACTCAAGATCAGTGAGATGGACGGAGAGATCTGCTTGAAGGTCGATGTTCGGAGGAACAAGGACGCCGCCCGACTGCACGAGATGCTCTGGACCTGGCGGGAACAGGCCGCCAAGTTGGAGGCCGGAGAGATCTCCCAGGAGGACTATGACCGCTGGCGTTACCACTACCCGGAGTACGACAGCAGCCAGATCTGCGCCAAGGTGCCGCCGGAGGATCTGATCTAACTCTCTCACTTGTAGGCCACGGGAAAGGCCATTTGTTGCACAAAATCAAATAATTCAGATAAATGAGAACAAAATAAAAAAGTCTAACTGATCAACAAAAATCAGTTAGACCTTTTACTTATGAATAAAAAGATGAGGATTTTGGGCTACTCGCAAGCCACCCGATTTTTCTTTTCAAACTCAATAAATCGGGATTTCACGAGTGCTATCAATCTGCTATCAAATGGGGAATTTGAAAGTCAAAAACTCAGTCTTTATGCGGGTTTGTGGGCCCTCATATCCACTTTTTACTTATTCCCACTCGATGGTGGCGGGGGGCTTGGACGTGATGTCGTAACAGATGCGATTGATACCCTTGACCTCATTGACAATTCGGGTGGAAATCTTGTCCAGCACGTCGTAAGGGATTCTGGCCCAGTCGGCGGTCATAAAGTCACTGGTGGTCACGGCGCGGAGCGCCAGGGTGTAGTCGTAGGTCCGGCCGTCTCCCATGACTCCCACAGAGCGGGTATTGGTAAGGACGGCGAAATACTGGTTCAAGTTCTTGTCCTCACCGGCTTTGGCAATCTCGTCCCGGAAGATGAAGTCCGCCTCCCGGAGCATATCGGCTTTCTCTTTGGTAATATCCCCGATGATGCGGATGGCCAGGCCGGGGCCGGGGAAGGGCTGCCGGGACACCAGATATTCCGGCAGACCCAGCTCACGCCCAAGCTGGCGGACCTCGTCCTTAAACAGCAGGCGCAGCGGCTCAATGATCTCCCGAAAGTCCACATAGTCAGGCAGCCCACCCACATTGTGGTGGCTTTTGATGACGGCGGCGTCCCCCGCTCCCGACTCGATGACATCGGGGTAGATAGTACCCTGGGCCAGGAAGTCCACGGCCCCCACCTTTTTGGCCTCCTCCTCAAAAACCCGGATAAACTCCTCGCCGATGATCTTCCGCTTGCGCTCCGGCTCGTCCACTCCGGCCAGCTTCAGCAGGAAACGGCTTTCGGCGTCCACCCGGACGAAGTTGATATCCCACTTGGAGAAAGCGGCCTCCACCTCGTCGCCTTCATTCAGGCGCATCAGTCCGTGGTCCACAAAGACACAGGTGAGCTGCTTTCCCACCGCCTCAGCCAGCAGGGCGGCCACCACCGAGGAGTCCACCCCTCCGGACAGGGCCAGCAAAACCTTTCCCTGTCCCACCTTTTCCCGGACGGCGGAGATAGCCGTGTTCTTATAATCCTCCATAGTCCAGTCGCCCTTGGCTCCGCACACCTCGTAGAGGAAATTGCGGATCATCGCCACACCATTTTCGCTGTGATTCACCTCCGGATGGAACTGAACGCCGTAGAATCCCCGCGTTTCATCGGCGATAGCCACGTTGGGGCAGGCGTCGCTGTGGGCTACCAAGGCGAAGCCCTCTGGCACTTTGGCCATATAATCCCCATGGCTCATCCAGGAAATGCCCTGGGCCGGCAGTCCGTGGAACAGCTTGCAGGCCGTATCGTAGTAGGTCTGGGTCTTGCCGTATTCCCGGGCGGAGTCGTCCTGGGCCTCGGTGACCTGTCCACCCAGAGCGTGGGCCATCAGCTGACAGCCATAGCAGATGCCCAGGATGGGCACGCCCCAGGTAAAAATGTCCGAATCCACATGGGGGGAATCATCCAGGTACACAGAGTTGGGACCGCCGGTGAAAATGATGCCGATGGGGTCCATGGCCTTCAGCTCGGCCAAGGGGGTCGTGTACGGCTTTACCTCGCAATACACATTGCATTCACGGACCCGGCGGGCGATGAGTTGGTTATACTGTCCGCCGAAGTCCAGAACGATGACAGTCTGATGGGACATGGAAACATCCTTCCTTGCTTCATAAAATGGAATAATTTACAAAGATTTAACCGTCCCCGCCTTGCTTTTTACCTCCAGCGGCGCTATGATAAACGCAGAACACAAGGAAAGGAGGTCATGCCATGAATGATTTTTACTGGAACAGCCGCTCTGATCTGGAGGATCTGATTTATGAGGACCAGCAGACCGTCGCCAGTGAGCGGTAACACGAACAGATCTGTGCAAGAAGCCACACCGAAGGGTGTGGGGTTTTTTGTTTTATGGGATGTATCTCCCGCCCTCTACGCGGAACTGGGCATATGACTCATAATAGTCCTGTTCTTGAAGGGGGCCGTCGGAACTCCTGTGCCAATAGCCGAAGGTGATCCGGTACTGTCCGTCGGGCAGTTTTCCATAGGGCGACAGAAATACCTGTCCCTGAACAGTATCCCCCGGCTCCGCTTCCAGTCCCACCCCGGCAGTGTCGTATTCCTTATGGGGGACCCAGTACCACTGTCCGTCCAGCAGGGCAGTCAGCCCGGCATCGAACAAGAGCTTCCCCTCCCGGTCCACCGAGGCCCCCGACTCCAGCCGCGCATCGCTGAAATTGGAAAAGGTCAGATACAGCTGATACCCAGTGGTTTCCAGGGTCAGTTCCGCGCCAGAATAGGCTTCCATCGTCTCTGCCGGGGTCAGCTCCTCCGCCCGCAGGGACACGGGCCGGGAGGTAAACCAGGCAAAGGCCGCCAGCCCTCCCAGAAGGATAGCCAGCATCCCACAGAAGGGTCCCCATTTTTTGACCGCGTTTTTCATCCTTTACGCCTCCCAAATCCTTTCTATTGTATAAGACGGAAATCATAGGGCGGAGTTGCGGACAGATGAAAAAGATTTTGAAAAAGATGAGCGGGGGAGGGAATTTCCCTCCCCCGCGGGGAGCTTAGATCTTGGTGATGTCTATGGGTGTCAGGTCCTCACTGCGGCTCTGCTGCCGGACGGTGAGAAGGGCCCGAGCGGTATCGATGGCGGTAACACAGCCCACCCCATGCTCCACGGCGGAGCGGCGGATCCGGAATCCGTCAGAGTCGTGCTTCCGGCCCCGCGTCGGGGTGTTGATGACCAGGTCCACAGTCCCGGAGGCGATCATATCCAGGATATTGGGGTGGGCCTGGGATACCCGGTTCACCCGCTTGCACTCAATACCAGCCTCGTTCAGCGCGTCACAGGTCCCAGAGGTGGCATAGAGCTCCACTCCCATGTCCTCAAAGCCCCGGGCAATGGAGATCACCTCGCTCTTGTCCTCATCCTTGACCGTAAGGATGACCCGGCCGCCCTTCTTGGGAGCCCGCATTCCGGAGCCCTTGAACGCCTTGAGCAGCGCCTGGGGGAAGGTCTCGGCCAGTCCCAGCACCTCACCGGTGGACTTCATTTCAGGGCCGAGGCCGGTATCCACGTCGGTGAGCTTTTCAAAGGAAAAGACAGGGGCTTTCACGGCGAAGTAGCTGGCCTCCTTATAGATGCCCGTGCCATAGCCCAGGTCCTTCAGCTTCTGGCCCAGCATGACCTTTGTGGCCAGGTCGATGATAGGCACGCCGGTGACCTTAGAGATATAGGGGATGGTGCGGGAGGAGCGGGGGTTGACCTCAATGACGTAGATGTCGTCGTTATAGAGGATATACTGGGCGTTGATCAGGCCAATGACACCCAGGTGCTGGGCCATGTTCCGGGTGTGCTGGAGGATGAGATCCCGGTGCTTCTGCTCCAGATGAAGGGGGGGATACACGGCGATGGAGTCGCCCGAGTGGACGCCGGCCCGCTCCACGTGTTCCATAATACCGGGAATAAGGATATCCTCCCCGTCGAATACGCCGTCCACCTCCAGCTCCCGGCCCATCAGGTACTTGTCGATGAGGATGGGGTGCTCCTGGACGGTCATATTAATGATGCGCATGAATTCCTCGATGTTGCGGTCAGAGTAAGCGATCTCCATCCCCTGTCCACCCAGCACATAGGAGGGCCGGACCAGGACAGGATAGCCCAGTTCATGGGCGGCGGCCAAAGCCTCCTCGGTGGTATAGACGGTGCGACCCTTGGCTCTGGGAATGTTGCACTTCTGCAAGATCTCGTCGAACCGCTCCCGGTCCTCGGCCGCGTCCACGCCGTCGGCGGGGGTGCCCAGGATGCGCACTCCCATGTCAGTCAGGGCTTTAGCCAGCTTGATAGCGGTCTGCCCGCCGAACTGAACCACAGCTCCCCAGGGCTTCTCCTGCTCCACAATGTTCTGCACGTCCTCAGCGGTCAGGGGCTCAAAGTAGAGCTTGTCCGCCACGTCGAAGTCGGTGGATACGGTCTCCGGGTTGTTGTTGATAATGATGGTCTCATAGCCCAGGCGCTTGAAGGCCCAAACAGAGTGGACAGAGCAGTAGTCGAACTCGATGCCCTGGCCGATGCGGATGGGGCCGGAGCCCAGCACCAGCACCTTCCTGCGGTCCCCCCCGTTGTCCACAGCCTCATTCTCCCCGTCATAGGAGGAGTAGTAGTAGGGGGTGGCGGCGTCGAACTCGGCGGCGCAGGTGTCCACCTTCTTAAAGGCCGGAATAATGCCGTACTTCTCCCGCAGGGCCTTGACCTCCGCCTGCTTCATGCCGCAGAGGGTGCCGATATAGCTGTCGGCAAAGCACATCTCCTTGGCCCGCTTCAGCAGGTCGGCGTCAGGAACACCCTTGCAGGCCTTCAGCTCCTCCTCCATGTCGATGATGCGCTTGAAGCCGTCCAGGAACCAGACATCCATCTTGGTGATGTGATTGATCTTCTGGGGAGAGAAGCCCCGGCGCAGGGCCTCGGCCACCACGAATAGGCGTTCGTCCGTGACCTGGACCAGCATATCCTCGATCTCGTCGGTATACAGTCCTTCCAGCTTGTCCAGCTTCAGGGCACGAACATTCAGCTCCAGGGAGCGGATGGCCTTCATCAGAGCGCCCTCGAAGGAGTTGGCGATAGACATGACCTCGCCCGTGGCCTTCATCTGGGTACCCAGAGTGCGGCTGGCGGTGGTAAACTTGTCAAAGGGCAGGCGGGGAATTTTCAGCACACAGTAATCAATGGTGGGCTCAAAGCAGGCCATGGTAGTGCCGGTCACCGCGTTGGGGATCTCATCCAGGGTATAGCCCAGAGCCACCTTGGCGGCCACCTTGGCGATGGGGTAGCCTGTGGCCTTAGAGGCCAGGGCGGAGGAACGGGACACACGGGGGTTGACCTCGATGACCGCGTACTCATAGCTGTCCGGATTCAGGGCAAACTGAACATTACATCCCCCCTCGATCTCCAGGGCGGTGATGATGTCCAAGGCGGCGGAGCGGAGCATTTGAAACTCCCGGTTGGCCAGGGTCTGGGTAGGGGCCACCACGATGGAGTCGCCGGTGTGAACGCCCACGGGGTCGATGTTCTCCATGGAGCAGATGGTGATGACGTTGCCGGCGGAGTCCCGCATGACCTCGAACTCGATTTCCTTCCAGCCGGAGATGCACCGCTCGATGAGCACCTCGTTCACCCGGGACAGGGCGATGCCGCGCTCAGAGATCTCCCGCAGGGATGCCTCGTCATAGGCGATGCCGCCGCCGGTTCCGCCCAGGGTATAGGCGGGACGGACGATGACGGGATAGCCGATCTCATTGGTGAAGTCCACCGCATCCTGAACGGTGTTGACCACTTTGGACACCACGCAGGGCTGCCCGATGGACTCCATGCAGTCCTTAAAACCCTGGCGGTCCTCCGCCTTGTGGATAGAGGCAGGGCTGGTACCCAGCAGGCGCACCCCATATTTCGCCAGAGTCCCGTTCTCATGGAGAGCCATAGCCATATTCAGGCCGGTCTGGCCGCCCATGTTAGGCAGCAGGGCATCAGGGCGCTCCTTCTCGATGACCTGGGTAATAGAGGGGATATTCATTGGCTCGATATACACATGGTCGGCGATATCCTTGTCCGTCATGATAGTGGCGGGGTTAGAGTTGACCAGCACCACCTCCAGCCCCTCTTCCTTCAGAGCCCGGCAGGCCTGGGTCCCGGCGTAATCGAACTCGGCGGCCTGACCGATGACGATGGGGCCGGAGCCCAGCACCAGTACCTTCTTTATGTCTGTATATTTCGGCATTACTTGGCACCTCCCATGGATCCAACAAAGCGGTCAAACAGATACTCCACAGCCTTGGGGCCGGTATTGCCCTCGGGGTGGAACTGGGTGGAGAAGCAGTTGGGGCGGGCATATCTCAATCCCTCGCAGCTTCCGTCGTTCACATTCTCCAGGGACACTTGGGCCACCGCCGGGTCCACAGAGTCCCGGACCACGGCATAGCCGTGGTTCTGGCTGGTGATGAATACCCTGCCCAGCTCCAGATCCCGGACAGGCACGTTGCCTCCCCGGTGTCCGTAGGGCAGCTTCTCGGTCCTGGCCCCGGTGGCCAGGGCCAGCAGCTGGTGGCCCAGCCCCAGCCCAAAGAGGGGCAGGGAGCTGTCATACAGCTTCTTCACCTGGGCGATGAGGGCGGTGTTTTCGGCCGGGTCGCCCGGACCGTTGGACAGCAGCACTCCGTCATACCCGCCGGCCAGCACCTCCTCGGCCGGGGTGGAGGCGGGCAGAGCGGTCACCGCGCAGCCCCGGCGGGTCAGGCTGTCCACCACGCCCTGAGTGACACCGTAATCCATCACCGCCAGGCGGCATTTCTCCTCTCCCTGGGCGGGGAACACCTGTGGCTGAGTCCGGGTGACTTTGGACACGGCATGTTCCACTTTATAGGCTTTCAGCTTTTCCAGGGCCTCAGCGACATTAAAATGCTCCGCACAGGTGAGCATACCATTCATGCTCCCCTGGTTGCGGAGTATCTTTGTCAGCGCCCGAGTGTCCACACCCTGGATGCCGGAAATATTATGCTGCTTCAAAAAATCATCCAAGGTGTCCTCACAGCGGAAGTTGCTCCCGCGGGGGGACAGATGCCGGACCACCAGAGCCTCCACCCAGGGGCGGCTGGACTCGTTGTCCTCGCTGTTGACACCATAGTTGCCAATGAGGGGATAGGACATGACCACGCCCTGCCCCGCGTAGGATGGGTCGGTCAGGATCTCCTGGTACCCGGCCATGGAGGTGTTAAACACCATCTCACAGATCCGGTCGGAGGTGCTGCCGATGCTGGCGCCGGAAAATACGCTTCCGTTGGCCAGGATCAAAGTCGCTTTCATTGAATTCTCACACGCCTTCCGTTCCAGTTCTATTGTTTGGTTAAATCAAGTTATTTTATCGAAAAATCGTCTGGTTGGCAAGATGTATCTTTCCTTTTTTCAGCAGAATTTTCGGGGGAGCTTTTGGGCAATTTGCAGGATATTTTCCATCCGGCGGGGAAAGACTGAAAGAAAGAGCCGTCCATATCCCGCGGCCCTCCCCAAAGGGCGCGGACATCGATACCGCGAGGTGATCTTTTGTTCACAGGACTGATCCGCACTATCATCCTATACATCTTCATTATTATAGGAATCCGCCTGATGGGCAAGCGCCAGGTTGGGGAGCTGGAGCCCTCCGAGCTGGTCCTGTCCCTCATCATCGCCGACCTGGCTTCCGTCCCTATGCAGGATTACGGCATCCCTCTGCTCACCGGCATCCTCCCCATTTTGGCCCTATTGGCCATGACCATGATCCTGTCCGTCCTCACTATGAAAAGCGTCCGGTTCCGGGCCCTCATGTGCGGCCGACCCAGCATCGTCATCCGGGATGGGCTGGTAGACCAGCGGGAGATGGCCCGAAACCGGCTGACCATAGATGAGCTTTTGGAAGAGCTGCGGGCCAAGGGTTACACCGATCCGGCCACAGTGAAATACGCAATCCTGGAAACCAATGGACAGTTGTCCGTCCTGCCCTATGCCAACCAGAAGCCCCCCACCGCCCAGCAGCTGCAGGTGTCGGCGGAGGAATCGGGCCTGCCCCTGGTGGTAATCAGCGACGGCCGACTGCTGGAGCATAACCTGCGGGCTCTGGGCCGGGACCGGAAGTGGCTGGACCAGCGTCTGGAGGAGCGGGGCTGCTCCGGCCTTGAGGCCGTCTTTCTGCTGCTGGTGGATCAAACGGGCAGCATCTACCTGGCCCGGAAGGATATGAGCGTATAAGGAGGGATCGCCATGAAGCGTCTCTGGATCGCCGTCGCCCTGCTGGCGGCCATGTGCGGGGCAACCCTGGTCAACGCCTACTACTGCCAACAGCTGGCAGACAGCCTGTCCGGCCGGCTGAACCAGGCCCAGACTCTGGTGGAGCGGGAGCAGTGGGACCAGGCGGAGGAGCTGACCCGGCAGGTCTACCAGGACTGGCAGGACAGCCACTTTTATCTCCATGTGGTCATGCGCCACTCGGACACCGATCAGATTTTACGGACCTTTCAATCTGTCCTCCAATATCTGGAGCTCCAGGAGCTGGACCAGTATGCCGCGGCCAACGCCGACCTGGCGGCACAGATTCAGCTGTTGGCTGAGATGGAGCAGGCCAGCCTGGTCAATGTGCTGTGATTTGCTTTCAAAAATTCACAAATATATATAAAATTCACTTTTATATCAACGATTTTATGTTCGATATTTACAGTTTTATGTTAATATGGTAAAATTAAATTATTAAAAATAGTTATCAGCCCTATTATAGAAGAAAAGGGGCAGTGCTGTATGGAGACCCACAAAGCTGGGAGAAAACTTCTTCGCCCGGAGTATTTTCTTATGCTCGTCCAGCTCCTCGTCCTGGCATCGCAGCTCTTCTATTGGCTGTGCGGCGTCCGGCTCCGGCTGTTTAAGCCCGGCTGGGAGGGAGCCGCTGTTGTCATCTTCGTTTCGTACAGCATCCTGTGTGAAATCCTGAGTTACTCCACCATTTTTGTCCGGCGGGAGCATCTGATCACCGTTTCTCCCCCCTGGCGGAGAAACTGGAGGCGCTGGTTTTTCCTGCTGTTCACGCCCCATGTCCTGTACAGCCTCTGGTATGGGCTGTGGATGACCTTCTTCGGCCGCTTTCCTCCGGCTCTTATTCTGTCGGCTTTGATCCTTGTCTTTCTCTATCTCGCCTACCAGCGGCTTTCGGAGCACGCATAAAAACGAGGGACAGCAGCGCTGTCCCTCGTTTCTGCTTGTTCCGGTATCAAAGCCCCTGGGCGATCATGGCCTCCGATATCTTCTTGAACGCGGCGATGTCGTTGCCGGCGATCAGGTCATAGCCCAGCCCATACTCCTGGGCTGCGGCGGCAGAGGCGTCATAGATGCCGCTCATGATCTCTCGCAGCTTATTGTCCACCTCTTCCCGGTCCCAGTTGTACCGTATGGAGTTTTGGGCCATCTCCAGGGCGGACACGGCCACGCCCCCAGAGCCCGAGGCCTTGGCCCCGGCTGTCAAAATCTTGGGACTGAGCCGGAGGAGCTTCAGCGCCTCGGCGGTGGCGGGCATATTGGCCCCCTCTACATAAAAGCCCACGTCGTTGGCCAGGATGCGTACCGCATCCTCCACATCCAGCTCGTTCTGAGTCGCGCAGGGGATGACTATGTCTGTCTTTATCTCCCAGGGCTTTCTGCCTGGGAAAAACTCTACTCCGAACCGCTGGGCATAGGGCGCCACTTTGTCCCGGCCGCTGGCCCGGAGCTCCAGCAGGAAATCCAGCTTCTCCTGGGTACACACACCCTCCGGGTCGTAGATATAGCCGTCCGGGCCGGACAGGGTAACCACCTTAGCACCCAGTTGGGCCGCCTTACGGCAGACGCCCCAGGTCATGTTGCCAAAGCCGGAGGCCGCAATGGTCTTGCCCTCCAGGGTATCCCGCTGATGCTCCAGCATTCTGGCCAGAAAATAGATAGTGCCGGAACCGGCGGCCTCTTGGCGGACCTTACTGCCCCCGTAAGTCAGTCCCTTGCCGGTCAGGGCGCTGCTCTCCGCTTTTCCCATCAGGCGCTTATACTGGCCATAGAGGTAGCCGATCTCCCGGCTGCCCACTCCAATATCCCCGGCGGGCACGTCGGTGTCCGCGCCGATATAGCGGTACAGCGCATTCATGAAGGACTGGCAGAAACGCATGATCTCTCGGTCGCTCTTTCCCCTTGGGTCAAAGTCAGCGCCACCCGCGGCGCCGCCAATGGGCAATCCAGTAAGGGCGTTTTTATAGGTCTGCTCAAAGCCCAGGAATTTCACCACCGAGGAGGTCACCCCCGGATGGAAGCGCAGCCCGCCCTTATAAGGACCGATGGCGCTGCTGAACTGGGCGCGGTAGCCGTGGCTGGTGTGGGCCACACCCCTATCATCCACCCAGGGGACAAGAAAGGTAAACATCCGCTCCGGCTCCACCATCCTGGTGAGCAGGTCCAGCTTCTCATACCTGGGGTCGTCAAGGGCTGGATCGATCATCTCCAGCCAGGTCAAAACACACTGGAGGTACTCGGGCTCGTGGGCGTAGCGCCGCCGCAGCTGGGCGGCCACCCGGACAGCGTACTCATTCATCGTATTCCTCCTTTACACGATGCCGTAGGCCAGCATGGAGTCGGCCACCTTCAGGAAGCCCGCGATATTGGCCCCCGCCACCAGGTCACCTGCCATGCCGTACTGGGCGGCGGCATTGGAGGCGTTGCGGTACAGGTCATCCATAATGGTCTTGAGCCGCTGGTCCACCTCCTCAAAGGTCCAAGAGAAGCGCATGGAATTTTGGCTCATCTCTAGGGCGGACACGGCCACGCCGCCGGCGTTGGCCGCCTTAGCGGGGGCGAACAGCAGGCCGGAGCCCTGGATAACCTCCACCGCCTCAGGCGTACAGGGCATATTGGCCCCCTCCGCCACGGCGAAGCAGCCGTTGGCCACCAGTGCCTTGGCCGCCTCCCCGTTGAGCTCATTTTGGGTGGCGCAGGGCAGGGCAATGTGACAGGGGATCTGCCAAATGTTGGAGCAGCCCTCCTGATAGCGCGCGGAAGGCCGGCGCTGAACATACTCTCGGATCCGGGCGTGCTCCACCTCCTTGAGCTGCTTGACCAAGTCCAGGTCGATGCCCTCCGGATCATAAATATAGCCGTTGGAGTCGGACATGGCCACCACCTTGGCTCCCATCTGGCGGGCCTTTTTGCAGGCGTAGATAGCCACGTTGCCTGAACCGGAGATGACCACGGTGGACCCGTCAAAGGACCGCCCCGCCTCCCGCAGCATATTGTCGGCAAAATAGCACAGTCCATAGCCGGTGGCCTCCTTGCGGGCCAAGGAGCCGCCATAGGTCAACCCCTTGCCAGTAAGAACTCCGGTAAACTCATTGCGCAGCTTCTTATACTGTCCGAAGAGATAGCCGATCTCCCTGGCCCCTACACCGATATCTCCAGCCGGAACATCGGTGTCCGGCCCGATGTATTTGAACAGCTCATTCATGAAGGACTGGCAAAACCGCATGATCTCCAGGTCCGACTTGCCTTTTGGGTCAAAGTTGGCGCCGCCCTTGCCGCCACCGATGGGCAGTCCGGTCAGACTGTTTTTGAAGGTCTGTTCAAAGCCCAGGAACTTGATGATGCTCTCATTGACTGAGGGGTGGAACCGCAGCCCGCCCTTATAGGGGCCGATGGCACTGTTGAACTGGATGCGGTAACCCCGGTTTACATGGATTTTCCCCTGTTCATCCTCCCAGGGCACCCGGAAGGAGATGGTACGCTCCGGCTCCACCAGGCAGTCCATCACACCCTGGGAAATCAGCTCCGGCCGGGCGTTTACCACAGGTGCCAGAGAGGAGAGCACCTCCCGCACCGCCTGGTGAAACTCTGGCTGGGCCGGGTTATTGCTTACCACCCGCTCCATCAGACCATTCAAATACTCATTTCGGATGCCCATATCGTTACCTCCTAAAAATTTTTTGCAGAGCTCCGCTCCTCATGTCCCCCTTCTCTGCTCTTTGGCGCTTTAGTGTGATACCGTTATAGCACTTCTCTGTTTTGCAAGTCAATGATTGTTTTCTTGCATTTTTAATCTTTGTAGGATTATTCACATTTCATATGCATCTCTCAATATTTTTCGTTTATTTTTTAACTAACTTGAAAATTATCCTGCAAGATGGTTCCTTTTTAACAGAATCCCTTCATTTTTTATGTCCCAAAATTTTCATTTTTTCCTTTTTACATTCAAAAGAGCTCCCCTGTGTTTTTACACAGGGGAGCTCTTTTAACTTAATATCAGCCCGCTGTTGTCCAAACAGCAGCCTATTCCACTGTAACGCTCTTAGCCAAATTCCGGGGCTTATCGATGTCACAGCCCCGCATCAACGCCACATAGTACGCGAAAAGCTGGAGGGGCACCACGCCCAGAGAAGGCAGGAGCAGCTCATGGGTATCCGGGATGGTCATGACGCCGTCGGCGGTCTTTTCCATCTCCCCGCTGTGGCTCTCGGTGGTGAGGGCCAACACGTCGGCCCCACGGGCCTTTACCTCCACCACGTTGCTCATAGCCTTTTCAAAAAGCCTGTCGTATGTCCCCAGTGCCACCACCAGGGTCCCCTCCTCCACCAGGCTGATGGTACCGTGTTTCAGCTCACCGGAGGCGTAGGCCTCCGAGTGGATGTAGGAGATCTCCTTCAGCTTCAGCGACCCCTCCAGCCCTAGAGCATAGTCCAGGTTGCGGCCCATGAAGAAAATGGAGTTGTGGTTAAACCAGTGGGAGGCAAAGTACTGGATGCTGTCCCGTTCAGCCAGTACCCGCTCCATCTTGTCTGGCAGGCGGGTCATCTCATCCAAGATCGTGTGGTACTCCTCTGGGGCGACAGTGCCCAGCACTCTGGCAAACCACAGGGCCAGCAGGTCCAGCACCGCCAGTTGGGTGGAGTAACCCTTGGTGGTGGCCACGGCAATCTCCGGACCCGCCCAGGTGTACAGCACCTCGTCAGACTCTCGGGCGATGGAGCTGCCCACCACATTGACGATGGACAGAACCTTGGCCCCAAGCCGTTTGGCCTCCCGCAGGGCGGCCATGGTGTCCAGAGTCTCTCCCGACTGGCTGATGACTACCACCAGCGTACTCCCGTCTACGATGGGATCCATATACCGGAATTCAGAGGCCAGCGCCACCTCCACCGGCCTGCGGGTCAGCCGCTCCAGCACATATTTGCCCACCATGCCCACATGGTAGCTGGAGCCACAGGCCACAATGTACACCTTGCTCATCGCCCGGACATAGTCCTGACTGAGTCCAAAGTCCTCAAAGCAGACCTCTCCCTCCCGGATACGGGGCAGGATAGCCCGACGCAGAGCCTGGGGCTGCTCCATGATCTCCTTGAACATGAAGTGCTCATAACCGCCCTTCTCCGCCGCGTCGATCTCCCAGTCCACATAGGATATCTCTTTGTCCACAGGCTCCAACAGCCGGTCATAGCACTGGATGCCCTCCCGGGTCAGGACGGCCAGCTCTCCATCCTCCATATAGCCCACCCGCCGGGTATGCTTGATGATGGCCGTGACGTCGCTGGCCAGAAAATTGCATCCGTCTCCATACCCCAAGATCAGCGGGCTATCTTTTCGGACAGCGATGATCTGGTCCGGATAGTCGGCACACAGGATGCCAAGGGCATAGGCCCCTTGGATCCGGTGAAGCACCTGCCCCACCGCCTTCAGCAGATCCCCCTGATAGAAATACTCAATGAGCTGGGCCACCACCTCCGTATCCGTATCGGACAGGAAGGAAACGCCCTTACCCATCAAAAAGGACTTCAATTCCCCATAGTTTTCAATGATCCCGTTGTGGACCACGGCGATCTTGCCGCTTTGGCTCACCTGGGGATGGGAATTGACATCGCTGGGCGCCCCGTGGGTGGCCCAGCGGGTGTGACCGATGCCCACGGTGCCCTTGACCGCCGCCCCGTTCTGGAGCTGGTCGGCCAGCACCTTCAGCCGGCCCTTAGCCTTGTGGACAGAAAGGGTGTCCCGATCCTGGTCATAGACCGCCATCCCTGCCGAGTCATAGCCCCGGTACTCCAGTCGGGACAGTCCTTCCAGAAGAATGGGAGCCGCTTGCTCCTTGCCAATATAGCCTACAATTCCGCACATATTCTGTTTTCCTCCTGATTTCACACGTTTGATTTCTTCAAGAGGACAAACTCGCAGCCATTTGCCTCGTCCCCCGGTCACAGCCCCTCTGTTTTGCGGTCGCCCGCATATTTCTGACTGTGTCACGCACCCGGAGCCCGCACGGAGGGGCATCCGCCGAATCTTTCGATCATGGCCGGATATTGAAGGAAACAGTCCTTCCCAGCCATTTTCCCCTCTCCTCGTCGTCCCCCAGTTCAGCCGGGGGCACTGGCGCTTCTGATGGGCCCAAGCCCATAGTCCTCCTTTCTTTCTGCGACATTTGGTATATAAAAGCCTATTCAGCTCTCATATCAAGTCTTTGATTCCCTTGGAAATTGAATCGTCCCGTCCTCCTGGGTGATAGGCCGAACCGGACGGCAGGGATTGCCTGCCGCCAGCACATGGGGCGGGATGTTCCGGGTGACCACGCTTCCCGCGCCGATGACCGCCCCGTCCCCGATGGTCACTCCAGGCAGCACCGTCACTCCGCCGCCGAACCATACATCGCTGCCCACAGTGATGGGGGCGGCATACTCCCAGCCGGCCCGACGCCGCTCCGCGTCCATCGGGTGGCTGGCCGTGTAAAAGCCGCAGTTGGGGCCGATCATCACGTTGTCCCCAAAGGTGACAGGCATACAGTCCAAAATGACGCAATTATGGTTGACATAAAAATCATCTCCCACTCGGATGTTATACCCGTAGTCGCACCAGAAGACCGAATTTACCACAATATTTCCTCCGGTGTGTCCAAAGAGTTGGGAAAGTACCCGCTCTCTGGCCGGACCGTCCCCGCTGGGCAGGACGTTGAGCTTCTCACACAAAGCCTTGGCCCTGTCCCTTTCCCAGACCAGCTCCAGGTCTCCGGCGTTATACAGGGCGCCAGAGAGCATCTTCTCCTTTTCCGTCATGGTTCACCCTCCTTTCCAAGCTGTCCTCTGCATTATAGTACGCGGTCACCTGTCCCGTAAAGAAAAAATTGCCGTGGACAGGGAAACGCGCGCGGAAGATGACTCCCCCGCGTGCGTTCTCCCTCTGTGCGTTTACTTGTCCAGCATGGCTCGGATGCGGTCCACCGCTTCCTGGGTGGCGTCCGCGTCTCCGAAGGCGGTCAAACGGATATAGCCCTCGCCGCTGGGACCAAACCCGGCGCCTGGGGTAGTGGCCACATTGGCCCGGTCTAACACCAGGTCAAAGAAGTCCCAGGAGCCCATGCCATCCGGCGTCTTGAGCCAGATATAGGGGGCGTTGACTCCGCCAAAGCACTCCAGCCCGGCGGCGGACAGCCCCTCCCGGATGACCTTGGCGTTGTTCTGGTAATAGGCGATGGCGGCGCGGGTCTGCTCTCTGCCCTCTGGGGTATAGATGGCCGCGGCTCCCCGCTGAATCACATAGGGGACACCGTTGAACTTGGTGCACTGACGGCGGTTCCACAGGCTGTTCAGCTTGACACCCTGGCGCTCCAGTTCCATGGGCACCACGGTGTAGGCGCAGCGGTTGCCGGTAAAGCCGGCAGTCTTGGAGTAGGACCGGAACTCAATGGCACAGGTCCGGGCACCTTCGATCTCAAAGATGGTGTGGGGAATCTCCTCCTCGGTGATAAATGCCTCGTAAGCCGAGTCATAGAGGATGACAGATCCGTTTTTGTTGGCGTAGTCCACCCAGGCCTTCAACTGTTCCCGGCTGGCCACAGCGCCAGTGGGATTATTGGGGAAGCAGAGATAAATGATATCCGCTTTCTCCTTGGGGGGCTCCGGGGAAAAACCGTTGGACTCCACACAGGGCATGTAGACCAGCCGATCCCACTTGCCTAACTCCTCCTGATAGCTGCCGGCCCGGCCAGCCATGGCATTGGTGTCCACATAGACGGGGTAGACCGGGTCACAGACGGCCACAATGTTGTCTACTCCAAAGATGTCCCCGATGTTGCCGCAGTCACTCTTGGCACCGTCGGACACAAAGATCTCCTCCGGCTTGATATCCACCCCGCGGGCGGCATAATCATGCTGGGCGATGGCCTGCCGCAGGAAGTCATAGCCCTGCTCCGGACCATAGCCGTGGAACCCCGCAAAAGTCCCCATCTCCTCCACGGCCTTCTGCATGGCCTGGATGACCGCTGGGGCCAGCGGCCGGGTCACATCCCCGATAGACAGCTTGATGATCCTGGCCTCCGGGTGGGCGGCGGAATAGACAGAGATGCGCCGGGCTACCTCAGAAAACAGGTAGCTGCCGGGCAGCTTCTGATAGTTCTCATTGATCTTTACCATGGTACCAACTCCTTCGTATGGCAGTTTCTAAGGTCTTAATGGTTGATATTATCCCTGATGGACAGGGGGTTGTCAATGGAAAACTGAAATTTTCATCCCATCTCTATCTCTCCCTCGAACACCGTCCGGGCTGGGCCGGTCATAAAGATCCGTCCCTCCCTCCACTCCAATCCCAGCGTCCCTCCGGGCAGACGAGCCTCCGCCCGACTTCCGCACAATCCCTGCCGTCTGGCCGCCTCAAAAGCAGCGCAGGCCCCGGTGCCGCAGGCTAGGGTGATCCCGCTCCCTCGTTCCCACACCCGGACGTGGAGATCATGCCCATCCTGACAGGACACAAATTCCACATTGGACCGCTCCCGCAGATTGGGATGACATTCCAGCACCGGGCCCAGTTCTTCCAGCCTGACCCCCTCTGGGTCTGGGCAGAAAATGACGGCGTGAGGGTTCCCCACTCCAACCTGGTGGACCGTGTACTGCTCCCCCATCGCCTCCAGCTCCACCTCTGGATAGAGAATCGCCTGCCCCATGTCTACGGTGACCTGTTCCGCCTTCCCTCCCCGCACCGCCAGCTCTAGCCCACGGGGGCCGGCATCGGTGTCAATAGTCAGGCAGGTCTTCCGGGTCAGCTTCCTGTCATAGACGTACTTGCCCACACAGCGGATGCCGTTCCCACACATGGCCCCCCGAGAACCGTCGGCATTGTACATCTCCATGGTAAAATCTCCGGTCCGCCCTGGTTTGATACAAATCAGTCCGTCCGCGCCCACTCCGAAGTGCCGGTCAGACAACCGGACTGCCAGAGTCGGTAAATCCTCCGGCTCCCCTTCCATGCAGTTTACATAAATATAGTCGTTGCCCAGCCCCTCCATCTTTGTAAAACGCATATTCTCGCCCCTTTCTGGGGTGAAGGCGCGCAAGCGCCGCCACCCCGGTCCAGCCTATGCGTCCCCCTCTCCTCTCATGCCGCCCTCCGGGTGGCCCCCTTTGTGGATTTTCTCTACAACTTCTTTTGGCTCCGACGGGATATTTGCAAGATTTTTTCTTGCCATAGGGGGGAGAGATAGGCTATTATGGTAGTAATTTGAAAGGGGCTGATCAGCTTGAGCGACTGTATCACTGAAATTTTTGCTTCCAACGTATTCAGCAGAACCGTCATGCAGGAACGCCTGCCCAAAAAGGTATACGCCGAATTGGTAGATGTGATGGATAACGGCGGCAACATCTCCATGGCCACCGCTGACATCGTGGCCACTGCCATGAAGGACTGGGCCGTGGAAAAGGGCGCTACCCACTACGCCCACTGGTTCCAGCCCCTTACCGGCATCACCGCCGAGAAGCACGACTCCTTCCTCACGCCGCCGCAGGACAGCAGAACCCTGCTTCAGTTCACCGGCAAGCAGCTGATCATGGGAGAGCCAGACGCCTCCTCCTTCCCCTCCGGCGGCCTCCGGGCCACCCACTACGCCCGGGGCTACACGGCCTGGGACATGACCTCCCCCGCCTTTGTCAAGGAGATGTCCTGCGGCACCGTCCTGTGCATTCCCACCATCTTCGTGTCCTACACTGGCGATGCCTTGGATAAGAAGACCCCCCTCCTCCGGTCTATGGAGGCCATCAACACCCAGGCTCTGCGCATCCTGCGGCTGTTCGGCAACACCCAGGCAAAAAAAGTTACCCCCTCCGTAGGGGCCGAGCAGGAGTATTTCTTGGTAGACCGGGAGAAGTACCTCAAGCGCCGTGACTTGATCTATACCGGCAGAACACTCTTCGGGGCTCCGGCCCCCAAGGGGCAGGAGATGGACGACCAGTATTTCGGCGTGATCCGCCCACGGGTGGGCGAATTTATGGCTGACCTGAACCGGGAGCTGTGGAAATTGGGGATCCCCGCCACCACCCAGCACAACGAGGCTGCCCCCGCCCAGCATGAACTGGCCCCCATCTATACCACCTGTAACCTGGCCGTTGATCAGAACCAACTGACCATGGAGACCATGAAGCGGGTGGCCACCCGCCACGGCCTGGTCTGCCTGCTCCACGAAAAGCCCTTCGTGGGGGTCAACGGCTCTGGCAAGCACAACAACTGGTCCATCTCCACCGATCAGGGGGAGAACCTGCTGGCTCCAGGCGACACGCCCAACGAAAACCTCCAGTTCCTGTTGGTGCTGGCCTGTATCATGAAGGCGGTGGACGACCACGCCGACCTGCTGCGCTGCTCCGCCTCCTGCGTGGGTAACGAGAGCCGTCTGGGCGCTCAGGAAGCCCCGCCCGCCATCATCTCTATCTTCCTGGGGGACCAGTTGGACGACGTGGTGGCACAGATCGTGTCCAACTCTGAATCCATCAAGCTGCTGGCCAGCGGCAAGCTGGACTCCGGCGTATCCACTATCCCTGTCCTGGACAAGGACGGCACCGACCGGAACCGCACCTCCCCCTTCGCCTTCACTGGCAACAAGTTTGAGTTCCGCATGGTGGGCTCCTCCGACTCCATCGCTGAGGCCAATGTGGCCCTGAACGCCATCGTGGCCGAGGCTTTCTGCCAGGCTGCCGATATCCTGGAGGGGGCCGAGGACTTTCACGGGGCATGCTCCAGGCTGATCCACGACTGGATGAGCCAGCACCAGCGCATCATCTTCAACGACGACGGCTATTCTGATGAGTGGGTGGCCGAGGCTGTCCGCCGGGGCCTGCCCAACCTCCCCTCTATGGTGGACGCCATCCCCGCCCTCACCACCCCCAAGGCCGAGGAGCTGTACTCCAAGTTCGGCATCTACACCAAGACCGAGCTGGAGGCCCGGGCGGAGATCATGTACGAAACCTATGTGAAGATGATCAAGATCGAAGCCAACACCATGATCCATATGGCCTCCAAGCACTACATCCCCACCGCTATCGCCTATACCACCCGGCTGGGCCAGTCCATAACCGCTGTGGCCTCCGGCTGTCCCCAGGCCGACCTCACCGTCCAGCGCAAGCTGCTCATCCAAGTCAGCTCCTATCTGGCCGACGCCTCCGCCGCCCTGGACCAGCTCAAACCTCTGATGGACCGTGTGGACGCCATCCAGGACATCAAGGAGATGGCCCACGCCTATCACGACGCTGTGGTGCCCGCTATGGCCGCCCTCCGACACCCGGTGGATGAACTGGAGCTTCTGGTGGATAAGGACCTGTGGCCTGTCCCCACCTACGGTGACCTCCTTTTCGAAGTATGATCTTGTCCGCAACATGAAGAGACCTCCCCGCCGCCGGCGGGGAGGTCTCTTATTTCCCTATTTGTCCTCCAGCAGCTTGTTCAGCTCATGCATGAAGGTGTTGATGTCCTTGAATTGACGGTATACCGAGGCGAAGCGGACATAGGCCACCTCGTCGA
The DNA here is from genome assembly GCF_014287965.1 of Flintibacter hominis. NCBI lineage: Bacteria > Bacillati > Bacillota > Clostridia > Eubacteriales > Flintibacter > Flintibacter hominis. Next base: position 347,625 of record NZ_JACOPO010000001.1, on the reverse strand, counting down.
TTTTCTTCAGCCGCTCCATGACCAGCTCGCCCACTTCGGAGGAGCTGATCTCCCGCTCCATCTTGTTCTGGAGGACCTGCTCGATCTCATTGACCATCTCCTCCAGCATATGGTAGGGCACTGGGCGCTTCTCACAGGCCCGGATCAGGCCGCTGAGTACCTTGTTCCGGTCAAAGCTCTGTCGGCTGCCGTCCTTTTTCACCACCATCAGGGGCAGACTCTCCATAGTCTCATAGGTGGTGAACCGCTTGTGGCAAGATAGACACTCCCGGCGGCGGCGGATGCTGGCCCCCTCGTCCGCGGGGCGGGAATCCACGACCTTGCTCTCCAAATAGGCACAGTAGGGACACTTCATACCACATACCTCCCAGGTATTGTCTTTCTCTCCGCCATCTCTCGCGGTCCCGACGAAGGAGCAGGGCAAAATCAAGTTTTTATAACCATTATATGGTTATTATAACACAGCAGGTCAGAACTAGACAAGGGTAAAAAACAGGACTGTCCCCCTCTTTTCCGGCATATCTGTGGTACAGCGAGGTGATACGATATGGAATTTCTAGCCCGTCTGACAGACTTCATCTGGTCGCCCTGGCTGTTGGGGCTGTTTCTTCTCACCGGCCTGGTCTACTCTCTGGGTTCCGGTTTCTTTCAAATCTTCGGTTTCCGCCTGTGGCTGCGCTCCACGCTCGGTTCCCTGTTCCATGGTAGGAAAAAAGCGGGGGACGGCCTGTCCTCCCTCCAAGCTCTGGCCACCGCCTTGGCCTCCACCATGGGAACTGGCTCCATCGCCGGGGTGGCCACCGCCCTGACCCTGGGCGGGCCTGGGGCCGTTTTCTGGATGTGGATCTCGGCCCTGCTGGCTATGATGACAGGCTGCGGGGAGAAGCTGCTGGCCGTAAAGTATCAGCGGCCGGCTCCCGGCGGGGGACTCCAGGGCGGGCCCATGTTTTACCTACGGGACGGCGTGTGCTCTTCTCTGCTAGCAGGTTGGTTTGCTCTGGCCTGTTTGCCCGCTACTCTGGCCGGGGGCAACTTAGTTCAGTCCTCCTCCATCGCCCTCTCCCTGGAGGCCGCCTTCGGCCTGGAGCGGGTCTGGGCAGGCGTGGTCACCACCCTGCTGGCAGGACTGGTGATGGTGGGCGGCATCGGCCGCATCGCCAAGGTATCCTCCGCCCTGGTCCCAGCCATGGCTCTGCTCTATCTGGGCAGCGGTGCTCTTGTACTGGCCGGCAACTGGCGGGCTATCCCTGAAGCTGTGGAGCTCATCTTTACCTGCGCCCTGTCCCCCTCCGCCGCTCTGGGCGGCGGAGCTGGCTGGACGGTGGCCTCCGCCCTGCGGTATGGGGTGGCACGCGGAGTGTTTACTAACGAGGCGGGGCTGGGCACCTCTGCCATGGCCCACGGGGCCGCCCAGGTGGACCACCCTGCCCGACAAGGGATGTGGGGTGTCTTTGAGGTATTTCTATCTACGCTGGTGGTATGTACCGTCACCGCTCTTACCATCCTGGTCAGCGGCGTGTGGGAACCGGCGAATCCATCCATGCTGACGGGTGCCCCGCTTACCGCCGCCGCCTTCGGCTCTGTACTAGGCCGGGCCGGGGAGGGGGTGGTAGCCCTGTCCCTCCTCCTCTTTGCCTTCTCCTCTATCCTAGGCTGGAGCTACTACGGACAGCAGTGCCTGCGCTATCTCTCAGGAGGTGATCGTTTACTCCCGGCCTATCGGACGGTTTTTCTGGCCTGTACTCTGGCCGGCGCTCTGTGGGAGCCGGGCGCTATCTGGCTGCTGGTGGACCTGTCCAACGCCCTGATGGCCCTTCCCAATCTGGCCGCCCTCCTTATGCTGGCCCCTGAGGCTCTCTCCACCCTGCGGCAGTGGACAGAGCTGCGGCACGCAAATTTAACCTCTATTTTACCATTTCATCAAAGAAAACCCCACCCTGATATGCTATAATAAAATTTATCCGCCTGCCCCGGTTTGGCAGAGAGGATCGCTTTATTTTTGTCAGATCTGGGAACACTGTACCCATCGATCTTTCATATGGGAAAGGGGTATCTGCCATGATACACGGCGTAGTAGACCTTGGCTCCAATACGGTTCGACTGTCCATCTATCAGTGCGAGGAGGGCAGCGCCAGGCTGCTGATGAACCGCAAGGTGACCGCCGGTCTGGCCGACTATGTAGAGGGGGGCACCATGACGCCCCAGGGCATTCAGACTGCCAGCCAAATCCTGATGGAATATCAGGATCTGATGAAAAACCTGGGCTTTGACCAGCCTCATGTCTTTGCCACCGCCTCCCTGCGCAACATCTCCAATACCGAGGACGCTGTGGCCCAGCTCCAGCGGGACACCGGCCTGTCCGTGGATGTGTTGTCTGGAGCGGAGGAGGCCCGTCTCTCCTACCTGGGGGCTGTCGGCCCCACTGGGCCTAACAGCGGCCTGCTCATCGACCTGGGCGGCGGCTCCACCGAGCTAGTCCACTATCGGGAGGGACAGATCTTGTCCTCCTGCTCCCTCCCTCTGGGTTCCCTATCCCTGTTTAGCCAGTATGTCGCTCACCTACACCCCACAGGGAAGGAGCGGAAGGCCATCCGGGCCCATATCAGGGAGCAGCTGGACCACTTTGTCCCCGCTCCCCCTTCTATCCCCCAGGCCTGCGGGGTGGGCGGTACGGCCCGTGCGGCCTGTAAGGTGGCAAACCGCCTGTTTGGCCGCCCTCAGGACTGCCATACCCTGTCCGCCCAGGAGCTTCGCCGCCTGCTGAAAACTCTGAAAAAGCCGGACCACGACCACCTGCATCTGCTGCTCAAGGCCGCCCCTGACCGCATCCACACGCTGATCCCCGGCCTTCTAGTGCTGGACACAGTGGCACAGGCCTACCAGCTTCAAGAGATTTTGGTCAGTTCCTGTGGCGTCCGGGAGGGCTACCTCCACCACAGGGTACTAAAGGGGGAAGCGGGATGAGCCTTCCAACGGACTACCGGTATACCCAGGACCGTGAGCTGTCCTGGCTGAAATTTAATGAGCGTGTACTGGCTGAGGCCAGGGACGAGTCCGTTCCCCTGATGGAGCGGCTGAAATTCGCCGCCATTTTCACCAGCAACCTGGACGAGTTCTTCATGGTTCGGGTGGGTTCTATTACTGATATGGCCCTGGTGAAAGAGGAGCACATAGACAATAAGAGCGGCCGCACTCCCCAGCAGCAGTTGGAGGCCATCTTCAAGGCGGTCCCTCCCCTGTACAAGCAGCGGGACAAGGTCTTTGACCAGTTAGACCTGCGGCTGCGCTCCTGTAACATCTGCCGGCTGTCTATGGAACAGCTGGACAGCAAGGCCAGGAAGCAGGCGGACAGTTGGTTTCAAAGCCAGGTGCGCCCCATCCTCTCCCCACTGGTGGTAGACCTGCACCACCCCTTCCCCCACCTGCCCAACAAGGGGCTGGCGGTGGCCCTATGCCTAAAGCGGGACGGCCGGGACTCCTTTGGCTTTCTCCCTGTCCCCACCAGCCTGCCCCCCTTTCTGCGGTTGGAGGAGCGGGGCTTGCACTACATTCTTCTGGAGGATCTTCTTCTCTCCTACGCTGACCAGATCTTCGACCAGTTCACAGTCACGGAAAAGGCCGTGGTGGCCGTCACCCGGAACGCGGATATCAGCCCGGAGGACGAGAGCTATGATGTAGATGAGGATTTCCGCCAGCACATGCGAAAGCTGGTCAAAAAGCGGGCCCGCCTCTCTCCGGTCCGGCTGGAGTTCCAGGGGGGAAAGGGGGATAAGCTCATCCCATTTCTCTGCCAGCGCCTGGGCTTAAACCGGGATCAGGTCTTTAAGACCCGCTGTCCCATCCGCCTGGAGTATGCCTATGCCCTGGCCGCCCTCCTGCCGGCTGAAAGCGCGGCCGCCCTGTGTGACCCGCCCTTCTCCCCTCGCTTTCCCGCCTGCCTGGACCCCCAGAGACCCATCTTGCCCCAGGTATTGGAACGGGACGTCCTTCTTTTCTATCCCTTCGAGCAGATGGACCCCTTTCTCCACCTGATTCGGGAAGCTGCCTTTGACCCCCAGGTAGCCTCCATCAAAATCACTATCTACCGTCTGGCCTCCCGAGCCAAACTGGCTGAATATCTGTCCGCCGCCGCGGAGAACGGCAAGGATGTCACCGTACTCATGGAACTGCGGGCTCGGTTCGACGAGCAGAACAACATTCGCTGGGCCGAGCGGATGGAGGAGGCAGGCTGCACCCTCCTCTACGGCTCCGAGGCGCTCAAGGTCCACTCCAAGATCTGTCTCATCACCCGCCGGACCAAAGCCGGAGTCCAATATATCACCCAAGTTGGTACGGGCAACTACAACGAAAAGACCGCCAAACTCTATACCGACCTATCCCTCATAACCGCTGACCCGGTCATTGGGGCGGATGCCGCCGCCTTCTTTCAGAACATGGCTATCGGCAATTTCCATGGAGAATACCAGCGCCTGCTGGCCTCTCCCCTTGGCCTTCGGGACAGAGTCATGGCCCTCATCGACCGAGAGATCGCCAAGGGCAGCCAAGGCTACCTCTTTTTCAAGCTCAACTCTATCACCGACCGAACGCTCATTGACAAGCTGGCCCAGGCTTCCCAGGCCGGGGTGGAGGTCGTCATGAACGTCCGGGGCATCTGCTGCCTGATGCCGGGGGTACCGGGACTGACTGACCGGATCACCGTCTTTTCCATCGTTGGTCGGTATCTAGAACACAGCCGCATCTATCAATTCGGCCGGGGTGAGGAGGCAGACCTGTACATCTCCTCTGCCGACTTCATGACCCGGAATACAGAGCGCCGAGTGGAGCTGGCCTGTCCGGTTCTGGACCCCTGGGTTCGAGGGCGGCTGTTCCACATCATTGACCTGCTCCAGCGGGACAACGCCAAGGCCCGGGAACTGAAGCCGGGCGGCGGCTACCATCCCCGTGAGGCAAACGGACAGGAGCCGGTCAACTGCCAGGAGATATTTCAGCAGGAAACCGTTTCTCCCCCTGTCCTCCCTCCCCTCCACGGCAGCAGCTCAAGGGCAAATCGGAACAGGCTCCCCGCCTGGCTTCGACGGCTCCTGCCCAGAAAAAGGGAACGCAGAGGGCCCAGGTCCGAGTGACCTGGGCCCTCTGCTTATGCTTCCGGCCGCTCCTCCCGTTCTGCCAGTGGGAAACGGAACACTGGGGTTCCCTCGGCCGCCGGAGCGATGGCGCACTGGGGAAAGGCAAATGCCAACTCCCCATCCTGCAGCCAGAAGTCACGGCTGGGCAGCAGCTTCCCTATGTATTTCTCCCAGCCCTGGTCCAGAAAGCAGTCTCCGCCCGTCTGGCGGGCCTCTCCCTGCTCTCGAATGGCAGTGGTCAGCCTGCCTTTCCACCGCCTTTCCCCAGGAAAAAAGCGTTTCAGGGGCTCTGGCCGCCCCTCTCTCACCTTCCACACATCTCCCCAGGTCACCCGGCAGGGCTTTCCGTCCCCACGGATCTCCTCTCCCTCCAGCCGGATGGACAGCAGCCCGCCCTCCAAGGCGGTCACCTCTCCTCCCAGCCGCCCCGTCCAGCACTGGAAGGGACGGGACCGCTCCCGCTTCTGGGCGAAAGAGAGGCAGGCGGCTAGGTACACCTCTCTCTGCCACCGCTGTTTCCAGGATCGGGCCAGCCGGTCGTAGTAACGACTAATCCACCGGCCGCTCAGGCCGGCGTTTTGGACCTCCGGCCAGGACAGGGTATATTCCAGCACCGGCTCTCCCTCCAGGGTCAGGCTCCCCTTCTCCTCATGCCACAGGACCTGGGGCTCTGTCCGCCCCGCTCCCCTTTCCTTCATAGCGGTCCCTCCTCTATCCTTCTTGGTACATCCTATGTACCACCAGAGCGAAGGGTGAGAGGGGGGGGCGCTGCAGCGCCCCCCTCTTGGTCAGTTCAGGCAGAACATGGGGCGTGCTTCGTCAAACAGGTCCACCATGCCGCAGTAATTCAATATCTCGTACTTTCGGAGCCACTCCCGCTGCTCCTCGTTCAATTCCTTTTCCTCCAAAAATTCTCCACCCGCCGTGCAAAAGCCTACCGGAGTGACTGCCGGCAGCACCTCGTAGCAGTCGGCCAAAAACTCCATATAACCCGTCAGCGGCAGTCCAGCGGTCTGGGCAGTCAGCACTCCCAGATAGTTGGGGCTGATGACCACATCTCTCCGCTCCTCGATATCGTAGTTGGCCCAGATGAAGAAGGGAACAGCATACTGCCGCATGACCTCCTCGGTGGTCCGCTCTGACAGCTTCTTGCCGTACAGTTGCTCATAAAAGGCATTTTTCAAAGGGGGCTGGTGGTCACCGAAGAAAACGATCAATGTGGGCTCCTCACACTGACTATAATAAGCGATCAGCTCCTCCAGAGCCTTGTCGCTCTCCCGGGCCAGAGCCATATACTGTTCCGCTGTGCTGTCCGCCTGTTTCAACTCGTCCGGCAGGAGGATAGTCCGCTCCAGATTGTTCCATCCCTGGGCGTATCCGCTGTGGTTCTGCATGGTCACGTTGAAGAAAAAGCTCCTATCCTCCTCCTCCGTGGTCTGGAAAATGGTCCGGTAGTCGGACAGGTCGGAAACATAGTGCCGGATATAGCAGGGTTCGACCACGTCCTCCTCATAGAGCTGGCTGTCAAAGTCCAGATAGTCATAGGCCAGCACTCGGTTCCACCCGGAGGACTTGTAGGGATGGAAAGCCGTAGTGTCATAGCCCTGGCTCCCAGCCAGGGCAGCCAAGGAGGGCATGTCCTCCTCCACATACAGCTGGTAGGCCACGGTGTGCGGAGGCTGGAACAGGCTGGTGAAGCCAGTCAAGAACTCAAACTCCACAGTGGCGGTCCCTCCGCCTGTCACCGGGGAGTACATCCAGCCTTGGATGGTGTTTTCTTCCATGGAATGGAGGAAGGGCAAAGGGTCCTCCGAGGGCGCAAAGCCGTCGAAGATGGAGAAGTCACCAAAGGACTCGTTCATGATGCCAATGATGTTTACCGGCCGCTCCCCCTGTGATGTCCCATCTGTCCCTGGATACTCCTTCATCAGTTGGAGCACAGTTTCCTCCGAGTATCCCTCCGGCTCGTCCACCGAGGAGTAGCGCAGAGCGATGGTGAAGTTAAGTAAAAAGCCGTTGCGCTGAGTGACCCACTGCTGGGTATAGATTCCCAAGGCCGGGAGCATACCAGTGAAGAAAAAGGCATAACTGTACCCCAGCACGGCCGTCCACAGGACCAGGGCGAAGGGCAGGCGTATCTTGGCCCGTCTTGTCTGGGGAACGCAGAAAAACACCAGTGCCAGATAGGCCACCAGCAGGATAGCCGCCTGGGTAATATAGAGGTCTGGAGAGTAGTCAAAGCCATCCGCCACATTGGCGGCGGTGCGCCACCCGGTGATATCCGCTGGAAACAGGATACGGCCCCGGAACCGTAGGACATAGTGGTTGACCAGCCCGAAAGTGAAGGCCAGGCAGGCCCCCAGAGCGGCGGCCCGGCGGTTTCTGCCCAGGACAAGCCGCAGAACGAAAAATAGGCCGTAGTACCACACCAGGTTCATCAGGACCTGCCAGCCATCCAGATCGGAAAATATGTCGTTTTCATTCAGGATCTCCACCATCCACAGACAGGCCCAGGGACCCAGCAGAAATACCAGCCGGGACAGCCATTTGCCGGGCCGCTCCCTCATGTCAGCCAGCAGACGGGGAAAAGTATCTTTGTACAGCAGTGCTTTCATTATGTTCCTCCAACGGCCCTCAAAACCGCTATTTTATAGCATAACTCCCCCGTGGGAAAATGCAAGGGTTCTGTTCCTAATTTCATAAAAAATTTAGATTTTTTCTTCAGGCGCCCAAGTATATAGACGCAGGCCAGAACGAAATGTTGCGCAGAGGCCGCAGATTTTTTATTCATTTGATTTTGAATATTCATTTTGTCTCATCACTCGGTCTACTTCTTTTGAAATTTTGATATATCGTGTCTTAATAATCAATTTTTTACCCAAAAATTAAAAAGTTTCATTCACAATTTTGCATATTTATCTATTGACGAAAAATAGTCTCTGGGGTATACTCATCACAACGTCCCGAATCAGTCCGGGGCCCCATTGAAAAGGAGATTTTTAAACATGAAAAAACTGCTTGCTTTGACCATGGCTTTGGCCATGTCCCTGTCTCTGGCCGCCTGTGGCAACAGCGGTGACCAGAGCGCCCCTGGCTCTGCCAGCTCCAACGGCAGCGCCTCCACCTCCCAGTCTGACGCCAGCACCTCCACCGGCGATGCCAGCAGCGCCGGTGACGCCTCCTTCACCACTGTGGAGGAGGGCAAGCTGATCATGGCCACCAACGCCACCTTCCCTCCCTATGAGTACATCGAGGGCGGTCAGGTAGCCGGCATCGACGCCGAGATCATCACCGCTGTGGCCGAGAAGCTGGGCCTGGAGCCTGTCATCGAGGACATGGAGTTCGACGCTGTTATTGAGGCTGTCAAGGGCGGCAAGGCCGACATCGGCCTGGCCGGTATGACCGTCACCCCCGACCGTGCCGCTGAGGTGGACTTCACCGTCAGCTACGCTACCGGTGTTCAGGTCGTCATCGTGACGGAAGATTCCGCCATCACCAGCGTAGACGACCTGTTCGCTGAGGGCGCCAACTATGTGGTCGGCGTACAGCGCAACACCACCGGCGACATTTACGCCACTCAGGATATCGAGGACGCCGGCCTGGGCACCATCGACCGGTACAGCAAGGCTTCTGACACCGTGCAGGCCCTGGTGTCCGGCAAAGTGGACTGCGTGATTATCGACAACGAGCCCGCTAAGGCCTTCGTGTCCGAGATCGACGGTCTGAAGATCCTGGACACTGAGTACATCACCGAGGACTACGCCGCCGCCATGAATAAGGAGAATACCGCCCTGTACGATGCTGTGAATACCGCGATGCAGGAGCTGCTGGACGACGGTACCATCCAGAGCATCATCGACAAGTACATCACCGCCGACTGATTTTCGTGATAAATACATAGACCGGCAAGGGGCCCAGGACACTGGACCCCTTGCTTTTCAAGTGAGGAGAGGAGCAGAATGGGACCATCGGCATCTAAGTTGTGGCCTACTGTAGCCCCGGACTGGATCATGAACGGCCCGGAATGGCTCAATGATCTGGGCTATGACATCTATAAAAGCCTGATTTTTGACGACCGCTACATGATGTTTGTGGACGGTCTGATCAACACACTGAAGCTCACTGCCATGGCCCTGATCCTGGGCGTGATCCTGGGCGTGGTCGTGGCCTTGATCCGGGTCACCTGGGATAAGACCTGCCTGGAGATACGTGGGCCCCGGCGGATCGTCCTGGCCATTGCCAATTTCGCCGCCAAAGTCTATTTGACCGTCATCCGCGGCACCCCCGTGATCGTCCAGCTGCTCATTTTGTACTATGTGGTCTTTGCCTCCAGCCGGAACAAGCTGCTGGTGGGCGCCCTGTCCTTCGGCATCAACTCCGGCGCCTATGTGGCAGAGATCATCCGCAGCGGCATCATGTCCATCGACCCCGGCCAGATGGAGGCGGGCCGCTCCCTTGGCTTTGGGTATGTGGCCACCATGCGGCACATCATCCTGCCCCAGGCCTTTAAGAATGTACTGCCGACTCTGGCCAACGAATTTATTGTCCTGTTGAAGGAAACAGCCGTGGCTGGCTATGTGGGGCTGAATGATCTGACCTATGTGGGCAATATCATTGGCGGCAACGCCTATGACTACCTCTTCCCCCTGCTCATCTCCGCGCTGGTCTATCTAACTCTGGTCATGTTCTTCACCTTCCTGGTAGGAAAGCTGGAGAGGAGGTTGAGAAACAGTGAACGATAATGTGATCATTCAAGCCGAAAAGGTGCAAAAGTACTTCAACGGCGGTGCAATCAAGGCCCTAGACGGCGTTTCCGCCCAAATACAAAAGGGCGAGGTAGTCGTGGTCATCGGCCCCTCCGGGTCAGGGAAGTCCACCTTCTTGCGCTGCTTAAACCTCCTGGAGCTCCCCACTGGAGGTAAAATATTCTTCAAAGGTGCCGATATCACGAACCCCAAGGCGGACATCAACCTGTACCGTCAAAAAATGGGCATGGTATTCCAGCATTTCAACCTGTTTCCTCACATGACCATCCTGAAAAATATGACTCTGGCCCCTACACAGCTTCTGAAAAAGAGCAGGGAGGCGGCCGAGGCCCAGGCCATGACCCTGCTGGAACGGGTAGGGCTGGCGGACCGAGCCAGCGCCTACCCCAGCCAGCTCTCCGGTGGCCAGAAGCAGCGGATCGCCATTGTCCGGGCACTGTGTATGGACCCGGAGGTCATGCTTTTTGACGAGCCCACCTCCGCTTTGGACCCGGAGATGGTAGGCGAGGTTCTGGACGTTATGAAGGAGCTGGCGCAGGATGGTATGACCATGGTGGTGGTCACCCATGAGATGGGCTTTGCCCGTGAGGTGGGCAGCCGGGTGCTGTTCATGGACGGCGGACAGATCCTGGAGGAAAATGAGCCCAAGGCCTTTTTTGACCATCCCCAGCATCCCCGCACCCAGCTCTTTTTGTCCAAGGTACTATAAGAATAAACGAAGTCCGGGCTGTTTACAGCCCGGACTTCGTTTATTCTTCGAGAATGTGGTTTCTTACTAGCTGAAAAAGGCTTCCAGTTGTCCCAGCAGCTCCATACCCTTGAATTTTAGCACATAGCCCTCGCTCTCGCCGGTGACTAGTTTGACCTGGTCCTGACTGAAATAGCCAGCCTGTGCGGCGGTATCTACGGTTTCGCTGGCCGCCCCCAGGCACAGGGGCGGGAAGGCCACACACCACCAATTCTGCCCCTCGCCTTCCCCAATAACCACCCGGAGAGCCGTATAGTTCCCGGCGGGCAGGGCGAAGCCGTCGTACTCCTTGGTAGGGAACCAGCACTGGGTCAACTGGGCGGACACCGGGTAGTCATAGCCCTGCTCCTCCACCACCTGTCGCCCGGCATCCGCCAGTTGGGTCAGACTGCTCTCCAACGCGGACCGGGCACCTTCCAGGGTCGCGTTGGAGGGGTAGACCGCTTGTGCCTCCTCCAGCACCCGGTCCCGGACTGCCAGCTTCAACGCCTGGTCCTGGGCGCTGTCTGAGTTTGCGATCACATGAAAGCGGATAACGCTGTCCGCCAGCTCGTGCTGCTCCTGACCCAGCCAGCTCCCTCCCACCAGAGCACACAGCAGGCCCAGCATCAGGGCCATCTCCCACCGCTTCAGTTTTCTGTCCATAGGTCCTCCTTGGGGCCTTAAAAGGCCGTCCACACTGTAAGTAAGTGCTTACAGTATGGACGGCCCCTGATGTTCTTAAACCGTTTCCGCCAAAAAAGTTTCCCGGTACTGCTCCCGCAGCAGCTCGCAGGCACTCTTTGCCTTCTCAAGCTGAGTAAAAAGGCCAAAGGCAGAGGGTCCGGTCCCGCTCATGGTCGCTCCCAGCGCCCCGCAGTGGATCAGAGTGTTTTTGATGTCCGCTACCCGGCTTCGCTGCCGGTCGGGCAAGACATCCTCAAATACATTGTACATTCTTCGAGCAACCCCCTCCAGATCCTCCGCCGCTAGAGCGTCCATCACCCCCTGAGTGTCCGGGCGCCGTGTCACCCTGACCCGGTCCAACTGGGCGAACAGCTCCGGAGTGGAGATGGGAAAGGGCGGTTTACACACCACAACCCAACAGTGGGGCAGAGGGGGCAGAGGGGTGAGGACCTCTCCCCTGCCCTCTGCCAGAGCGGTCCCCCCTAGCACACAGTAGGGCACATCGGACCCCACCCGCTCCCCGATCCTAGCCAGTTCCAGAATAGAAAAGGGCTCTCCCTCCATCTGATCCAGGGCCCGGAGGACAGCAGCGGCATCACTGCTCCCTCCGGCCATACCGGCACAAACAGGAATGCGCTTTTCGATGGTGATATCCAGCCCCTTTACCCCGATCCCCCTGGCCTCCCAGAAGCGGAGAGCCGCCTGGGCTGCCAGATTTTTTTCGTTGTTGGGCAGGAAGTGGAGGTTGGTCCCTACCCGCAGCCCCCGGCCACCATTCTCCTTTACCGTCAAGGTATCAGAGAGAGTGATGGACTGCATGACCATCCTCATGTCGTGGTAGCCGTCGGGCCGTTTTCCCAGCACGTCCAGGGTAAGATTCAGTTTTGCGTTGGCCTGGACCTCCATAGTTTCCTCCCCGGCGGCTCCCGCCGCCCTCATTTTTTTCAGCGGATCTTTCTGGCCTCCAGATAGAAGCGTTTTTCCTGTGCCTCGCCCATGGAGAAAGTCTTTCTGGGCAGCACGCCGTCGTGGATGACTGTGGGGAACAGGGACTCCTTGGCCATGGGAGGCAGCAGGAAGGCGATGGCATCCCGCCGGTTCCGGGCCAGTTCCCTGGCCACCTGCTCCCCATGGATATAGTCGATCTTGACCCCAGGTCTGGCGGCTATGTACTGGTCCAGGAAGGTCTGAAGCGTAGCCACCGGCAGCTGGGCACTTGGGTGGGGGACCACCACCTGTCCCTGCCCATCGGCACAGATATAGGGCAGGATATGTGCACAGCCATCCACTTTCCCACCTCTGAACGCACCGGGATAAAATCCCTCCAGGGCGGACAACAGCTCCTCCGGCTCCACACCGAACACCACCCGGTGGATAGGTTCAAACTCCAGGGACTCGTCGTGGAGATTGACCAGCTCGCACAGGGCATACCGGGAGGGCAGGCTGTCCCACTGATCCTGTGGAACCAGCTTCTTCTGCCGCTCGTAGCACTCCTTGGCTGTGGCCAGGGAGTGGTTGCCGTCCCCGGCAGCAAAGAGCATAACTGGAAGCGCATCCTTTAGGGCGTATCTCTCCCGGAACGCGGCCGGGTCAGCCAAGGCAACCAGAGCCTGTTCCACCCGCTCCAGCTGCTCCTGAGTCAGCTTCCAGCCCCTGATATGGCCGCCGCCCTCCATCAATTCAAAGTCGTAGAGGAGCTCCATTCCACCTGTCTGGCCAGCTAAGGGCTCTATGACGGTCTTTTCCGGGTCATCCGACAACAGCATAATGTGAGGCAGTTCGATGGGAGCGTTCTTCCGCACCGCTACCCGGGGCGGGATACGGGAGAGGACGGTCCCCTCCGTGGCCCGGACCATGGCCCCGGAGCCGGGCTCATAGTCATACCGCTCCAGGTCCACCATGCCCACAAGTCCCCGGCGGGTCCTGCCGCTGGTCATGACACGCTCCACATAGATCATGCTGTGAGGGTATTCTACAAACCGGTTTTCCCGAAGATAGCGGGTCATGGTATTGTTGATCTCCATGATATCGGTTTCCACATTGGGCCCCTCCAAGCAGCTCTCCGGCAGGATGAGCCGTAAGGTCGAGGGGGCTTTTCCCACCCGCTCCTCTACCCGCTGCCAATATTCAGGCTGGGAGGTGTACTGATCACAAGCCACCACCGACCACAGAGACATATCACAGTCCCGGGGCAGCAGGATGTTGGCAGGGCGGAAGGGCAGATCAATCTTTTTCATCTTTTCTCATCTCTTTCAGCAGAAGGTCCAGCTTTTCCTCCAGCCGATCACATCTGTTTTTCAGATACCAGATGGCCAGCATCGCCGCTGCGGCCGCCAGGAAAATGAGCAGAATCTCCCTAAATTTAAAACCCAACCAGCTGAGCACAGCCAGCAGTAGGAGTACGCCGAGGGCACACTTGGCAAACACAGGTCCACGCTCCCTTCCCCATGCAGGGGCCGCCACAGGCGGCCACCATTCCGGCGGGGAGACGAGGGCGTCTCCCCCTACGCTCCTTTCCTCGGATCAGAGGACATCCTCGATGGCAGACAGCAGCTCGTCAAACTCCTCAAATGCGGGCAGCTCCGGGTGGGCCGCCTTGATGGCATCCGTGGACTTGAAAAGGAACCCGGCCTTACTGGCCTGTATCATCCCAAGGTCGTTGAAGCTGTCGCCGGCAGCGATGGTGTCAAAGCCACAGGACTGGAGCGCCTTTACTGTGGTAAGCTTGGATTTCTCACAGCGCATCTGATAGCCGGTGATGGCCCCATCCGGCCCCACCTTCAGGGTATTACAGAACAGAGTGGGCCAGCCCAGCTTGGCCATCAGGGGCTTGGCAAACTGCTCAAAGGTATCGCTCAAAATGATCACCTGGGTCTGGGCCCTCAGCTTGTCCAGAAATTCCTTGGCCCCAGGCAGGGGATCTATGGTGGAGATGACCTCCTGGATCTCCTTTAGGCCCAGACCATGCTCCTTCAAGACTCCCAACCGCCAGGTCATCAACTTGTCATAGTCGGGCTCATCCCGTGTGGTGCGCTTCAGCTCCGGGATTCCGCTGGCTTGGGCAAAGGCGATCCAGATCTCTGGAACCAGGACGCCCTCCATATCTAAACATACTACATTCATGGCAGATACCTCATTCTCTTTTATTTTTTCAGAAGGCCGCTGGAGTCATGGGCTCTCATCTGTCCACCTATCCAGGGCCCCGTCAGCGGGCTTTACTGCCCCACATGTCCCTGCCGGCGGCGCAGGTTGACCAGGAAGTTATCCAGCCGGGAGATAGACTCGGCAATGTCCTTCATAGATGCCGCGTAGCAGGCCCGGACAAAGCCCTCGCCACCAGGGCCAAAGGCGTTTCCAGGAATGACAGCCACCTTCTCTTCCATGAGGAATCGCTCACAGAACTCCTCACTGGATAGACCGGTGGAGCGGATATCGGGGAACACATAGAAGGCGCCCTTGGGCTCGAAGCAGCTCAGACCGATCCGGTTCAGGTTTTCCACCAGGTATCTGCGGCGGCGGTCGTACTCCTCCCGCATATGCTCGATGTCTCCGTCGCCGTTGCGCATGGCCTCCACCGCGGCATACTGGCTAGTGGTGGGGGCGGACATGATGCCGAATTGATGGAGCTTTGTCATGGCTGCAATGATTGGTTTGGGGGCACAGACGTAGCCCATACGCCAGCCGGTCATGGCGTGGCTCTTGGAGAAGCCGTTGACCACTACGGTCCGCTCATACATATCGGTCAGGTTTGCGGGGGACACATGGCGCTGGCCATAGGTCAACTCCGCGTAGATCTCGTCAGAGATGACCATGATATCGCTGCCGCGGAGGACCTCAGCGATGGCCTCCAGATCCTTGCGCTCCATGATTCCGCCTGTGGGGTTACAGGGAAACGGCAGTACCAGAACCTTGGTCTTATCTGTGATGGCCGCTTTCAGCTCCTCCGGGGTCAGGCGGAAATTGTTTTCCACCTTTAGTTCCACATATTTGGGCACGCCCCCGGCCATTTCAGTCAACGGCCCATAACAGACAAAAGAGGGCACGGGCACGATGACCTCATCGCCAGGGTTGACCAGTACCCGGAGTGCCAGGTCAATGGCCTCGCTGCCGCCCACAGTGACCAGAATCTGGTCGGTGTAGTCATATTGCAGATCAAAGCGGCGGTTAAGATAGGCGGCGATCTCTCGCCGGAGCTGGAGCATACCGGCGTTCGAGGTATACTTGGTGTGTCCCCGCTCCAGGGAGTAGATACCAGCGTCCCGGATGTGCCACGGGGTAACAAAGTCAGGCTCTCCGATGCCCAGAGAGATTGCGTCTGTCATCTCCTCCAGGATATCAAAAAACTTGCGGATACCAGAAGGCTTGACCCCTTGGATCTTCTCATTCAGAATATGATCGTAATTCATGTAAAGATATACTCCCTTTCCTCCGGATCCTGGGGCCGGAACACCAAGTGCTTCTCTTTGTATTTCTTCAAAATAAAGTGAGTCGCAGTGCCGGTGACTCCCTCAATAGGGGCCAGCCGCTCGCCTACAAACTGGGCTACCTCCCGCAGGGTGCGGCCCGAAATGATAACCGTCAAGTCGAAGGAGCCGCTCATGAGGTACATGCTCTCCACTTCGTCATATTGGTAGATACGCTCCGCGATACGGTCAAAACCGCTGATAGTCTGTGGGGTGACCTTGACCTCGATTAGAGCCGTAACATTCTCCCTGCGTACCCGGTCCCAGTCGATGATGGCCTGATACCCCAAAATCGTGCGGTCTTCCTCGTATGTTTGAATGGCTGCCTTTGCCTCTGCCTCAGGCACTCCAGCAGCCGCAGCCAGCGCGGCCACCGGCATGGTGCAGTCCTGTTCCAACAGTTCCAACAGCTTTTCCATGAACGCTCTCCTCCTGTTTCTCTGCCCGCAACCGGGTAGGATCTGCGTGAGATTAAAATACCCGTTTATTATACATGTAACTGGAGAGAAAAACAATCCTGCGAATAAAAATAGCGGATAAAAAGGCGCCGCCCATACTTTCGTATGGGCGGCGTTCTTTTGACTGGCGATAACAAACAGGCAAAGGCCTTTTCCAAATGGACTATCCTAGCCGAGACGTGTTTTCTTGCGTTTTGGGATCACTTGATAGCTTAGGCTACGGCCTTCTTATCTTTGTGCAGGAGCTGGAATACAATGACCACAACTACTAAGCCCACACCGATCAGGTCGGTAACGGTGCCGGGAATCAGCATAGCCAGACCGCCTGCGGCTACCATGATCCGCTCCAGTATGTTCATGTTCTTAATCAGATAGCCCTCAAGGCCAGCGGCCACACCCGCCATGCCGATAAAGCTGGTGATAATGATCTGAACAACCTGGAAGGGAGTGGAGTTAATGAACAGCATTGCGGGATTCAAAGCAAAGATATAGGGAATCAGGAAAGCGGCGATGGCCAGACGGGTCGCCTGGAAGGCCGTCTTCATGGGGTTCGCCTTGGCGATGGCAGAACCAGCGTAAGCTGCCAGAGCCACAGGAGGCGTAATGTCCGCCACAATGCCGAAGTAGAACACGAACATATTGGCAGCGATGGGGTCCATGTTCATACCAGTAACTAGGATGGGGGCACAAGTGGTAGCCATGATGATGTAGTTGGCTGTGGTAGGCACGCCCATACCCAGGACGATACAGGTGATCATGGTGAAGAACAGGGCGATCATCAGCTGGCCATTGGCCACACCCACGATGGCACTGATGAAGATCTGGCCCAGGCCGGTCAGGGTGACCACACCGGCAATGATGCCGGCCACACCGCAGGCAATGCCAATGGACAGACAGTTACGGGCGCCGTTCTCTAAAGCCCGAAGGAAGGTGAAGATGCTGGTATCGTTCTTCTGATGATAGAAGAAGGTGTCTACCGCTTTATCCACCAGGCTGATAACGATACAAAGGATGGTCGCGATAATAGCGGAGCGGGCCATGGTATAACCGCTCATAATGATGACCACCAGTACCACCAGAGGAATCAGCAGGTAGATCTTCGGGAGCAGCTGACCCCACTTGGGCAGCTCGTTTCTGGGAATACCCTTCAGATCCAGACGTTTAGCGCGCAGATGCACCTGGAGGAAGATGCCAGTAAAGTACAAAATAGCAGGCAGGATGGCCCGTCTGATAATATCGCTGTACGGTACACCCACCATCTCCGCCATCAGGAAGGCGGCAGCGCCCATAATGGGCGGCATGATCTGACCGCCTGTGGAGGCCGACGCCTCAACAGCGCCCGCGAATTCGGGGGGATAGCCGGTCTTTTTCATCATGGGGATGGTAACAGAACCAGTAGTCACGGTGTTGCCCACAGAGGAGCCCGACACCATGCCGCACAGTGCGGAGGAAATAACGGCCACCTTGGCGGGACCACCGGTGGCCCAGCCAGCCAGAGCATTGGCGCAGGAAATAAAGAAATTACTAATTCCGGTAGCCTCCAGGAAAGCACCGAAGATGATGAACAGCGCGATGTAAGTAGAGCACACGCCGATGGGGGTGCCGTGGATGCCGTTGGTAGTATAAAACAGGTCATAGACGATGCGCTTCAGCGACTTTCCATCATAGAAAGCGTAGGCGATGAAACAGGTGGCCACTACCAGGATGGGCAGGCCTACCACACGCCGGCAGCATTCAAAGAGGATCAAGGCTCCCACAATGCCCAGCACAACCTCCAGCTGGTTGATGCGGGTAGCGCGAATCATCAGATCCTGCTCATTGAAGAAGAAATAAAGGTAGGGGCTGGCCCCAACGATGGCCAGAATAATATCGTACCAAGGGATACGGTTGACTCGCTGAACAGCGCCCTTGCGCATAGGGAACACAATGAATACCAGCAGAATCACCAGACCCAGGAACAGGGGACGGCGCTTGGTTTCGCTCCAGGTGGATACTAGATTCATCCACATCAGGAACAGGCTGAATGCGATCAGCAGGCCACTGACCACATACTTCGGCACACCTTCCCAAATACGAACGTTTGACTCACGGTCGTATTTTTTCATAATCTCATCAACATCGGCCTGCACATTTGTGCCATTTTCTGCCGGTGCGGTGTTTACAGTTTTCTTATCCTGATCTTCCACAGAGATGCCTCCTTTGCTAAAAATCGTATCTTTTGATAAAAGAAACTCTGCTTCAGGTCCGCTCTTTGGCCGCACTCGGCTGCGTCTTCCATTCCCTCTCCGAGATCACAACCAAATTTTTACAAAGCGTAAAGCTGGGGGCTTCTTTGATCTTCCAAAACGCTATGGAAAGATACGCGAATTTTCGTAGCTGATGTGGACCTTGGTATTCCGTCCGCACACATCCCGCAGACTGATCTCCTCTCCACCAATCGATAGCGTGTGATCGGATACTGTGCCCACAAAAAGATAAAAGCTGGGAAGCTCCATATCAATCTTAGAGACCACCATGGCGCCTGTTCCCTCTTCATAGGTCAGCTCCATTTTAGGGTCCAAGTCAGAGGGCACCCCGGCACCAAACCCATAGTAGATGGTCTTCCGCAGCATGATTATGCCCCTCTCATCCACGTCATACACATCCGTCACAGGCGTCTTGTTGACGGAATGGATAAAGGTGATGGAAAATTCCTCTCCCCGCTCCAACGGATAAGAGATATAGGTTTCCCCAGTCTCCGCATCACGAATGACCAGATGGCCTTCCGGGCGGAGCATAAACACTGCGGCCGCGATAACCAGACAGACTATCGCGGCCGCGGCTACCAAAACTTTGTTCTTATTCACAAAGCGTTATCAGTCGCGTCTAAGAACAGACACTCAGCTCAGAGTGGCACCCTGCTCGGTCAGATACTTCTCAGCGCCGGGATGATAGGGGATGCTGACGCCAGCGACAGCGCCTTCCAGGGAGAGCTCCTTAAACTTGGCGTGACCGTCAGCCAAGCTGGCCTGGTTGTCAAACATAGCGGTCATCAGTTCATACACCACATCCTCAGGCACGTCATTCCGGCACACCAGCATGGCGCGGATGCTGACGGTGGTGGTATCGCGGTCCAGGCCGTCATAGGTGCCGGCGGGGATCACGGTCTTAGCATAGAAGGGGTAAGCAGCCATCAGGTTTTCAATGTGCTCGTCTTCCAGAGTGATGACATTCAGAGGCTTGTTGGCAGTCGCAGCCAAGTCCACCAGAGCGGTGGTGGGGGCGCCAGACACACAGAAAGCGGCGTCGATCTTGCCATCCTTCATGCCCTCGGCGGAGTCAGAGTAGGACTGGTAAACGGGGTTTACGTCGTTAAAGGTCATGCCAAACTCAGCAAAAATCTGACCAGCGGCGAAGTTGTCGCCGGAACCGGAAGCGCCGACGGAAACGGTCTTACCCTTCAGGTCAGTGAAGGTCTTGATGTCGGGATTCAGGGTGAACACCTGGACCACCTCGTCATACAGGGCACACAGGGCGCCCCAGTCCTCATAGGGGTCTTCGCCGTCGAACAGGTCAGTACCAGTAGCGGCATAGTAAGCTACGTCGTTCTGGATAATGGCGAAGTTGACCTCATTATCCTGGAGCAGCTGAACGTTAGCGGCGGAGGCGCCGGTAGAGGTAACACCGATGTTCCCCTTGGTCAGAACGGGATTGAGGACGGTGGCCATTACGTTACCGATAGCATAGTAGTTTGCGCTGGTGGAGCCGGTGGCGATGGTGATATCCACCTTCTCACCAGAGGGAGTTTCGTTGTTGGGAGTAGAGGTGCTGGCAGAGGTATTGCTGCCACCGCTAGTGGAGCTGGTGTTGCTACCCTTGTCATTGTTCCCACAGCCGGTCAGTGCCAGACTGAGGATCATGACCATGGACAGAGCAAGTGCTAGTTTCTTTTTCATGTTCTCTTTCCTCCAATTCCATTTTTTCGTTTGCTCTTTCCACTTGGAAAGAGCAAACGCCCTATAGGGCGTTTCATGGTTGGTCCATAGACCCGCTTCCTATACTGCGGTCCCATTATATTACATTCATGTCAAAAATGCAATATCATTTTTTCCTCCCCCCTCTCCTCCACTAATTGTCTTGACATTTTGTATAAAAAATTATTTATTACATCTACTTGTTACTCCTTAATTTCCCTATATTTTTTCCTGTTTCTTTATTATTTCCATAGCTAAACGCCTATGATTTCTATGGATATTTTTTTATGGCATCCAGCCATCCATCCCCTCCTGCAGCTTTTCTAAAGCCCTCTTTTCAATGCGGGATACATAGGAGCGGCTGATGCCGCACAGAGACGCGATTTCCCGTTGGGTGCGAGGCGGGCGGTCATCCAGTCCATATCTCAAGGTAATGACAGTGCGCTCTCTGGGTGTCAGGCAGGTATCCACACAGCGGCGGACCCTTACGCAGGCATCCCTGGTATCCAACTCCTCCAGCATATTATCGTCTACGGCGATTACATCCATTAGGGACAGGGAACCGCCCTCTCCCGCAGACTCCAGAGTATCCGCCAGAGAGACCTCGCCCTGGAGCTTGCGTTGGGAGCGGAAGTGCATCAGTATCTCGTTTTCTATACATCGGCTGGCATAGGTCGCCAACTTTACGTTTTTGTCCGCCTTAAATGTAGATATCCCTTTGATAAGCCCAATAGTCCCAATGGAGATCAGATCGTCCTGGTCCCCGGTTTGGGCATAGTATTTTTTCACGATGTGAGCTACCAGGCGAAGGTTGTGTTCCACCAGCAGATTTCGGGCCTCCAGGTCACCTTGGGCGCACCGTTCCAGATATTCCCTCTCCTCCGCCGCTTTTAGTGGACGGGGAAACGAACCTCCACCTCCGGACAGCCGAAGGGTAAAAAAAAGTCCGTTCATCATCAGATAGATCACAGGCGACAGCATAATCGATAACACCTCCGCCCCACTCTATTCCCGCTCTGCCCGTCCCCATTCCCCAAATATCTCTCCTGTTCTGTCGGACAGGCCAAATCTCTCCGAGGATCCCGCCTCCATCTCAGTTCTCCTCCCTTCATACCCTACAAATTCCTGGAGATTTCCTCTCCTTTTTCTCCGTTTCCTTCAAAATTTTTGAAAAATTTCAAGAACTCCTTTACCTGCCCCACTTCTTCTTATATAATTTATAATGTTAAGTTTGTGTAAAATTTTGGAGATGAGGACAGGGTGTCCTCATGGGAGGAAAGAAAATTGGGGATTCGTGATGTCATTGCCCTGCTGGGCGCCCTGGCCATCTTCCTGTTCGGTATGTCAACCATGACTTCCGGCCTGGAAAAACTGACTAGTGGAAAACTTGCTTCCCTTTTGGAGAAGCTGACTGATAATATTTTTAAAGGTGTCCTGCTAGGCGCAGTGGTGGCTGGTATGGTCCACTCCTCCGCGGCTACTACCGTTATGTGCATCGGGTTTGTCAACGCTGGCATTCTTAAGCTGCGGCAGGCTGTCGGCGTCATCATGGGGGCCAACATCGGCACCACCATTACAGCCCAGATCCTGCGGCTGGGCGGCCTATCCGATGAAAATTTGTTTTTGGCTCTCCTGAAGCCTGAGATGCTAGGACCACTGACCGCCTTTGTGGGGATTCTGTTTTTCTCCTTCTTCAACAGCGGCCGCAAAAAAACAGTAGGTCAGATCCTGATCGGCCTTGGGCTGCTGTTCATCGGTATCAAATCCATGGAGAGCGCCCTAGCCCCCTTGACTGAGCTGGAGGCCTTCCAGCAGCTGTTCATCCGCTTCTCCAACCCGGTACTGGGCATCGCTGTGGGTGCGGCTATCACGGCTTTGATCCAGAGCTCCACCGCCTCTGTGGCTATTCTACAGGCCCTTTCCGCCTCCGGCGTGGTCACATTTTCCACCGCCCTGCCCATCATCATGGGCCAGAACATCGGCACCTGCGTCACTGCCATCTTGTCCAGCATCGGCGCCAGCCGGAACGCTAAACGGACCGCTGCCGTCCACCTATACTTCAATGTGATCGGCACCGTGTTCTTCCTGGTGGTGTTGTACGGTCTCAACGCCCTGATAGGGCTGCCCTTCTGGCAGGATACCATGGACTATGGCTCCATCGCGAACCTGCATTCCTTCTTCAATATCGCTTGTACTGCCCTTCTACTGCCTTTTAACCGGCAGTTGGTCAGCCTGGTGGAATGGACGATCCCAGACTCCGGTGCCGCTGATCCGGTAGCCACGGTGTTAGACCCCCGCTTCTTGTCCACTCCGTCAGTAGCTCTGGAACGGGCACGCACCGTGGTCCTCCAAATGGGTGAACTGGCCAAGAACAACTACCATCTGGCGGTGGAGCTTCTGTCCCATTACGATCAAAAGCAGTTGGATCTGCTTAACGAGCAGGAGGAGGCGCTGGACCATATGGAGAGCTCTTTGGACCAATATCTGGTCCAGCTCTCCCGCCACTCCTTAGATGACAAAGGCAGCGACCTAGTATCCGATCTGCTTCACGCCCTGTCTGATTTCGAGCGCATCGGTGATTATGTAGTCAACCTGTCCGAGTCGGCTACCGCGCTGAACGACGCCGCTCTCTCCTTCTCCCCCAAGGCACAGGCCGAGCTTGACTCCCTGTGCGCCGCCGTAGGAGAGGCCCTGAACCAGGTGCTGGAGGCCTACCGTGCCCACGACGCCTACGCCGCCTTCCAGGTAGAGCCTTTGGAGGAAGTGGTGGACCTAATCACCGCCGCTCTGCGGGAGCGCCATGTGGAGCGGCTGAAAACCGGAGAGTGTACGGTAGAGGTGGGCACCCAGTTCCTGGAGCTGCTAACTAACCTGGAGCGCATCTCTGACCATTGCTCCAATGCCGCCGTCCGCGTCATCCACCAAGCGGCCGAGAAAGGCTCCCTAGTCCGTTCGGACATCCACGCCTATCTCCACCAGCTCCACCAGGGCGGATCACCCCAATTTGACCAGCTGTTCGCCCAGGCCACTGAAAAGTACTACCAGCCCATCTCCTGACCTGTTTTCTACATGGCAAGAGCCGCCCTCACGGGCGGCTCTTGCTTCTATTTCGCGAGGTCCTGGGCAATCAGCAGCCGAACAGCCTCCACCCCAACTTGGATGGCGGAGGAGGTGTCGTGGGACTCCTCCTGATCCAAGCCCGCCTGCTCCCGCTCCTGGTTCCAAATCACATGGAACACAGATCCACACCGCACCCGGCGGCTGGCCGCCACAGCAAAGAGAGCCGCGGACTCCATTTCAGAGGCCAGCACCCCCAGGCGCTTCCATGCCTCCCATTTCTGCTCCAACTCATAGGACACCGGCATCCTGCCTGGAGAATGCTGACCATAGAAGGAGTCCTTACACTGGACCACCCCGGCATGCCAAGGGTAGCCCAAGGTCCGGCACGCCTGAACCAAGGCACAGGTGACCGCAAAGTTAGGGACTGCGGGCCACTCGATGGGGGCGTACTCCCGGCTTGTCCCCTCCATCCGGACAGCACCGGTGGCCACCACCACATCGTTGCTTCGGACAGCCAAGTCGATTCCCCCACAGGTCCCCACTCGGACAAAGGTATGTGCACCGATGTTCGCCAGCTCCTCCATCGCAATGGCCGCGGAGGGTCCACCAATGCCGGTAGAACACACCGACACTTTTTCTCCCAACAGGGTACCGGTATAGACCACATATTCCCGGTTGGTCCTTATATGGACAGGCTGGTCAAAACAGCGGGCGATGGACTCACACCGCCCCGGGTCACCCGGAAGAATACAGTATCCCCCCACGTCTCCCGGCCTGCACTGGATATGGAACTGTATGTCCCGCTCCTGCTCATTCATGGGAATGACCTCCTTTTTCCTGATATCTGGTTTATTTTAGCATGACTTTCCACTCGAAACAATATATTTGTGGCGGGCACCTAAAAGCCTATCTGTCAATCTTGACCTTTCTGTGGAACTATACTATAATTGGCCTTACTATAATTGTGCTATTTTACCCCTTCCTTGATTCATTCAGGGAGGGATGGGCCTGTCATTCTATTTACACCGCCATGAAGGAGGTCCTATTTTGAAGCGTTCTATATTCCCTGCGGCCGCAATCTGTCTACTGATTGGTTTTTTATTAGGTGGCATCTTTCCCTTTCCTTGGTCCCTTCGGGAAACTGTTATCCTTCCTCCTACCCCCAGCGCCCTGTCCAACGCTCCCGCCCCTGGCTCTTCTTCTGTCACAGACAGCTCCACCCAGACAGAATCATCTACCCCCCTGCCCCCGGACAACTTTCCCCTGCTCAACACCGCCTGTGCTGTTCTCCATGCCCTGAAAGAGGAGGATTACGGTCAGGTGGCCTCATTTGTCCACCCCGAAAAGGGCGTGACCTTTACCCCGTACTCTACCGTAAATCTTGAGCAAGACCTGACCCTTTCCGCGGCCCAAATCCAGGGGCTGGAAGAGGACCCCCGGGTCTACACCTGGGGCTTTGAAGATGGCCGAGGCAACCCTATCCAGATGACGATATCCCAATATGTGGACCGGTATGTATTCAACCAGGACTACACCCAGGCCAGTGAGATCGGCATCGACCAGATTATGATTAGCGGCAACGCCCTGGAGAATATTACTACGGCTTACCCTGGTTGCCGATTCGTGGACTTTTGTATCCCCAGTATTGACCCAGTGAACGAGGGGTTAGACTGGTGCTCCTTAAAGCTGGTATTCGAGCTGGGAGAGTCTGGCTGGCTGCTGGTAGGTGTAGTACACGGTGAGTGGACGATCTAAAGTCCGCTTCTCTGTCTCTATATGTTCTGAAAAACATTCCCTCCTGCTCTGGTGAAAGCAGAGTATGATATCATACGCGAAAGGATATTTTACATGAAAATCATCATTGTAGGCAGCGGAAAAGTCGGCTTCACGCTGGCAGAACAGCTGGTCCGGGAGCAGCACGACGTCACCATCGTGGATCTGCGGGAGGAGTCTCTGCGCCGGGCCTCCGATATGCTGGACGTCATGGTTATCCACGGGAACGGTGTCTCCACCTCCACTCTGCGGGAGGCCGGGGCGGATACCGCCGACCTGCTGGTCGCGGCCACCAATTCAGATGAGGTCAATATGGTCTGCTGCCTGACCGCAAAAAACATGGGCACCGGCTACACCATCGCCCGTATCCGTGACCTGGAGTATTCTAATAGCCTGGTAGAGTTGCGCCGGAATCTGAAGATCGACATGGTCATCAATCCAGAGAACGCCACCGCCATTGAGATTTCCCGCCTGCTCCGTTTCCCTCCCGCCGCCAACATTGAAACGTTCTTTCGGGGCCGTGTGGAGCTGATGGGCTTTCGCCTACAGGATGGAGATTTTCTCGTTGGCACCCCCTTCTACTCTTTGCCTCCCCAGGTCAAGGAACTGTCCCTGCTGTTCTGTGCTGTAGAACGGGGAAAATCGGTGGTCATTCCCAATGGCTCCTTTGTTCCTCAAATTGGGGACAAGCTGTATCTGGTAGGACGTCCGGAAAGTCTGGATCAGTTTTTCCGCCTGCTGGGCCGATACGCTCAGAAGGTCCACCATGTCTTTATTCTGGGCGGCGGCAAGATCTCTGTCTACTTAGCACGCATTCTGGAGAAGATGGGGATGAAGCTGAAAATCGTGGAATTGGACGAGGCCCAGTGTCGTCTCATCAGTGAAAAATTCCCCAAGTCCATGGTAATCCATGGCGATGGTTCCGATCAGGAGCTGCTGGAGTCGGAGCGTTTTTCCGCTTCTGACGCCTTTGTAGCCCTCACGGACCGGGACGAGGACAATCTGATCATCTCCCTATATGCCATGCAGCAGGGCATACCCAAGGTAGTCGCCAAGGCCAACCGCCAGAATTATGCCGGCATTGCCCGGGCCATCGGTCTGGAAAGTGTTATCTCTCCCAAGGCCATCACTGCCGCCCAGATCCTTCACCGGGTCCGCGGGATGCAGAACTCTCAAGGCAGCGTGATGAATTCACTCCACCGCATCGCTGACGGCGCGGCTGAGGCCATGGAGTTTACCGTGCGTTCTACTACCCGTTATCTGAATGTTCCCCTGAAGGATCTCCGTCTGAAAAGCGGCATTCTGATCGCCGTCATCATGCGTGGGCGGGACATCATCATCCCTGAGGGTTCCTCCTCTATTCAGGAGGGAGATTCCGTCATTCTGATCTCCCGCGGCAGACTCATCCTGGATTTAAACGACATCTACGAGGACGATGGCCCGTTCCCCCACCCTGGAGAGCCTTAAACTTATGTTGAAACTGTTAGGGCAGGCGGAGCTAAAAGGGTTGGAGTCGGTCCTTCCCCCTGCCCTGGCGTCTTTCGGTTGCTTTCCCCTCCTTCTACTGGGGACCTCCCTGATCCTCTCTCTGGATGGGCACTCCTTTCCAGTCTCCCTCACCTCCGCTTTGACCAGTTTGAGCAATGTCTGGACCGGGCTGGATCTGATAGAACCTACCGGTCACTCTTCCTACCTGTCCAAACTGGTCATGTCTCTGTGCATGGCCATCGGCCGTCTGGAGCTCTTCCCCATCCTGGTCCTTTTCAGCCGTGAGGCTTGGCGGCACATCTGATCTTTTTTCCCGATATTATTTTCCCGGAGGCCCTATATGAATGTCAAGCTCATCCTGAAACTCCTCGGCCGCGTAGAGCTGCTAATTGCCGGCTCCATGCTGCTTCCTCTGGGGGTGTCTCTGCTCTATGGCGAAAGTCCTCTCCCCTTTTTGACCAGCATCGCCGTTCTCCTGTGCACCTGCCTTCCCCTCTCTCTAATGCGGACTGGGTCTGGCTTTTTTCTGCGGGACGGCTTCGCTGCTGTCGGCCTGATCTGGCTGCTGGTCAGCGTGGCCGGGGCGCTCCCCTTTTACTTCTCTGGGGAGTTTTCCTCCTTTACAGACTGTCTGTTTGAATCCGCCTCCGGCTTCACCACTACTGGTGCCACAATCCTAGCTGATATTGAGGCCTGCTCCAAAGGCATCCTCTTCTGGCGCTCCCTCACCCATTGGCTGGGCGGTATGGGCGTATTAGTGTTAGCCACTGCTATCGTACCCTCTCTCGGTATCCGCTCTCACTACCTGACCCAGGCGGAGAGCCCCGGTCCGGTCTTCTCCAAGCTGGTACCCAAGCAGGCCCAGACCTCTAAAATCCTGTACAGTATCTATTGCGTCCTCACCCTGACAGAGGTTCTGTGTCTGAAACTAGCCGGTATGCCGCTGTATGATTCCTTTATTCACGCTTTTTCCTCCGCCGGTACCGGGGGCTTTTCCAACCGGAATGCCAGCGTGGGCGCTTATGGCAGTGTGGCCATCGACTTGATTATTACCGTCTTTATTCTTCTGTTTTCACTGAATTTCGCGGTCTATTTCCTGCTGCTCACCCGGAAATGGCGGGAAGCCCTCTCCAGCGACGAGCTCCGGTTTTTCCTGCTAGTGGTGACAGGCGCCACCATCCTGATTGCCATAGACATCGCTCCCCTCTATACCAGTATTTGGGAGAGCCTCCGATATTCCGTGTTCCAGGTAGCCTCTATCATCTCTACCACTGGCTTCGCTACCGCGGATTTTGTACTCTGGCCCCATTTCTCCCAGACAATTCTAGTGCTCCTTATGTTCTGCGGCGCCTGTGCTGGCTCTACCGGAGGAGGCATCAAGTGCTCTCGGGTATTGATTCTGCTCCGTTCCATTCGGCGGGAGATCCACCGGGTTATTCATCCCCGGTCTGTCGAGGTAGTTAAGCTGGACGGCAAGGTGGTGGAAGAGGACACACTACGTTCTATTAGCGTTTTTGTCGGCAGCTATCTTTTCATCATATTAGCTGCCACCCTGATCATTTCTTTAGACGATTTTCCCTTCTCCGTATCTTTCAGTTCCGCCCTTACCTGTATCAGCAACGTGGGTCCTGGTTTGGAGCTGGTGGGTCCCACCGGTAATTTTTCCGCCTTCTCCCATCTGTCCAAGATAGTCATGTCACTGTGTATGATTATCGGGCGTCTGGAAATCTTCCCCATTCTGGTCCTTTTCAGCCGTCAAGCCTGGCGACACACCTGATTTTTACAAGCGGCCCGGCCATTTCCTTGGAAATGGCCGGGCCTTTTTCGGCTACTTCCGCCCTTTCTGTCACTGCTATCTTTTTTGAATCTCCCGTTATTTTGACTTGCAATTTTTTTGTTATGTGGTAAAATACTTTTATAACCTTACGATTAAGCAATTTGATTCTATATTTAGAATTTGCTTATCGTATCAAAGGAGCGTGTAAGATTTGGATAGATTGTTCTGGATCGGATTAGTGGGAGCTGCGGTGGCACTGTTGTTCGCCTGGCTCCAAAGCAACAGGGTCCGGGCCTTCTCCGAGGGCAACGACACCATGAAAAAGATCGCCGCCGCTATCCGGCAGGGTGCAAACGCCTATTTGAAGCACCAGTATGCCACGGTGTCCAAGGTCTTTTTCGTGGTGTTTTTGATACTGCTGGCTCTGGCAAGGTTCCATATGCTGGATAACTGGTTTATTCCCTTTGCCTTCCTCACCGGCGGCATCTACTCCGCTCTAGCCGGCTTTGTGGGGATGAAGATCGCCACCTCTGCCAACGCCCGCACCGCCCAGGCGGCCAGCGAGAGCCTGAACAAAGGGTTGAATGTAGCCTTTTCCTCCGGCGCAGTCATGGGCTTCACTGTGGTAGGATTAGGTCTGCTGGATATCTCGGTGTGGTTCCATATTTTGAAGTATGTGGCTCACTATGACGCCGCCAAAATTGCCCAGACCATGGTTATGTTTGGCATGGGCGCCTCCTTCATGGCTCTGTTCGCCCGTGTGGGAGGCGGTATCTTCACCAAAGCCGCCGACGTGGGCGCCGACCTGGTAGGTAAGGTAGAGGCTGGCATTCCGGAGGACGATCCCCGCAACCCCGCAACCATCGCTGACAACGTAGGTGACAATGTGGGTGACGTGGCCGGCATGGGCGCCGACCTGTATGAGAGCTATGTGGGTTCTATCCTGGCCACCTTCGCTCTAGGTGTGGCCGCTTATCCCGGCAGCAGCTGGGAGGCTATGCTACTCCCCATTGCTCTGGCTGTGGTGGGCATTCTGTGCTCCATTTTTGGCTCCTTCCTGATCCGAACCAAAGAGGGAGCCAGCCAGCGTGAGCTGCTGGGCACCCTGCGCAAAGGCACCTATACCGCCGCCGTCCTGGCCGCTGTCATCGCCGCCCCCTTGACCTATTTCATCCTGGGCAGTTGGGGCGTTTACATCGCTATCCTCTGCGGACTGATCGGAGGCTGTGCCATCGGCTACTTCACCGAATACTACACCTCCGACACCTATAAGCCCACCCAGGGGCTGGCCGACTCCACAGAAACCGGCGCCGCCACCACCATCATCGGCGGCCTGTCCCTGGGAATGCTGTCCACCATCGCCCCCATCCTCATTGTGGGCGCGGCAGTCATCATCTCCTTCCTGGCTGCCGGAGGCTCTCTCACTACCTCTGCTGAAAACTATACCGAGCTGTTCTCCAAGGGCCTCTACGGCATTGGCATTGCCGCCGTCGGGATGCTGTCCACCCTGGGCATCACCCTGGCGACCGACGCCTACGGCCCTGTGGCTGACAACGCCGGCGGTATTGCCGAGATGTCCGGCCTGGGTGATGAGGTCCGTGAGCGCACCGATGCCCTGGACTCCCTGGGCAACACCACCGCCGCCACCGGAAAGGGCTTTGCCATCGGCTCCGCCGCCCTCACCGCCCTGGCCCTGCTGGTCAGCTATGTAGATATCGTGAAGGCCAAGATGGATTATGCCCCTGACCTCTCCCTCACCAACCCAGCTGTGCTGGTGGGACTGTTCATCGGCGCTATGCTCACCTTTGTCTTTGCCGCTCTCACCATGAGCGCTGTCCAGCGGGCCGCCCAGTCCATCGTGGTAGAGGTCCGCCGCCAGTTCCGGGAGATCGCCGGCATCATGGAGGGCACCACAGATCCTGACTACGCCTCCTGCGTGGGCCTTTGTACCAAGGGGGCCCTGCGTGAGATGGTGAAGCCCTCCCTGCTGGCCATCATCGTTCCCATCTTCACCGGTCTGATCCTGTCTGTGGAAGGTGTGGTGGGCCTGCTGGGTGGTGTGTCGGTCTCCGGCTTTGCCGTGGCGGTATTCATGTCCAACGCCGGCGGCGCCTGGGACAACGCCAAGAAGTACATCGAGTCTGGCCACCACGGCGGCAAGGGCTCGGAGCAGCACAAGGCCGCTGTCATCGGCGACACTGTGGGCGATCCCTTCAAGGACACCTCCGGTCCCTCCCTGAACATCCTGATCAAGTTGGTATCTACCGTGTCCATCGTGTTCTCCGGCCTGATCGTCAACTTCCACCTGCTATAAAAACATAAAAACCGCCCCCGCACAAATGCGGAGGCGTTTTTTTCAGGCCATTTTGGAAACCAGCTTGCTGAAGGCGCGGGGATCGACGTTGTCCTCCGCTACCACATGGGCCTTCTTCCCGATCAGGGCGAACAGCCCCAGCAGGGAGCGGGCATCCAGCATTACAGTGCCGGAACTGAGCCACACCTCATAGGGGGCCTTGGCCGCCAGCCGGTTTATTTTTTCGATCTGAGCACCATTCTTGATCTCGATCTCACAAATCATATCTATTACCTCCTTGATATCCGCCCGCGCGTTCTTAAGGTGCGGGCGGCCGTCGTGCCTCACCTCCATGCCGTCGGCCCGTGGAGGGAGGGGGCAGTTTCCTGTCGCTCTTGCCGTCGAGCGGACCGCCTCCTTCTGCGGTCGCCCGTATTGTATCAGGAAGGACTTGCCTATGTCAAGGACGATTTTTGTTGAAGTCGCATAATTTATATCTTCATTTTTTGTATATAAATCACAATTCAAATCCTCAGCCACAGTATGGCCGAGGGTCTGATACCTCTAATCTTCCGGTCCGGCCATGAGGTCCATCTGCACTGTTTTAAAGGTTTCATCGTCAAACAGATGGATCTGCCGGTGCTCCCAGGCCGACAGCAGGGGATAGCACAGCCAGCTATTCTGGTGGGTGTAGTCCATCTGGGATAAGAAGTATATCTTATCCTCCCCCTTGCCCCCCACATAGGACACATAGCCCCGGCAATTCTCTCCCCACAAGGGCAGGGAGAACTGGGCGGACATGTCCCGCTGGAGGTTCGGCCCAAAGGAAAAGCCTCTTGAGGTATACTCATCCCACCCCAGGCTGGTGTACTCTCCCGTAAAGGTCTGTCCCTCCCGGTCATAGAGCAGCCGTCCGGAGAACTCTGTGGGGTACTCCTCCCAAGCCGCATACTGACTTTCCGCCGTAATTGCGGCGATTTGAAGGCGGATGCTCTCCGTCCCCCGGACCTTGGGCTCCTCCTGCCAGAGGAAGTGCTGGATCACCTTCCACCGCCCATCAGGAAGTTCCAGCGCCACACTGGTAAGGCGCAGCTCATACACATCATAGACCCGGCTGATGTGGGTGCTGTTCCCCACAGTTTCCCGCACCTCACGGCCCTTATTCATGGGAAATTCCCTTTGCTCCACCACCGCCCGGATACTTTCGGCACAGTCAGCCAGATCCTCCGGAGCCAGGTCGGATGTCACGTCCTCCGGCACCCCCAGGTCCAGAAGGTGGGCTGCGGTTTCCTCCCATCCCGTCTGCTCCCCGGCAGGCCGCGGGACCCACTCCATAGGGAACCGGCCAAAAAGGAGGGTGGCCAGAGGCAGACAGACCAGCAGAGCCCCAAGCCAGGACAGGCACACCGTCCTATCAGACAGGCGGACAGGGGCCGCATTCACTTCATATCCGGCTCCGTCCAGGAGATTGGCCAGCCTGGCCAGGTTGTGGAGCAGGGCGATATAGCAGACCAGCAGGACCAGCAGCATCGGCCAGCCCTCCGCATCCAGGAAGGCCAGTCCGGTCAGGAGCAGATAAAACACGACCAGCGCGCCGGCGGCGCCGGCTCTTTGTTCCTGCCCGGCTTTCCGCTGGACAGCCCTGATCCCCTGCCACAGGCAGATATACTGCAGCAGAGGAATAAGCAAGGTCAGATACATCCAGGTGGGGGTCCCCTCGATTCGCAACAGGGTGGCGTTAGCCAGCAGCCGGAAAAATTGACCCATAACCCGGTATAGACTGATGGCCCAGCCCAGGGCAAACCACCCATTCTCTCGACGCAAAGTTCGGAAACCCAGCCACATCAGCATCAGGCCGGCGGTGGGCAGCAGATACTGCAGCCACAGGAAATGGATTAAAATGGTGGTCAGCCCCACGCCCCAGACAACACGCCTAAGGGCCCGCTTCCAGGGCGTGATCTCCTCCAGCACTTCCGCCGGAGGCGGTACAGCGGACATCCCATCCTCTACCATCTGGTCAAAGCTCCGGTCGTCAGACATTCCACTCACCTCTCAATTCCTTGCGCAGGCGTAGGCGGATTCGGCGCAGGCGCCCCTCTACGCCGCGCTCAGTCAGCCCTAATTCGGCGGCCATCTGGGCAGCAGACTGAAGGTAATAGTATTTCCGGTAGAACAGACTACAATCGATTTCACTCATCCGACGCACTGCCAGCAACAGGCGCTGGGTACGCTCCTTGCGCAGCAGCTCCTCCTCCGGTCCGGGGGCAGGGTCCAGCATACTGTCGTCCAGCGGCTGACAGTCCCCGGTCCCGCGGCGGGCGGCCCGCCGCCGGTTTAGGGCTGTATTCCGAGCAATGGCCGACAGCCAGGCGGTCAGAGAACCCCGCTCCGGGTCGAACTGGTCTGCCCTCTCCCATATCTGGAGGGCCACATCAGACAGACACTCCTCCCGTTCTCGCGGGTCGTCCAGGATTGGGCACAGGATATAGCGCAGCAGCGGGCCGTGCCGGACCAGCAGCTGATCCAGCCCCCGCTGATCCCGGCTCCGCAGCAGCCGGAGCAGCTCCAGGTCGTCCATGGGTTCCCCCCTCTCTGTTCTCTCTACCTTACTATACACCCATTGGAGGGGATATCCCACGAAAAATTATTCTTTTTAATAAATGGAGAGAGGACGCCGGTATGCGTCCTCTCCCCATTTGCTATTTCGCTCTTTAGAGCGCGAGATAGAGTTTTTCAATTTTCTCCACCGCTTCGTCAGCAGTCTGTGCGCCCATATCCAGCTCAAGATCACAGCCGCTTCCCCATTCCTGCCCTGTATAGTGCTCATAGTAGGCGCGGCGCCGCTTATCCATCCGTTTGACCATCCGGACCGCCTTGCCTGGAGAGAGCCCCTCTTGGGCCATCTTCCTCCGCACCCGGTATTCAAAAGGGGCACGGACAAAAACCTTCAGCAGCCGTACCTCCGCGTCCCGCAAAACGTAACCGGCGCAGCGGCCTACGAAGATACAGTCCTCCTCACTTGCCAGGCGGCGTATTTCATGGCTCTGAAGGGCAAAGAGCACCTCTGAGGTGGGCAGTCCCCGGACAATGTGCTGGTTTCCCTCATATACCCCTTGAAACAGGAATGGGTTGGTCGCTGTTTCGTCCGCCTTTTCCAGCGTCTTGACCGCCAGCTCCCCATATTTGCAGGCCAGATGCAGAATGTCCCTCTCATAGACCCTGATCCCCAGCTTCGCTCCCGTTCTGACCGCAATCTCATGGCCTCCGCTGCCAAACTGGCGCCCAATGCAGATGATCTTATGTACCATGGTCATCCCTCCTCTCTCTTGACCGCCTCCTCCACTGGCGCCGGTATCGAAATCTCCTCCGTTTCCTCAGGGAAGGTAAAGCTTCCGGATATAGACACAGGGGCGTTGATAGATAGGACATGGACACTGCCACGAACCTGGAATGAGATACGTTCGATTCCCTGGTCTGTCAGTTCGATCTGGAGCTTCCCGGCAGTCAGGCTGGTGTCCAGCCCTTCCGCCTCCGGCAGGAGCGCCTGGATCACCTCTTCGATTTCCTCCTGCCGGAGGGAAAGGGTGTACAGACCGGTCCCGTTCCGCTCCTCATATTCCAGGCCGCCCTCCAGCCAGAGATGGAGCAGCACGCCCGGCAGGCTGACCAGCTCCTCCTGTCCAGACACGGAGCCTCCCTGCTCATCCAGGACCCCTCCATCCACCATATACAGGGTCTGGCCGCTTTTTCTCAGCCCGACCACCTCTCTGCCGTCCACATAGGTCCGGAACAGCTCCAGTTCGCTGTCCACTACCAGTGGGCCACAGTCCGCCTGGTAGGACAGTCTGGATACCAGTGGGTCCTCCGCGTTCAATCTCCGCCAAGCCAAGAGCAGCCGGAGCAGGTCTGGGGCCGTTTCCTTCTGGTCCCCGGCCAGGATACGGGCCCGTACAGGCTGGGGCAGGTCCACCTTCCCCTCCGCGGTGTGTATTCTCAGCTCAACGGCCAGGGATATACAGTCGTGATCCGTCGTATCTGCTGTTCCCTTCGTCCAAAGTCGGAGGGCAGAAAGCTCATTCCCCTTCGCGACCAAGTCTAAGTTTAGGCTCTCCAGGGAGGCCAGATACGATGCGGAATCAGGAAAGAGCGCTTTCAGAATGGAGGAGACCCGCTCACCGCTTACTGTAACGCTGTATATGTTCTCTCCACTGTTGGAAAAGGCGGAAATATCCCCATCCCGGTATAGCCCTGCCACTGTGTCCAGAAGGGCCGCGTAGTCCGGGAAGCCCATATCCACACGGACGGAGGTTCCATCTCCTAAATAGAGCATCCCATCACTGTAATATACCGCCGCTCCATCACGTTCTAGCCTCGTGGTAAGATGCTCCCCCACCTGAACGATGTCGATCAGGGCATCGATGCGGTAGCGCCGACCGCCTGCCTCCGCCTGGGCATCCATCTCTATCGTCAGATCGGGCTGTTGGGCATACCGGTGCAGCAGACGGACAGCGGCGACGGTATTCCAGCCTCCAGAAACAAGGAACCACGTCGCTCCCCCTATCAAACAGGCCAGCACCAGCACTGCGGCGGCCAGCCGAGTCCTTCGGGTCTTTTTTCCGCCGCCTGCTGATCCAGCCGGCGTTTCCCTGTCCTGTGCTACAGCCCTTTGGAGCAGCCTGCGGTGTTTCGCCCAGCCCACCGCACAAAACACGAGTCCGGCCACCAGGGCCGCCGCAATCGGCCAGACCCACCATATTGGAGTCCGGGTCACTACCGCAATCTCAGGGGTATCCCCCTCCAGCCGGACCAGCAGATAGCTGCCAGCCGTTTCCGTATCCAGACGGGTCCATCTATCCTCGGAAACAGCATAGAACTCCGTCCGCTCCGTCTTTCCGTTGGGAGATAGGTAACGTACCGTATGAATAGACTGTCCATCCGCCGGTATGGTCACCTTCCACCGCTCTAAGACCCTACGACGGTCCGCCAGGGTCTGGAGCTGTCTAGGATAATCCTCCCTCGTTTCCAGCAGCCTGGCTTCCAGACTGTCCCCCTGGTCGAACTCCCCCTCTACAAAGAGGACCGGCCGGCCGTCGTCCCGCAGTTGGGCAGAGGACAGCGCGGAGCGGTATGCGGTGTAGACCGCGGTCACATCTGTGTCAAACCGCAGATCCGTCAGATCCTCCCGGTCCCACACCGCAAAGCATCCCTCCTGGTGGGGGATCTCCGGCAAAATCGAATCGTCAAAGGAAGCGCCATAGTCAAAGGGGACCGTCTGGATCACTCGGCCATCCGCCCAGAAACGCAGCTCCAGCCGCTTCATAGGGGTGGGGATATCCTCCATCTGGAGCAGTTGTTCGTAGGAAATAGGTTCCGCTCGGCCGGCGGCACTGACGCGGTTTAGGCCAGCCAAATCGTCTGACACAAATCGGTTATTCTGGAATAGGCCCTGATCTGTGCCGGATATCGCACCGGCATACTCCTCATACTCTGGGATAAGGACGAAGGAACAGCACCCGGTGACTGATCCCCCGGAGTCCCTGGTTCCGGCGGCCCCCACGATACCGCCCACATAACGCTTTCCGGACAGGGCGCATTTGGCAAAACTCTCCCGTATCGTCCCCACCGCATAGCCGGCGACACCGCCCACATAGTCTCCGTTCTCGCTCTCCGCGCTGCCGTAGGCCTCACACTCCAGGATAAGCCCCAAATCCATCCGGCCGCAGACACTGCCTACATGGTCCCGCCGGCCAACTACGGCTCCGGTGTTGGTACACCGCTGGAGGATGGCCTTCAGCTCATAGGCTCTCCGGTAGATAGGCGCGCTGTTGGAAATCAGGTCATCCTCAGGGTCCAGCTCATACTCCACTGCCATGGAGCCAGCCACTCCGCCTACATTGAGATCCCCGGAGATGGCCGCCGTGTTGGAGCAGGACAGGAGCCTGCCGCTGGTCACCTGGTCGATATTCTCCTCTGAGGTATCCGAGATACTGTCTTCCAGGTCGTAATTTTCGATCTCCCGGATGGCGTCAATCAGAGTATCTGTCACCACCCCGACCTGGGCACTAATGGCCCGGATGTCGCCGGTCAAGTCGCCTACCGAGGCGGCAGCCGTGTCATTCAGGAGGCCCATCTGGTCGTTCAGCCGTTCCATCGTGTCATAGAGGGCATCAGAGGCGGCGCTGACCTCCTCCCCAGGGTGGGCGATCTGGATAGGGTCCACCCCAGCCAAGTAGCCGAACAGATCCTCCAGCCCAGCAAACACTTCTGTCCCAGTTTCTCCCGCCTGTTCAAACGAGCTCACGGCATCCGCCAGGGCGTCCAGGCCGTCACTCAGTTCCTGCCCCACGGCCTTCAACTCATCCAGGGCATCCCCCAGGCTGTCCACCGCCTTCATGGCCGCGCCGGAGGAGTCCACCACGTTTTTCACACCACTCCGGATCTGCCGCAGGCCCTCCCGGATATCCTCCAAATCGAAAGAGATGTTCAGACGCACGGTTTCCGCGCCGCCGCCCACCTGGGTCAGGGCATCAGAAATCTGCCCCATCTCTCCCCTCAGCTCCTCCATGCTCTGGGCGGCCACGTCTTCCACCACGCCGGACTGGGCCGCCAGATCCATGGCTCTTCCCAGCTCCTCTGCCGCCTGGGCGGTCTCTCCAACCCCCTCCTCGATCTTTTCCAGGGCCTCCCGGCTGCCAGTCTCATCCTCAATGCGGACGAAGTTCCGCAGCTGTTCCAACCCGTCGATGATCTTTCCTATGCCGCTTTTCAGCAGCCGGCCGGCCTTCTCGATGCTGTCCGCCGCCCGCTCCAGTTCATCTACCGCCTGGGAGCCATCGATCCGGGCCAACTCCCGCAGGGCATCCTCCATCAGGTCCAAACTGTCCGTCAGTTCTTCCGCAAAGCCGGTAGCATCGCTGGAGATGTCCGCCATCTGATCTAGGGCGTCAGCCAGGATGTCGCTGCCCCGGTTGATTTCTGTAATCACCTCGTCCCCGTAGTCTGACAGACGATCTGTCAAGTCCTTGGCGTGTCCGGTGGCGTCATCAACGGAGGCTCCGATGGCATCCAGATTGTCTGAGATCCGGCCGGCGGCTCCATCGGCGTGGTCCGCCGCCCGGTCTACCAGCCCTCCCAGGCGGTCCAGCTCCTTCTGAATGGTATCCAGCATATCCTCTGATAAATTCAGCACAATGTAGGGCTCTGCCTGGCCAACGATACCGCCGATATCCTTGCGGCCGAATACCTGTCCGCGGTTGACGCAGTAGGCCACATGGCCGCAGCTTCGCCCCGCAATGCCGCCTACGTTGTAGCCGATGTGGGGATATCCGACAACACCGGCATTGATGCAGCTGAGAACCATACCAGATGAGTACCCTGCTATACCTCCAGTATCCGTGGCGATATTCACCGTATCCAGCGCGCTCAGGGTAAACAGAGACTTGGACACATCCAGATCCAAATTCGTCAGCTCGAGCCCAGGGTCTGTGCTGGTAATATTGACATAGCTATTGTTTCGGCATCCCGACAGCACACCGCAGTTTTCGCCAGCGATGCCGCCAGTCATGCTCTTTCCAGTGATACCTCCGGCGGCAGAACAACCCTGGATCTTACCTGTCAGCCCGTTCAGTCCGGCAATGCCTCCCACCCGGTCTGTCCCGGTAATCGTCCCGGAGAAGGAGCAGGCCGCGATCACGCCATAGTTCTCTCCCGCGATGCCCCCTATGGACGAGCCATGGCCAGACGGCTCAATACTGCCGGTCACATGGAGGTCCTTTACCACCGCGCCCTCCTGCAGGGTGCCGAACACGCCCGCCGGGGTCAGCCCGCTTGACAGGTCCAACCCGCTGATAGTATAGCCGCCACCGTCAAAGGTACCGCCGAACGTGGGGATCGGGGTATATCCCGTACCCGCCAGAGAGATATCCGCTGTCAGCGCCACGTGCTTGCCCTGGGACCAGGTGTCCAGCGCACAATTACGGGACAGTTCCAGAAGGTCCTCGGCGCAAGTGATCCGGATCACCCCGTCTTCCACCGCCAGTATAGGGCCTGCTGCCTGGGCACACAGGATAAGGGTGAGCAGGACACTGACCGCTCTCCTGATCCAATCAGTTCTCTTGCGTTTCATGCTCTGCCTCCTCCTGCGCATAACCTGAGATCAGGTTCAGATCCACATCTCCGTCTACGATGGCATGGACGGTGCCGCTGATGGTGCCAGATATCTCTCCCCGCACCAGCCCATCTACTCGGACCCGCCCGCTGGCCCTGTGTTTTTTCACCGCGCTGGGCACGGAAAAGGATGTCTTTTCCACCACCGCGCCGCCAATCAACAGAATCTGAGGCAGGACAAACATGACCAGAACAATGGACAAAATCGTTCCCCGCCCAAGGCTTTGCCCGATACCCACGATGGCCGCCTCTGACGTCATCTGCCCGATGAGCAGGCCGGCCACGGTCAAAATACTGCCCGATGTAACAATGGTGGGAAAGGCAAAATTCATTGTTTCAATGATGGCCTGTCTGTGGTCCATTTGGTCTTTCAGCTCCATGTAGCGGCTAGCGATCACGATGGCATAGTCGATGTTAGCCCCCATCTGGATAGAACTGACTACCAGATAGCTGAGGAAAAACAGCGGGGTCCCGGTGAAGGCCGGAATGGAGAAATTGATCCAGATACTGCCCTGGATGACCAGGATCAACAGTACCGGCATCCCCGCAGATCGAAAGGTGAACAGCAGCACCACCAGGACGATGAGGATGGACACCACGCTGACCACCGTGTTGTCCGTGGCAAACGCGGCCTTAAAATCAGCCTCTGTGGTGGAGTTTCCAGCCAGGTAAATACTCTCTCCTGGGTAATATTTCTGGGCAGTTTCCTGGACCGTATCCAGAAAGGCGTAGGTCTCCTCTCCCCCCTCAGGCAGGGTCAGATAGACCAGCATCCGGTCATATTCGCTTCCTTGGAGCTGCAGCTTGGCATGTTCAATCTGCTCCCGCGCCTCGTCCAAATCATCGGTCTGCTCCTTGTCTAAGGTGACATAGCCCTCGTCCAGCTGGTCACAGATAAACAGAAACATATCCATCAGCGGGACCCGGTAGGCGGAAATGCCGCCAATGATCCGTCCATAGTCCTCATTCTTGACCGCGTATGCTGTATAGACCAGCTTGGCCAACTCATAATCCAGATCCGCCAGTTCGGCAAACTGTCTGGGCGTTAGCCGGTCGGCCAGCATATAGCCGTCCATCGCCTCCACATTGGACAACCCCATGGTGTAGTCCACTTCCGTATATTGTTCCAACTCGTCCAGGATCATCCGTTCCTTCTCGTAGTCGCCGGTGGGCACCATAAGCGCCACAAGGTTTTTCGATGTAAAATTCTCCTCGATCATCTGGGAGGCAATCTGCACCTCATTCAGTTTCGGCGTTTCGATGCTCCCGTACCCATAGACATAGGGACAGTCCGAGGAGAAATGGATACCCAGGACCACCAGGACCAGAAATACAGGCGGTATCACGAATCGGGACAGATAGGCAAATTTTCCTACAAAGGGGATCTTTGGGATAAAGCTGCGGTGCTGTGTCTTGTCCATCAGCGGACCGAACAGGATCAGCAGGCCCGGCATCACCACAAATACAGCCAGTAGGGCAAACAGGATGGCTTTAATCAGGCAGACCGCCATATCAGGTCCCAGCTTGAACTGCATGAACATCATGGCCACCAGCCCACCGATGGTGGTCAGTGAGCTGGCGCTGATCTCCGGAATGGCTTTGCTGAGAGCTATGATGGTCGCCTCCCGGATGGGCAGTGTCTGATGCTCCTCTTTGAAGCGGTTACAGAAGATCACGGCGTAGTCCAGGGACAGGGCAAGCTGGAGGATGCTGGTCACGGAATTGGACACGAAGGAGATTTTTCCCAGCAGGAAATTGCTGCCCAGGTTCAAAATCATGGCCGTAACAAAGGTCAGGATAAGCACAGGGACCTCGGCGTAAGTCTGTGAGGTCAGCAAGAGCACCACTAGCACGATCACCGCCACATAGACCATGATGACATTGACTTCAGCGTCAATGATATCCCCCTTGGTGTTGCCCAGCTCCGTGGATACGAACACATCCCAGCCAGTGAGGCTCTCCCTGGCCCTGTCCAGGGCCTCCAGGCACCTCTCATCGTCCTCGTCATAGTCAAAGGTAAGCGAATAGAGGGCGGAGGCATGGGCATAGTGGTCTGTTGTGTCATCGAATTCCACGCTCTGCACGCCGTCCAGCTCCAGGAGCTCCGCCTTCACCCGACGGGCCTCCTCCAGAGAAATGTTGGCCACCATCAGATCCGCGGTACCGAAGGTGGTGAACTGCTCCTCCATCACATCCAGTCCCTGGCGGGTGGTGGAGTGGATGGGCAGATAGGAGGAGAGATCGTTCTCTACCTCCACCCAGTTTCTGGAAAACAGCGTGAATATGGTACCGATAATGACCAGCAGGAAAAACAGGTTCCGTTTGTCCACAACAAAGGTGGCAAGACGCACCATAACACTCTCCTGATCCTTGTTTCCTTTTTTCATCTCTTGGCGGCTCCTTTACTACCCGCAATACACCATTATCATAACACTTTATTATATTCAAATAGAGGCGGCTCCAGCAAAGGTCAATCCCGCGGCAGTGTCATAAATCGGTCCTCTGTCCCATAGATCAGTTGAGCCTCCAGCCCCTTTGTGCTATACTAACAGGCACAGGAGGGCATTCTATGGAGAAAAAATGCTATGTCGCTTCCCAGCAGACAAAATGGGCTCTGGCTGCGGCGTTAAAAAAATTGATGGCTCAGAAGCCTTTGGAGAAAATCACGATTTCAGAGCTCACCGACCTATGTCATATCAAGCGGCAAAATTTTTACTACCATTTTGAGGACATCTACGACCTGATGCGCTGGATGTTTCAGAATGAAGCCGTATCTCTGCTGGAGCGACGGGAAGGAGCTCTCCTGTGGCGGGAGGGCCTTTTGGAGCTCTTTCACTATTTACAAAGCAATCGTGCAGTCTGCCTTTGCGCGCTGCGCTCTCTGGGCCGTGGGCATATCCGCCGCTTTTTTGAGGAACAGCTCCATACCATCATCTCACAGACCATTGAAGGCTTTCTTCCCGACCTGCAAGACCCATCGTCCTCAGACCATGTGGCTCTTCTGGCCCACTTCTATGTGGTGTCCTTGGCCAGCGTCATGGAGAGCTGGCTATTGGGAGAGATCGATCAGACTCCGGATGAGCTGATCAATTTTATCAGCACTGTTTTGGAAGACCACCTCCGGGGAGCCGCATTACGCCGAGGGCAGATCTCCTCTATCCCTTCTGGCGATCCCTCTTTTCCAAGAGGCTGCTCCTTAGAAGAGGAATAATGCAAAAAACGTCCCGGAACTGTGATTGTTCCGGGACGTTTCCTATTTCGATATCAGGTTGACCAGACAGCTGCCCCTCGCGCGGATTCTCTTTGTGTTTCAGTCCCAATCCGCTTCCCAGTCAATGATCGCGCCGGTTACGGCATCAATTTCAAACTCATACTCCATCCAGCCGCTTCGCATCTCACCTTCGTACAGCACACGCCCGTCGTCTACCTCCAGCTTGAAGTCAGTGTAAACCCCTGTGGTACCGGCAGCCTGTTCCACGATCTGCTTTGCCTTGGCCTCACCGATGTAATCGCTGTCCGTGGTGGAGATGGTGTACCACTCAATATCATAGTCAAAGCCCAGGATTTCCCCCGTAGCCGCGTCGATCTTGTAGTCGTACTCCTTATTTTCAGAGAAGAACTCTACATCATAGACCCGTAGTCCGTCGTCATAGTCCAGCTCCGCATAGAGGAACACCGTGTCCTTCGCCTTCACACCGGCATGGTCCAGAGCGATCACCTTGGCCTCTTCGGCGCCGATATCGCCGCTAGCCTGGGCCGGGGTCCCAACACCCATGTACCATTCAACATCATAGTCAAAACTCAGGATGTCTCCACTGGTTGCGTCGATCTCGTAATCATACTCCTTGTTGCCAGAGAAGAATTCCACGTCATATTCTACACGTCCATGGTCATGGTCCAGCTTGACATGGATCCAGGAGAGCTGGGATGCCTCTATCCCGGCGTGGTCAAGGGCGATTTCTTCCGCCCTGGATCTCCCGATAAAGTCTGTGTCAGCAGTCTGCCAGGGGCGGGATGCATTGGCACCCATTACGGGGGTAAGCAGGGCCCCAGTCACCATTACTGCGGCGGCGCAACCCACCAAAGTCTTTGAGAATGTCTTTTTCATTTTTATGTCCTCCGTCAAGTTGTTATTTCAGCAATTTTTGGGGGGCTGATTTGCTGTTCATCTATATAACGCACGGCCCTTCCATTTTATTGCACCAAAAGAAAAATTTTTTCTATCGGCTCCATTGGCCCGAAGGTCTGCGCAGATCCCTAGCTGATGGCACGATTATATCGCAAATTCGGAACTGAATAAATAAGCGGTGGTGGAGTCTCTGATTTCATAGCGAAAGCAAAATACGCAAGAATACCCAAAATGGTTTTCAGAAGAATAACAAAACCCCGGAGTCCTTTCAACGCAAGGATTCCGGGGCGTAAAGAGTACAAAAGACGGTTAAAGCCGATATTTTTTCAGAAACGAAAATAGCCGCCCGTAGGGCGGCCCCAAATCAAAGCCCAACGCAGTGGGTTCGATTTGGAAAGGAGAAGCAAGGGAGCGGGCGGATGACGTCTTTTTGTGCCGTGGACATAAAAAGACGTCGGAGCAAAGCGGACTTTGCTCCGACGTGGTGCGGCTGACGGGAGTCGAACCCGTACGCCCATACGGACACAAGCACCTCAAGCTTGCCAGTCTACCAATTCCAGCACAGCCGCAAAGAGCGGTCCAACGACCGCTTGATTATTATACTGTCCCAGCGGAGATTTGTCAACGGGATTTTTCCCACTTTAGTCCTTTTCCGCCTTCTGGGCAGCAATGGCCTCCCGCTCCTTCTTCAGTTCCTCATAGAGCTGGTGGGTATCCCACTCCTGATTGGAAGCAGTCAGAACAGCCTTCAGAGGGATCGGAGGCAGCTTTGCCAGACGGATAACCTCCAGCACCTGGTTGAGCAGAGCGTTGTTCAGTCCGCAAAAAACCAGCATAGCTTCTGGAAGCGCCTCACTCATTTCTCCGCCCTCTCCTCTACCAGCAGCCAGATCAGACAGAGCTATGTGGTAACGGTCCGGCTCTACTACCCGCATCCGCAGCCGCAGCATGGCGAAAATCTGCCGCAGCTTAGAAAACTCCGGTCCGGAGAGGTTGTACATCAGGATAGTACCTGCGTTTCCTACACGCTTCATATCAAAAATCCTTTCCATGCCGGCACGGGGTTCGCCGCGCCGGGTCGTTTCTGATTCAGACTGCCTCCAGGGCCTGCTCGATGTCAGCGATCAGGTCGGCCGCGTCCTCGATGCCGCAGGACATCCGCACCAGGTCCGGGGTGATCCCAGCGGCGGCCAGCTCCTGGTCGTTCATCTGCCGGTGGGTGGCGGAGGCGGGATGGAGGCAGCAGGTCC
Source organism: Flintibacter hominis (assembly GCF_014287965.1). NCBI lineage: Bacteria > Bacillati > Bacillota > Clostridia > Eubacteriales > Flintibacter > Flintibacter hominis. The sequence continues at coordinate 303,509 of NZ_JACOPO010000001.1, read as the reverse complement.
GGGCGTCAGCCACATGGGTCTCGATGGCAGCCAGCTTCAGGTGCTTCATAAAGGTTTCAGCCGCCTTGCGTCCGCCCTTGACTCCGAAGGATACCACACCGCAGGTCCCGTTGGGCATGTACTTTTTGGCGACCTCATAATACTTGTCCCCCTCTAGGCCGGGGTAGGTGACAAAGCTGACCTTGGGGTGGTCCTTCAAAAACCTGGCCACAGCCAGACCGTTCTCACAGTGGCGGGCCATACGGACGTGGAGGCTCTCCAATCCCAGATTCAGCAGGAAGGCGTTCTGGGGGGACTGGATGGAGCCAAAGTCCCGCATCAGCTGGGCGGTACACTTGGTAATAAACGCGCCTGCCTGCCCGAACTTCTCGGCGTAGGTGATGCCGTGGTAGCTGTCGTCCGGGGTGGTCAGGCCAGGAAACTTCTCAGCGTGGGCCATCCAGTCAAAATTGCCGCTGTCCACAATGGCGCCGCCCACAGCCGCTCCGTGGCCGTCCATATACTTGGTGGTAGAGTGGGTGACGATGTCACACCCCCACTCGAAGGGGCGGCAGTTGACTGGAGTGGCGAAGGTGTTATCCATGATGAGGGGCACACCGTGGGCATGGGCCGCCTTGGCGAACCGCTGGATGTCCAGCACGGTGAGGGCGGGATTGGCGATAGTCTCGCCGAACACTGCTTTGGTATTGGGCCGGAAGGCGGCCTCCAACTCCTCGTCAGAGCAGTCTGGCTCTACAAAGGTAAAGTCAATGCCCATCTTCCGCATAGTTACGTGGAACAGGTTATAGGTACCGCCATAGATGGTGGAGGAGGCAACGATATGGTCGCCGCAGTTGGCGATATTGAAGATGGCGTAGAAGTTGGCCGCCTGACCAGAGGAGGTGAGCATGGCGGCAGTTCCCCCCTCCAGCTCACAGATCTTGGCAGCAACATAGTCGTTGGTCGGGTTTTGCAGCCGAGTATAAAAATAACCACTGGCCTCCAGGTCAAAGAGCTTGCCCATGTCCTCGCTGGTGGCGTACTTAAAAGTAGTAGACTGGACAATGGGGATCTGCCGGGGCTCTCCGTTTCCAGGGGTATAGCCGCCCTGGACACACTTGGTATTGATTTGATAATCACTCATAAAATTTCCTTCTTTCTTATGGGGCATGGCGGACAGGACCGCCCCAACATCTGGGGGATAGTTAAGCTTACCCTCCCGTCCGCGATTTGTCAAGTAGCCGAATCGGCCCCCTCCATCAGTTCTTCGGTCAGTACCGCCTCCCCAGCCTGAAGGAGCTGGTGGCTACGGTAGCTGGAGGTGTGACCCTCTGAACGTATCTCTACCCACTCTACGCCCTCTAATTGTGACAGGGTAAGGACGATGCAGTAGTCGGCAAGCGTCAGGGCCATATCGGTCAGTCCCCCGTATTGCTCTGACAGATAGACAGTGACCGTTTCACCCTCCCGCTCCCAGGAGCGCAGAGCTACTCCTCTGGGGAATGGGGAGCGCAGTCCCTCCTGTGAGGGACCGGACAGCAGAGCCAGAAGCAAGTCTTCCGGGGTGGGCCGTCCACGGTCCTCCGGCCAGTCCAGGGGCTGGGTATCCAGTGCCGGCCCGTGTCCTACCCCACTGCTCACGGCGAAATAGAGCTCATACTCTCCCTTCTCTTCCCCGCCGCTCCCGCAGCCCGGCAGCAGGCGCAAAGCAAGAAGGAGTACCAAAGCCAGAGCGAGGGTCCTTCTCATCCTTCTCCCTCCTCGTCCCGGTCCGGCTGGGCGGTATACTGGGGGAATCCCACGGTAAAGAGAGTCCCCTCTGGGTGGCGGGGCCTGGCAGTAATCCAGCCCCCGTGACGGCGGACCGTGTCCCGCGCGATGGACAGGCCCAGTCCGGTCCCGCCGGCCGCCCGGGAACGGGCCTTATCCACCCGGTAGAAACGGTTGAATATCTTGGGCAGGTCCTCCTCCGGGATACCTACCCCCGTATCCCCCACCTCAAGCAGGACCTGATCTGTGTCCCGATAGACTGACACAAACACCTTACCGCCTGGGAAATTGTATTTCACGGCATTTTCGATCAGATTGAAACAGATTTGATACAGGTCGTCCCCTGTGCTTCGGACCACACAGTCCGCCTTCAGGTCCTTCTCGATGGTCACACCGGCAGCGTCAGCCACAGGAAGGAGCATAGACACCGCCCGGTCTGCCACTTGGGACAGGTCCACTGGCTCAGTCTGTCCAGCAGGCAGGCTGTCCAACCTGGTCAATGCCAGTAAATGCTCAGTGATGCGGGTCAGTCGGTCTGCCTCCGCGCCGATATCAGAGACAAACTCCCTTGCTGTGTCACGGTCAATCTGGTCGTTCTGGAGGATAGAATCCGCCAGTAGACGGATGGAGGCCAGCGGTGTTTTCAATTCATGGCTGGCGTCAGACACAAAACGGCGGCGGACCTCCTCCGTGGTCTGGAGCCGGTCGGTCAGCTGGTTGAACTCCTCAGCCATCTGGGCCATCTCGTCCCGCCCCTCGATCTGAAGCCGGTGGCCGTACTCCCCTTCGCCCACAATGCGGATGGCCCGCAGGAGGGCGGCGATCCGGGCGGTAAGCATCTTGGAGAAAAATGTGGACATGACCAGGGTGGCCGCGGCGATGACCAGTGAAATGGTACGCAGGTTCTGCTGTAGGCTGCTCAAAAGCTGCCCCTGGGCCGCGTCTACCTCCAGAATATAGATGGAACCGATGATCATGCCCCGGTAGACGATGGGGGAGGCGGCGGTTGAGGTAAACACATCGTTCTCATAGCGGGAGTAGAACACATCCTTCCCCCGCAGCGCCCCCACCACCTCCTGGTAGAGGGCATACCGGTAGTGTGGTTCCTCTGGCTCCTCCTGGTTCTCCTGGTCCTTCTCCCCCGCCTCCAGGCTGTCATAGAGGATCAGACCTGCCGGATCAGTAACCAGGATACGGGACAGCCCCATGTTGTCCAGCATATTCATTACCCTGGCCACCTGGTCGGCGGAGAGAGACTCCAGCTCCATGAGAGCGGAGGCCATCACCGCCGTCTGGCTCTTCAGCGAGTCCCGTTTGGAGGTAAAGAGGAGATCTTGGGAGGCGATGACCGGATAGGTATTCAGCAGCACCAGCACCACGGCGAAAATGACCAGGTAGCTCATGGCGTATTTGACCTGGAGAGAGGCAAAAAACGGCACAGTCTTGCCCGGCTTCTTCTGCTGCGGCCCCGCCATTTTGTCTCCCTCCTTCCTTAGTCTGTCCGCCCACACCCACTCGAGGCCTGCGCTTAACGCTCCCGCTCCTCCGGCCGGTTAGACAGAAAGTAGCCCACGCCCCACTTGGTACGGATATACTCCGGGTTGGCCGGGTCCAGCTCCAGCTTCTCCCGGAGCCGGCGGACGTGGACATCCACTGTGCGGTAATCTCCAATATACTCATAGCCCCAGACCACATTGAGCAGATTTTCCCGACTGTACACCCGGCCTGGATTGCGCATGAGCAGCTCCATCAGGTCGAACTCCTTGGCGGTGAGCTCCACCATCTTGTCCCCCTTCCAGGCTGCCCGCTCCCCGGTATCCAGCCGAATGTGGCCTATGGACAGAACGCCGCCCGACTGCTTCTGTCCGGCGGCGCCGGAACGGCGGAGGAGCGCCCTCACCCGCGCCTTCAGCTCCAGGATGTTGAAGGGCTTGGTGATGTAGTCGTCCGCCCCGCTCTCAAATCCCATGAGCTTGTCCGCGTCCTCCCCCTTAGCCGTCAGCATGATGACGGGCACATTGGAGAACTCCCGGATACGCATACAAGCCTGAAGGCCATCAATCTTGGGCATCATCAGGTCCAGCAGGATCAGGTCAAAGCTCCCCTCCCGGGCCAGCTCAACCGCCTGCTCCCCATCGTAGCCCACCTCCACCTGGTAGCCCTCGTGCTCCAAGTTGAATTTGATGCCCTTGACCAGTACCTGCTCGTCGTCTACTACTAATATTTTCGCCATGGATAAAAACTCCTTATTCCCTGTCCTAGCCCACACAGGCATACTCCCGCAGCCCATCCAGGATACCTGGTCCGATCCCGGACACATTGTCCAGCTCGTCCACCGACTGGAAGGGCCCGTGCGCCTCTCGGTAGTCTACAATGTCCTGGGCCCGCTTCTCCCCAATGCCGGGCAGGCGCCGCAAATCATACTGGTCCGCGGTATTGAGATCGATCTTCTCCCCGGGCAGAAGGCTGTCCGGCCTCCCCCCGAAGGAGGAAGATCCCTTTTCCGTCTCCTGGGGCTCCTCCCGGTCGTTCCGGGCGGCAGTCACCTGATAGGGCTGGGCCGCACTCCTCTGGGCCAGGAACCAGCCCCCAGTGAACAGCACAAACCCCGCGGTTAGCAGCAGTATCACCTTATCGAAGCGGGATATATCTCTCATCTTTCTCCCCCCTGCCGCTTGCGGACTGCCGCTGCTTTTGCTATAATACTGCTATCCGACTTTGCCAGATGAACGGATATAAAATTAGTATATCATACATACGGAGAATTTCCTATGAAAAAATATCGCTTTCTCTCTCTACTTCTGCTGTTCCCCATGGTACTGACTTTGTTCACCGCCCCAGCCGCTGCCCTGGAGGAGCCTGACCTGTTTTGCACCAACGCGGTATTGCTGGATGCCAATTACAACGAGGTACTGTACGACAAGGGGGCCTATGAGAAGGCCTATCCCGCCAGCACTACCAAGGTCATGACCGCCCTTCTGGTGCTGGAAGCCATTGAGAACGGTCAGCTCTCTCCCTCTACCATGGTCACCGCCGGCCCTACCCGGATGCAGGATATCCCCTCCGGCGCCGGCTATGTGGTGGCCAGCTTGAAGGAGGGCGAAGTCATGTCGGTGGAGGACCTGCTCTACTGTGTCATGCTCCCCTCCGCCGCCGACGCCGCCAATGTATTGGCGGTAGAAGTAGATGGCACCATCGAGGATTTCGTAGCCCATATGAACCGAAAGGCCGGGGAACTGGGTTGTCAGAACACCCATTTCACCAACACAGCCGGCATGCACAGCGAGGACCACTACTCCACAGCCTATGACCTGGCCCTGATCTTCCAGGCGGCCTTGGAATACGACCTGTTCCGCACCATCATCAAGACTGCCGCTTACACTGTACCCGCCACCAATCTGTCGGCGGAGCGGTATTTCTACAACACCAACGGACTTATCTCCAACCTCTGGTACTCCGGCTATGTCTATGACAAGTGTATTGGCGGCAAGACAGGCAACACGGACGAGGCTGGCCGCTGCCTCATCGCCGCCGCCGAGGACGGGGACACTCTGCTCATTTCGGTGGTGCTGGGCTCCGGCCCCATGGAGCAGGAGGGCTATGAGGACTTGCGCCAGGGACAGTTGGTAGAGAGCAAACGGCTGCTGGAATACGGCTTCAACAATTTTGAACGCGTCACCATCACTAAGGGGACCGAGCCTGTGGACAAGGTGGCAGTCACCATGTCCCGCCAGGCGGACGAGGTCAATGTCAAGCCCCAGGGCTCCATCACCCGTACACTCCCCAAGGACATGGATTTGGACGCCATTGAAACCAAGATTGCCCTCTTTTCCGAGGAGGTGGAGGCCCCAGTGGAAGAGGGACAGGTGCTCGGCGTTATGACTCTGTCCTATGAGGGCGAGGTATACGGCAAGCTGGACCTGGTAGCGGTCAATTCCGTGGAACGGTCTGAGCTGTTGTATAAAAAGGAGCAGTTCATCTCCTTCTTCCAGGACACCTGGGTCCAGATCATCCTGGCTGTCGTCCTGCTGCTGGCCGCCTTTATTTTGCTAAGGTTGCTGGTCTTCCGCAAGAAGCGGCGGTATCGCTCCGGCACCGGCGCCCGCTCCCGGAGCAATTATCGGGGCATTCGAAAATAACCTTCTCCTCCAGTGGGATAGAGCGGGACCTGTCAGCTAGTTTGACCAGGTCCCGGTCCACCCGTCAGGGCGCCCCTTTCCGCAGACCTCGCGCCCGTGCGACGTCATGTGCTCCAACATAAAAAAACAGGCACGGCTGGGCTGAGGACAGCTCCCTTCCGCGCCTGTTATCTATGGTCATCATGTCGAGCTCACCCAGCTCAAATGAGAGTTTTCAGTGCCTGGGCCATCTGGTCAGGACAGGAGGTGCTCTTAGCTCCGCAGCGGATGCCCTCCAGCCGCCCTATGGCTTCTTTGACTTCCATCCCCCGCAGCAGTGAGGACAAGCCCTGCAGATTTCCGCTGCAGCCGCCCTCTACCCGGACTGAGAGGATGCGTCCCTCCTCTACCTCTATTTCAAACAGATGGGAACAGACACCCTTAGGTCTGTATCTAATCGTCATATGGTTCACCCCATTTCCTCCGCTATCATAGCAAAATCGGAGGAAAAAGGCAAGTATTTCTCTCCTGTATCCGTTATGCCTGGTGTTTTCTCTGCAGTTGAAGCCGGTCGGCGATCATGGCGATGAACTCACTGTTGGTGGGCTTTCCCTTGGCGTTGGAAACGGTATAGCCAAAGTATTTCTGCAGCGTCTCTAAATCGCCCCGGTCCCACGCCACCTCGATGGCATGACGGATCGCCCGTTCTACCCGGCTGGCAGTAGTATTGAACCGCTTGGCCACTTCGGGATAGAGGACCTTGGTCACCGCATTGATCACGTCCATATCCCGGACCGCGATCAGGATGGCCTCCCTCAAATACTGATAGCCTTTGATGTGGGCGGGCACTCCCACCTCGTGGATGATGGCCGTGACCTGCTTCTCCAGATCGACGCCCCGATCACCCTCTGTTTCTATGGCTGTCCCACCGGTGAGGTCCCGAATCCGCTCACACAGGGCACTGCTTCGACAGGGCTTCACCATAAAATAGTCAGCCCCCTTTGCCGCAGCGGCATCCGCGATCCCGCCTCTGGTATAATTGGACAGCACCAGGATCTTGGGGCGTTTCTCCATCTTGTTCAGCTGTTCCAGCACCTCCAGGCCGTCCAGGCCCGCCAGCACAATCTCCATCACCACCGCGTCCGGCATCAGCTCGCTCACCATACGGACTAACTCAGCCCCATCGCCTGTCTGACCGGCCACTTGGATATCCGCCTCTCCGGACAGGCTGTCTACCAGACCCCGCCGGAAGTCCTCTCCAGCGTCTGCAATCAATATTCGTTTGATTGCTTCCATCATGATATCACTCCTACTGCTTCATATGTCCTCGTCCACAGTTGGGACGGGTTTCGACCGGCCACCTATAATCTAGCATAATCAGACAGCATATTCAAGCCAATTCTTCTATATTTTTCCATGAACTTTTCTTTAATTTTCGACATTTTTGGAATATTTTGGATGTTATCTGTGGAAGTTTATGTCGTATTAGAAAGAAAAAGGGCCTCAGGTGTGGTATCCTGAGGCCCCTGGCTCAAGACATCTGGGCTTGGCGGCAGCTGTCGGCCTGTCGGATCATATTTTCCGCCAGGATGCCGTAGCCCCGCTGGGGGTCGCTGACCAAGACGTGAGTCACAGCGCCCACCAGCCTGCCGTCCTGCAGGATCGGGCTGCCGCTCATTCCCTGGACGATGCCGCCGGTGGTCTCCAGCAGCCCCTGATCGGTCACCTGGACCATCAGGTTACGGGTCCCATCCCCATCCAGAAAGAGTTTGGTAATCTCGATGTCAAACTCTTCCACCTTGTCCCCCCGGATATTGGACAGGATCGTGGCTTTCCCAGTGTGGATCTGCTCCCTGTCAGCCACTTCTACCGGCTCCAGCCCCTGGGTCAGCTCGTTTTGGTCCAACTGGCCAAAGATACCCAGATTGGTGTTGGCGTAGAGTGTTCCCAAGTCCCGGGTCAAATCAAATTGCCCATGGAGTTCACCGGGCTGGCCGCTGACCCCTTTTTTCACATCAGACACCGTCGCCTCCATGATAGCGCCCGATTCCAGCGGCATAAGCATGGCGGTATCCACGTCGTTGATGCCATGGCCCAGAGCGGCGAACACACCGGTCTCCGGGTCATAGAAGGTCACTGTTCCGATGCCCGCCATTGAGTCTCTCAGCCAGACGCCCAGTTGGTAATTCCCCTGACTGTTGGCTACAGGGGCGGTAGTCAGCTGCAACTGCCGCTGGCCCCGGACCGCCTGAATGGTCAGCTGCTCTCCCTGCTGCTGTGCCACCATCTCCTGTATTTCTTCGATGGTGTCCACCTCTTCCCCATTGATATGGGTAATCACGTCTCCCGCCTTCAAGCCGCAATCCCGCCCGGGGTATTGGGCGCCCCGCTCTGTTTCTACCGGTGAGAGGCCCACCACCAGCACACCGTCAGAAAAAAGCTTGATACCCACTGCCCGGCCCAGGGGGATCACCTGTTCGCCAATCTCGGTATCCACGGAAGCGGCGGCGGACAGTCTAGGCATTGTCAGCATGGCGGGCGCGGCCGCTTCCGTGGCCCTTCCCCCATCTCCGGTCAACAGGATAGCCGCTAGAAGACACAGCCCCAGCACACCCGCCAAAGCGCCGGCCATACCGGGGCCGCCCTTCTGTTTTGGTCCTTTCTCCATTTGTTCCACCCCCTTAAAAACGAAAGGGCGGACGGCACGTTCAAGCCGTCCGCCCTCTCATTATGACCGTGTCGGGGGAGATTCAATCAAGGGTAGACCTTCCACCCTTTCCAGCTGTCCGCGCTTCGTCCTATCTGGGACGGACAATGGAAAAAGGACCCTGGACCCTAATGTCAGCAAAGGAATATTTTTTAGCAAAGACAGACTGGAGGACCCCCAATGGAATCCCTCCAGTCTGTCCGATCCATTTCCTTTCCCTGAAGCTGGGCGCTTTTTACAGCCGCGCGGACCACTCCGCCTCTCGGAAGCCCACCAGCACAAAGTCATCCGCCACCAGGATGGGCCGTTTGACCAGCATTCCGTCGGTGGCCAGCAGTGCCAGCTGATCCTCCTCCGTCATGGTGGGGAGCTTGTCCTTCAGTTCCAAAGACTTGTACAATAGGCCGGAGGTATTAAAAAATTTTTTTAATGGCAAGCCGCTGGCCTGCCACCATCCGCGCAGCTCTTCCGCTGTAGGATTATTCTCCTTAATGTGTCTCTCGGTGTAGGACACGCCCCGGTCGTCCAGGAATTTTTTGGCCCGCTGGCAGGTGGTGCATTTGGGGTAACATACAAACAGCATGGTCGCCGCCTCCTTTTTTCCTATGGTATCATGTTTCTCAGGGTGGCGCAACCAAAAGAGAACATTTCAGCCAGAAGTTCTCTGCTGAAAAATATCATAGTTGGAATGAAAATCCTTTTTTACCTCATTTCGGGCGGTACGGTCGTATCCCGTCCCAGCTCCTCCCCCAGCTTTTGCAGCTCTCCCAGGGTTGATACACTGATATCGCTCTCCAGCAGACGCAGCCGGGCCCGTGGGGGCATCTTGTCCCAGTAGGACAGCAGCACCGGGTCGTGGCCCACCACATCCTGTGGAAGACGGTAATATTGCTCCATAAGCTCTCCTCCTTCTCCCACAGTTTGCCCGAAAAAGGGGGAGGGCATACGAAAAAGAGCCTGCCATGTCAAATCATGGCAGGCCCCTAGCGGCGGTGTTATTCCTGGGGCGGATTCTCCTGGGCTTCTGTTTCCTGAACCTCCGCTTCCTGATGGGCAGACGGCTCCGCTGCGCGCTCCACAGGCTCCACCCGCGCGACCACCTCCACCTCATCGTCGGCAGAACTCTTCAGCTCGGCGATGCGGTCGTTGTTGGCCTCGATCGCCGCCTTGGCCGCAGTGATCTTCTCGCAGGAGGCGGCATAGGCCGCCTCAGGGGCGGCACCCTTCTCCGCGTAGTACAGCTTACCCAGCTCGATGTACGCCTTTTTGATGGTGTCCTCCTCGCCCATGTTGGCGGTCTTTAGCTTGGCGATCTCCGCCAGCCGCTTGGACTGGGCTACACCGGCCTGGGCCAAGTCAGTGGCCTTTTCCTTGAAATTATCAAAAAATCCCATGGTATCGTTGCCTCCTTCATTCCATACGGTCGCCCGTTTGATGGCTTCATTTTATCCTATTTTGTTTTCCCGCGCAAGGACCTTGCCCCCGATTTAATGTTTTTTTCATCTTTGCTATATCTTTCTTTCAGGAATGGAATAAAAACGGAGCCTCCGGACATTCCGGAGGCTCCCGTTTCCAACTACATGTATCGCTCAATACCGTCCAAAGTCACCGGAGCGGCCCTTGGTCACATCGGCGCCGAATTCATAGTCCTTGCCGGGCAGGATGGCGTTGAGGGCGATGCCAGCGATGGCCGCAATGGCCAGGGAGGTCAGCGTCACGGAGGCGCCGCCCACATGGAAGGTCAGTCCGGAGAACTCGTTGTTGTTGCCCCAGATCTTGAAGCCCAGGCCGCACACCATGATGACGGCCGCAATAATAAGATTGCGGGAGTTGGTGAAATCCACCCGGTTCTCCACCACGTTGCGCACGCCGATAGCGGAGATCATGCCATAGAGGATGAAGGACACGCCGCCGATAATGGCGGTAGGGATGGAGTTGATGACGGCGGCAAACTTGGGAGAGAAGGACAGCACCACCGCATAGACAGCGGCCAGCCGGACCACCTTGGGATCAAAGACCTGGGACAGCTCCAGCACACCGGTGTTCTCGCCATAGGTGGTATTGGCGGGACCGCCAAACATTCCGGCCAGGGAGGTGGCGATGCCGTCGCCAATGAGGGTGCGGTGGAGGCCCGGATTCTCAATAAAGTTCTCCCCCACCGTGGCGGAGATGGCAGACATATCCCCGATATGCTCCATCATGGCCGCCACGGCGATGGGGGCCATGACCAGGATGGAGGTAAGGTCGAACTTGGCCAAGACAAAGGGCTGCAGTCCGACCAGTTCCGCGGCGGCCATGCCGGAGAAGTCCACCTGGTTGGTAGCCAACGCTACCACATAGGGGATCACAACGCCCAGCAGAATAGGAATGATCTTGATCATGCCCTTGCCCCAAATGTTTGCCGCGATAACAACAGCGATGGACAGAAGGGCCAGCCACCAGTTCGTGGAGGCGTTATTGATCGCGCTGGGGGCCAGGGACAAGCCAATGAGGATGATGATGGGCCCGGTGACTACGGGGGGCAGGTAGCGCATGACCTTGCGCACGCCCAGCAGCCGGATCAGAGCGGCCAGCACCAGATACATCAGGCCAGCTATCACGATGCCGCCCAGGGCGTAGGGCAGCTTTTCCTCTCCGGTCATATTGGCATAGATGCCGGAATCCAGCTGGGCCACCGCGCTGAAGCCGCCCAGATAGGCAAAGGAGGAACCCAGGAACGCTGGCACCTTCAGCTTGGTACATACGTGGAAGAACAGGGTGCCCACACCGGCGAAAAACAGGGTGGTCTGGATGGAAAGGGGCAGCCCGTAGCCCTGGACCAGGATGGGGACCAGCACGGTAGCGCCGAACATGGCGAACATATGCTGAAGGCCGAGGATCAGCATTTTGGGCAGGCCCAACTGACGGGCGTCGCGGATAGGCTCGTGGTGATTCATTTACATTTCTCCCTTCACGTTTGGCACACAAAAAAAGACAACCACATTGTGATTGTCAGCGGCAGATAGAAATGAGGGCCCCGTCAAACTTAGGCCAGCTAAAAGGCTCATACATGGTCATGACGCGCTCCCCCTTTCTCGTTCCGAAGTATCATAACAGAATTTCCGACAGGACGCAAGAGAAAATGTTATGTTTTCGGGATTTTTTCTCGAAAGATAAAAGATTTTTTCTTCTCTGCCGGCTTGTTGGTCGTTCCGCGCATTGACTTTTTTCCCTTGGGGGGATAAACTAGTTTTGATTTTTCCCTCTTGGGGAGTTTTTTGCCTTCCCGCTGGGAAGGCTTTTCTCTGTCCCGCCCCATACCAAAGATAAAGGAGCGATCTGCCATGAAGCGGCCCTTCGTCACCCTGGAGCAGCTCCAGGAAATCGTCAAACAGTACCCCACCCCCTTCCACCTTTACGATGAGAAGGGCATCCGTGAAACCGCCCGCGGCCTGTACCGGGCCTTCTCCTGGAATCCAGGCTTTAAGGAGTATTTTGCCGTCAAGGCCACCCCCAATCCCCAAATTCTGAAGCTCCTGCGGGAGGAGGGCTGTGGCGTGGACTGCTCCTCCCTCACCGAGCTGATGATGAGCCAGCGGTGTGGCTTTGCCGGGGACGAGATCATGTTTTCTTCCAATGATACGCCCGCCGAGGAATTTCAGCTGGCCGCCGAATTGGGGGCCACCATCAATCTGGACGATATCAGTCACATCGACTTTTTGCGGAACACCATCGGCTATATCCCCAAAAAGATCTCCTGCCGCTATAACCCTGGCGGCACCTTTACCCTGGGCGAGAGCAAAGAGGGCTTTCAGGTGATGGATAACCCCGGGGAGGCCAAATACGGTCTGACCCGGCCCCAGATGACCCAGGCATTCCGCCGGCTGAAAGAGCTGGGCGCCGAGGAGTTCGGCATCCACGCTTTCCTGGCCTCCAACACCATTTCCAACGAGTATTACCCTGCGCTGGCCGCCATTCTCTTCCGCACCGCTGTGGAGTTGAAGGAAGAAACCGGCTGTCATATCACCTTTATCAACCTGTCCGGCGGAGTGGGCGTCCCCTACCGTCCGGATCAGCCTGCCAATGACATCGCGGTCATCGGCGAAGGGGTACGGAGGGCCTACGAGGAGATCCTGGTCCCCGCGGGGATGGGTGATGTGTCCCTCTGCACCGAGCTGGGCCGGTTCATGCTGGCTCCCCACGGCCACCTGGTCACCCAAGTTCTCCACGAGAAGCGCACCTATAAGGATTATATTGGGGTGGACGCCTGTGCCTCCAATCTGATGCGGCCGGCCATCTATGGGGCCTATCACCACATCACTGTGATGGGCAAGGAGGACCTGCCCTGTGACCACAAGTACGACGTCACCGGCGCCCTGTGTGAGAACAGCGACAAATTCGCCATCGACCGGATGCTGCCTGAGATAGACATTGGTGATCTGTTGGTCATCCATGACACCGGCGCCCATGGCCACGCTATGGGCTATCAGTACAATGGACGGCTCCGTTCCGCCGAGGTCCTGCTGTGCGAGGACGGCTCTACCCGCCTGATCCGTCGGGCCGAAACGCCGGAAGACTATTTCGCCACCGCTATTTGGGAGTAAGGCGTCTGCCGGGGACTGAGGGCTGTATACAACTCCGCGCCCATTTCCAGGGCGATTTGGAATTTGTACTCCATGTCCAGGCACAGCTGGTGCGTCAGACTGTCCATCAGCTGGTCCAAAAGCTGGCACCCCTCCTCATTCAGCCGCCCCTTCAACTGATTGTAATTTTTATCCACGATTTCACCACTAGCCCGATAGTCCGGGTCTTTCATCATTTCATTTCGGCATTCCAAGACATAGTCATACAGGATTCTTACCGATTCTATCATGATTTGTCCTCCCACTTTTATACTCCAAACGGGTTAATTCTATTATAATTACTCCGTTTGGGGCTGTCAAGGGGGTAAAGAAAAAATGACAAAATTATCTGACCGTCTTTTCCTCCTCCGAAAAGAACGGCATCTCACCCAAGGAGATGCGGCAAAAGGAATGGGCGTCCCGTTCAGCACTTACCGGCGATATGAAAAGCGGGAGCGGGAGCCGGACGCCTCCACCCTGGTCCGGATGGCCGACTTCTACCAGGTCACCCTGGATTACCTGGTGGGCCGGTCTGAGAAAAGGAGCTAGTATTTTGAACATCATGGGTGAGATCGCCGTTGTGTTCGGCGTTTGTCTGATCTCCGAGGGCATCTCCTTTCTGCTGCCCTTCCCCTTTCCCGCCGGGGTCATCAGTCTGGTGCTTCTCCTGCTGCTCCTCTTTTCTGGAGTGGTAAAGGAGCGGCACATCGGCCGGGTCTCCGGCTTCCTGGTGGACAATATGGCCTTCTTCTTCGTCCCGCCCTGTGTAGCCATCATAGAGCATTGGGAGAAGCTTCTTCCCTACCTGATCCCCTTCTTTTTTATTGCCGTAGTCACCACTCCCCTGGTCTATCTGGTCACCGCCTGGACCATCCAGCTACTCATTCGTCGGAAGGGGGGGAAAGGCCGGTGAGAGACATTCTTTTCTCCTCCCCCTTCTTTGGCATTGTGCTGACCTGCGCGGCCTGGAGCGTGGCTCAGTGGATCCAGAAACGGACCGGCTGTTTCCTGCTCAACCCCCTTGCCGTGGCCGTGGCTCTGATCCTGTCGGTATTGGCAGCCCTCCGTGTCCCGTATGAGGACTACCAGCAGGGCGGCGATGTCCTCTCCCTGCTCCTGGGCCCAGTGACCGCGGTGCTGGCCCTGAATATCTACCGCCAGCGTCAGCTACTAAAGGAGTATTTTTTCCCTGTCCTGGCGGGGTGCTTCACCGGCTGTCTCACTAGTCTGGGGTCCATCCTTCTGCTGTGCAAACTGCTGTCTGTGGACAGTGTCATTGCCTCCTCCCTCCTGCCTAAAAGCGTCACAACCGCTATCGCTGTTGCCATCTCGGACAGCAACGGTGGTATTCAGGGCATCACAGTCACCGCCGTGCTAGTGGCCGGAGTAATAGGCGCTATCTTTGCCCCCCTTTTCGCCAAACTGTTCCGCGTCACAGACCCGGTGGCGGAAGGGGTGGCCATCGGGGCGTGCAGCCATGCTCTGGGTACCTCCAAGGCCATGGAGATTGGCGCTCTCCAGGGGGCTATGAGCTCTATCGCCCTTTGTGTATGCGGCATCATGACCTCCATCATCATCATGTTTTTCTAATCCGCATAAAAGCAGCCCGTGCCATCGGCACGGGCTGCTTTGTCTTTTATCATAAATTAGCGTTTCTTGCTGAAAATACGCTCCAAAATATCCCAGTCGTCGTCACTGACCTTGGGCTTCTCCGGTTCGGCAACAGGAGAAGCGGCCGACTGCCCCTCTCCAGCTGGCTGCCCAGCCTCCTGGGACGGAGCCTGTACCGCGGGACGCTCCCCAGCAGCGCTGGGGGCAGTTGGAACACTGTTGGGCGCCTGGTCAAACCCGGTAGCGATGACAGTGACCCGAATCTCGTCCTCCAGGGACTCATCAAAGGCAGCGCCGAAGATGATATTGGCGTCGGGGTGAGCGGCCTCTTGGACCAGGTTGGCCGCTGTCTCTACCTCCTCCAGGCCGATATCCATAGAGCCGGTCACATTGATCAGCACGCCCTTGGCGCCGTTGATAGAAGTCTCCAGCAGGGGGCTGGAAATAGCCATCTTGGCAGCCTCCTCAGCCTTATTCTTGCCCGCGGCGCGGCCAACGCCCATGTGGGCGCACCCCGCGTCCTTCATGACGGCGGACACATCGGCAAAGTCCAGATTGATAAAGCCGGTGTTATTGATCAGGTCAGAGATGGACTGGACGGCCTGCTGCAGGACATCGTCCGCAATCTCAAAGGCGTTGAGCATGGTGATCTTCTGGTCCGTGGCCAGCTTCAGCCGCTCGTTGGGGATGATAACCAGTGAATCCACCTTGTTGCGCAGTTCAGCAATCCCGTTCTCCGCCTGCTTCATACGGCGCATTCCCTCGAACCGGAAGGGCTTGGTGACCACACCCACGGTAAGTATCCCCAGCTCCTTGGCAATATCGGCCACGATGGGGGCCGCGCCAGTGCCGGTGCCACCGCCCATGCCGGCGGTAATAAAGACCATGTCAGCGTCCTCCAGGACCTTGGAGATCTGGCTACGGTTCTCCTCGGCAGACTTGCGGCCCACCTCAGGGTCGGAGCCCGCCCCCTGGCCGTTGGTCAGCTTCTCGCCGATCTGTATCTTCTGGCCTGCGCCAGAGAGCGACAGCGCCTGCTTGTCGGTGTTGACCGCGATGAAATCCACGCCCTTGGTGCCGGTACGGACCATACGGTTGACCACGTTATTGCCGCCGCCGCCGACGCCCACTACCTTGATGTTTACTACGCTTTCAGGACCCATATCCAATCCGAAGGCCATTGTCGTTCCTCCTATGTAAATGTGGAAGCTATCGCCGCAAAACAACCTGTTGTGGATAGCTTCCGCTTGTGAAGTCTACATTTTGTTATATTGTATCGCTCTTTCCTTTGCCGGTCAAGAGAAAATCTCGCTTCCGACGAAACTTTCCGTCATTTTCCAATACTTCCCATCAATCGGGAGAATACACCGCGGCGTAGTCCTGCTGTGTCAAGTCCATGGCGCCGGATGCCTGGCTGCCAAACTCCTCCTCCGCCTTGGCCACCGCCTGCTCCAGCACTCGGAGCTTATAACTAAAGTCCGCGTTAAGGGGCATTTTTACCTCAAACCGCTCCAGGTAGTGCAGTTTGACCTGGGTTTCACTCAGTTGGATGGAGGACACCCGGTCCACCGCCTCCATCTCCTCCAGAGTGGCCAGCAGATCCAGCAGGGCATCCAGTCTGGGCTGCTCCGCCTCTGGGATCTCCAGCATGGTACCCGCCTTTGGTGACAGGGCGGTGAGCCCTGTCACCTCGATGGCTCCGCTGTCGGCGGGCGCCGGCTCCAGCAGCTTGCCCCCCACACTGATGAGCCATGGCTCCGAAGCCGCCTGGAGGGTGGCCGGCTGACTGCCGGAGGAGCTGGCCTCTGGGTCCTCCGCCGGCTGCTCCGGTTCCTCCACTGTCACCGCCGCACCCGGTTCCGGGGGCAGGATCTGGGCGACAGCGTCCCACTCGGACACCGTAATGACGATGGTGCTGGGCAGAGAGCGGCGGATCAGAATCTTCTCCACATAGGGCAGCTGCCGCAGCACCTGATCCCCGATCTGATACTTATTCATTCGGTAGAGATTGTCGCCGATTTGGATGCCGGAGGCGTCTATCACCTCTTGCTGTGTATAGCGGCTGTTTCCTGTCACAGCGATGGTCTCCACCTGGAAAAATACTGTGGCCCCTATGGTCAGGGCGATGACCACAGCCAGGGCGCAGAGCAGCTTGAACAGAGGGCCAAAGCGCCCTCTGTTCTTCCTGCGTGTTCTGCTGTGGTTCTTTCTCGGCATACGATCCTCCCTGGCTCCGCCGGGCTCCCATCCGGTTCCTGCCGGAAGTTTGCACAGCTTCGCCGCTGGTTCTCTGTGTTCCCAATGGTCCCCCTCTGGTCAATCCGGAAGCTCCTGAATATCCGCTCCCAGGGCCCGCAGGTTCTGAGGCAGCTTCTCATAGCCCCGGCAAATATGGTGCAGGTCGGACACCTCCGTGCTCCCCTCCGCCCCTAGTCCGGCTACCACCAAGGCGGCCCCGCCTCTCAGGTCCGTGCTTCGGACGGCGGCTCCATGGAGCCTTCCTACCCCGGTGACTACCGCCACCCGGCCGTCTACCCGGATATCCGCCCCCATGCGGCGCAGCTCGTCTACATGGCCGTACCGGCTATCAAACATATTCTCCACAAACATGGTGGTCCCCTGCCCCCCAGTCAGGGCGGCCATCAGGATGGCCTGCCCATCGGTAGGGAAACCGGGATAGGGCGCGGTACGCACAGTTGGGATGCTCTGAAGCGGCCCCCGGCTCTCCAGCAGAATGTGGTCCGGTCCGGAAGTCAGGCGGCAGCCCGCCTCCTCCAGCGCACTGAGCACCGCGGTAAGCGTCTGGGGCTCCGCCCGGGTCAGCTCCACCTCTCCTCCGGCGGCGGCCGCCGCGCATAGATATGTAGCCGCCGCGATCCGGTCCCCCATGACGCAGTGCTCCGCCGGATGGAGCGGCACGCCGCCCCGGATGGTGATAACCGAGGTCCCTGCCCCCGACACCTCCGCCCCCATAGCCCGCAGAAACCCTTGCAGGTCCACAATTTCCGGCTCGCGGGCGGCGCCCTGGATCAAGGTGACCCCCGGACAGCCGCAGGCGGCCAGCATGGCGTTTTCCGTCGCGCCCACGCTGGGCAGGTTCAGGCAAAGCTCCCTTCCCCGGAGGGCTCCGCCTCCCTGGCAGCGCAGGCACCCCTGGTCCTCCCGGATCTCCGCACCCAGACGGCGCAGAGCGGACAAGTGCAGGTCGATGGGCCGGGGGCCCAGCTCACAGCCGCCGGGATAGGTCAGCTCCGCTTCCCCCAGCCGGGCTAGCAGCGCGCCCAGAAAGATCACAGAGGAGCGCATCTCCCGCATCAGCCGGTCCGGAATGTCCGAACGGCACAGGGCAGAGGCATCCACCAGGACAGTATCCCCCTCCCGCTCCGTCCGGCAGCCCAGAAGGCGCAGGATGTCCAGGGTAGCAGATACGTCGGACAGGTCGGGACAGTTGTGGATGACACTCTGACCCGGGGCCAACACGGCGGCGGCCAGGATGGGCAGGACACTGTTCTTGGCCCCCTGAACGGACAGGCTGCCCGATAGGGGCCGTCCGCCCTCGATTCGATAAAAGCTCATGGGATAGCCTCCAAATTTCTTTGATTCAGGCTATCCTATGCGGAAACAGTCCATTTGGTTTATGAGGCGGTCCCGCCCCTTCTTATGCTTTGTCTCGCATGATCTCCCGCAGGGTCTGGTATATCTTCTCCCCGGCGTTGGGCACAGCCATGGCGTTGAGGGCCCGGACCATGGCGTCCCGCCGGTCCCGCTCCTGCATCAGCAACTCCACAGTATCGTAGAGGGTATGCTCCCCGCAGTCCTGCTCCCGCAGGAGGATCGCCGCCCCCTGGTCAGCCAGCACCCGCGCGTTCTTTTCCTGGTGGTTGGCAGTGACATTGGGGGAGGGGACCAGCACCGAGGGCTTGGCGATGGCGGTGATCTCCGAGATCGTGGAGGCCCCCGCCCGGCACAAGACCACGTCGGCGGCGGCCATGACCAGGGGCATATCATAGATATACTCCCGGACCTCCACCCCGTTGTCCCCCAGCTTCAGCCCCCGGCGAAGGAGCTCCTCCCGCATCCAGGGGAAGTCCCGGCCGGCGCCATGGATATGGCGGATGGGAGCGCCCTCATAGCACTCCTTGGCGATGAAATCCACCATCTTCTGGTTCATGACCTCTGCCCCCAGCGAGCCCCAGTAGGACAGCAGCAGGGGCCGCTCGTCGGCGAGGCCCAACTTCTCTCTCGCCTCCTGGCGGGTATACTTGAAAAAATCGCCCCGGACCGGGGTGCCGGTGACCACCACCTTGGAGGGGTCGTCGTAGTGGGAACGGCTCTCCTCAAAGCCCACCATCACCCGGTCCACCACTCTGGCCAGGGCCTTTGTGGTCAGGCCTGGGACGGCGTTTGACTCATGGACGGCGGTGGGGATCTTCCGGCGGGCGGCCTCGTTGACCACAGGGAAGGAGGCGTAGCCGCCGGTGCCCACCACCAGGTCAGGCTTAAACTCATCCAGAATAGCCTGAGCCTGCTTTTTGGACTTCCGCATATTCATCAGGGTGCCCAGGTTGTGGGCGATATCAGCAGGGGCAAAGGAGCGGTGGAAATTGGTGATGGTGACGGAGCGGATCTCGTAGCCCTCCTTGGGCACCAGCTTATTTTCCATCCCTCCATCGGCCCCCACGAAGAGGACCCGGCAGCCTGGGTGCCGCTCCTGGAAGATATGGGCCAGAGCCACCGCGGGATTCACATGGCCGGCGGTACCGCCGCAGGTAAACAGAATGTTCATAAAACACCTCTTCTGTGAGCGTGAAGAACAGATGCCTTATCTTAGCTCTCCACGCTTTCTATCAGTCCTTTTTCGGCGCCGGAATCTGCCGGGAGATGCTCAAAATAATGCCCATCTCCGCCAGTTGTATCATCAGCGCGGTACCCCCGTAGCTAAAGAAAGGCAGGGAGATGCCCGTGTTGGGGATCAAGTTGGTAACCACCCCGATGTTTAGAAATACCTGGGCGGCCAGCAGCGTGATGATACCCACGATGGTCAGGGTGCCGAATTTGTCTCTGGCGTGGAGGGCCAGCCAATAACCACGCATGATAAGCAGGGCGAACAGGATCAGGACGATGGCCGCTCCAATGAAGCCCAGCTCCTCCACCACGATAGAAAAGATAAAGTCATTTTCCGGCTCAGGGATGTAGAGAAACTTCTGGCGGCTCTTGCCCAGCCCCAGGCCCAACAGGCCGCCAGAGCCGATGGCATAGAGGGACTGGATGGGCTGATAGCCCGCGCCCTGGGGATCGGACCAGGGGTCCAGCCACAGGTTGATCTTCCGCGTCATATAGTCGGTGGCAAAGACCACAAAGGTGAGGGCGGCCACAGCAAAGGAGCCCAGCCCTACGAACCATCCCAGATTGATGCCTGATGCGAAAAGGACGGCGGCGGCCCCCACCATGATGAGGATGGTACCCGACATATGGGGCTCCATGACCACCAGTACCAGCACCAGGGAAAGCACCGCACCGTAAGGCACCAGTTCCAAAAAGCCGATGCGCTCCAGCCGATTCAGAGTCCGCCCGGTGAGCGTCCGGTTGGTAAACTTCTTTTTCCGCTCGGTGTCCCGCTTGGACAGCCGGGCCGCGAAAAACAGGACCACCGCCACCTTGGCAATCTCGGAAGGCTGAAAGGTGGGGCCGGCCACCAGGAAAAGATAGAGCCAGCGTTTCACCTGATTGATCTCTACGCCAATGGGCGTCAATACCAGCACCAGCAGCGCAATCGCGCCCACCAGCACAAAGACAGACATCCAGCGAAAACGCTGGTAATTGATCTTGGATGTCACATACATCACCAGCAGACCTGCCGCGGCATAGGCGGCCTGCCTTCGGATGTAGAACATGGGGTTGTTCTGTACATTTTGGGACGAGTCATAGTAGGCCGAGGCAAAGGAAGCGGAAAACATCATGATGAGCCCGATCCCCACCAGCATGAGCACCAGCATCAGGAAGGGCAGGTCCATGGGGCCGCGGGCCAGCTGCTCCTCCATGGTCAGGTCACGTTTTGCTTTTCTGGCGATAATGTCCACCTCCTTTGATCAAATGGGGACGTACTCGGACAGGGACCCGGAAAAACGCGGGGCTGCTCTCTCCCGGCGTCAGACCGGATAGCGGTTCATTACTCCCAGAAAGGCCACGACGCACAGCACCAACGTCAGTCCGGAAAAGACACAAAAGAGCTTGGTTTCGCTCCAGCCGCCCATCTCCAGATGGTGGTGGAGGGGCGCCATGCGAAAGAACCGCTTTCCGCCTGTTTTCTTGAAATAGACTACCTGGATAATATCGGACAGCACCTCAGCCACATAGACCAGGCCGATGATGGGGATGACCAGGGGGATATTCAGGGCGAAGGCCAGCCCGCACACCATACCGCCCAGAAAGAGGGAGCCTGTGTCCCCCATAAAGACCTTGGCGGGATGGAAGTTATAGAGCAGGAAGGCGGACAGACCGCCGGCCAGGGCAGCAGAGAGTACCGTCAGGTCATCCCGGCCGTACCAGGCGGATACGCCCACATAGAACAGGGCCACAGGGATGGTGACGCCGGTGGCCAGCCCGTCGATGCCGTCGGTCAGGTTGACGGCGTTGACAGTGCCCACCATGACAAAAGCGGCGAACACCATGTACACCACCCAGGGAAGGGCCAGCTCTACATTCAGGAAGGGGATATACAAATTGGGGGTCAGATAGCCGCTTCCGCGCAGCAGCACAGTGAAGACGATAGCCGCCGCAAGCTGGAGCAGGAACTTCTGACCGGCAGTCAGCCCCTCGTTGGCGTGGTGGCGCAGCTTCTGAAAGTCATCAATAAAGCCGATGATTCCGAAGACCAGAGCAAACAGAAACACATACAGGTGGTTTCGGCTTCCCCGAAGCAGGTCCTCCCACCCGGCTGTAAGCACGGCCACGCCGATGGCCAGGATAAACATGATGCCGCCCATGGTGGGGGTCCCCTGTTTGGCCATGTGCCAGGTGGGTCCATCCTCCCGGATGGACTGGCCCGCCTTCAGCCGGCGAAGCAGCGGAATCAGGATCTGGCCCGCGATAGCGGCCACGCCAAAGGCCACGATAAAGCTCAGTATATATGTCATGTCGGAACCCCTCCAGGTCGTCTTTCTCTCAAGTAAGTCAAACCGCGCATATGCGGCCTATTATTATACTATGCCCGCCGGAGTTTTTCCAGTCCTTTCTTGTCGTTCCGGCAGAGTTTTAAGCCTTTGCACACACTTTCCCGTCCCTTTTCTTGGAAATGGCACGCCTTTCTCACGGCTCCGCCCCACTCCCCGCCAGCGCCGTGCTGGCCCGCGCTTGGGCGGCCGCCTTAGGAGGCGTTTTTTGCGCGGCAAACCAGTCGGCTACGATCTCCCGCTCGTCCAGATGATGGAACACGCCGTTGATCTCCTGATAGGTCTCATGGCCCTTGCCCGCCAGCACGATCACATCGCCAAGCTGTCCCTGGGACAGGGCCCAGCCGATGGCCGCAGGCCGGTCCGGCTCCACATGGACCTTCTCCAGCTCCCCCTCCATACCGGACAGGATATCGGTGATAATGGCCTGGGGATCTTCCGTCCGGGGATTATCCGAGGTGACCACCACCACATCGGCCAGGTCCTGGGCGATGGCCCCCATAATGGGCCGTTTGGTTTTATCCCGGTCTCCCCCGCAGCCAAACAGACAGATGAGACGCCCGGCGGTAAAGTCCCGCGCGGTGGTCAGGATGTTCTCCAGGGCGTTGGGGCTGTGGGCGTAATCGATGATGACGGTATAGGCTGGAGGAACAGGGACCACCTCCACCCTGCCCTTTACCCCGTGGACCGCAGGCATGACCCGAGCCATCTCCTTCAGACCCAGGCCCAGGCACAGTCCGGCGGACAGGGCCGCCAGGGCGTTGTAGATAGAAAACCCTCCGGGGATGGGCAGGTGGACGCGGACTAACCTGCCGGTGGAGAGCGCGTCAAACTCCACGTGGCTGGGGAACAGGCGGATATTTTTGGCGCTCAAATTCGCCTGGGTCCTGTTTTCCGAATAGGTAAACACCGGACATCTGACCCGTTCTAGATACCAGCGGCCCGCTGGGTCGTCCAGGTTCAGCACCGCCTGGCGGCACTGGTCAAAGAGCAGTCCCTTGGCCGCTCGATATTCCTCCATGGTGTGGTGATAATCCAGGTGGTCTTGGGTCAGATTGGTGAACAGCCCCAGGTCAAAGGTCAATCCCGCCGTCCGGTGCTGGACCAGGGCGTGGGAGGATACCTCCATTACCACATAGGTACAGCCATTGTCCAGCATCTGGCGCAGAAGGGCTTGGAGCTCATAGCTCTCCGGGGTGGTGCGGTGGGCAGGCAGCTCCTCCCGCCCTATCATGTTCCGATTGGTGCCGATCAGGCCCACCTTGGCCCGGCGCGTCCCCTCCAGCAATTCTTTGATGAGGCTGGTGGTGGTGGTCTTGCCGTTGGTCCCGGTGACCGCCACCAGGGTCATAGCGTCCCCCGGATGTCCAAACCAGTTGGCCGAGAGAAGGGCCAGAGCCAGTCTGGTATCCTCTGTCACCAGCCAGGGACCCGGCCGATCCGGAGCCCGCTGGCACAGGACGGCCGCGGCGCCTCTCTCCAGAGCCGTGTCGATGTACCGGTGACCATCCGTCTTATCTCCGGGCAGAGCCACGAAGAGAGCGCCGGGCTCCAGGGTCCGGCTGTCATAAGAAATGGAATTTATTTCCATCTCCTGGTCAATGTTACCCCCCTTGAGGGGGACGCCGTTCAACAATTGGCGCAATTTCATGTCGTCACCCCTCAAGGGTGGGTTTGATTCTCTATAAATTTTGCCAAAATGATGCAGCAGTCTAGCGAGCCGGAGGGATCTCCCTATCTCGAGTCTACCGCGCCGTCCTCCACAATGTTGGAGAACTGAACATCTACCACGGTGCCCATGGCGGCTGTTTCTCCGCCCAGGATGCTCTGGTCACTGGCAGTCGTGGTATTACTATAGTACACAGATACGCCGGAGGCCCGCATAAAGAACCCGGCCTCCTCCAGCCGTTTCTTGGCGCCCTCATAGCTCATGCCCACCACATCTGGGACAGTACCGCTCTCCTCGGGCACCGCGTCCCCTAGGTATAGCACCACAGTGGAACCTCCTGGGACGCTGGCCCCGGCGGCAGGGAGTTGAGCGGTAATGCTCTCTCCCTCGCCCACTGTGCGGTACTTTAGGTTTTTCTTGTCTAACGCCTTTTTGGCATCGGCCACTGTCATACCGGTGACTTTGGGGGTATTTACATCCACGGCGGCGGACTCGTCGGCGTTGTACTTCTTCTCCACTCCCATATAGTCCAAGATCTGGGCGATCAGGGGGCCAGCTTTTGGGGCGGCCATATTGCCGCCGCTGATGTACACCCCTGTGGTGGATTCTTTGGGGTTAGTGGCGCTCTCCTGAGGTTTGTCGTAGGCCAGCAGGACGATGACCTGAGGGTCGTCAGCCGGAGCGAAGCCCATAAAGGACACGATAGTGCGCCCCGTCTCCCCTGTTTCCGAGGAGCCCGTCTTACCGCCGATGCGGTACCCCGCCACATAGGCGTTCCTGCCGGTCCCCTTGGACACCACCTGCTCCAGGATATCGGTGGCCCGCTGGCTGGTCTCCTGGCTGACCACTTGACGGACGACCTCGGTCTCCGTGTTCTGGACCACGGTGCCATCCTTCGTACTGATAGACTGGACCACATAGGGCTTTACCAGGTTACCGCCATTGATGACGGCCGCAAAGCCTCGAATCATCTGGAGGGGGGTGACGTTGAATCGCTGGCCGAAGGAGGCTACCGCCAGGTCAGTGGGAATCATGTCTTCCCGCTCCCAGACCACGCCCTTGCCCTCTCCAGGCAGGTCAATGCCTGTTTTTTCCTTCATGCCGAAGGCCTCGAAATAGTCGTAGAACAAATCGATGCCCAGCCGCTGACCGATGGCGATGAAGGCGGGGTTGCAGGAGTTGCCCACCGCCTCCGCCAGGGTCTGGGAACCGTGGCCAGTGACCTTGGAACAGTGAATCGTGTGATCGGCGATCTTCACGCTGCCGGAGCAGTAAAAGGTGTCGCTCTCACTCACCACCCCCTCCTCCAGGGCGGCGGCCAGCACCAGGGCTTTGAAGGTAGAGCCCGGCTCATAGGTATCGTCGATGGCCTTACTCCGCCACTGGCTCATCACGGCCTGACTGTATGCCTGACTCTCTGCCTGTGCCATGAGCTCGGCGTCGGTCAGATTTTCCGGATTGTCCGCCTTCAACTGCTCGTAGATGGCCTGAGTGTTCTCATCCATCTTTCCATTCAGCATATCATCCAGAATTTTTGAGTAGTTATTGGGATCAAAGTCCGGGGAACTGGCAATCCCCAGGACAGCACCAGTGTTGGGGTCCATGGCAATGGCGAAGGCGCCGTTGCGCACGTCATAGTCCTGGATGCCCTCCTCAATGGTTTTTTCCAGATAGGACTGGATGGTAGCGTCGATAGTCAGGGTCAAGTCATAGCCGTCAATGGCGTCCACGAAATCAGAGTATGCGTTGTACATCTGGGTGCCCGCTCCGGTCTTGGTGGTGACCACCCGGCCGGCGGTGCCCTCCAGCACGTCGTTGTACGCCGCCTCGATACCGTAGGCGCCCCCCTCGTCATTGACAAACCCCAGGGCCTGGGCAGCTAGGCCGGAGTAGGGGTAGTAGCGTTTGGTCCCGGGAGTAAGGTATAGGTAGGCGGAGGTCTTGTTCTCGGTGATGTATTCCCGGATGGCCTGGGCCTCCTCCTCCTCGATGTTCTTCTTGATCTCACGGTAGGAATACTTGGTGGCGTGCACCTGGGTATCTACTCTCTCCTCGTCCAGGCCGGGGACGAGAGCCATCAGGTCCCGGACCATCTGGTCCTGCTTGGCGGCCACCGCCGCCTCGTAAGCCGCCTGGTCCAGATTGCCCTCCTCATCGGTAAAGTCCTTTTTGGACACGCTCTTTTCCAGGTCGTTGGGGGATAAGATCAGGTTGTATACTGTGGCTGACATGGCCAGCACGTTGCCGTTTCGGTCGTAAATGTTCCCCCGGCTGGAGGATACAGACAGGTCCAGCGTCTGCTGCTTGGTGGCCAGCTGCTGGTAGTAGTCATGGTTGACAATGGCGATGTTCCACAGCTTCCAAAACAGAGGGATGAACATAAGCACACCGCACACCGCCATCAGGAAGACCGTGCGCCGGAATATAGACCGTTTGGAGTGGCTGCCCCGGGTCCCGCCGCCCGCGCTCTGGCGGCTTTTTCTCCCGTATTCCTCCCGCATAACGCTTCCCTCCTTTGCGGTAGAAGGGCGCAAGAAATATCCTTTCTTGCGCCCCTTGCTCTATCTTTCGTCTTTCATCTATATGGCCGGTTCAGCGGAAATATTCAATCATTTCTCCCAACACTGTGCCCGCTGCCTTCAGGGCGCCGACGATGCCTCCGGAAGCCTCCTGCTCACCGTAGACCACCACGGTATCCGGCTCGGACAAATCGATGTACTCTACCTGGTCGCTGGTGGGCCGCACCATGCTCTCTCCCACCGCGGCCTGGATCGTCTCCATATCAAAGACCTTTTCGTACTGGGCGGACAAGGTAGCGTTCTCTGTCTGGAGTGTGGTCAGCTGGTTTTGGAGGGATACCACCTCCCCATTTAGGGCGGTAAACTGGGCAAAGCTGGTAATGAGCAGGGCCGCAAAGACTGCCACCGCAATGAATCCCACCACCGCGAAGGGAGCCACCTGACCGGCCTCTCGGACCTGGACCTGGGTGCGGGTCAGCTGCTTGCGGCGGACGTGCTCCCGTGTCTTGGGCTGGGGACGGCGCTGAAGCTCCTCCTCCCTTCTGGGGGCACGGACGGCAGAGCCGTCATAGGCGGGGGCATAGGCCACGCTGCCATAGGTGTTATATACGGTTGTGCTGCGACGGCGGGCGGCCATAGCGCTCACTCCTTCTCTTTGGTAGGAAGCGGGCACGCCGGACGTGCCCTTCACAATTTTTCCGCCACCCGCAGCTTGGCGCTGCGGGAGCGGGGATTCTCCTCCAATTCCTGGGCAGAGGGGAGAATGGGTTTTTTATTCACCAGCCGGATGTCCGGCGTCTTGCCGCAGACGCAGACGGGAAAATCCGGCGGGCAGGTACATCCCCTGGCAAAACCGGCCAGGCTGGTCTTGACAATGCGGTCCTCCAGAGAGTGGAACGTAATCACCGCCAGCCTTCCCCCTCTGTTGAGATGGGAGACCGCCCCCTGGAGCATCCGGTCCACAGAAGACAGTTCGTCGTTGACCGCGATCCGAATGGCCTGAAAGGTCCGCTTCGCGGGGTGCTGTTTTTCTCTCAACGCCTTGGCGGGCATAGCGCTTTTGATGATGTCCACCAGCTCCAGAGTAGAGAGGATAGGCCTCTCCGCCCGGCGGCGGACGATAGCAGCGGCGATCTGAGGAGCGCAGCGTTCCTCACCGTACTGAAAGAGGATGCGCCGCAGCTCCTCCTGGCTCCAGGTGTTGACCACCTCCGCGGCGGTCAGCCCCTCAGACCGGTCCATCCGCATATCCAGGGGGGCGTCAGCCATGTAGGAGAACCCACGGGAGCTGTCATCCAGCTGCGGGGAGGACACCCCTAAATCAAAGAGCATCCCATCCACACCGGACAACTCCAGCTCCTCTATAATCTGGCCCACCCGGTCAAAGTTGCTGTGGACCAGGGTGACCTTATCCATGTATTCGTCCAGCCGCCGACCCGCAGACTCCAAGGCCGCCTCGTCCCGGTCCACACAGATGAGCCGCCCGGTATTCAATCTCTTTGCGATCTCCCGGCTGTGGCCTGCCCGGCCCAAGGTCCCGTCCAGATACACGCCGTCCGGGCGGATATTCAGCCCCTCAATGCACTCATTGAGCAGAACTGGGTAGTGGGTAAACTCACTCATATCAGAATCCCAGCTCCGCCATACAGGCAGCCATCTTCTCCGGCGTCATTTCTTCCTCCTCCTGGGCATTCCAGGCATCGGCGGACCAGATTTCCGCCCGGTCATTGACTCCGATGATGACTACATCCTTCTCCAGGCCGGCATATTTGCGCAGCTTCTGGGGGATGACGATGCGCCCCTGGCTGTCCAGCTCGCACTTGGCAGCGTTGGCGAACAGCGGCCGCATGGCCTTGGACTGGCTCATTGGCAGGGAAGCGAATTTTTCAGTAAAGCGATCCCAGGTGGCTTGGGGATAGATGGCCAGGCAGGCATCCACGCCCATAGCCAGGTAGAAGGTGACCCCCAGCTCCTCCCGGAGCTTGGCGGGGATGAACAGCCGACCCTTAGCATCGATGCTGTGCTCGTATGTGCCGGTCATGTTCCTCACCTCTCCCCCACTTTAGTGGTTTATATAGGGATTTTACTCCACTTTACTCCACCTTGCCTTTTAGTATAAAAGGTGTTGACATAAAATGCAAGTCTTTTTTTCATGGTTTTTTATAGAAAAAACCGCCGCTTTCCTTCGAAATCGGCGGTTTCTTTACAAAAACATCTGTTCCATTTAGTTTACAATAACTTCCAACCAGTCCAGTCCCATTGATATCTTGTGCCACTCTCTTCTGTCCATCGCAATATGTTGTGCTTGTTTTTCTTTTCTGACAAAAAAAGTCCGTCCGCACCCGAAACGGGCGCGGACGGATCCATTGTCATCTCCGACAAACAGGGGTTCAGTTGACTTCAGCCTCATCCTCCAGCCTCTCCAGCTCCTCCAATCGCTGGGCTACGGGGGACTCTAGCGCGCTCTGGCTACAGGATGTCTGCATATAGGCGGCCACAGCGGTGGTGCTCTTCTTCACCGGAGTGATGGTTCCCGCGCCGGCCACACAGCCGCCGGGACAGCCCATCCCTTCCAATAGATAGCCATTATACTTGCCGGCCTTAGCCATTGCCAACATCTTCCGGCACTCCCGCAGACCATCGGCGTGCTCCACCAGAACCTCTCTTTCGGGGTCCAGCTCCTTGATGGCAGCCTTGACCGCGGCGGCCACTCCCCCCGTCACCGCGAAGCCACGGCCAGCGCCAGTGGCTCGCATAAAGTCGTTCTCGGGATCGCCGGGCATCTTGCTGGGGTCCACGCCCTTAGCGTCGAACACGCCCTGCATCTCCTCAAAGGTGAGGACGAAGTCCACATAGCTTCGGATGGTACGCCGGGAGGCCTCCAGCTTCTTAGCGGCGCAGGGGCCAATGAATACCACACGGGCCTCGGGGTCCTCCTTTTTGATGAGCCGGGCCGTAAGCACCATGGGCGTCAGGGCCATGGAGATGTTGTCCTTGAACTGGGGGTACAGCTTTTTAGCCATCACAGACCAGGAGGGACAGCAGGAGGTGGCCAGGAAGGGGAGCTCGTCCGGCACCTTCTCCAAAAAGTCTTTGGCCTCCTCGATGGTGCACAGGTCGGCGCCCACCGCCACCTCCCGCACATCGGCAAAGCCCACCTGGAGCATAGCCTCCCGCATCTGGGCGGCGGACACATTCTCACCGAACTGGGTGACGAAGGCGGGGGCCACAGCGGCGACGACTCGATCCCCCCGCTTGATGGCCTGGATCATCTGGAAGATCTGGCTCTTGTCCGCGATGGCGCCGAAGGGGCAGTTGACCAGACACATTCCGCAGGATACGCACTTGTCATAGTCGATCTTGGCCCGGCCCAGCTCGTCAGAGCTAATGGCATCCATGCCGCAGGCCTCGGCGCAAGGCCGCTCAAACTTGATAATGGCGTTATAGGGGCACTGGTCCACGCACTTGCCGCACTTGATGCACTTCTCCTGGTCGATGACGCTCTTACCCTGGACCACCTTGATGGCATCCTTAGGACAGACTTCCCGACAGGGATGGGCCAGACAGCCCTGGCACATATTGCTCACCCGGACCTGCTTTGGGGGGCAGGCGTTGCAGGCAAAGGGAATAATGTTGATCAGCGGGGGCTCATAGTACTTCTCCGCCACCACGCTGTCCTCCAGATGGTCGATGGTAGGGGCGTATTCATTCAGATCCCGCAGAGGCAGGCCGATGGCCAGGCGCAGCCGCTCGCTGACGATGGCGCGCTCCACCAAAATATTCTGGCGGTAACGGGCCACCTCGCCAGGGATGATCTTATGGGGCAGGCGTCTAAGCGTCTCCCCATAGTCGCCGCCCTCAAAGGACATCCTCGCCACCTCGGTAAAAACCTTGCGGCGAATGTCGTTGACTACGGTATGCACTCCTCGCATCCCAGTTTCCTCCTTAGAAAGATACAGATAAGATTCTTTTTCAATCGGTATCATACCACAATATCCTGTTGCTTGACAATGCCTCATCTGACAAGTATTCCCGTTTTTTGCAGGAAAAATTGTATTTTTGTGTGAAGGCTGGGATTTTCTAGGATGTATTTTCTTTATTTGCAGAATTTAATTCAGAAATTGTCCAGTTTTTATAGGGGCCGGAGTAATCTTTTTCTTTGCGCGGCAGGTAAATCGTGTTATACTGAAAGCAAGGAGCTTTGAGATATAGAAAGGAGTGATCAGCGGTGGCGATGCTGGATTGGGGACCTCTGGAACAGGCCTGTATGTCCTGTCAGAAATGCGCCCTGGCGGACACTAGGCACAACGTGGTCTTTGGGGCAGGTGTGCCAAACGCGGAAGTCATGTTTATCGGGGAGGGCCCTGGAGAGAACGAGGACTTGCAGGGCGAGCCCTTCGTAGGCCGGGGCGGGAAGCTGCTGGACGATATGCTGGAGCTCATCGACCTGGACCGGAAGAGGAACGTATACATCGCCAATATCGTCAAATGCCGCCCGCCCCAGAACCGTGACCCTCTCAACTCGGAGCAGGACGCCTGCATCGGCTATCTCCGCAACCAGGTCGCCCTGATTCGCCCCAAAATCATTGTGTGTCTGGGACGCGTCGCCGCCATCCGTCTGATCAAGGAGGACTTTAAGATTTCAAAGGAGCACGGCCAGTGGTTCGAAAAGGCCGGTATCCATATGACCGCCCTGTTCCACCCGGCGGCCATCCTCCGGGACCCCCGGCGGCGGCCGGAAACATTTGAGGATTTAAAGGGCCTCCAGGCCAAGATCCAGGCGATCTGTGAACGGACCTATTGACGTTGTTCTGCCGGCAGCTGCTCTGCCGGCAGATTTTTTTCGATACTGTGAAACGCCGCCCCACCCCCAGCCGTACCTATAAGCAGAACCAAACGTACGAATGGTCTACACCCTACTGAAACAGAGAGGAGGAAGCTCCTTGGACGAAACAGGTCTGGTCCTGGCGCTGGCCCAGGGCGACCGCGCCGCGCTGGAGGATACCATCCGGCGGTATACCCATTATGTGGCCGCAGTAGCCGCCAGGGCCCTGGCCCCTGAGCCGCTGAGGGAGGATTTGGAGGAAGTGGTCTCCGACACCTTTCTCGCCCTGTGGCGCAGCCGGGAATCGCTGGACCCGGTCCGCTCCCTCCGGCCATGGCTGGCGGTGACCGCCCGGAATCTGGCCATCGACCGGGTCAGAAGGCGGCGGGAAACGGACGCCATTCCAGACCATCTTCCCGACAGCCGGCCGGGCCCCGAAGAGCTGGCGGAGCGGAACCAGCTCCACAGTCAGCTCCGGCGGCTGGTGGACGGCATGGAGGAGCCGGACCGGACTCTGTTCCGGCGCTATTACTTTGAGGAGGAGCCGCTGCACCAGGTGGCCAAAGAGCTGGGGCTGAACCAGGCCACTGCCCGGACCCGGCTGGCACGGGGACGGCATAAGCTGCGGGAGGCCCTGTGTGGGAAAGGAGGGACGCCCTGTGTCCAGTCACATTCATGAGCTGTGGAACGACTTAGGTCTGCCCGAGGAGTACCCCGAGCTGGACCCGGAAGCCATCCTCTCCCGTGTCGAGGCGGCGCTGGAGCAGGAAGAGGCGGCTTCCGCTCCGCCGGAAGGTCCAAGGCAGAACAGTATGAAGAAAAAAATGAAATGGGCGGTCCTGCTGGCCGCCACCCTGGCACTGACCACGGGGGCCGCCCTGGCGGCGGCCTACCAGATGGGGGTACTGGACCTGTTTTTCACACGGGGGGACGCCAGCGTGGTGGAGCCCTATGTACAGGACACCATCAAAAGCGTGGAAAACGAGGACTACCGCCTGACGGCGGACAGTATGCTCTATGACGGTCAAAACGTCTTTGTTGTTCTCACTGTGGAAGGGCTGAATCAGCAGGCTATCGACGACCTGATGAGCAACCGGGCCTTTGCCGAGGCCCACCGGGAGCCCTGGGGGGAGGATATGGTAAGCAGGCTGCTGGAGAGCGGCAGCACCGGCCCCGATGGGATCTCCTACGATCTTCGCACCCATTCGGGCAGTATGGGAATCCATGACCTCCCCAATCCCAGCGGCACCAGCCGTTCCTGGCAGATCGACATTCAGTTCGGCGAGTATGTCGGCCCTTTGGAGGAGCCTCTGAATGTATGGCTGGCCTTTATGGGCCGGGATTACGCCGTACGGCTGCCTATGGATTCTGTGGTGGAGCCCATCCGCGTCACCCCGGACCTGGAGGTCATCTCCAATGAGTTTCTGGGGCTCCGGGGCCGGTTGAAGGAGCTTATCCTCACCCCAGTGTCCTACTCCTACGAGTTGGAACGCCTCGGGGACTGGTCCTCCTACGCCGACTCTATCACTGACCTGGGCGTTGCCACCGACCTGTTCTATCTGAAGATGAAGGACGGCTCCATCCTGACTCTGGCACAGTTGGGAGACGTGGACCATCAGTTTGAACAGGTGGTGGACCTGACCCAGGTGGATTCCATCGTCTTTGACCAGTGGGAGTTCCCCGTGGACGGCTCCCCCGCCAGAGAGGCGGAACTGGACCCCCGTCTGCGGCCCTTCCTGATGGACCCGCCCAGCCCGGTCTATGACCTGGAGGGGCTGCGCCTGGGCCATCTGTCCCTCCGCCAGCTCTGCGAGAGGCTGGGAGCGGAGTACCGCTGGGACGAGGACAGCCAGACCGCCACCGCTCGGTACCGCGGGGTGACCATCACCGCCACAGCGGGCAGTTCCACCATCCTGGTGGACGGACAGCCTATTGAGGCCACCTACTACTCCACCAAAACAGACGAAAACGGCGACGAGATGTATCTCCCCAACCCCGCCGTCCCCGTCCCGGACGGGTGCGACCTGCTGGTGGGGCACCATCTCCTGGAGGACGCCTGGAACATCTGGTGTCTGGGATGCTGGAGCCACGATGTTTCTCCCGAGGGCTTCCAGTTCGACGCCTGGCTCATCATCCCCTGATCCTGCCGCTTGCGCCCCTGCCTGAATCCAGGCGGGGGCGCTCTTGACTTTATTTTGCCAGTTCCTTATACTAAAAACGAATTCTGGCGAAGAACGCCGTCCATCACCCGGCTTCGGCCGGAGAGAGAGAAGTGTCCGCCTTGCACAACACCGCTCATCCGTCCGTCGGGCTGGAGCGTCCCCCCTCCCGCCTGCCTGTTTTAGATGACTTCAATGCCCTGTGCTGCCTGCTGGTCATCATGATCCACGTCATGTCTCTAGGCATCACCGACGCCGACCCCACCTCCTGGCAGGGGGCGGTGGTCTTTGTCCCCTGGCTTCTCAGCCGGTGTGCTGTCCCCGGCTTTCTGTTCAGCGGCGGGATGAAGATGGGGCTGGAGCTGGCGAGGGACACCCTGTCCCCCTACGGGCCCTATATCCTGCGCCGGGCCAAAAAGGTCTATTTCCCCTACCTCTTTTGGACTTTGTTCTACTATCTCTGCTTTCTGCCCATCGGCTATGTGCGGGGCAGTCTGGCAGAGCTGGGAAATTATTTATGGTTCGGCTCCCTGTCGGCCCAGTTCTATTATGTACTGGTGGTCATGCAGCTCTATCTCCTGCGCCCCCTGTGGCGGCAGCTGGTCCGACGTGTGGGCTGGCTGGCCGGCTGTGCGGGCGCCCTGGTGGTCATGCTAGCCGCTCTCTGGCTCCAGGGCGCGGCCGCCCGGGCCCTTCCCTGGTTCGCGCCCTATCAGGGCAAGCTGTTCATTACCTATCTGTTCTATTGGGTGGCCGGTCTGTACGCCGGCTATCTCCGGCCGGAGCGCCCGGCCCCGGCCCGCCGGCTGTGGGCCATCCTGGGCTCAGGGCTGGTGGTGCTGACCTATCTGGGCCTGTGCTATCTGGAATTTTCCGCCGGGGTGGTATTCTTTAACCTGGAGCTGATGAAGCCCCTCTCCAACCTCCTGTCCATTTACCTGCTGATGGAGCTGTGCGCCGCCTTGAAGAACTGCGGCCCTCTGCTCCGGCGGTTCCTCAACTGGCTGTACCAGGCCTCTCTCTTTGTGTTCTTTGTCCACTGCCTGGTGCTGACCTACGCCACCGCTATCCTGCAGAAGCTGGGCGTCCACTCCCTCTCTCTGCTGCTAATTGGCCGTCTAGTTGCCGCCTATTTGGGCTCCTTCCTTCTCTATTGGCTCTGGAACCGGCTGCGGCAGACGATTCACCCCCGCTGATTTTGTTCATAAACGAAAAAGAGCGCGGACAGGGTTTCTGTCCGCGCTCTTTATTAACGTCCATCTCACCTGGCCTTGGTTTCTCGCTGGAATTCCTCCATACAGGCGCTCTGGAGTAAATGGAATCGTTCCCGATCCCTGCCACCCACAGGGATGCCGTCGATGGACTCCACTCCCATGCACAGGGCGCTGGAGCTGGTGACAATGGCCTCGTCCGCGTTCATCAGCTCCACCATGGAGAAGGGTTCCTCCACCACCGGGACGCCGTTCTCTTTCGCCAGGGCAATCAGATGCTTCCGGGCGATACCGGGGAGGATGAGCTCATCTGTGGGGGCGGTGCGCAGCACTCCGTCCTTCAGCATGGAGATATTGCTGTGGGCGCACTCGGTGACTCGGCTGCCTCGATGGAGCACAGCTTCGTCACATCCCCGCTCCGCCGCCCGCTGGCTGGCCAGTACGCTTGGGATCAGATTCAGTGTCTTGATATGACACAGCTTGTACCGGTTATCCTCTAGGGAGATAAGCCGATAGGGCTGATTCAGGTCCTTCATCCTGTGGGGCCGCACATAGGCCAGCAAAGTGGGGGCCACCTCTGCCGGAGGGAAGGCGTGCCCTCTGGGGGCTACGCCCCGGGACACCTGCCAGTACAAGAAGTGGTAGGGGGCCTCCTCCGCCGCTTCGATGACCTTCTGCAGCTCGGCCCGCACCTGGTCCCGCTCCATCCGGAAGGGGATTTCCAGCAGCCGGAGGCTGTTATACATCCGGTCCAGATGGTCCTCCAGCGCGAAGGGGACGCGGTTGGCCACACAGGCGGCCTCATAGATGCCGTCGCCGAAGTAGAGGGCCCGGTCCCCCATGGGCACCTTCATCTCCTCCAGAGGGCCAATTTCTCCGTTGTAATAACCGACGTTCTTCCACATATCACTTGGCTCCTTTCCTATTTTCTTTCAACCGATCCGTCCTGTAACCGTCCAGCTTCAGCGCCACCCAGGCGCACAGTGTTCCGATCAAAGCCCCAGCCAGCACATCCGTGGGATAGTGGACTCCCACATACAGCCGGGACAGCCCCATCAGGACCGCCAGCAGTACAGCCCCGATCCGTCCCCAGCGCCAGGGCAGGGTCTTGGCCCAAGCCACCCCGGCCGCAAAGGCGGCACAGGTATGTCCGGAGGGGAAGGAATGGGGGTCGTTTTCCACCACCAGTGGAAGGATGGGCAGGTCCAGCCAGGGGCGGGTCCGCTCCACCAGCGGCTTTATGGTCACATTGGTAACCAGCAGTCCCAGCACCATAGCTGTCAGCGCCAGGGCCCCCGCCCGCCGGGTAGGCCGCCAGCACAGCATGGAAAGGGACAGTACGATCCACAGCAGCCCGGCGTTGCCAAGCTGGGTGTAGAAGGCCACGATGGGGTCCAGCCAGTCCAAGCGCAGGTCCTGAATGGCCAGCAGCAGCGAGGCATCCAAATTCAATAAGGCTTCCAGCATTCTCGTTTCCTTTCCAGACGGAGCCCCTGCCACCCCCGGCTCCGCCAGCCAGAGGGGGGCAGGAAAAACCGCCCGCTTGACGGTATCTCCCTCTCCATACTATAATAGGTAAAAAGGTCCCATAAGTCAATGTCATTTTACCGGGAGGTCTCCTCTTTGAAGCAGATCCTATGTCTATCCAATGAGCCCTGGAGCACCTCTCCGGGCCGGACCCAGCAGCTCCTCTCCCGGCTGCGGGACACACAGATCTTATATTTCGCTCCCCCTGCCGGCAGACGGGACCGGAGCTTTCGGCAGAAGGGGCAGAAGGTGCGCCCCAACGTGACGGTCTACACCCTTCCCCCCACCCTATTCCCGGTGTCGGAGCAGTATTCCCGGCTGTTCCTGCGCAACCAGAGGAAGCTGGGCCGATTCATCGCCGACAAGGCCGCCTGCCACCGTTTCCAATCACCCCTGCTGTGGACCACCAGTCCAGAGCAGGTCCACCTGCTGGACCACCTGGAATATGACGGGCTTGTCTACGACTGCGACCGGGATTGGGAGGAGCTGCCCCCACTGTGGGAGGGCGCCCTGGCCAACAACGCCGACATAGTCTTCGCCGCCTCCCCCCTGCTGGCCGACCGGCTGTCCCCCTGCAGCTCTAACATCGCTCAACTGCCCAACGGGGTCAACTACCCCATGTTCTCCGGCGAGGGGGGCTCTATTCAGTCGGACCCTCTGCCCCAGGTCCACGGCCCGGTGCTGGGCTGGGCCGGGGTCATCCACCGGGAACTCGATCTGTCCCCCATCCTTTACGCCGCCAGGGAGCGGCCTGGCTGGACCTTCCTGCTGCTGGGCCGGCAGGAGGACAATCCCCTCCTTCCTCGACTCAGGCGGCAGCCCAACGTGGCGCTGGCCGGCCCCTGCCCTCTCAATGAGGTACCCGACTGGCTGTTCCGCTGCGATGTGCTGTTGGAGCTGCTGCGGGAGGACCGGCCGGACAGCGATGTGATCTCTGGTCGATTGTATGAGTACCTGTCTACCGGGAAGCCCATCGTGTCTATGCTGTGGCCCGAGCAGGTAGAGATCTTCCCCGACGTGGTCTACGGAGCCCATGACGAGCGGGAGTTCCTCACCCTCTGTCAGCACGCCTTGGAGGAGGCCCCCGGCTTCGTCTCTCAGCGCCGCCAGAGCTACGGCGCGGCGGCGGCCTGGTCCCTCCGAGCCGCTGCGGTATCCCGTATTTTGGACACTGCCGGCCTGCTGTGAGCAGAGGATGCCAACTTTTTTGTCCCGTATTTCGCAATTCCTTGTACAAGCCTACGAAATTCATTCCCTCTCTTGCAAAGCCCGCGTTTTTTCGATAAAATGGAACCCTAATGGATGGAAGGGGGCTTAGTCATGGGCTTTATCCGGGTGTTTTCTCCTAGGTTCGTCACTGGCTACGGCCCCAATCTGCCCAAGGCCGAACACTAACATTCTATCAGGCTATCTGTACCCGCAGATAGCCTGAATCTTTTTTGACAAAGGAGAGGTTTTGATGAAAAAAGTCGCTGTCATCATGGGCTCGGATTCCGACTGGCCGGTGGTGAAGGGAGCCTGTGAGCAGCTCCAGAGCTTTGGCATCCCCTTCGAGGCCCATATCCTCAGCGCCCACCGCACCCCCGCCGCTGCCGCCGACTTTGCCAAAAGCGCCCGTGAAAACGGCTTCGGTGTCCTCATCTGTGCCGCCGGCATGGCGGCCCACCTGGCCGGGGCCTTTGCGGGCAACTCCACCCTGCCGGTCATCGGCATCCCCATGAAGGGGGGCGCTATGGACGGGCTGGACGCCCTGCTCGCCACCGTCCAGATGCCCAGCGGCATTCCTGTGGCCACTGTGGCCATCAACGGGGCTAAGAACGCCGCTGTACTGGCCGCCCAGATTTTGTCTGTCTCCGACGACGAGCTGGCCGCCCGGCTGGACCAGGCGAGGGAGAGCATGGCCGCCCAGATCGCCGAAAAGGAGAAGAAGCTCCAGGCCGAGCTGGGGTAGTAAGAGGCAGCCCGCTCACTGTGGAGGCGCGTCATGAAGAAGTCGATTCCTATCTGCTTGATTGGCGCTGCTCTCGGCGCCCTGTCCGCCCTGATCTCCCATCTGCAGAAGGTCTTTTACTGCTGCATCGCCCTGTGGTCCATCCCCGCGGGCATGGATATTTTCTTCGCCGCCCTCTTTACGGCTGTCTGTGCCGTGGCCATGGCCGCTCTCTATCTCCCCCTTGGGAGGGGACGGTATGGCGGGGTACTGCTCCTGTGGATCCTCTCCACCCCCCTCTGGGGAATGCTGTTCCCCACCCCGAATGAGATCTACCGGGCCGTCTTTCAGACAGAGGCCTCTCTGGGCGGTGGAGGCGGATTCGCCCTCCTCTTTGTTTCGTTGTGCTCCTTTTTTGTCTATATCCCCGTTTTCCTTTTCGCCTGTTCCATTTTTTATCCCAAATACACTCAGCATCCATTTCAATTTCATACATGGAGGAATGTCATCATGGAAAAGAAGCTTGTTTACACTGGTAAGACCAAGGACGTGTTTGCTCTGGACAACGGCAACTACCTGCTGAAGTTCAAGGACGACTGCACCGGCAAGGACGGCGTGTTCGATCCCGGCGAAAACTCTGTGGGCCTGACCATCGATGGCGTGGGCGACGTGAACCTTCGGATGTCCATTTATTTCTTTGAAAAAATCAACGCTGCCGGCATCCCCACCCACTATGTGTCCGCCGACCTGAAGAACACCACCATGGAGGTCAAGCCTGCCAAGGTGTTTGGCCACGGGCTGGAGGTCATCTGCCGCCACAAGGCAGTGGGCTCCTTCCTCCGCCGCTATGGGGAGTACATCGCCGAGGGTGCCGACCTGCCCGCCTATGTGGAAACTACCTTTAAGAATGACGCCCTGGGCGATCCCCTGGTCACCAAGGACGGTCTGGTCGCTCTGGGTGTCATGACCGAGGAGCAGTACGACGCCATCAAGGAGGAGACTCAGAAGATCACCCAGATCGTGGCCGACGACCTGAAGGAGAAGGGCATGGTCCTGTACGACATCAAGTTCGAGTTCGGCTACGACGCGGACGGCAAGGTTATGCTCATCGACGAGGTGGCCTCCGGCAATATGCGGGTCTACAAGGACGGCAAGTACATCGATCCCATGACCCTGTCCAAGCTGTTCTTCGCCTAAATCGTGGACGTCGGTATCATTGGCGGGCAGGACGGCCCCACCGCCATTCTTATCAGCAGCAGCCCCATCGCGTTGCCTTTCATGCTGCTGATCCTTGCGGGACTGGTTGGAGCTGCCTGGTTTTTCCTGCACAAACGCAAAAAGTAAGGAGCAAATAAATGGGTGGTTTTTTTGGGGCCGTTTCCAAGCGGGACGTGACCCTCGATATCTTTTTCGGAGTGGACTACCACTCCCATCTGGGTACCCGCCGGGGCGGTATGTTGATCCATGACCCCCAGGACGGATTCCAGCGCCAGATCCACTCCATCGAGAACACCCCCTTCCGCACCAAGTTCGAGAAGGATCTGTCTGACTTCCACGGTTGCAGCGGCATCGGCTGCATCAGCGATACCGATCCTCAGCCCCTGCTGGTCCGATCCCACTTAGGCCTGTACGCCATCACCACCGTGGGCATCATCAACAATGCCGAGGAGCTGATCCAGCAGTATTTCTCCGACCACGGACATCAGTTTATGGCCATGAGCTCCGGCAAGGTCAACGCTACTGAGCTGACCGCGGCCCTCATCAATCAGAAAGATGATCTGGTGTCCGGTATCCTCCACGCCCAGGACGAAATCAAGGGCTCCATGACCCTGCTCGTCCTCACCGACAAGGGGGAGATCATCGCCGCCCGGGACAAGTTGGGCCGGCTGCCGGTCCTGGTGGGCCAGAACCAGGAGGGCTGTTGTGTGTCCTTCGAGTCCTTCGCCTACCATAAGCTGGGTTATGCCGACGCCTATGAGCTGGGGCCGAGAGAGATCGTGCGTATTACGGCTGACGGGTATGAAACCCTGTCCCCCGCCGGCGAGGAGATGAAGATTTGCGCCTTTTTGTGGACCTACTACGGCTACCCCAACTCCAACTATGAGGGGAAAAATGTGGAGGTCATGCGCTATCAGAATGGCGAGATTATGGCCCGGGATGAGGTTCTCCACGGTCTTCTCCCCAAGGTGGACTATGTGGCCGGTGTGCCCGACTCCGGCGTGCCCCACGCCATCGGCTATGCCAACCGCAGCGGCAAGCCATTTGCCCGCCCCTTTGTCAAGTATACCCCCACCTGGCCCCGTTCCTTTATGCCCACCAACCAGGACGTTCGGAATCAGGTGGCCAAGATGAAGCAGATTCCGGTACCCGAGCTCATTGAGGGCAAGAAACTGCTCTTCGTGGACGACTCCATCGTCCGGGGAACCCAGCTCCGGGAAACGGTGGAATTTCTCTATGAGTCCGGGGCGGAGGAGGTCCATATGCGCTCCGCCTGCCCCCCCATTATGTACAGCTGCAAATACCTCAACTTCTCCCGTGGCAACTCGGACATGGACCTGTTGGCCCGCCGTACGGTCCAGGAGCTGGAGGGGGACGAGGGCCAGCTCCACCTGGAGGAGTACTCTGACGCCCGCACTGAACGAGGCCAGTGCATGCTCAAGGCCATCTGTGAGAAGCTCGGTTTTGACTCTCTCGGCTACCAGTCTCTGGATGGCCTGCTGGAGGCCATCGGTCTGGACCGGGACAAGGTGTGTACTTACTGCTGGAGCGGCAAAGAATAGGCGTCAGCACGCCATCCCAACCGGAATGTGAAGTCAGAATGGCTCCGGTCCTGCCGGGCTGAACTCCACTGTTCCGTCTGGGGCGCAGTCCACAATTCCTGACTTTTAAGTTCTAATTTGATCTGGAGGTCTGAAGATGAAAAACTCCCACTCCGCTTCCTATGCCGCCGCCGGCGTAGACGTCACCGCTGGCTATGAGGCTGTTCAGCGCATCAAGCCTATGGTGGAATCCACTTATATTCCCGGTGTCATGGGTACTCTGGGCGGCTTCGGCGGTATGTTTGCCCCCGACATGGCCGGCATGAAAAAACCAGTGCTGGTGTCTGGCACCGACGGCGTGGGCACCAAACTGCGGCTGGCCATGCTGCTGAACAAGCACGACACCATCGGCATCGACTGCGTGGCTATGTGCGTCAACGACATCATCTGCGGCGGCGCCTCTCCCCTGTTTTTCCTGGACTACATCGCCTGTGGCCGGAATGATCCCGCCCGTATTGCCGAGATCGTCGCCGGCATCGCCGAGGGCTGCCGCCAGTCTGAGTGCGCCCTGGTGGGCGGCGAGACCGCTGAACACCCCGGCGTCATGCCCGACGAGGACTATGACCTGGCCGGCTTCTCTGTGGGCATCGTGGACGAGGAAAATATCATTGACGGCAAGCGCCTATCCACCGGCGACGTGCTCATCGGACTTGGCTCCACCGGCGTCCACTCCAACGGGTTCTCTCTGGTCCGCAAGGTGCTGGATGTGGAGCACACTGACCTGACCTCCCCCATGGAGGAGCTGGGCGGCCGGAGCCTGGGCGAGACTTTGTTGGCCCCCACCCGCATCTATGTCAAGGCGGTCAAGGCTCTGCTGAAGGCCGGAGTAGATATTCACGCCATCAGTCATATTACCGGCGGCGGGTTCTACGAGAACGTGCCCCGAATGATGACGGACGGCCTCACCGCCCGCATTGATCTCAAGACCTTCCCCAAGCTGCCCATCTTTGATCTGATCCAGCGGAAGGGAAACATCCCGGAGCGGGATATGTACAACACCTTCAACATGGGCCTGGGCATGATCCTGGCCATCCCCGCTGTTCAGGCGGAGCGGGCTCTCTCCACTCTGACGGATGCGGGCGAGAATGCCTATCAGGTCGGCTCTGTGGTCTCTGGCAGCGACGGTGTGGAGTTAGTCAAATGAAAAATATCGCGGTTTTGGTATCCGGGGGCGGCACCAATCTCCAGGCTCTCATCGACGCCCAGGGGCGGGGTGAGCTGATCAACGGTCGAATCACCGCTGTCATTTCCTCCACCCCCAGCGCCTATGCCCTGGAGCGGGCCAAGGCCGCCGGCATCCCCGGCTATGTGGCGGCCCGAAAGGACTACCCCTCCAGCCAGGCCATGACTGCGGCCCTGGTAGACAAGCTGAAGGGATTGGATATCGACCTGGTGGTATTGGCCGGCTTTATGGTCATTCTGACTGGCGAGATGGTCCGCGCCTTCCCCAACGCCATCCTCAATGTCCATCCCGCCCTCATCCCTTCCTTCGCCGGCCCAGGGTGCTACGGCCTCCATG
Source organism: Flintibacter hominis (assembly GCF_014287965.1). Taxonomy (NCBI): domain Bacteria; kingdom Bacillati; phylum Bacillota; class Clostridia; order Eubacteriales; genus Flintibacter; species Flintibacter hominis. The sequence goes on along the minus strand of NZ_JACOPO010000001.1, from coordinate 261,373 downwards.
TCCATGAGAAGGCCCTGGAGTATGGGGTCAAGCTGTCCGGCGCCACTGTCCACTTCGTCAGTGAGGAGTGCGATGGCGGCCCCATCGTCTCTCAAAAGGCGGTGGAGGTCCTCCCCGACGACACGCCGGAGGTACTCCAGCGGCGCATCATGGAGCAGTGCGAGTGGCAGCTGCTCCCCCAAGCCGTGTCCCTGTTCTGTCAGGACCGGCTAAAGGTGGAGGGGCGGACCGTCCGTGTTTTGGAGCATCCAGAATGCGGACGGCGGAACGCAGAATGAATTTGCTTTTCTTACCCTTTTTTGCTACAATGTAACTGTGCGATATGACTGACGGTAAGTGGAAATGACCACGGGGAGTATCGCGTAATACAAGGCCGACCGTCTGGGCGCACCAATTCACAGAACTGGTGCGCCCTTTTTTTACAACAAAGGAGGAATACTGTGAAGACACATGATCTGAAGGAGATCCTTTCCAACCATCCCTATCCTGGCCGCGGCATCGTCCTGGGCCGCACCGCCGACAACAGCAAGGCCGCCATCGCCTATTTCATTATGGGCCGCAGTGAGAACAGCCGCAACCGGGTTTTTGAGGAAACCGAGGACGGCATCCGCACCAAGGCATTTGACGAGAGCAAGATGGTGGACCCCTCTCTCATTATCTACCATCCTGTGAGGGTGGTAAACGGGGCCACCGTAGTCACTAACGGGGACCAGACCGACACCATCCAGCGGTTCCTTCTGGATGGCAAGAGCTATATCGAGGCCCTTCGCACCCGCTGCTTTGAGCCCGATCCCCCCAACTACACCCCCCGCATCTCTGGTGTGGTGGAGGCCGACGGCAGTTATCAGCTATCCATCCTGAAGTCGGCTGACGGTGATCCCAGCTGCAACCACCGCTACTTCTATGAGTACGACGCCCCTGTGGCCGGCACCGGCCACTTCATCCACACCTATCAGGAGAACCTGGACCCTCTGCCCTCCTTCGAGGGCGAGCCCCGGAAGGTGGCCATCGAGGCCCCGGACGCTCAGACCTGGGCGGAAGAGCTCTGGGCCAACCTGAACCACGACAATAAAGTATCCCTGTTCGTCCAGTACATCGACCTGGCCAGCGGCGCCAGGGAGACCGTCATCATCAACAAGCATGGCTGAACACCGCCAGAAAGGAAGTACGCTCACATGAATGAACTGGAACTGAAATACGGCTGCAACCCCAACCAGAAGCCCGCCCGCATCTTTATGGAGCAGGGCGATCTGCCCCTCAAGGTGCTCAATGGCAAGCCGGGCTATATCAACTTTATGGATGCTCTCAACTCCTGGCAGTTGGTGAAGGCTCTGAAGAAGGCCACCGGCCTGCCCGCCGCCGCCTCCTTCAAGCACGTCTCTCCCGCCGGAGCCGCCCTGGGCCTGCCCCTGTCCGATACCGAGCGGCACATCTATTTCGCTCCAGAAGGAGACCTGTCCCCTATCGCCTGCGCCTATATCCGGGCTCGAGGTGCCGACCGGCTGTGCTCCTTCGGGGACTGGGCCGCCCTGTCTGATGTGTGTGACGGAGACACCGCCCGCTTCCTGGCCGCCGAGGTGTCCGACGGCGTCATCGCCCCCGGCTATACTGATGAAGCCCTGGAGCTCCTGAAAATGAAACGCAAGGGCGGCTATAATGTGGTTCAGATCGACCCGGAGTACCAGCCCGCCCCTATTGAGCGCCGCAACATTTTCGGTATCACCTTTGAGCAGGGCTATAACGACCTGGATATCAGCGAGGAGATGCTCTCTAACCTGGTCACCGCAAACAAGGAGCTGTCCCAGCAGGCCAAAAACGATATGCTCCTGTCCCTCATCACTTTGAAGTACACCCAGTCCAACTCCGTGTGCTATGTCAAGGATGGCATGACCATCGGTGTAGGTGCCGGCCAGCAGAGCCGCATCCACTGCACCCGTCTGGCGGGCAACAAGGCGGATATCTGGTGGCTGCGTCAGCACCCCAAGGTTTTGGGGCTGCAGTTCGTAGACCACATCCGCCGCCCTGACCGGGATAACGCCATCGACATCTATATCTCCGACGAGCACGACGACGTGCTGGCCGAAGGCGTGTGGCAGAACACCTTCAAAGTGAAGCCCGATGTGTTGACAGAGCAGGAAAAGAAAGATTGGATCGCCCAGATGTCCGGCGTCACCGTGGGCTCCGACGCCTTCTTCCCCTTCGGGGACAACGTGGAGCGGGCCAGGAAGTCCGGTGTTCAGTACATTGCCCAGCCCGGCGGTTCCATCCGGGACGATCAGGTCATCGCCACGGCGGACAAGTACGGCATGGTCATGGCATTTACCGGAATCAGACTGTTCCACCATTAAGCGTTTTCAGTGGGGGCTTTACCCCTCTGGATACGGCGTCGGTTCTTAAGGGAGCCGCCGCCGATACCCCCTCGCCTTTTCAATGAAAAATATCGTTTTAACCGCCGCACGGCCAGGGGGCATAGTGTCCTGCGGCAAAATAAATTCGCCTTCGGACAGCATTAATATCCTTTCTGCCTTTGGTAGAAACTCCGCTAAACTGGATGGTCTATGGCCGCCCGTATGAAAGGAGCATATTATGAAAGTTTTAGTCGTCGGCGGAGGCGGGCGTGAGCACGCCATCTGCTGGAAGCTGGCCCAGAGCCCTAGGGTCACGGAGTTATACTGCGCCCCCGGCAACGGTGGCATCGCCCAGGTGGCCAAGTGTGTCCCCATCAAAGCCACCGATGTGGAGGGCATGGTCCAATGGGCCAGGGAGAACGCCATGGACTTTGTCATGGTAGCCCCGGATGACCCTCTGGCCCTGGGTATGGTAGACGCCCTGGAGGCGGCGGGCATCCGCGCCTTCGGCCCCCGTGCCAACGCCGCCATCATCGAGGCCAGCAAGGCCTTTTCCAAAGGGCTGATGAAGAAGTACCACATCCCCACCGCCAAATATGAGACCTTTACCGACTTAGACAACGCCCTGTCCTATATTCGGGCGCAGGGGGCTCCCATCGTAGTCAAGGCCGACGGCCTGGCTCTGGGTAAGGGGGTAGTGGTGGCCGCCACTGTGGAGGAGGCCGAGGCCGCCGTCCGAGACATGATGGAGGGCAGAAAGTTCGGTGACTCCGGCTCCACTGTGGTCATCGAGGAGTGTATGGTAGGCCCTGAGGTCACTGTGCTGGCCTTCTGTGACGGGGAGCACCTGGTCCCCATGCTGTCCAGCCAGGACCACAAACGGGCCTATGACGGAAACCAGGGACCCAACACCGGGGGCATGGGCGCCTTCTGTCCCTCTCCCAAGTACACCCCGGAGATTGCGAAGGAGTGCATGGACAAGATTTTTCTACCCACTGTGGCTGCTATGAAGGCGGAAGGGCGTCCCTTTAAGGGGGTCATCTACTTCGGCCTAATGCTCACCAAGGACGGCCCCAGAGTGGTAGAGTACAATGCCCGGTTTGGCGACCCGGAGACCCAGCCCATCCTGTCCATGCTGGACAGCGACCTGCTGGACATCTTCGAGGCCTGTGTGGACGGCACCCTGGACCGGTGCGAAATCAAATGGAAGAAGGGCGCCGCCTGCTGTCTGGTGCTGGCCTCCGGAGGCTACCCGGTGAAATACCAGAGCGGTTACCCTATCTCCGGACTGGATGAGGCGGGCAGGCTGGCCACCGTATTCCACGCCGGCACAAAGATTGGCAAGGACGGCTCGATCCTCACCGCGGGCGGCCGTGTACTGGGGGTCACCACCACCGGGTCCAATCTGGAGGAGGCCATCTCTAGGGCCTATGAGGCGGCCAAGCCCATATCCTTCCGGGATATGCACTTCCGCACCGATATCGGGAAGGTATGAACAAGAAAGAATTGGAGGGCGTAGTATTTGACGCCGACGGCACCCTCTTTGACACCGAGCGTCTGGGTTACTGGGCCTGGGAGGAAGCCGGCCGGCAGATGGGTTGCCCTCAGGCGGCAGACTGCTATCCAGAGGTAGTGGGCCGGGGCCGCGGGGATGTGCTGGCCCTTCTGCCCCGGCTCTTGGGGCCTGACTTTCCTCACGAGCCCTTTATGGAGCTCCGCTCCCGGTTAGCCACCGAGCGGATGGAGCGGGAGGGCGTCCCGGTCAAGGAGGGCGCCCGTGAGGTTCTGGAGTTTCTTCAATCACGGCAGATGCCCCTGGCGCTGGCAACCTCCACCTATTACGACCGGACCATGTACCGGTTGGAGCACTCCGGTCTGGGCCGATACTTCCAGGCCGTTGTGACCGGGGACCAGGTATCCAAGAGCAAGCCGGACCCGGAGATCTATCGGGTGGCCTGCCAGAGGCTGGGCGTCTCTCCGGCCAAGGCGGTTGCTGTTGAGGACTCCCCCAACGGTATCCGCTCCGCCCTCAGTGCGGGGATGACCGCTGTGATGATACCAGACCTGATCCCCTCTTCCCCTGAGTTGGATTCGCTGATCTGGAAAAAATTTGATGATCTGTCCAGCCTACTACACTATTTACAGCGAAAACTGTAAAAAAACACCCTTCTGTCCTGGTCGCTCCAGGGCAGAAGGGGTATGCATCATAGTTGGAAAGATAAGCAGTATGTTTCTCTCCGGATAGAAATATTTTGAAAAGGTGTACCTTTACAAATTTTTGCTCCACACCTTTCCAGTTCCTAAATATATCACAAGGCACCTGATTGGGCAAGTTTTTTTCAACATTTTTCCATTTCCATCCCCTTTATAAAAGCACACCTTTTTAATTTTAAATCAGAGGATATTGAAAGGACTGTAAAACATGAAAAAACTTATCTCTATCGCGGCGGCACTGGCGCTCTCCCTCACTCTGGCCGCCTGTGGCACAGGCGGCACTCCCTCCACTGGCGGGACCGCTGACAGCAGCGGCAACGTACACGCGGAAGACGGCTATGGCGAGGGACGGATCGCGGACACTGTACACACTTATTTCTTTGATTATACGGTCAACAGCGCCCACATGGCCAAGGAGTACGAGGGATATCTCCCCGCTGAAGGCAATGAGCTTTTGGTGGCTGAGGTGACTGTAAAAAATACCAGCACCTCCAGCATTGAAATGTATGATACCGACTTCCAGGTCCAGTGGAACAGCGATGACGAGAACGCCTTCTGCTATCCCATCACTACTGACCCGGAGACGTTTGAGGAGTTGCCTCCTCTGACTGACGAGCAGCTCCCCGGTACTTACCCTCTGTCGGTGGACGAGGAAGTGACCGGCCTGCTGGTATACGAGGTACCCGCCGGCAACCGGGATTTTTCCATCTCCTATTTGGAGCAGTTTGACGACAACTCTGAGGGCGATACCTTCTTCGTGTTCTTCACAGCGGAAGACCAATAAGTGATATAAAAAGAGCCTGTGTCCCGTGGGACACAGGCTCTTTTTATTGTGGCAAGGATGTGCCGGGGATCTTTATTCCTCGTACATCTTCTGCAGACGGGTCAGCTTCTCGTAGCGCTTCTTGGCGGTCTCCTCGTTCAGGGCGAAGAGCTCCTTGGCGCGGTCGGGGAAGGACCGGGTCAGGCTGGAGTAGCGGGCCTCGTTCATCAGGAACTCCTGATAGCCGCCGGCGGGCGCCTTGCTGTCCAGGGTAAAGGGATTCTTGCCCTCCGCCTTGGCAGCGGGGTTGAAGCGGAACAGGTTCCAGTAGCCGCACTCCACAGCCTTCTTCATCTCAGCCTGGCAGTTGGTCATACCGCCCTTGATAGAGTGCATCTCACAGGGGGCATAGCCGATGATGAGGGAGGGGCCGTGATAGGCCTCGGCCTCGGCAATGGCCTTCAGTGTCTGGTTGGGGTTGGCACCCATGGCCACCTGGGCCACATAGACGTAGCCGTAGGTCATGGCGATCTCAGCCAGGCTCTTCTTGGCCACGGTCTTACCGGCGGCGGCAAACTGGGCCACCTGGCCGATGTTAGAGGCCTTGGACGCCTGTCCGCCGGTGTTGGAGTACACCTCGGTGTCAAAGACGAAGATATTGACATCCTCGCCGGAGGCCAGGACGTGGTCCACGCCGCCGAAGCCGATGTCGTAAGCCCAGCCGTCGCCGCCGAAGATCCAGACGGACTTCTTGGCCAGGTAATCCTTCTCCTGGAGGATTTCCGCCACCAGCTTGCAGGCGTCGCACTGACACAGCTTCTCACCCTTGGCCTGCAGCTCCTTGCCAAACGCCTGGATCTCAGGGTTGGAGTTAGCCAGCAGCTCGTCCACGGTGCACAGGCTGGCCTCCAGAGCGGCCACATAGGCCTTGGCAGCCTCGCCGTTAGCGGTGCCGTCCTCCATGGTATCCAGCCACTTCTGGGCGGCCTCCTTCAGTTCGGGACGGGCCCACTCCACCGCGATCAGAGCCTCGGTCTTAGCGGCCAGCCGGTTGCGGATGGCCTTCTGACCCAGATACATACCCAGGCCATGCTCGGCGTTGTCCTCAAACAGAGAGTTGGCCCAGGCGGGACCCTTGCCCTCAGCGGTAGTGGCATAGGGAGAGGTAGCGGCGGGGCCGCCCCAGATGGAGGAACAGCCGGTGGCGTTGGAGATATACATCCGGTCGCCGAACAGCTGGGTGATCAGGCGGGCATAGGCGGTCTCGGCGCAGCCGGCGCAGGAGCCGGAGAACTCCAGCAGAGGCTTCTTGAACTGGGAGCCCTTAACAGTCAGGTCAGCCACATCCTCCTTGACGGAAACATTGGCCACCATGTAGTTGAAGGCGTCCTGCTGGGGCAGCTCCTCCTCCTGGCCCACCATGGTCAGGGCGCTGGTGGGACAGATGTTGGCGCACACGCCGCAGCCCATACAATCCAGGGGGCTGATGGCGATGGAGAACTTGTACTGACCCTTGCCCTTGCCGGCCTTCACGTCCACGATCTTGGCGGAAGCGGGAGCCTTGGCGGCCTCCTCCTCAGTCAGGGCAAAGGGACGGATAGTGGCGTGGGGGCAGACATAGGAGCACTGGTTACACTGGATACACTTAGAGGAGTCCCAGGTGGGCACGGAGACGGCCACGCCGCGCTTCTCGTAGGCGGCGGCGCCCAGCTCGAAGGTGCCATCCGCATGGGGCACGAAGGCGGAAACAGGCAGGCTGTCGCCATCCATGCGGTCCACGGGGTCCAGAATGCTGTTGACCATGTCCACCAGCTTGGCGGGGCCAGTGTGCTTGCTGACCTTGACCTCGTCCTTGGCGTTCTTCCAGTCGGCGGGCACATCGTACTTCTTGAAAGCGGTGGCGCCCAGGTCGATGGCCTTGTGGTTCATGTCCACGATATCCTGGCCTTTCTTCAGGTAGGACTTGGTGGCGGCATCCTTCATATACTGGATGGCCTCCTCCTGGGGCATGACCTTGGCCAGAGTAAAGAAGGCGGACTGGAGAATGGTATTGGTACGCTTGCCCATGCCGATCTGCTGGGCCAGGTCGATGGCGTTGATGGTATACAGCTGGATATCGTTCTCGGCAATATACCGCTTGGCCTCGGCAGACAGGTGGTGGGCCAGCTCCTCGTCAGACCACTGGCAGTTGATCATAAACACGCCGCCGGGCTTGACGTCACGGACCATGGGGAAGTCCTTGGTCACATAGGAGGGGTTGTGGCAGGCCACAAAGTCGGCCTTATTGATATAGTAGGGGGAGCGGATGGGCTTATCGCCGAAGCGCAGGTGGCTGATGGTCACACCACCGGTCTTCTTGGAGTCATACTGGAAATAAGCCTGCACGTACTTGTCGGTGTGGTCGCCGATGATCTTGATGGAGTTCTTGTTGGCGCCCACAGTGCCGTCGCCGCCCAGACCCCAGAACTTGCACTCGATGGTACCTTCCGCGGCGGTGTTGGGCGCCTTGTGCTCCTCCAGGGAGCTGCCGGTCACGTCGTCCACGATGCCCATAGTGAAGTGGTCCTTGGGCTTGTCCTGAGCCAGGTTCTCATACACAGCAAAGACGCTCTTGGGCGGGGTGTCCTTGGAGCCCAAGCCGTAGCGGCCGCCCACGACCACCTTATCGGTGATGCCGGCGCCAGCCAGAGCGGTAATGACATCCAGGTACAGGGGATCGCCCAGGGCTCCGGGCTCCTTGGTGCGGTCCAGAACAGCGATCTTCTTGGCGGTGGCGGGAATGGCGGCAATCAGCTTGTCCGCCTTGAAGGGGCGGTACAGACGGACCTTGATCAGGCCAACCTTCTCACCGTGGGCATTCAGGTAGTCAATGACCTCCTCCGCCACGTCGCAGATGGAGCCCATGGCGATGATGACCCGGTCGGCATCGGGAGCGCCATAGTAGTTGAACAGCTGGTAGTTGGTGCCCAGCTTGGCGTTGATCTTGCCCATGTACTCCTCAACGATCTCAGGAAGAGCGTCATAGTACTTGTTGCACGCCTCGCGGTGCTGGAAGAAGATATCGCCGTTCTCGTGGGAGCCGCGCATGGTGGGATGCTCAGGGTTCAGCGCACGCTTGCGGAAGTCAGCCACGGCGTCCATGTCCACCATCTCAGCCAGGTCGGCATAGTCCCAGATGGCAACCTTCTGGATCTCGTGGGAAGTACGGAAGCCGTCGAAGAAGTTGATAAAGGGGACGCGGCCCTTGATGGCGGACAGGTGGGCCACAGGAGCCAGGTCCATGACCTCCTGCACGTTGCCCTCAGCCAGCATGGCGAAGCCGGTCTGGCGGCAGGCCATAACGTCGGAGTGGTCGCCAAAGATATTCAGGGACTGAGCGGCCACGGTACGGGCGGATACATGGAACACCGCGGGCAGCAGCTCGCCGGCGATCTTGTACATATTGGGGATCATCAGCAGCAGACCCTGGGAGGCGGTGTAGGTGGTAGTCAGGGCGCCCGCGTTCAGAGAGCCGTGGACAGTACCGGCGGCACCAGCCTCAGACTGCATCTCGATCACCTTGACAGTGGTGCCAAAGATGTTCTTCTGGCCCTGGGCCGCCCACTGATCCACATAGTCGGCCATAGGACTGGACGGGGTAATGGGGTAGATGCCGGCCACTTCGGTGAAGGCGTAGCTGACATATGCCGCAGCATTGTTGCCGTCCATGGTTTTGAATTTTCTTGCCATGAGAGTTCCCTACTTTCTTCATATTTTGGCGGACGGGCGGGGAACGCTCGTCCATGTTCCAGACATTTCTGCCCTAAGCATGCCAATGCCCCGCCCTGTAAAACGCCTATGATAGTTATAGGTGTTTTCTTATGGGAGCACATGACAGTGCCGCCCCCCGGCAGTAGGGGAGCGGAGCAGTATTCTTGACCGCTCCTAGTTTATCATTTTTTCCCCCGTTTGTAAATCCAATGGATGAAATTTTTCTTGCTTTTTTCCTCGACATATATAGAAAAAGCTATACCTTCCATTGAAATTTTTGGGAGAAACAAGTAAAATAGAAATCAAGCAACCCATCCGGGCCTTCGGCCCGGCAACAGGAGGTTTTCCCATGGTCTTCACCATCCGTTCCCTGGGGCTCCATGGAGTGTCCGGCTATTCTGTTTCCGCCGAATGTGATCTGTCCAGCGGACTGCCCGCCTTCAATGTGGTGGGCCTCCCCGACGCTGCTGTCAACGAGGCCAGAGACCGGGTAAGGGCGGCCATCAAAAACTGCGGCTTCACCTTCCCGGTGAGCCGCATCACCGTCAATCTGTCGCCCGCCCATGTGAAAAAGTCCGGCACTCTCTACGACCTCCCCATTTTGGTGGGAATCCTGTGCGCCGGCGGCCAACTGAAGCTGCGCGACCGGGACTGCGCCTTTGTGGGGGAGCTCTCCCTTTCAGGGGAGCTGCGGCCCTGCGCTGGGATGCTGCCTATGGCCCTACAGGCCAAGCGTGAGGGCATCCGCGCCCTCTTCGTCCCAGAGGATAACGCTGCCGAGGCCACTCTGGCCGATGGTCCCGCCGTCTACCCTGTACGGGATGTGGCCCAGCTGGTACGCCACCTGTCCGGCGAGGAAGCCATCATCCCCGCGCCCCCGTGGTCCCCCTCCCCGGAATCCGACTGCTGCCCCGACTTCTCCGAGGTGAAGGGGCAGGACCTGGTAAAGCGGGCTCTGGAGATTGCCGCTGCCGGGGGACACAATGTACTCATGTCCGGCCCACCAGGCTCCGGCAAGTCCATGCTGGCCCGCCGACTGCCCTCTATTCTGCCTGCCATGTCCCGGCAGGAAGCGCTGGAGACCACTGAGATTCACTCGGTAATGGGCCTGACCTCCAGAGAGCGGCCCCTGATCGATATCAGACCCTTCCGCTCCCCTCACCACACCGTATCCCCTATGGGAATGGCGGGGGGCGGCTCCAATCCCCGGCCAGGTGAAATTTCTCTTGCACACAACGGCGTGCTTTTTTTGGACGAGCTGCCCGAGTTCCCCAAGGAGGTGCTGGAGGTGCTGCGCCAGCCCCTGGAGGACGGCCAGGTCCAGATCTCCCGGGCCTCCGGCACAGTCACCTATCCCAGCCGGTTCATGCTGGTATGCGCCATGAACCCCTGCAAATGCGGCTGGTACGGCCACCCCTCCGGCCGATGCCGGTGTACGGAGCACGAGGTAAAAAAGTATCTCTCCCGCCTGTCCGGCCCCCTGCTGGACCGTATCGACCTCTTTGTTCAGGTGGATGCCCTTAATTTTGAGGAGCTGTCCCAGCGGGAGCAGGCAGAGCCATCCTCCGCGATCAAGGCCCGGGTGGACCGGGCCAGAGCGGTACAGACCCGCCGAAGCGGCTCCCCCTGCAATTCCCAGCTGGGCCGGGTGGAGCTGGACCGCTTCTGTGCCCTGGATGAAGACTGCCAAAAGCTGATGCGGGGAGCCTTCGACCGCCTTGGGCTCACCGCCCGGAGCTATGACCGAATCCTGCGGGTGGCCCGGACCATCGCCGATCTGGAGAGAAGCGAGACCATCCAGCCCCCACACTTGGCCGAGGCCCTGCAGTTCCGCCCACCGGAGTACCTGCGGCGGTGAGGTAAAACCAGGGCGTTCCCCCGATTACTTGGAAATTTATGGAGGAATATACCATGAAATTAAAAAATCCCATGCTGGTGGTCAGGGACATTGATCAGTCTGTGGAATTTTATAACAGGGTGTTTGGGCTCCATGTAATTATGGATTTTGGCGCGAATAAGACCTTAACAGGCGGTCTGGCCCTCCAGACCGCGGAGACCTATCAGGAATTTATCGGAGACAGGGCCATCTCCTTCGGCGGCAACAGCTTCGAGCTCTACTTTGAAGAAGATGATTTTGACCAGTTTGCTGACCGGCTCAAGGGGTTCCAGGTGGACTATGTACACCCCGTCAAGGAGCATAGGTGGGGACAGCGCGTGGTCCGCTTCTATGACCCTGACCGGCATATCATTGAGGTCGGGGAAAATATGAAGGCGGTCTGCAGGCGCTTTCTGGCCAGTGGGATGACGCCAGACCAGGTCGCTGTCCGAATGGACGTACCTATGAAATTCGTAAATGCCTGCCTGCGGTGATCCTACATACCGATGCTCCCCCTTGTCCCCCGGAAAAAAATCTGCTATGATGGTTTAATCACCAGTGTTCAACAGGAAAGGAACCGACCAAATATGAATGAAATGATTTTGCTCAAGCTGGGCGAGCTGGTCCTGAAGGGTCTGAACCGCCGCAGCTTTGAGGATAAGCTCCAGGCCAACATCCACCGCCGCTTAAACGGCCTGGGCCAGTTCCGGGTATATACCCGCCAGTCCACCACCTATGTGGAGCCCATGAATGCGGACTGCGACATGGACGGGGCCTGGGAGGCCATGAAAAAAGTCTTTGGAGTCGTGGGGCTGTCCCGGGCCCGCTCCTGTGAGAAGGACAAGGACGCCATCCTGGCCGCCTGCCGGGAGTATCTGGACAGCCAGCTTCACTCCGCCAAAACCTTTAAGGTAGAGACCAAGCGGGCGGACAAGACCTTTCCCATGACCTCTATCCAGGTAAGCCAGTATGTGGGCGGTGAGCTCCATGAGGCCTATGACAATCTGGAAGTGGACGTCCATCACCCGGAGCTGACCGTCTATGTGGAGATTCGGGACTACGCCGCCTTCGTCCACGCCGACCCGGAGCCAGGCGCGGGCGGCCTGCCGGTGGGCATCAACGGCAGAGCGGTATCCCTGCTGTCCGGCGGCATTGACTCGCCAGTGGCCTCCTGGATGATTGCCAAGCGGGGCGTCGCACTGGAGATGGTCCACTTCTTCTCCTACCCCTATACCTCCCCGGAGGCCAAGGAGAAGGTGCTGGAGCTGGCCCGGCTGCTCACTCCCTGGTGCGGGCGGCTCACGGTCCATGTGGTCCCCTTCACCGCCATCCAGGAGGAGCTGCGCCGCTCCTGCCCGGAGGAGCTGTTCACCATCATCATGCGCCGGTTCATGATGCGCATCTCCCAGGAGGTGGCCAAACGGTGCGGCGCCAAGGCCCTGGTCACTGGTGAGTGTCTGGGCCAGGTGGCCAGCCAGACCATGGAGGCGATGAACGTCACGGGGGCTGTGGCCGCCCTGCCTGTTCTGCGGCCAGTCGTGGGGCTGGACAAGGAGGAGATTGTCCAGATCGCCCGGAAGATCGGCACCTTTGAGACCTCCATCCTGCCCTACGAGGACTGCTGCACCGTTTTTACTCCCCGGCACCCCCGGCTCCGCCCCATTCTCACCGAGGTGGAGGCGGCGGAGGAAAAGCTGGACGTCGACGCCATGGTCCAGGCGGCGGTGGAGGGCATTGAGCGCGTCCAAGTCTGATGGAAAGAGGGAAAGGAGCACGGTCAGCCATGACGATCCGACTTGCTGTCCCTGGAGATGCTCTGGCTCTGTTGGAGATTTACCGTCAGTATATTCAGACCCCCATTACCTTTGAATATGAGCTGCCCACCTTGGAGGAATTTACCCGGCGCATTTCCGATGCGTTGAAACAATACCCCTATCTGGTGCTGGAGGACCAGGGCAGGCTGTTGGGCTACACCTACGCCCATCCAGAGCGTGAGTGGAAGGCCTATCAGTGGAACGCGGAGCTGTCCATCTATTTGGCCCCTGCCGCTGCTGGAAAGGGCTATGGCAGACGGCTGTACCAAGCTCTGCTGGACCTTTTGTCCCTTCAGGGCGTCCGTACCGTATACGGGGTTGTGACCTCTCCGAACCCGGCCAGCGAGGCCCTCCAAAAATCCCTGGGCTTCCGGTTGATTGGCGTACATAAAAATACCGGCTACAAGGCTGGTCAGTGGCGAGACGTGCTGTGGTTTGAGAAGAGTCTGGCTCCCTACGACGCGGACCCCCAGCCTGTCCTCCCTTTCTGCCAGCTTGACCAGCAGCAGGTAGATCGGGTGCTGGCCGCTTACGGTCACGAGGATCCACCGGCATAGCCGGTGGATCTTTTTGTATACAAAAAGGCAGGACCGCTGAAGCGGTCCTGCCTTTTAACGTAAAATTGCTTACTTCAGATTGAAGAAGGCCTTCATGCCGGGGTACTCGGCGATGTCGCCCAGCTCCTCCTCAATGCGCAGGAGCTGGTTGTACTTGGCCACGCGGTCGGTGCGGCTGGGGGCGCCGGTCTTGATCTGGCCGGCGTTGAGGGCCACGGCGATGTCGGCGATAGTGGCGTCCTCGGTCTCGCCGGAGCGGTGGGACACGATGGCGGTGTAGCCGGCCCGGTTGGCCATCTGGATGGCGTCCAAAGTCTCGGTCAGGGTGCCGATCTGGTTGACCTTGATGAGGATGGCGTTGCCCACCTTCTTCTCAATGCCGGTGGACAGGCGCTCCACGTTGGTGACGAACAGGTCGTCGCCCACCAGCTGGACCCGGTCGCCGATGGCCTTGGTGAGCATGGCCCAGCCCTCCCAGTCTGTCTCGGCCATACCGTCCTCTAGGGAAATAATGGGGTAGGTGTCGGCAAACTTCTTCCACATATTGACCAGCTGCTGCTGGGTCAGCTTCTTGCCGGACTTGGGCTGGACATAGCACTTCTGCTCCTCGTCCCACCACTCGGAGGAGGCAGCGTCGATGGCGATCTTGAAGTCCTCGCCGGGCTTGTAGCCAGCCTTCTCAATGGCGGCCACAATGACCTTCAGGGCGTCCTCATCCTTCTTCAGATTGGGGGCGTAGCCGCCCTCGTCGCCCACGCCGGCAGCGGGGGTGCCATTCTCCTTCAGAACGGTCTTCAGGGTGTGGAACACCTCGGCACAGCGGCGGAGGGCCTCACGGAAAGAGGGGGCGGAGACGGGCATAATCATGAACTCCTGGATCTCCACGTTGTTGGTGGCGTGGGCGCCGCCGTTCAAAATGTTCATCATGGGGACAGGAAGCTGTTTAGCGTTCACTCCACCGATATAGTTATACAGGCTGGTGCCCAGGCTCTCAGCGGCGGCCTTGGCGCAGGCCAGGGAGGCGCCAAGAATGGCGTTTGCGCCCAAGCGGCTCTTGTTGGGGGTGCCGTCCAGGTCGATGAGCATTTTGTCGATAGCCACCTGGTCCAGCACGTTGGTGCCAATCAGGGCCTCGGCAATCTCAGTATTCACGTTCTTCACAGCGTTCTCCACGCCCTTGCCCATGTAGCGGCCCTTGTCGCCGTCACGGAGCTCACAGGCCTCATAGATGCCGGTAGATGCGCCGGAGGGCACGGCGGCACGGCCCATAGTGCCGTCCTCCAGATACACCTCTACCTCAACAGTGGGGTTACCGCGGCTGTCCAGGATCTCGCGGCCGACTACGTCCACAATTTCGATCATCTGCTTCATATGATTTTATCTCCTTTCATTTTTCCGGCGGCACGCCGGGCGGTACAGGCCGCCCCTGCTATTGAACGCCGCCGGTATCCGTAGGGGCGGCCTGTGGCCGCCCGAATACGCTCAGGTCACAATCAGGGTCTCCCCATCCATCTCTGCCGGCTTTTCCAGCTTTCCCAAACGGGCAGGCCCGTTTGGGGGCCCTTTGATTTTGAGTCCTCGGGGCAAATAAATTGCCCCTCCGGAAATTCCTCGCTCCGCTCAGAATTTAACCGGCCTGGAAAAGCCCCTTTGGCTTGGAACTTCAACTTCCCCGGGATCAGGTCACAATCAGGGTCTCCCCATCCATCTCTGCTGGCTTTTCCAGGCCCATGAGGTCCAGCATAGTGGGGGCGATATCGGCCAGCCGTCCATCCCGCAGCCGCACGTTGGCACCCACGATATAGAAGGGCACGGGGTTAGTGGTGTGGGCAGTGAAGGGCTCACCATCTGTATCCACCATCCGTTCCGCGTTTCCGTGGTCGGCGGTGATTAGGGAAATGCCCCCCATTTTAGAGGTAGCCTCCACCACCTTAGCCACACATTCATCCACCGTAGTCACCGCTTTGCAGGCGGCCTCATAAATCCCGGTGTGGCCCACCATGTCGCAGTTGGCGAAGTTGAGGATGATGACGTCATAGGCTCCGCTTAGGATTCGGCGCACCGCCTCCTCCATCACCTCGTAGGCGGACATCTCCGGCTTCAGGTCATAGGTGGCTACCTTGGGAGAGGCGATGAGCACCCGGTCCTCCCCTGGGAATACCTGCTCCACACCTCCATTGAAGAAGAAGGTGACATGGGCGTACTTCTCCGTCTCCGCGATGCGCAGCTGGGTCAGTCCCAGCTTTGAGATATACTCTCCAAAAATATTCTCCAGCTTCTGGCGGGGATAGGCCACTGTGACATTGGGCATGGTGGCGTCATACTCGGTGGTACAGACGAAGTGGACCGGTACAAAGCCGGTCGTACGCTGGACATCTGTAAAGTCCTCGTCCACCATAGTGCGGGTGATCTCCCTGGCCCGGTCAGGGCGGAAATTGAAAAAGATCACCGAATCATTGTCCTGGAACTGGGCCCCCTTGGCGCAAACCACGGGCTCCATGAACTCATCTGTGACGCCGGCGTCATAGGACTTTTGAACCGCAGCCGCGGGGTCCGGCTCATAGGGAGCCTGCCCGCAGACCATGGCGTCATAGGCCCGCTGGAGCCGATCCCATCGCTTATCCCGGTCCATGGCGTAGTACCGGCCCATCACCGTGGCGATCTGTCCCACGCCCAGCTGCTGGAGCTTGGCCTGGAGCTGCTCGACAAAGTGCTTGCCGGAGGTGGGAGGCACGTCCCGTCCGTCCAGAAAACAGTGGACATAGACCTTTTCAATTCCCTGCTCCCTGGCCATCTGGAGCAGGGCAAAAAGATGGGTGATGTGGCTGTGGACACCGCCGTCAGACAGCAGGCCCATCAGGTGCAGGGCAGAACCCCATTCCCGGCAGTTCTCCATCGCCTCTGTATAGGCGGTGTTTTTAAAAAATTCGCCGCTCTGAATATCACGGCTGATGTGGGGCAGGTCCTGGAACACCACCCGGCCCGCGCCGATGTTGGTATGTCCCACCTCACTGTTGCCCATCTGCCCCTCAGGCAGACCTACATCCAGCCCGGAGGCAGACAGACGGCAGCCGGGGCACTCGGCAAAAATACGGTCCAGATTAGGGGTAGGGGCATTGGCTATGGCGTTGCCGGCGGACTGGGCCCCAGTGCCAAAGCCATCCATAATGATAAGAGTCGTAGGTGTTTTCATAACAAACCTTTCTTTTCAGGGTACTCATGGTCACACCGCCTTTGGCGGCCTCCCATTCTGGGGCGGCTTTGCCGCCCGCCTTACACTCACGTTCACGCTGGTCCAGTATGGGCAGCGGCCGCAAGCTTACTCCTGATTCGCCGCGTTGATGATCTGCACGAAATCGGCGGGCTTCAGAGAGGCTCCACCGATCAGGCCGCCGTCCACGTCGGGCTGGGCCAGCAGCTCGGCGGCGTTCTTGGCGTTCATAGAGCCGCCGTACTGGATGGTGACGGACCGGGCCACATGGGCGCCATACAGCTTGCGGATGACGGCACGGATCGCCTGGCAGACCTCACCGGCCTGTTCGGCGGTAGCGGTCTTGCCAGTGCCGATGGCCCACAGGGGCTCGTAGGCGATGACCACATGGCGCATCTTTTCAGCGGGCACATTGGCCAGAGCGCACTTGACCTGATAGGCGATCAGCTCCATGGTGACGCCCAGTTCCCGCTGCTCTAGGCTCTCGCCCACGCAGATGATGGGGGTAAGGCCGGCATTGATGGCGGCGTGGACCTTCTTGTTCACAGTAAAGTCAGTTTCGTTATAATACTGGCGGCGCTCGGAGTGGCCGATGATGACATACTTGGCGCCGGCCTCCTTAATCATCTCGGCGGTGATCTCTCCGGTATAGGCACCGTGGTCCTCGTAATGGCAGGTCTCGGCGCCGATGGCGATATGGCAGTCTTTGAACAGACGGACAGCCGCCTGGATGTTGGTGGCGGGGACACAGAGCACCACGTTGCACCACTTGCCCTTGGGCATAATCGGCTTAATCTCCTCAGCAAATGCCTTGGTCTGGGAGAGGGTGTTGTTCATCTTCCAGTTGCCGGCGATGATAGTCTTACGATAACGACGATTCATAGCGATTACTCCTATCTTTTCCTTTTGTATATTTTGTAATAGAGCAAAGCAGCAGAGAGAGGAAAACAAAAGTACAGGTGTCTCCTGTGTCTCTCTGTTTTCCGCCGTTCACGCTCCTGACTTCGCTCTTTGTTCAGCGTCACCTGCGGGCAAGCCGCTTTGGAGGACTCCGCCTCCCTTTTTTATGACAGATCTCTCTGGTCTGTCGTGGGACGGGACAAAGCCTTACTTGTCCAGCAGGCAGGCCACTCCTGGAAGTTCCTTCCCTTCCATAAACTCCAGGCTGGCGCCGCCGCCGGTGCTGATATGGGTCATCTTGTCGGCATAGCCCAGCTGCTGCACTGCGGCCGCGGAGTCGCCGCCACCGATAATGGTAATGGCGCTGGTCTTGGACAGGGCCTCGGCCACCGCCTCGGTTCCCTTAGCGAAAGCGGGGAACTCAAACACGCCCATAGGCCCGTTCCAGATGACGGTGCCCGCGTCAGCTACAGCGTCACAGTAGAGCTTGACCGTTTCCGGGCCGATATCCAGTCCCTGCCAGCCGTCCGGGATCGCCCCGGCCTTCACCACCTGGGTGTTGGCGTCTGGAGCAAATTTGTCCGCGCACACTGTGTCCACAGGGAGGAGCAGCTTAACGCCCTTGTCCTTTGCCTTCTGGACCATCTCCTTGGAGTAGTCCATCCAGTCGGCCTCCAGCAGGGAGTCGCCCACCTTACCGCCCTGGGCGGCGGAGAAGGTGTAGGCCATGCCGCCGCCGATGATGATGGTATCGGCGATCTCCAGCAGGTTGTTGATGACGCCGATCTTGGAGGACACCTTAGACCCGCCCAGAATAGCCACCAGAGGCCGCTTGGGGTTGGCCAGGGCGCCGCCAATGATCTCCAGCTCCTTCTGGATCAGAAAGCCGGACACGGCGGGCAGATAGTCGGCCACCCCGGCGGTGGAGGCGTGGGCCCGGTGGACGGCGCCAAAGGCGTCGGACACATAGACATCTGCCAGGGAGGCCATGGCTTTAGCCAGGGCGGGGTCATTCTTGGTCTCCCCCTTCTCAAAGCGGGTGTTCTCTAGCAGCAGCACCTGGCCAGGCTGGAGCGCGGCGGCCTTAGCCTGGGCGTCGGGCCCTACTACGTCCTCCGCCATGAGCACCGGCCTGCCCAGCAGTTCGCTCAGGCGGGCGGCCACCGGCTTCAGAGACAGCTCTGCCAGGGACTTTTTCCACTTCTCCTCGGTCAGAGAGGCGGGGTCTTTCCCCTTCTCAGTCTGCTTCTTCACATAGGAATCAAAGGTAGCCGCCGGCTTACCCATGTGGGAGCAGGCAATCACCGCCGCCCCCTGGTCCAGCAGATACTGGATCGTGGGCAGGGCGGCCCGGATGCGCTTGTCATCGGTGATAACGCCGCTTCCGTCCTTCGCCATCGGCACATTGAAATCACAGCGCAACAGGACCTTTTTCCCCTTGATATTGATGTCCTTCACCGTCTTTTTATTGTAGTTCATCTCTTGGCTCCTTTCTTAAAACAAAAGGGTTATAGAACTTGGGATCTCCCTTTCTCCGCCATCTCGCCTTCGCCCGACAGCCCCGGAAAGTCGAGCTGCCGCAGCGCCTCATAGGTGAGGACGGCCACTGAATTGGCCAGATTCAGGCTTCTGGCGTCCGGCCGCATCGGGATGCGGATACACCGGTCCGGGTACTGCCGGCGAAATCCCTCCGGCAGCCCCGCAGTTTCCTTCCCAAAGAACAGCCAGCAATTATCTCGAAAGACTGCCTGGGTATAGTCCCGTGGCGCTTTCGTCGTGGCCAGCCACAAATCCGGGGCAGGATTGACTTCAAAGAAGTGGTCCAACCCCTCATAGACCTGAAGATCCACCATATTCCAGTAATCCAGCCCGGCCCGACGCACGGCTTTTTCACTGATATCAAAACCCAGAGGCTTGATCAGATGGAGGCGGCTGCGGGTAGCGGCGCAGGTCCGTGCGATATTCCCGGTATTCTGCGGGATCTCTGGTTCTACCAGCACGATATTCAGCACAGCAGGACCCCCCTTGATTTCGCGGGTATCATTGTATTCCATTTTATCGGGAATTTCAACTGTAATTTGGTCGAAAAATTGCAAAAAATCAAAAAACAGGGCCATTTTTCATTCTGCCCCCAAAAAGCGGGGCTCCTATTTTTTTATTTCTTATTAAACTATTCTTTTCCCGTCCTTGCTCTCATCTTAATGCCCGGTTTTTCTCTTTAATACAGTTCCTATCCTTCTTCTTCCAACCCCATACCCAGTTTTTTCCGCCGCTCACTTAAAAATTTTGGCTCTTTTTTGCTCCTCCTATTCCCCTTTCTTTCAAACTCGTGCTATAATGGTGCCAGGTCTAAAAGATATGGGCATTTTCCACAAATCTATGCTTGCGGGAGCTCTGCTCCCCAAAAGGAGGCGGCATTTATGAAGCTTATCTGGAACGGGCATTCCTGTTTCACCATTCAATCAGAGGATGGCACCCTGGTACTGGACCCCTATCAGGACGGCTCTGTGCCCGGTCTGAGCCCCCTGTCTCTGACGGCCGACCTGGTGCTGTGCAGCCATGAACACCGGGACCACGGGGCCAGGGAGACGGTAGCGCTCACCGGCCGCACCGCCGCTTTTCAAGTGGATCGGCTGGACACCTTCCACGACGATTCCCAAGGCAGCCAACGGGGGAAAAACACCATCCACATCCTCTCCTCCCAGGGACTGCGGGTGGCCCATCTAGGTGATTTGGGCTGCTTCCCCACTCCGGAGCAGATGGACCGGCTGATGGGGCTGGACGCTCTACTCCTCCCTGTGGGGGGCTATTACACCATCGACGCCCAGCAGGCCCATGAACTGGTCCGCGCGTTGAGGCCCCGTGTGGTGGTGCCTATGCATTACCGCTCCGACTCCTTTGGCTTTGATGTCATCGCCCGGCTGGAGGATTTTCTGGACCTGTGTGACCACGTGGTCCGCTATGATGGCAACACCCTGGAGCTGACCTGTGACACCCCCGCCCAGACCGCTGTGCTGACCTATCAGGCGGGAAAATAGACCGGCTCCCATTCCCCGCATACCATAAACCAATGACTGGAGGTCTTTCCCATGTCTCACACTGTCGAGATCCTTTCCGTAGGCACCGAGCTGCTTCTCGGCAACATCGCCAACACCGACGCCCAGACGCTCTCTCAAGGGTTAAGCGAGTTAGGGCTTAACGTCTACTACCACACAGTAGTGGGCGACAATCCTCAGCGGGCCCGGGAGGCGGTGGCTATCGCCAAGAAGCGGGCGGATATCATCATCACCACCGGCGGGCTGGGCCCCACCTGCGACGACTTGACTAAGAACGTGCTGGCCGAGGCGTTTGGTAAAAAGCTCGTCTTTGACGAGCCCTCTGCGGAGCGCATCCGCTCCTACTTTGCCAAGACGAAACGGCCCATGACGGACAACAATCTGCAGCAGGCCATGCTGCCAGAGGGCTGCACCGTCCTGGCCAACGACTGGGGGACTGCCCCCGGCTGCGCCTTTCAGGCCGAAGGGGTCCATGTCATCATGCTCCCTGGCCCCCCCAGCGAGTGCCGCCCCATGTTTCAATACCGGGCAAAGCCCTATCTCCAATCCCTGTCCGAGGGCGTCATCGCCTCCCACACGCTGAAGCTGTTTGGCATCGGTGAGTCAGCGATGGAGGCCCAGCTCCGGGATCAGATGAACGCGATGTCCAACCCCACCCTGGCCCCCTACGCCAAGGAGGGGGAGTGCGAGCTCCGGGTCACCGCCAAGGCCCCCACCGACGCCGAGGCACAGGCCCTGCTGAAGCCTACGGTGGAACAGGTGAAGGCCCTCTTCGGCTCTAAGGTCTACGGGGTGGATGTGTCCTCTTTGGAGGAGGTGGTCGAGGGGCTGCTGCGGGAGAAGGGAATGACCATCGGCGTGGCCGAGAGCTGCACCGGCGGGCTGATGGCCAAACGGCTGACCGATGTGGCTGGAGCCTCCCAAGTCTTTCTGGGTGGCATCGTGTCCTACACCAACCAGGTGAAGGCAGGGATGCTCCATGTGCCCCAGCACCTGTTGGACCAGTTTGGGGCCGTGTCCCCCGAGGTGGCGCTGGCCATGGCAGAGGGGGCCCGGAAGGCCCTGGGGTGCGACATCGCTCTTGCCACCACCGGAGTTGCCGGGCCGGACAAGGACGATTGGGACAACGAGGTGGGCACCATGTTCGTGGCCATCGCCACCCCGGACGGCACCCATGTGCGTCCCTTGAAGCTGGGCAGCCGCCCGGTCCGGGCCCGGCTGCGCACCCAGACCGCCCATCACGCCTTCGATCTGGCCCGGCGGTATCTCACCGGCCTGCCCTATGAGGACGGAGCGGTCTGACAGAAAACGGGACAACAATGGACTGTCGAAAAAGTGGCATAGCCACTTTTTCGACAAACTGGGACGGGGCCTCTGTCTATGACAGAGGCCCCGTTTTCTTTAATCCTTCCGCAGGAAATACCGGACCATGGTCAGCCCCAGCAGGGCTATGATCCCCATATACACATAGAGCAAAAACTGCTCTGCTGTACCGATACCGCCGCCCCAGCTTTCTGTCACCGATCCGTCCCGGTACCGGCCGGTAATGTCATTTCCTTCCCTGTCCAGAAGGCGTATTTCCCGGACATCCAGCCAAAACACCTGATCCTGACCATCCCCGAATTCCCAGCCCAAGTCCCGGATCAATTCTTCCTGGTCATAAAGCCACAGGAAGTCAGGCTCCTCCAGGTCATAGGTCCGGGTGGTGGTCCACCGCTGGATCCCGTCCCAGCTTCCGCCCCAGAATTCCAGTTGGGCGGACAATATCTCCCGGCACCCATACCCGGCGATCATAAACTGTGTCCGGTCCGTCCCCAATCCGCCTACATCATCGCAATATACTCCGGCGGTGTAAGGGGAGGGAGAATAGGAGGCGCTGACCGGGCGGTATTTGCCAAATATCCCCCGCTTGAGCAGTACGATCCCATTTACATTATTCCTGTTGTCCGCCTTGAAAAAAATTGCCAGTTGTCCTTCTATTTCCTGCCAGCCGCCCACATGGATCGGCGTTCCCTCCTGGACTCCCTTTGTATCCCGGCTGTCTGATGGACGGGATACATAATCCTCCACAGCGGCCAGCCGGCCGGCCTCGGTATTGGGATAGTGGAACTCCTGGTCATAGAGCCACCACATACACCACAGGGCCACCACCACTGACAGCACGGCGGCCAGCAGCCGGGTCCGCTTCACCCGTTTCAGGAACTTCAGCGTCCCCTTTGGTGCTTTCTCCAGCGGCACCTGCGCCCGCATATCCTTCTCCAGCTCCCTGCAATTCTCACAGCCCTCCAGGTGCGCCCGCACCTGAGCGGAAGTTTCCTCCTCCGTCAGTCCCTCCAAATAGGCGGGCAGCAGGTCCCGCACCACACAGCAGTCCAAATTATTGCGACCGTTTTCCACCATATCCACCTCCCATCAGTTTGGCCAGTTCCTCCTTACCCCGGTAAAAGCGCACCCTGGCCCACACCTCGCTCTTTCCCAAAATGTCCCCGATCTCACGGAAGGAGAAATCGCCGGCCAGCCGAAGGTGGATCACCTCCCGTGTATCCCCGTCCAGCCGCTGCATGGCCCGGTACAGTGCCATACGGTCCTCCCTCCGCTCTGTCTCCTCCACTGGATCGTCAGAGGCAGCCAGGGTAGACAGCCGCTCCTCCTCCAGCGGAGCCGTCCTCTTCCGGCGCTCCAGTTCCTTGTACCACAGGCGCTTGGCGATGGCGCACAGCCAGACCTGGGGCGTGCTGTCCCCCCGAAAGGCATCCAGGTTCTTCAGCGCCTGATAGAAGGTCTCTTGGGTCAGTTCCTCCGCGGTATCCTGCTCCCCGGTGATGGAGAACAGATATCGGAACACCTGCCGGGCGTGCTGCTCGTACAGGTCCTCCCCCCTGTGTGCCATGGCCTTCACCTCCCTCTCTCTGACCGTTAGTTCCTTGTCAGGCCCTTTCGTTACAACATTTTACCCGTCTATAAAAAATACTTATTTTTCCATCTATTCGCGCAAAAGGTCGATTCCATCTTGCCTTTTGCCATGTCTATTGCTATAATCTAAAATATAACAATAAAAAACGCAACTGCTTTTTACAAGGTCGTACAGAGCCTCCCTCTGTGCGGCCTTCTATTCCCCAAACCAGTCTGGAAGGATGTGACAGTAAAATGCATCGGCTCGGGACCCGTCCCAAGCGGAGGGGCGATGTGGACATGACGCAGGGAAATGTGGCCCACCATTTAGTCATGTTCGCCCTCCCCCTTCTGGCGGGCAACATCTTTCAGCAATTTTACAACACCGTAGACACATGGGTAGTGGGCAACTTCGTCAGTAATGAGGCCTTCTCCGCTGTGGGTACCGTCACCCCCATCGTCAATATGCTCATCGGCTCTTTTATGGGCCTTGCCAGCGGGGCTGGCGTGGTCATCTCCCAATATTACGGCGCCAAACAGATGGAGCGGGTCAAGCAGGCCGTCCACACCTCCCTTGTCATGACTCTGGTGCTGGGCGTAATCATGACGGCTGCCGGCATCCTGCTCACCCCCTTCCTCCTGGGGCTGATGAAAACGCCCGCGGATGTCTTTCCAGAGGCCACGGCCTACCTCACCATCTATTTCTCAGGGGTGATGGGCCTGATGCTCTACAATATGGGAGCGGGCATCCTCCGGGCGGTGGGTGATTCCAAGCGCCCATTCTATTTTCTGGTGGCGGCGGCCGTGCTCAACATCGGCCTGGACCTACTGCTGGTCATTGTGTTCCATATGGGAGTAGAGGGCGTGGCCTACGCCACCATTATCTCCCAGGGCGTTTCCGCCCTGCTCACTCTGCTGCTCCTGGTCCGCACCAGCTCCTGCGTCAAGCTGGACTGGCGGGCCCTGCGGGCTACCCCCTTCATTTTGAAGCAGATTGCCCGCGTCGGCATCCCCGCTGCCCTGCAGATGGCCATAACCGCCTTTTCCAACGTATTCGTTCAGTCCTATATCAACTTCTTCCAGGCTGACTGCATGTCCGGCTGGACCGCTTATACGAAGATCGATCAGATCATGTTCCTGCCCATGCAGTCCCTGGCCCTGGCCGCCACCACCTTTGTGGGCCAGAATCTGGGCACCGGCCAACTGGACCGGGCCAAGGAGGGCACCCGGACCGCCTTTTGTCTCTCTTTGGGCATCACCGTAGCCCTCTCTGTTGTGACGTTCTGCGCCGCACCCGCTCTGGTGGCCTTTTTCAACGATAAGCCGGAAGTGGTCTCTTACGGCACCCTCTTCCTGCGGGCCCTGGGTCCCTGCTATGTGCTGTGCTGTGTCAATCAGATCTATGCCGGCGCCCTTCGGGGGGCGGGCAAGAGTCAGGTCCCTATGTACATCATGCTCTTTTCCTTTGTGGTGTTCCGTCAGATCTATCTGTACGTCACAGCGAACTTCATCTCCAACACCGTCCTTCCTATCGCCATGAGTTATCCGGCTGGCTGGCTGATGTGCAGTGTGGTTACTCTGGTCTACTACCACCGAGTAGGTTTGGGCGGCAACCGTCTGGTAGACGACTCCGCCTCCATGCCATCCCGGCCCTAAACCGCCAAAAGGCCCCGGCGCTCAACGAGCGCCGGGGCCTTTTCTTTTTTAGTCGTCCCAGTCCTTTTCGTATTCCAGGATCGCTCCGGAGGCTCCGTCGATGGTGTACTCATACTCCATGCCGCCGGACCGAAATTCCACCTCATACTCCAGCCGGCCGTCGTCATAGTCCCGCTCAGACCGCAAGCCGGCGACCTGGCTCTCGGACAGGCCGGCGTGCCCCAAGGCGGCAGACTCAGCCGCTTCCGAGCCGATATCCGTACTGGAGGCACTGGCGTGCTTCTCCGTATCATAGGCGACCACGGAGCCATCGACAGCGTCGATGGTATAGTCATATTCGGTGCTGCCTACCCAGAACTCCACCTCGTATTCCAGCCGCCCATCGTCCCAGTCCTGCTTCACCTTTACATCGGTGGCCTGGGACTCGCTGACACCGGCGTGTTTCAGCGCGGCGGACTTGGCCGCTTCCGCGCCCACATCTTGGGTGCCAGAGCCACCAGTGCCGGAACCGCTGTAATTCGGCGCCCGGTGGGTCTCCCGCTCCTGCTTCAGTACAGAGCCGTCGGCGGCGGCGATAGTATAGTCGTACTCGGTGGTATCCACCCAGAACTCCACTTCGTATTCCAGCCGGCCATCATCCCAGTCCTGCCGGACCCGCAGACCGCTGACCTGGCTCTCAGACACGCCGGCATGTTTCAGCGCCGCCTCCTTGGCCTTCTCCTGGCCAATATCACTGGAGCCGCTGCTGGGTTTCGTCCCGGCATCGCCGCTCTGCCCGCTGGCCAGAATATCCTTCTGGCCGCTCAGAACTTCTCCTGTCCAAGCGTCGATATGGTACTCAAACTCTCCCCTGGCTGTCTTAAGCTCCACCTCATAGTGGGGTACGCGGTCGTCCAACTCAGGATCTACATCGGCCACCACAGAGCTCACCGCCATCGTGCCCGCATATTCCTCCGCAGCGATGAACGCCGCCTCTTTTCCAATCGGCATCGCGGGGGCGCCGATCTTGGCCAGGTCCTTCAGCTCCTCCACAGAGAGCTTGGCCAGCTCTTCAAACTTTAGATCGTTGTTCAGCGCGATCACCTGGTTGACCAAGCTGGCCTTTCCGGTGGAGATGTTATTTGCCTTCGCCTGCTGGTCCAGCTCCACACTGGCGTCCACTGTCTGGCTAAGGATAGACGCATTGGATGCCTGGGCCTGGAGGACTGCGTCCACGGCACCTGTCAGCTCCTGCTGGAGCTTGACCGCCCGTGCCTGGTCCTTATCTTCCACAGAGATCATGATGGCGGAGGAGATGCTGTCCAGATAACCGTTGCTCACCAGGGCACCGACGATGGCGTTCACCGCCACGTCCAGCTTTGTCCCCTTCAGGTCTGCCCCACCCCCCATACTGGACAGGACTGTACGGGCCTCCTCATTCAGGGGGGTGCAGGAGAGGACTTTCTCCCTTTTATTTACCTTCAACTCAATACTTGGATTCACATCCAGAGAAACAACAGAGGCCACAGCGTTTGCCTGATAATAAAACGCGCCGCCTCCGCCGCCAACCAGCGCCAGGGCCAGACAGGCAGCCATCAGATTGCGTATGGTCCTGCTTGGACGTTTCTTCGTCATAGGGATCACGGTTCCTTTCCGCGCCTCACAGCGGGAGAGCACCCCTTCCAGATCATCGGGGGCGGCAGCGGACAGGGCCAGCTCCAGCCGGCGTTCCAGTTCCTTATCTGTCATCGGGCGTCATCTCCTTCCAGCCGTACTTTCAGCTTTTTCAGCGCTCTGTGATATTTGGACAGGACCGTGGCCAGAGGCAGCTCCAACAGCTGCGCAATCTCCCGGTGCTTCAGCCCAGTGACGGCGTGGAGCACCACGATCCGCCGCTCCTGCTCCTCCAGCGCCGCCAGGGCCGTCTGGAGCAGCTCCCGCTCCTCCGGGGAGAGGGCCGGACCCTCGGCCGGAATGGCGTCCCACTCCTCCTCGCTCAGATCCGCCTGACGTTCTCTCTGCCGCAAAGCCATCAGCGCCAGGTTCCGGGCCACCGCCAGGATCCACGCCATGGGCGAGCCCTGGGGGCGGTATTGGGGCGCCTTCTCCCAGATCCGAACAAAGGCGTCCTGGGTGAGATCCTGGGCGTCATGGGCGTTTTTCACATAGGACAAAGTGATACCATATACCGCCGTACGGGTACGGTGGTACAGCTCTGCCAGAGCCTCCCGGCTGCCGGCGGCTATCTCGATCAGCAGCCTGTCCAGCGCCTCCCGGTCCTCTTTGCCCGTTCCTTTCGTTGTCTGTGCCATAAGCAGCATCAGCATGGGCCATTTCTCCTGTCATTCAAGTAATGCACAAGCCGCTCGTTTTATTGCGCGGTGGAAAAAGTTTTTTTGACACCTACCTAGCGTTTGAGTTTAAACCTTTTTTCTAAAAAAAACAAGAGCCGCTTCGGCGGCTCTTGGCCAATTTTTATTTTATCCCTCCGGCTGGAGCCCAGCTTTTTTCAGCCGGTTCCGGAGCATCGGTCCTACCGCAATAGCCACTACCATCTTGACCAGGTCCCCGGGGATAAAGGGGAATACGCACATGGTCAGGGCGGGCAGCAGATCGCTTTCCGCCTGGAAGCAGAACCAGGCCGTGCCAAAGGCATAGCACAGGGCGGTGGCTCCAATCATCCCGGCCAGCTGTACGCCCCGGTTCCGAAATTTATCGATCACAAGGCCGGCAATCACCGCCATGGGGATGAAACCGACGATATAGCCGCCCGTTGGGCCGGCCAGTTTAGCCAGGCCGCCGGAGTACCCGGAGAACACAGGCATTCCCACCATGCCGATGAGCACATAGACCAGATAGCTGACGGTACCCCGTTTCCAGCCCAGAACATACAGCGTGATGTAAATGGCAAAATTCGTAAAGGAGATTGGCACCGGCCCGACGGGAATGGAAAGGGGGCCCAGGACGCAGATGACGGCAGCCATAACCGCGGTCATCGCCAGCGGATAAACTTTATTCCTTGTTTTGGTTTCCATATTTTCTCTCCCTATCTACCGTTCTAATTGATAGCCAAGCCGGATAGCCATTTCCATATCTCCCGCCACGCTGGTGCCAGTGGTGGTCAGCATATCCCCGGTAATCGCGGCATTGGCCCCGGAGCGAAACAGCGCCTCGCCCCCATCGGGAAATCGACCCCGGCCGGCCGCCATGCGGATCCAGGCGGTTGGATTTATGTACCGGAACAGGGCCACCGCCCGCAGCACATCCTCCTGGGAGATCGGCTCGACCTGCTCCAGTGGAGTACCTGGGATGGGGGTGAGCAGATTCAGCGGGATGGAGTCTATCTCCAGCTCCGCCAGGCTCAACGCCATATCGATGCGGTCCTCCCAGCTCTCCCCCATTCCTAAGATCCCCCCGGAGCACACCTGAAGTCCCGCCTCCTTGGCTCGGAGGATGTTGTCTATCTTATCCTGATAAGTATGGCTGGTGCATATCATGGGGAAATATCTACGGGAGGTCTCCAGATTGGCGTGGAAGCGGGTCACACCGGCCTCCTTCAGCGCCTTGAGCTCCTCCAGGGTCTGTAGACCGTGGGAGGCGCACAGGGCCAGACCCGTCTCCTTCCGCAGCCGGCGGTAGGCCGCCAGACCGCGCTCCAGCTCCTGGCCGTGGAGGTCCCGGCCGGCCGTCACAATGGAGTACCAGTGGACGCCGGCAGCCTCGTTTCGCTTTCCCTCGGCCAAAATATCCTCTTCCGGCAGGAAGGGGTACTCCTTCACATGGGTGTTATGGTGGCAGGATTGGGCGCAGAATTTGCAGTCCTCCCCGCACCGGCCGCTTCGGCCATTGATGATCGTACAAAAATCAAAGCGGTCGCCGCACAGCTCTCTCCGAATGGTGTCCGCTCCCGCCCGCAGTTCTTCCAGGTCCGCTGTCAAGAGTTGGGACAGATCGTCCGACCGGTTCAGGCGGCGGCCTGATCGGATCTCCTCAGCTAGTTTTTTCACTTTGATCCCCCCAGATTGTAAACCATTTTCATTTTTTAGTATACGTCTCCCCCCGCAGTCTGTCAACCAAAAAATTTTTCAGTTGACGATTTGCGTATTTCGCCTTTCGACAACATCCGCCCTTGTAAATCTATTCTCTTTTGGGTATAATTTCTTTCACGTGTTTTCCATGGATGAAAGGAGTCTCCTATGATCAAACAAAACCGATGGTTGTGCCTGTTTCTGGCCTTCCTTCTATTCGCTGGACCGGCTCTGCCTGCTCAGGCCGCGGAAGCGGACTTTGCCTCCTTCCTGATCGACGGGGATGAGATGGACTTTCCCCAGCGCCCCCTGCATATCCAGCTCTACCAGAGAGATCAAACCGGGACGTTTGTTCCCTCCGACCAGGTAGTCGGAAGTTTCCCCCTTAATCGCACCGCAGGGAACACCACCTTTTATATCCAGCTCCATGCTGACGGGGTACAGGTGACAGTGGACTACCTGACCGACGCGAACAGTGATGGTGTCTATGAACTGTTAGATGGACAGGATGATCCCATCTGTGACGTAGTCACCGCTGACGGCCGGCTGACCGCCTGGGACGGGGTGGATCACAGGCTGGAGGAGGGCCAGATCTTTGCCCTCCCCGCCGATCTGCTGGCCAGCCGGGGGCAGGCTGTCCTCCAAGGCCGGCTGGCGGCAGGTCAGGAGGATGTGGACCCGGACCATCTGATCTACCTGCTCTCCCTTTCCTATGTTCCTGCCGGCGGGGGCGAGCCCCAGACGCTCCACTATTACCTCCAGCTGTTCCAGTCGGTGATCATCCCCTCCGATGTGCCCGTTGGCTCCTGGTACTACGAGGCTGTGGAATATGGTCTGGCCCAGGGCTTTTTCTCCGGCACCGGCGAGGACTCCTTCTCCCCCCAGGGCACGGTCACACGGGCCCAACTGGCCCAGATTCTGTGGCGCTTGGGCGGCTCTGAAGAAGGGCGGGAAGTTTCCTTCACCGACGTTTCCTCCGGAGATTGGTTCCTTGACGCCGCCTGCTGGTGCGCCCAGGAGGGAGTCATGTCCGGTGTAGGCGACCAGCGGTTTGGCCCGAACCAGGTACTCAGCCGGGAGCAGTTAGCTCTGATCCTGTACCAATACGCCCGCAGGACCGGGCTCCAGATGGAGGGTGGGCAGTCTTTGGCGCTGTTTACCGACGGTCCCTCTACCTCCTCCTGGGCACGGGTGGCCCTGGGCTGGGCTGTGGACCATCAGCTGCTGTCCGGTTATGAGGATGGTTCCCTCCATCCCGGACAGGGCGTCACCCGTGCGGAACTGGCTGTGGCTCTGTATCGCTTCTGTCAGGATCTCCTGGAGCTTTGACCTTTCCCATAACGGACCTGGCCGGTTTTCCGGCCGGGTCCGTGCTCTTTTTTCCCTGTGTGGTTAAAGGCTGGAATATTTGTCCAAACTATCCATACAATGGTCCACAGGAAGAAATGAAAGGAGCGTGGCTATATGGCGTTTTCTCTGTCCCGCCGCCGGTGTGATAGCGCACAGGAGTTGGAGCGGCAGGAGCTGGTGGCCTCCTTGGCCCATACCCGCACCCTCATCAATCAGGCCTATGGGGGGTTTAATACAGCCAGCGACGGGGACCTCATCGAGTCCTATGTTTTTGAGATCAATGCCCTCCAGGCGCGGTACAACTACCTGCTGCGCCGGGTCAAGCAGCTGGAGGGGGTTTCATGACAGGATTGCCGGGATTCGCAGCCTGGGGGCTGGCCGGACTGCTGGTCTGCACCGCCCTGTTGATCCTCCGCCGCCCTGTGGCCCAGCTGATCCGTCTGATTCTGCGCTCCTCAGTGGGACTGGCCGCCCTGGCCCTGTTTTCCCAGGTTGGTCAGGCATTGGGCGTGACTTTGGGGGTCAACCTGGTCAATGCCCTGGTGCTGGGGCTGCTGGGCGTACCTGGCTTCGGCCTGCTGCTGATGCTCCAGTGGGTGCTAAAATAGATGGCTTGACCAGGCTTTATATAGCCGCCTTTCACACTGCCGCCCGGCTTTTCTGGGCGGCAGTTCTTGTCGTTTTCAGAAAATATTTATATAATTGATTATATTCTTCTTTTTCTCTTGACTGTAAAGGGACTTCATACTTTACACTGGTCCCATCTAAGCCATTCATTTTCAGGAAGGAGACAGCTATGACCATCAAAGAAATAGAAGACCGCACCGGGCTGCCTCGGGCCAATATCCGGTTCTATGAGTCCCAGGGCCTGATCGCCCCAAGCCGTGGGGAAAACGGTTATCGGGACTACTCCCAGGAGGACTGTCAGACTCTGCTGAAAATCAAGCTGCTGCGGAAGCTGGACTGCTCCCTGGAGGACATCCGGTCCCTCCAAGCGGGAGAACGATCCCTGGATCAGCTCCTGGAGCAGAGGCTGGCCCAGCTGGAGGGCAGATACGCCGAGCTGGAGCAGGCCAAGGCCCTATGCCAGAAGCTGCGGGAGGACCGGGCGGACTGGTCCTCCATGGACCCGGCCCGCTATCTCTCCTGGGCCCCTTCCACCCCAGCGGATGAGGTGGCCGACATCCGCTTCCGCATCCCCTGGCGGCGGTATTTCGCACGTTCCCTGGACCTGCTGCTGTATGGCACTCTGTGGAGCGTACTGCTTGCTCTGGTCTTTCGGATCAACATCCTCTGGCGGGGCCCTTTGGGGGATCTGCTGGATACGGCGGCCACCCTGACCCTTATGGCGGCGCTGGAGCCCCTGTTCCTCCACCGCTGGGGGACCACCCCAGGCAAGGCCCTTTTCCGGCTGAAGCTCACCCGGTCAGACGGCAGCTATCTCTCCCTCCAGGAGGGCTTTCGGCGGACCTTGTCGGTAATCATTATGGGGCTGGGTCTGACCATCACGCTTTCCATTCTCGCCCTCATCCCTCTTGTGACTCTGATCCTGGGCTACGTCCGCTGCAAAAAGGGGCGGGAGCAGCCCTGGGCCCTGGAGGACGAGGCCTGGTCCGACGGTACCGACGGCACTCAGGGCTTCTGGGATCAGCCCCGCTCCGGACGCCGCGCGGCAGCCTATCCGGGCATCTACGCGCTCTGTGTGGCCCTCCTTATGGGCGCCGCTCTGTTTGCCGCTATCCCCCGGCACCATGGCGCCCTGACCCCGGAGGAATTTGCCGCCAACTACAACCATCTAGCCACCTTTGCCTCCGCCCCCGAGGAGCCCGGCTATATGCTCCAGCCAGACGGCTCCTGGCTCCAGACGGACCCAAACAGCTTCCCCATCTTTCTGTTTGGCTCCGGCCCTCTGGATATGGACATCCAAAGCCGGCAGGGGGCGGTCACCGGTCTGTCCTTCTCCATGGAGAACCGGGAGCAGGGCGGCGTCCGTTCCCTTTCCACCACTCAGGTATGGCACACGGTGAACGCCCTGCTGGGTCACGGCGAACTGCTGGCCCACCCCTCCCTGAAACCGGTGCTGTCCGCCCTGAAGGAACCCCGTCCCGGCACCCAGAGCTGGACTGTGGACGGCTGGCAGCTCACCCTGGAGCTAGAATTGAAGGGGTATGACAGCCACAAGGGCCAGCTGGTTTCCCTGCCGGGCCAGGAGCAGTATGTCCGATATGACTTCTCCATTCGGCAAATCTAAGAAAAGAGATCGTTTCCTGGCCCCTTTTCCCTGTTCAGCCATTGACACTCCCTTTTCAGTTGTCTATAATTAAAAGTTGCCCCGGTCCCTTCTGCGGAGCGGGGCAATTTTTTATAGGAAAGGGGCTCTTCAAATGAGCGACCAGCGTGTTTACAACTTCTCCGCCGGCCCGTCTATGCTTCCACTGTCCGCACTGGAGCGCGCCGGGTCAGAAATCACCAACTACCGGGGGTCCGGTATGTCTGTGATGGAGATGAGTCACCGGTCAAAAGTTTTCATCCAGATCTTTGAGGAGACCCAGGAGAAACTGCGCCGGATCATGAACGTCCCCCAGGGATATAAGATCCTGTTTCTCCAGACAGGCGCCTCCGGCCAGTTCTCCATGATCCCCTTGAACCTCATTGGAAAGACGGGAAAGGCCGACTACGCCGTCACCGGCAACTTCTCCAACCTGGCTTACAAGGAAGCCCAGAAGTACGGCCAGATCCATCTGGCCGCCTCCAGCGAGGACCGGGACCACAGCTACATCCCCGCCCAGAGCCAGTTGAAGCTGGACCCAGAGGCCAGCTATTTTTACTACTGCGCCAACAACACCATTTATGGCACCGAGTGGCAATATGTCCCTGACACCGGCAGCGTGCCCCTGGTGTGTGATATGTCCTCCGACATCCTGTCCATGCCGGTGGATGTATCCAAATTCGGCCTTATCTATGCTGGGGCACAGAAAAACATGGCCCCTGCCGGCCTCACTGTGGTCATCATCAAGGAGGAGTTAGCCGGGCATGAGTTGCCCTATACCCCCCTTATCATGAACTACAAGACCATGATCGACAAGGATTCCATGTACAATACCCCCCCCTGCTGGTGCATCTATATGCTGGGCCTCACTCTGGACTGGGTGGAGGAGAACGGCGGACTGGCCGGTATGGAGAAGCTGAAGTGGCAGCGGGCCAATATGCTCTATGACACGCTGGACAACTCCAAGCTGTTCCGGTGTCACGGGGAAAAGGGCTCCCGCTCCGGCATGAACGTCACCTTCCGCACCGGCAGCGAGGAACTGGACGCCAAGTTCGTTTCCCAGGCGGCCCAGGCCGGCTTTGTCAATCTGAAGGGCCACCGGAAGACCGGCGGGATGCGGGCTTCTATCTATAACGCTATGCCCGTCGAAGGCGTGGAAAAGCTCTGCGACTTTATCAAGGCCTTCGATAAAGCGAACTGACGGGGCCCCCATAGGAGCCCCGCGCAGTGGGTCCCATGGGGAGAGGAGGCGCAAGGAATCGCAGCGAGGAATACCTGCCAGAGCGTCCCGAGCGAAGCGAACTTTGCGCCAACCACAACGCCAAGCCTGTGGAGGGCGTTGAAAAGCTGTGCGATTTTATCCAGGCGTTTGACCGGAAGGACCGACGCGGCCGACATGGCCGCTCCTATAACATAAAATAAGGTGATCGTATGTACCGTATTAAGACTTTGAACAAAATCTCTTCCGCCGGGCTGGACCAGCTGGACAAAAGCCGCTTCCAGATTGGAACGGAAGTGGAGAACGAGGATGGCATCCTGGTCCGCTCCGCCCCCATGCAGGACTATTCCTTCCCCCCCGCCCTCCGGGCCATCGCCCGGGCGGGCGCCGGGACCAATAACATCCCCATCGACCGCTGCTCCGAGAACGGCATCGTGGTGTTCAACACCCCCGGCGCAAACGCCAACGCGGTGAAAGAGCTGGTCATCGCCGCCATGCTCATCGCCTCCCGGGATATTCTGGGAGGGGCGGACTGGGTCCAGGAGCAGGCCCACACCCCTAAGGTGGATGTGGCCGCCGCTGTGGAGAAGGGCAAATCCGCCTTTGTGGGGCCAGAGCTCTACCGCAAGACCCTGGGCGTTATCGGCTTGGGCGCCATCGGCGCCCTGGTGTGCAACATCGCCCTGGACCTGGGGATGGATGTATACGGCTATGACCCCTTCCTATCTGTGGACGCGGCCCTCCGGCTGGACCGCCATGTCCATGTGGTCAAGGACGTGAATGAGTTGTACCGGGTGTCTGACTACATCACCATTCACGTCCCCTATAACAACAACACCAAGGACTTTATCAACGCCGAGGCCATTTCCAAAATGAAGGGCCAGGTGCGCGTCCTCAATCTGGCCCGCGGCGGCCTGGTCAATGACGAGGATATGATCGCCGCCCTGGAATCCGGCCGGGTCGCCAAATATGTCACAGACTTCCCGGACGAGCGGATTACCACGGTAAAGAACGTCATCGCCCTGCCCCACCTGGGGGCTTCCACCCCAGAGAGCGAGGAGAACTGCGCTGTCATGGCCGCCCGCCAACTCCAGGATTATCTGGTTAACGGCAACATCACCAACTCGGTGAACCTGCCCAACGTGTCACAGGAGTGGAGCGGCATCGCCCGGCTGTGCCTGATCCATAAGAACGTGCCCGCCATGCTGACCCAGATCATGTCCACCCTTTCTGACGACCGCATCAACGTGGAAAACATGACGAATAAGTCCAGAAAGGACTATGCCTACACCATCGTAGATGTGAACACCCGGCTGACTGACGAAGTGGCGGATGAGCTGCGGGCCATCCCCAATATGATCCGTGTCCGGGTGCTGAACCACTGATGCGGCCCCATATCCAGTACAACTCCCCGGTGGTCCTCACCTTTGCTCTCCTCTCCCTCGGCGCTCTGGCCCTGGGGTGGGCCACCGGTGGCTGGACCACCCTGCATCTGTTCTGTGTCTATCGTTCTCCCCTGTCTGACCCCCTGACCTATGTGCGTCTGGTGGGCCATGTGCTGGGCCATTCCGGCTATGCCCACTACTTGAGCAACATGATGCTCCTGCTGGTGGTGGGCCCTCCCCTGGAGGAAAAGTACGGCTCCCGCCGCCTGCTCCTGTGCATCCTGGTCACGGCCCTTATCTCCGGGCTGGTCCAGTTTTTGTGTTTTCCTAAGACAGCTCTGCTTGGGGCCAGCGGCATCGTATTCATGCTGATCCTGCTCTCCTCCCTGTCCGGTATGCGGGCGGGGGCTATCCCTCTGACCCTTATTCTGGTGGCCGTCCTCTATTTGGGAGGCGAGGTGGTTGACGCCATCACCCTCCGGGACAACGTATCCCAGCTCACCCATGTGGTGGGCGGGCTGTGCG
Source organism: Flintibacter hominis (assembly GCF_014287965.1). Lineage (NCBI taxonomy): Bacteria > Bacillati > Bacillota > Clostridia > Eubacteriales > Flintibacter > Flintibacter hominis. The sequence continues at coordinate 225,581 of NZ_JACOPO010000001.1, read as the reverse complement.
GGGCCTGCCTAGGCTTTGCCATGAGCCGGAGGCCATAACGATATCCATAAAAAAGCTCTCTGTCAGATAGGTTTGACAGAGAGCTTCTTTTTATATGGCCTGAGCCTGACCCAATGCCGCTGGCTGCTGCACTGCGGTCTGGGCGTCACTCTCCAGACGGCGGTGGCTAGCCGCCTCCTGGATAATCCAGTTCCGCCGCTTCCAGTAGACCACCATGGTGACCAGGGGCGGAAACAGGTCGGACACCGTCTCCGCGAAGAAAGCGGCGGTAGCGCCGAAGACTGCCGGCAGCAGGAACAGGGCGGTGAAGTACACGCCCTTGCGGAGCAGAGACAGGGGCAGAGACCACTGCATCATCCCCATGCCGGTGAACCCGTCGATCAAGGTGTACTGGAAGGCCAGTGGGATGAGGCCAATGGTGCATATCTTGATGGCCTGGACCGCCAGAGCGGACACCTGGAGGTCGGGAGTGAAAATGTGGGTAAAGGGGGCGCACAGGAACTGGCCCACCAGGAACAGCACGGTGGTAAAGGCCAGACAGAGGGCCAGGATGTACTTCTGGGCCTCCAGAATGCGGTCGGGGCGGCCAGCCCCAAAGTTATAGCCCAGAATGGAGCCGGTAGAGCCGGTGATCCCCGCCATGGGCATGGTGATAATGAGCATGAAGGACTGGGCGATGGTAGCGGCGGCTACCAGCATATCTCCCTGCTCCGGTCCGCCGTAGTTCTGGAGAACAGCGTTCAGCGCGATAATCATCACATTGTCCAGCGCAATGATGAGGAAGGGAGCCAGCCCAGTGAGCAGGACCCTGGAGATGATCTTCCGGCTGTATCCCCCGAAGGTGATGCGCACCTGGGGTACAGGGCCAAAGAGAAAATGGAGGACAAACAGGCAGCTGCCCAGTTGGCTGATTACAGTGGCGATGGCCGCTCCACGTACCCCCATGTTCAGCCCAAAGATGAACACTGGGTCCAGGGCGATGTTGAGCACCGCCCCAAGCATCACCGACTGCATCCCCTTCTTGGCAAAGCCCTGGCAGATGACAAACTGGTTCATTCCGTTGGCCAGCAAGGCGAATACCGTGCCGAACAGGTAGTAGGTGTAATAGTCCAGAGCATAGGGCAGGGTGGTCTCACTGGCTCCGAAAAGCAGGAGCAGAGGCCGCCTGGTCAACAGGGCACCGGCCATCAGGAGCACCGCCAGCACGTTAAGCAGGAGAAAGCAGTTTGCCAGTATCTTTCTGGCCTGGGCCAGGTTACCCTCGCCCATTCGAATGGACATCAGGGGGGAACCGCCGACCCCTACCAAAAAGGCCACGGAGCCGATCATGGTGACCACGGGACCACAGACGCCGGCCCCCGCCAGGGCCAGGTTGCCGATCTCCGGGATATTCCCGATGTAGATGCGGTCCACAATGCTGTACAGCACACTGACAAATTGGGCCAGCATACTGGGAATCGCAATATTCAGGACCAGCTTTCGGATGGGATCGCGGCCCAGATCATTTTCCAGTTTCACGTTCTTCGCCTCTCCACACACTTTTTCTAAGTCTTCTCTAGGCGCTGGCAATTATAGCACCGGCCTCTCTCCTTGTAAATTAGGCAAAACCATAGCATTTCCCGCTTTTTTTCCAGAAAACTGGCCAAAATGCTTAATGGCGGAGGCCGGATGTCTCCCATGCTCCGCCTTCCGCCATACCACTGCCAAAAAATTTTTTACCCGCCCTATTGACAACAGCTTTCTATTGTTATATTGTATATGTAGTATATATACAGAAAACACAAAATAACAGTGCGTCAGAGGGCGGGCGCTGGACCTGGTACCGGCCGGCAGCTCTCCCCTCTCTCCACTGTTAGAAGGGGCATGAGATGGACATCATTCTAAGTAATTCCAGCGTCAAACCCATTTACGAGCAGATCACCGACCAGGTGAAGGAGCAAATCATGGCCGGAACCCTGTCGGCGGGGGATGCCCTGCCCTCTATGCGCCTGCTGGCTAAGGAGCTCCGTATCTCCGTCATCACCACCAAGCGGGCCTACGAGGAGCTGGAACGAGATGGCTTTTTGGAGAACGTCCCAGGCAAGGGCTGCTTCGTGGCGCCCCAAAACCGGGAGCTGCTGCGGGAGGCCCAGCTCCGCCGGGTGGAGGAGAAGCTTACCCAGGCGGTGGAGGAGGCCCGGAAGGGAGCCTTCTCTCTCGATGAGCTCCATGAGCTATTGAATATTCTGTATAAAGGTGACGAATTATGACAAATAGTATTGAAGTGCAAGGGCTCCGCAAGTCCTATGGCGATTTTTCTCTGCGGGATATCAACCTGACCGTTCCCGGAGGGGCCATCATGGGCCTCATTGGCGAGAATGGGGCAGGCAAGACCACTACCATCAAATGTATTTTGAACCTGATCCGCCGGGACGAGGGGACAATCACCCTCCTGGGCCACGACAACCAGAGGGAGGAGCGGGCCGCCAAGCTGGAGATCGGCGTGGTGCTGGACGAATGCTTTTTCCACGACTCCCTCCGCCCCCGGGACATCGATTTGATCCTCTCCCGGATATATCAAGGTTGGGACAGCGCCCTCTACCAGCGTTATCTGTCCAAATTCCAGCTGCCGGAGCGCAAATTCGTCAAGGAATTCTCCCGCGGGATGAAGATGAAGCTGTCCCTGGCTGCCGCCCTGTCCCACCGCCCCAAGCTGCTGATCTTGGATGAGGCCACCTCCGGTCTGGATCCCATTGTCCGGGATGAAATTCTGGACGAGTTTCTCGGATTTATCCAGGACGATGACCATGCCATCCTCATCTCCAGCCACATCACCAGCGACCTGGAGAAGGCAGCTGATTACATCACCTATATCCACCAGGGGCAGGTGGTCCTGTCCGACGCCAAGGATCGTATTCTGGACAATTACGGTCGTCTGGCCTGCACCGTCGCACAGCTGAACTCTGTGGCCCCAGACGATTTGATCCGGGTACGCCGCAGCTCCTACGGCTGCGAGGGCCTGGTGGCCGACCGGGCCGCCTTCCGCCGCCGGTATCCAGAACTGCTGGTGGAGCGGACCACGCTGGAAGACATCATGCTATTCATCGCAAAGGGGGAAGCACAATGACCGGACTGGTTCTAAAAGATATGCTCGTGATGCGAAAGACCCTTAAGACTTATGTGCTGTTTCTAGCCTTTTACCTGCTGCTGGCCGTGATTGGACTCTTTCCCATCTCCACCATCACCGCCGTCACTCAAATCATTATCATGATGCTGCCCCTGTCCGCCTTCTCCTTCGACGAACTGGCCAAATGGGACCGATACGCCCTCACTTTCCCCACTGGCCGGAGGAGTCTGGTGGGCGCGCGCTACCTGTTCACCCTGGTGATGGCCGCCGCCGCAACCCTCTACTCCCTGGTGGCCTGCGTGGTCCTGTCCATTGGGAAAGGGCAGAGCGCCATGGCCGAAAACCTGTTGAGCCTGATGGTATCTCTGGGGCTGGGACTCATCATCGCTGATATTCTCCTCCCCCTGTGCTATAAATTGGGGGTGGAACGGGCCCGCCCCTATATGTATATCGTCATTTTCGCCCCCCTGCTCCTGTTCTTCGGTGCCTACAAGTTGGGGCTCTTCGAGGGCATCAACCTCTCCTCTCTGGACCGGATGCCGGAGAGCACTGTTCTGGCCGTGGGCTCCCTACTCCCTCTGATCCCACTCCTGGGACTTGGGCTATCCTACCTCATCTCCTGCCGTATCATGGAACAGAAGGAGTTTTGATATGAAAACCGGGGTCCTGATGGTATGGACGGGCTGCCTGGTATCCATCACGCTGTCTGTCCTGCATTTCGCCTGGATCGCTACCGCCGTGGAGCGGGTGCTGGTCCTGGCGCTGCTGGCTCTGGCCGGAGCTTTCGCTCTGGCCCATCGGAGATAAGGAGGAACCTCTATGCCAAAAATTATGCCCCTGATCTGGGCTGGCCGCGCCGTAGCTGTCACCCTGGTGGCACTCACCTTTACGGGCACCATCCCCAGTGGAAGTTTTCTGTTCTGGCTCCTCTTTGCCCTGGCCGCCGGCCTCGTCCTCCTTGGCGGCGGCTGGCGAAAGCGCCGGTGATTTACATTTTCTCCCTCCCATGCTATAATAGTAAAAAATGATTGAGGGAGTGTGACCGCTATGACCACTAAGGAAGCCATCCGGGAATTGGAGCACATGAAGCAGTATGCCACCGCCAAGTCTATCCCTGCTCTGGACCTCGCCATCAAGGCACTGCAGGAAAAGCTGGAGTGTGAAAAGGTCTAGCTCCCCAGATGTGAAGGCCGGACAGGAATCGGGAAAGGCAAAATCGGGAACGCACAACGTCCCCAGCAGGATTTGAAATCATTGAGAATCTTTCTTCTCCTGCCGCATCTAAATAAAGACGGAGCAGAAGCGACGCTTCTGCTCCGTCTTTGTTTATTTTATTTCTGCTTTCGGTCTGGATATCCCGCCGTTTTACCTCAGGCGCTCCTCCGAGCATTCTTTACGAAAAACAGGAAGCCCAGCATTAGGACGATGCCAACCGGCAGAGCGATGATACCGGGTAGGCCGAAGTAAGCTAACGCACCGGCTACCACATAGGAAATGCCGGCAATAACCGCGCAGGAGATTGCATAAGGCAACTGGGTGGACACATGGTTGACATGGTCACACTGGGCACCGGCGGAGGCCATGATGGTGGTGTCGGAGATGGGGGAGCAGTGGTCTCCGCACACCGCGCCGGCCATACAGGCGGAGATGCAGATGATGGCCAGAGGGTTGTCCATGGAAAATACGTTCTGGACAATGGGGATCAGGATGCCAAAGGTACCCCAGCTGGTGCCGGTGGCAAAGGCCAGCAGACAGCCCACCACGAATACGATGACGGGCAGCAGCATCTGCAGGCCCTGGGCGCTGCGGACGAAGTCACGGACAAAGTACTTGGCACCCAGTGAATCGGTCATGCTCTTCAGGGTCCAGGCAAAGGTGAGGATGAGGATGGCAGGCACCATGGCCTTGAAGCCTTCAGGGATACAGCCCATCATCTCCTTGAAGGTCATGGAGCGGCGGACGAAGTAGTAGATCAGGGCGAACAGCAGGCCAAAGGCGGAGCCCAGCATCAGGCCGATAGAGGCATCAGAGTTGGAGAAGGCGTCCACAAAATTCTCCCCGGAGAAGAATCCGCCGGAGTAGATCATGCCGATGACGCAGCAGACCACCAGCACCACGATGGGCAGCACCAGGTCCATCACAGTACCCTTGGTGTCGTCGATCTCCTCATCCATCATGGCATAGGGGTTGGAGCCGGAGAACAGGTCGCCGTTCTCTACGGCGTTCTTCTCGAATTTGGCCATGGGGCCGAAGTCTACCTTCATCAGCACCAGGCCCAGCATCATCACAATGGTGAGCAGGGCATAGAAGTTATAGGGGATGGCCCGAATAAACAGATTGAGGCCCTGACCGTCCTCGGCGAAGCCGGACACGGCGGCTGCCCAGGAGGAGATGGGCGCGATGATACATACCGGCGCGGCGGTGGCATCGATGATATAGGCCAGCTTGGCCCGGGACACGTTGTGCTTGTCGGTGATGGGCCGCATGACGCTGCCCACGGTTAAGCAGTTGAAGTAGTCGTCAATGAAGATCAGGCAGCCCAACAGGATGGATGCCAGTTGGGCACCGACCCGGGACTTGATGTTCTTCTTGGCCCACCGGCCGAAGGCGGCCGAACCGCCTGCCTTATTCATGAGACACACCATAGTGCCCAGAATGACCAGGAAGATGAGAATGCCCACATTGTAGCTGTCTGACAGGGAGGCCACGATACCGCCGCTGAACACGTGATTCAGCGTCCCCTCAAAGGAGAAATTGGAGTACAGCAGGCCGCCCACCAGGATTCCAATGAACAGGGAGGAGTACACCTCCTTGGTAATCAGGGCCAGGGCGATGGCGATGACCGGGGGCAGCAGGGACAGGGCGGTGTTGTAGGAGCTGCTGGGGGACTGGATATACCCCTCACCCCCACAGGTGGGACACACAAAGGTGCCGCCGCAGGCCTCACATTCAGCGTCAGTGCCCAGGCATACGGAACACCCGCCCGTAAGGCCGCAGTCGGGACACTCGATCATCTTGGTGCCCGATATCTCGGTGGGGTCGTCCGCCAGCACGGCAAAGCTGGTGGTGGCCAGGGCCAGCACCATCATCACCATGATGATCAGGCGCACAGGCCAGGATCTTCTCGTTCTCATTTCTTTTCCCTCCACATGATTCTCTCTCCGGGGCCGCAGCCCCCCGCGCAAACAAAAAAGCCACAGGCACGTCAAGCGCCCATGGCAAAGCCGGACGTCCCCAGGCGGACCCCAGGGACCTTCGGATAGCGCTCCACTTGTTCGTGACAGTCCGCAGGATATTCTCCTGCGGCCCAGGTTCGCCTCTCCAGGCAGAGAAGCCAGCCTTCGGCGGTACACCCTCTCCTGGGGACGGCTGCCTGGCCCTGTCCCACAGTACGCATGAGTACCGCGCCTCTATCCACTATTCATTTGGAATTGCAAGTATCCTACCACGGCCCTTCACTATTGTCAAGCCTCTTTCGAAAAAAAGCTCCTTCTTTTTCAATTTTCTATCAATCCATCATAAAAAAGGTGAAAGTGCCGGTGGCCACCACTACATCCTGGTCGTTGGTGAGCACCACCTGGATCACAGACAGGGTGCGGCCCATCTTCTTGGGCGTGGCTACACAGAATATCTTCTTTCCAGAGGCGGGGCGCAAAAATTCCATAGTGCTTCCCGCGGTGACGCAGACGCCGCCCCTGGAACAGGCGCAGCATCCCCCCACCGTATCGGCCAGGGTGGCCATTGCCCCTCCGTGGACATTCTTATGGGGATTGATGCTGTTAGGTCCCACCACCAGCTCCCCCTTGGCATAACCGGGCTCCACATGGGTCACGGTGATGCCGTTCTCATAGGAAAACTGGTGCGGCGTATTGACTGTGCGGAATATAAAATCGGTCCTCTCCTGGTCAGTCATGGAACCGCTCCTTTGCTCGTTGTCAGGGGACAGTGTATCACAAAAACATCTGTGGGGCAAGGCTGACGGGAAAAATTTCACCGATTTTCCCCCAAACGCATAGATTGGTAAGAACTCATACCCAAGGAGGAATCGCCATGGAAAAAAACTCGAACCCTGCCGCCCTGACTCCCCAGGGCGTGGACCAGGAGGCGTTTGACCGGGTATGGCGCCGTGTGATGCCCGATCAAGCGCAGAGCCCCATCGCCATAGGGCGGGCGGAAGTAGATGAGATCGCCCCCGCCGAAACCGCCCCCCAAGACCAGTGCGAGGCCGCGCCGGTCCCAGCCGAGCCCCCGGTACAGCCCGCCGCTTCTCCTACACCCCCTCCCCCGTCCCGCAGCAAAGCGGAGGAGGAACCCCCCTTCTGCCTCGGCAGCCAGTCCCAGGGGGAGGAACAGACGCTCACCTCTCTCATGGACCTGGCCAAAGAAGGGGTCTTCATCGCCCAGGCCCTGGTCCGCAGGGGCGGAAGCTGCTCCAGGTCACTGAGCTGTCTGGCTGCCGACCACCGCCGGGCCCTGCGCCAGCTCTCTGCCGCCTACTTTCTCATCACCGGTCAGCGTTACCGCCCACCGACCCCCTCTGTGGTCATTAACGCCTCTCTCCCCCTGGCCCTACGGGATCAGTTCGTCTGGGAGCAGCGATGGGAGCGGGCCAATCAGCAGGCCGCTGAAACCACCTCGGATGCCTGTCTCAAGGAATTATACCAGGAACTTGCCCAAGACGGGGTCCTCCATGCCGCCACCATTCGCTCACTGCTGGAACAGATGGGTTGACTGTTTTCTCAGCTTTGGGGTAAACTGGACAGGAAGGTGGGCGGCAGGGCCAGACTGCACGCGCCCCCGCCATCCTCCACATACCGATGAAAGGAGCGCGGTCCTATGACCCAGACCAAGGAGTTCTCCTATCCTTCCTCTGACGGCGTCCATACTATACACGCCCATGAGTGGTTCCCCCAAAGCAGCCCTATCGCTGTAATTCAGATTGTCCATGGGGTGGCAGAACATATCGGGCGGTACCAGCATCTGGCCCAATTCCTCACCGCCCACGGCTTTGTTGTGTGCGGCGAGGACCACCTGGGCCACGGCCTCACAGTGAACGACGGTCGATACGGTTACTTCGCCCCCCGCGGAGGATGGGACCTGGTCACCCAAGATGTGCGCCGCCTACGGGAGATAGAGGGAAAAAAGTTCCCCGGTCTGCCCCATGTGCTGCTGGGCCACTCCATGGGCTCCTTCCTCACTCGGACCTATCTGATTCGCTGGCCGGGAACGGTGGATGGAGCGGTTCTCTCCGGCACCGGCCAGGAAAAGGCACCCTTGGTGGCCTTCGGTCGGCTTCTCGCCGGGGGGCTGGCTGCCCTCAAGGGCTCGGACTATGTCAGCCCACTGATCTATGAGCTGTCCCTAGGCGCCTACAACAAGAAATTTCAGCCCGCCCGGACCCGTGCCGACTGGCTCAGCAGGGACCGTGACATGGTAGACGCCAACTTAAATGACCCCCTGTGCGCCTTCCAGCCCACGGTATCCATGTTCCGGGATATGATGGAAGGACTGCAGTTCATCGCCAGCAAAAAAAATCTATCCAAAATGGACGTGGACACCCCCATCTATTTTCTGTCCGGTGACCAGGACCCCGTGGGCTCCATGGGCAAGGGGGTACGGAAGGTGGAGGCGATGTTCCGCTCCGCCGGGTGCCGGGATGTAACTGTCAAGCTGTACGCTGGAGGCCGCCATGAGATGTTCAATGAGCTCAACCGCCAGGAGGTCATGGAGGACCTGCTGGTCTGGCTGGAACAGAGGTTCTTTGACTAGAGCCCGGTTTTTCCCCAGTGTTTTGCCTCTTTGTCCCCTTTGGCGTACAGGGAGCCCAGAAAAATACGACAGTAAAAGAGCGGCTGTACGGCCGCTCTTTTACTGTCTTTCCCCTTTGAAGAGGAATACTGCTTTCATCGGAACCGCGACAATCATGGATGGTGAGATACAACGGGTGGTTTAGAGGGGCACAAGGCGCCACCCTAATCCCTCCACCCTCAGGTTGTCACCAGCTCGCCTGTCAGGATGTGGTATCTGGTCATGGTCTCTCCCTGGGGCAGATCCACTGTAATCCTGTTCCAAAGCATTCCACCCTGTTTCCCCTCCGTTCCCCTGTGGTGGTATCGGACAGAGAATCTGTGTATGGGACAATGGGCAGCCAGGACCTCATATGCCAACATGGCCTGGTCGGCCATTCTTTCCCGCATGACTGCCTCATCGGGGATGGGCTCATCCGCGCCGCCATAGAACTGCACATCGACGGATATGACGGCCTCGTCCGGCATCTGGGGGCTCCATCTGGCTGACCACATGGTAATGTTCTGGTCCGGGACCCAGAGCCCTGTCCGGCGGATGACACTGTCGATGTACAGTTTCTTCCGCAGGGCCTCTTCCCGTTCCTTATCCTCTACGACCAGCCCGCCATATCCCAGACTCCGCTTCTCGCCGCCGTCGGAGAAGGAGAGATAGTAGCCGCCGCCCACCAAATCATAGCCCGCCCAGTGGCCCTGCGCCCTCCACTCCGGATGGACCTGGGCCGCATATTCCTTCATCGCGCGGGCGGCCTTCAGATTGCCGATGACTGGTGGAAAACCAAGAGAAAGGAGGACAAACACAATCAGGGGCCCCACCAGAAGCAAGAGGGTCAGGCCTACACCCAGCCGTTTCTGTCCCAATCCTTCCATAAGGTTCCCTCCCCCTTTTTCGAAAATGATAGCAGAAGGTGGGCTATGCGGTCAATGAAATTGGGATATCTGGTCATTTTCCCGAGATAAGTGGTCCAAAAAATTTCGGACCTTCTCTATCTGTCCCCCTTGGACCGGGATAGTCATTTTCCCTCCCGCAGCTTGCACCTGGAGGGAGTATCCCCGCCTCTCCGGCACCAGCTCCGCGCCGTCCATGCTCTCCCAGGGGGCATACAGGACACAGGTGGAATAGCTGTCGTGGCTAATAGCAGCCAGGCCCCGGTTCATGACTCCCAGAAAATACTCCGGGTCCGGGGTCCTCTGGATCAGCCAGAGCAGGCCGCCCGTCTTTCCCCGAAGGTACAGGCAGTCCTCCAGCCGCTCCCCCAGCCGGTAGCACAGCAAGGCGGTGTGGTACATCCCATAGCTCTCCTCCAGCAGCCAGCCCAGCCGCTCAGGCTCTGGGTGCTCGGTGGGAAAGGCCAGACCGGAGGGCCGCCCCAGCAGCAGGGACAGCACCGGCCGCAGTTGGTCCTCCTTCACCTTGTTGTAGGAGAAAGAGGCTTGATCGCCATTCTTTAAGTAGATGGTCAGGATACATTTCAACAGCTGGACCTCATAGCGGATGGCAGCCGCCCCCTGGGGGATGAGCAGCCGGGTTACCCCTCCCCGCCACAGGGTCTGTAGGAGGACCTGGCCACGCCACCAGGACACGGCGTGCTCCTCCTCCCCTACTCCCTGCCGTACTTGGGGAATATAGGTCACGTTGCCGGGAGGCAGCCCTTCTCCCCGCCATTCCTCCAAAGCCGGGCGGAAAAGCTGGGGCAGCTCCGACCACTGATAGATACGCTTTGGCCAGGATGCCAATGTGGGTCGCCGGTCCTCTACAAATTTCACGGTCCTGCCCCCTTGATACAAAAGAGGTAAGACGCCTCGGAGAGCTTACGCTCTCCGAGGCGTCCCGTTCATCAGGTCTGGTCCTTGGTATCCTCGTCCTGAGACGGGGCGTGCTCCTGTTGTTCCGCCGGTCCCTGACCAGCGGGAGCGGTGGGTTCAGAGTCCTTTCGCTCCTCTGTGCCCTCCCCCTCAGGCTGACGGCCGCTGGCCTCCCCTTCGTCCAGAGCGGGAGGCTTGACCTCCTCGCTGACGATATGGATGTGCTTGGCCGGCGCCTCGATCACATCCGGTACGGAGGGGCGGAACGCCTTTTCGCTCTTGCGGGTAGAGGCGTAGGCGTCCTCCACCAGAGCGGGATCCCGGCCCTCGATAATGGCCACCATCTCGCCGCCAGTGATGGTCTCTTTCTCCAGCAGATAGGACACTACCTTGTGCATATCCTCCAGGTTCTCCTGGATAACCTTTACAGCGTCCTCGTAGCAAACGTCCAAAATTGCTTTGACCGCCTTATCCATCACAGCCGCGGTATCCTGGGCGCAGTCCAGGCCGTAGCCCCCGTCCAGATACTGGTTACGGACCGAGCCCAGGGCCATCATGCCGAACTCCTCGCTCATACCGAACATGGCCACCATGTTCCGGGCAATATTGGTAGCCTCCTGGATATCCTGAGAGGCACCGTTGGTCATGGTATCCATCACCACCTGTTCAGCGGCCCGGCCGCCCATGGAAACAGATATCTTGGCCATAAGCTCTTCCTTAGTCCGCAGGTTGGTCTTGTCCTCCTCGGGCATCAAGAGGGTATAGCCCAGGGATCCCTCGGTGTGGGGGACAATGGTGATCTTCTGCACCGGCTCGGCGTTCTTCTGCTTATAGGCCACCATGGCGTGGCCCACCTCGTGGTAAGCCACCAGCTTGCGCTCGAATTGGGTGAGCACAGAATTTTTCTTCTCACTGCCGGCGATGACAAACTCGAAGGAGGCCAGCAGGTCCTCCTGGGTCACCATGCGGCGGCCGTGGCGGACGGCCCGGAGGGCCGCCTCGTTGACCAAGTTAGCCAGGTCAGCGCCCACAGTGCCAGCGGTAGCTAAGGCGATCTTCTTTAGGTCCACGTCCTCGCTCAAACGGATGTTTCGCGTGTGGACCTGGAGGGTGGCCAGACGTCCGGCCAGATTAGGCCGGTCGATGGTGATGCGCCGGTCGAAACGGCCGGGGCGGAGCAAAGCCTTGTCCAGCACCTCGGGCCGGTTGGTAGCTCCCAGGACGATGACGCCCTTGCCGGGGTCAAAGCCATCCAGCTCGGCCAGCAGCTGGTTCAGTGTCTGCTCCCGCTCGTCGTTGCCCCCCATGCGGTTGTCGCGGGACTTGCCGATGGTGTCGATCTCATCGATGAAGATGATACAGGGGGCCATCTTGCTGGCCTCTTTGAACAAGTCACGGACACGGCTGGCGCCCACGCCCACAAACATCTCTACAAAGTCGGAGCCGCTGATAGAGAAGAAGGGGACGCCGGCCTCGCCGGCCACGGCCTTGGCCAGCAGGGTCTTACCAGTACCCGGAGGGCCCACCAGCAGGGCGCCCTTGGGCAGCTTGGCGCCGATCTCAGTGTACTTACCGGGGTTGTGGAGAATATCGATGATCTCCTGGAGGGACTCCTTGGCCTCATCCTGGCCGGCCACATCCCGGAAGGTAACACCGGTCTTCTTCTCCACATACACCTTGGCGTTGGCCTTGCCCACGCCGCCCAGGCCGCCCATTCCTCCCTTGCCGCCTACCCCGCGGAACAGGAACATCATAGCGCCCACCAACAGCAGGATGGGAAGCAGTGTGGAGATGAGCAGGGACAGAATATAGGCAGAGCTGTCCACCGGGTCGCTGCCGTAGTTGGTCACCCCGTGCTCATCCAGCAGGTCGTAGATGCTCAGGTCGGATACTGGGGGCGGGGTTGTGACATATTCCTTCTCCTGGCTCTGGCCCCGGAGTGGGATCTGCATTCCAGCAAAGATTCCTTGGTCCCGCTCCTCTTCCTGGGGCAGATAGGCCTCAGCCTCTTCCTCCATCCCTTCCTTCAGGGTGATGACATACTCGCCGCTCTCCATCCGCACGGACTCCACCAGCTCCGCCACCACCCACTGGCGGAAGATGGAGTAATCCACCTGGACCTGGTTGGCGTTGGCATAGGATGAGGTGCAGCTTTTGAACAGCATGGTCAGTACCAGGGCCCACATAATAATGCTGATGAGGCCCAACGTGTTCTTTTTGTTGTTTCCCTTATCTGGTTTCAAAGGAGAATACCTCCAATTTTCTGCTTGATTTTCTCTTTTCTGTCCAAATCACATTTAGGACTAAATGGTATCATACCACATCCGCACTTTAAAAACAAGAAAAGCGGGTGTAAACTTTCTGTAAAAGGTAAGGGGGTCTGCTCGGACCGCGGAGCCCCTCGATCCCCAATCGGTTTTTTCCCCGTCCTGTATTTTTGACTTCCCCCTTTCGCCTAAATATGATATACTGTTTTTTATCGTTGGAAATTTTGACATCGGAGGGAACTGCCCCATGAATAATAGACCGCCTCTGCGCCGCTCCGCCCCTGTGGAAACGGAGAACGACGGCATCATTGAAGGCCGCAACGCGGTCATCGAGGCCCTGAGAGCCGGCGTGGCCATCGACAAAATATTTCTACTCAAGGGCGAGCGTGACTCGGCCCTGGGGCATATCGCCTCCGCCGCCCGGGAGAAGGGCATCGTAGTGGTAGACGCCGACCGGCGGAAGCTGGACAATATGAGTCGAACCCACTCCCACCAGGGAGTCATCGCCCAGGCCGCCGTTCGGGAGTACGCCTCTGTGGACGACATCCTAGCCGCCGCCCGGGATAAGGACGAGCCCCCCCTTATCGTAGTATGTGACGAGCTATCCGACCCCCACAACCTGGGGGCGGTCATCCGTACCGCCGACGCCGCCGGCGCCCACGGAGTCATCATCCCCAAGCGCCGGTCTGCCGGTCTGACCGCCGTGGTCGCTAAGACCTCAGCCGGGGCTGTGGCCCACGTTCCTGTCGCCCGGGTGGCCAATCTGCCCACTGTGCTGAAGGAACTGAAGGAGGCGGGAGTCTGGGTATTCGGCACCGCCATGGATGGGTCCACCTCCCTGTACCATGCCGACCTGAAGGGCCCTGCCGCCATCGTCATCGGCAGCGAGGGGGAGGGGATGGGCCGCCTGGTGGGAGAGAGCTGTGACTTCACCGTTTCCATCCCTATGTTCGGCAAGATCAATTCCCTGAACGCCTCCGCCGCCGCCGCGGTCCTGCTGTATGAGGCTGTCCGCCAGCGAACAGGCAATTAGTCAGACTTGCAGGAGGAATTTTCTATGATGCCAATTAAGCCTTTTAACGGGTTGGAGGCCGCTATTTGCACCATCGCAATGGCTGTCGTCGGGTACCTCGTCGGGAGCCTGCTGGCCATCCCGGGTGCGGGCGCCGTAGTATTTGCTATTGCCACCATGGGTGGATTCCTCTTGAGCGCCATCCATCGTAACCAGTGACTGAATTTCAAATTTCAAGGAGCCTCCCATGAGCGACCGCGACGATAAAAAACGAAACGAGGACGACCTGGCGGAGATCCGCTCCCTCATCGGGGACACGGACACAGGCGGTTTCTCTCTGGAAGATATTTTGGCGGAATACGGGTCCGGCAAGGTTCCGGGCCGGGGTGCGGTCCCTGTTCCCCCAAAAAAGGAGCGGGAGCCAGAGGGACCTGACCTGCCCTGGCCGGAGGCTCCCCGCACCTCCCGGCGTGAGGGGAAGGTAGTTGCCTTTCCCGGGGGCCAGATACAGCAGCCTCCTGATGAGGAGGAGCTGCCTGATGAGGAGGAGCTGCCTGACGAGGAGGAGCTGCCTCCCGACGAGGCTTCTCTCCCCAGTGAGGAGCCAGAGGAGCAGTTGGACGGCCCGGCGGCTGACAAAGAAGTCATTCCTTTTCCGGAGGAGGAGAGCGTCCTATCCGCCTTTCTCAAGGACCTGGGCAAAAAGGCCGACGACTATGCGGACCATATGTTTGAGGAGGACGAGGCCATCGACCACTCCGAGGTCCGCCGCCTGGAGAAGCTGATTCCAGGCACGGACCGGGAGGAGGAGCCGGAGGAGGTCCCCCGGTCCCGCCGTCCCAGGCCCCAGGACCCCCCTCCCCCGGACACGGACCCCCAGGAGCTGGCCCGGAGCTATCACAAGGGATTGGGCGGGGCCCGGCTGCGGGTACTGGCTGTGTTCCTCCTCTTTGCCCTCTCCCTGGTCCAACTGCTGGTACCCGCCCTGGGACTTGTATGGCTCCCCCCTCTGGACGACCTGTCCATCCAGCGTTGGATCGCCGTAGGCCTGCTGGCCGCGGGCGTACTGCTGGCCGGTGACGCGCTGGTGTCCGCCATTGGTCGGGCCTTCCATGGCAGGCTTGGGATGGATGTTCTGGCGGCCCTCTCGTGCGCCGCCACTCTGGCGGACGGCGCTGTGCTGGCTCTCCACCCCTCTCGTGGAAATCAGCTGCCATACAGCGCGGTGGCCCTGGCCGGCCTGTTCTTCCTGCTCCACGGAGCCTATCACAAGCGGTGCGGCCTGCGGCTCTCCTGCCGAACCGCGGCCGCCTCCGCCACTCCCTATCGGGTCACCCTGGACGAGGGGAAATGGAACGGCCTGGACACCTATACCAAATGGTCCGGCACCCAGGAGGGATTTGGCAGCCAGATCCAGGCTGACGATGGAGCCCAGCGTATTTTTCGCCGCTTCTGCCCCCTGCTGCTGCTGGGCTGCCTGCTGCTTTCTCTGTTGACCTCGGTGGGGATCGGCCAGCCTGAGCATCTGTTATGGTGTCTGTCCGCCACCTTTACCGCCACCTCCGCCTTTGGAGGAAGCTTGATCTACGGCCGCTCCTTCCACAAGCTGGCCCGGCGTCTGGCCCAAAGCGGTGCCGCCCTGGCTGGCTGGCCAGGCATCTCCCGCTCCCGGAGGGGGGACCGAGTTCTCATCACGGATACCGATCTGTTCCCCCCCGGCTATGTAGAACTCAACGGAGTGAAGGTGTTGGGCAACTTCCCTATGGAGCGGGTGGTGGCCTATACAGCCACTCTCATCCGGGACTCCGGCAGCGGCCTGACCAAGCTGTTCCACGACCATCTCCGCGCTCTGGGAGGCCTGATGCGGAATGCCGACCACCTGTGCTGCTACGAGGGGGGCGGCCTGTCCGCCAATATCCGCGGAGACCAAGTGCTGGTAGGTTCCGCAGCCTTTATGAATCTGATGGATATTCCCCTCCCTCAGGGGTTAAACGTAAAGAGCGCCGTGTTCTGTGCCATCAACGGGGAGCTGGCCGGTATCTTTGCCTTGAGCTATTCCCTCCACGACACCATTTTCCCCGCTCTGGAGGAGCTGATGCGTGAGAAGATCGGCCCTGTGCTGGCCACCCGTGATTTTAATCTGATCCCCGCCATGCTTCACCAGCGTTTCAAGCTGGCGGCGGACAAAATGGACTTTCCTCCGGTGGAACGGCGGCGGGAGCTGTCCGATCCGGAGCAGCCCCACAGCGATGTCCTCACCGCTCTGTTGTGCCGGGAGGGGCTGTTTCCCTTTGCCGAGGCTGTGACGGCCGCCAAGCGACTGCGGTGGGCAACCCGGCTGGGCGCCATTCTCTGCTGTGCCGGCTCCCTGCTGGGTCTGCTGCTGGCCGCCTATCTCACCTCTGTATCCGCCTATTCCTCCCTTTCCCCTCTGAATCTGCTCGTTTTCATGCTCACCTGGCTGTTCCCGGTATGGTTCCTGTCCGGGTGGGTCCACCGCTACTGATGGGACCTGATCTGAACGAATGAGGTGATCCTTTTGATCCGACTGGCCTGTGCTGACGACCTAGACGCCGTCGACGCCATCTATGACGCCATCCTGACTCTGGAGGAGGCCCGCCCCGTATCCTTCACCAACTGGCAGCGGGGCAAGTATCCCACTCTGGACCACGCCCGCCGTGCCATGGAGGAGCACACCCTCTGGCTGGCCGGGGAGGATGGGAAGTATTACGGCACCTTTATCCTCAACGGCATCCAGCTTCCGGAGTATGCCCAGATCCCCTGGCAGTTTCAGGCTCCGCCGGACCAGGTGGCCGTGATCCACACCCTGATGGTCCACCCGGACTGGTCTGGCCGGGGCAAGGGCCGGGAACTGGTCGCCTTCTGTGAGGAGGAGAGCCGCCGCCAGGGAAAATCTGTCATCCGGTTAGATACCCCGGAGGGCAACACCCCTGCCAATCTCATGTATGCCCGTCTGGGCTACCGGCTGGCTGGGGCTGCCGAGTTTTTCTTCCAGGGATTTATCCATGAGATCCTGAACTGCTACGAGAAGAAGCTGTAATCGGAGATAGAACAGAGCGGCGGGGACACCCAAGGGTGTCCCCGCCGCTCTTTATTAGGCCGCCTGCCGCAAGGCCAGGACCACCAGCAAAAGCTGGACCACCAGCAGCAGAGGGAATCCCCAGCGGAAATACCAGTGCCTCGTCTTATGGTGGAAAAAGCGCATCCCCAGCAGCCCGCCCAGGGCGCCGCCCAGCACGGCGGGCAAAAACAGAGTCTTTTCCGAGATACGCCATTTTTTCCCTACCGCCCTTCTCTTGTCCACCCCCATCAGAAAGAAGGCAGCCAGGTTGACTGCCATCAGGTACAGGATCACAAGCTGTACAAGCTCCGGGGCCATCGCTCTCCCCCTCTCTTTCGCCATGTCGGCTTATATCGGGGTACAGTGTACCTCTTTTTCTCTCCCTTTGCAACCCGCTCTCCCGCGGCTCCCCAGCTCTTTTGGACCTCCTCCCTGCCAGAGCTGTCCCACGGGAAATTATTTTCCCTTTGGTCAAGATTTTTTCTCTTGTTTTACTTTTTAGCTAGACCTTAATCATCCTTTTTCATCCATTCTTCTTATGTTAATTTTCTTTGCTTTAATTCCCCTCCCCTTTACCCATGTTTTCCCATTTTATTTCTCTCTATTTGTTTACTTCGTCATCATGTCCATCCTTTTTATTCCGTTTTACAGAAAACTAAATATTTTTTTGTCCTTTTAGCTCTTTTTTCTCATTTTAATGTTTTTTCAGCAAAAAAGCTGTTGCAATATTTCCTGCAAATGGTATAATGATTCGTCAGCAAAATTATTGTACGCTCCCATGGAAAAGATATCTGGGAGGAAATGGTGGCGGCGTTGCGCCAGTTCTGTTCGGGCTAGGTCCGGGCGGCAGCAGATCGTCGTCGCGTAAGAAGAAAGGAATGAAGTTTACAAATGGCAACGAAATTCGTGTACCTCTTCTCCGAAGGCAACGGCAAGATGAAGGAGCTGTTGGGCGGCAAGGGCGCCAACCTGGCCGAGATGACCAGCCTTGGTATGCCTGTGCCCCAGGGCTTCACCATCACCACCGAGGCCTGCACCCAGTACTATGAGGACGGCGAAAAGATCAACGACGAGATCCAGGCTCAGATCATGGAGTATATCGTCAAGATGGAGGAGATCACCGGCAAGAAGTTCGGCGATCTGGACAACCCCCTGCTGGTTTCTGTCCGTTCCGGCGCCCGGGCCTCCATGCCCGGTATGATGGACACCATCCTGAACCTTGGTCTGAACGAGGACGTGGTGGATGTCATTGCCAAGAAGTCCAATAACCCCCGCTGGGCTTGGGACTGCTATCGCCGCTTCATCCAGATGTATTCCGACGTTGTCATGGAAGTGGGTAAGAAGTATTTTGAGGAGCTCATTGACAAGATGAAGGAACAGCGGGGCGTCACCCAGGACGTGGAGCTCACCGCTGACGACCTGAAGGAGCTGGCCAGCCAGTTCAAGGCAGAGTACAAGTCCAAGATCGGCTCCGACTTCCCCAGCGACCCCAAGGAGCAGCTGATGGGCGCCATCAAGGCCGTCTTCCGCTCCTGGAACAATCCCCGTGCCATCGTGTACCGCCGCATGAACGATATCCCCGGCAGCTGGGGCACCGCCGTCAACGTCCAGTCCATGGCCTTCGGCAACATGGGCGACGACTGCGGTACCGGCGTTGCCTTTACCCGTAACCCCGCCACCGGCGAGAAGAAGCTGATGGGCGAGTTCCTGACCAACGCCCAGGGCGAGGACGTTGTGGCCGGCGTTCGCACCCCCATGCCCATCCAGGAGATGGCCGACAAGTTCCCCGAGGCCTTTGCCCAGTTCCAGGACGTGTGCCAGCGCCTGGAGAACCATTACCGGGATATGCAGGACATGGAGTTCACCGTAGAAAACGGCAAGCTCTATATGCTTCAGACTCGTAACGGCAAGCGCACCGCCGCCGCCGCTCTGAAGATCGCCTGCGATCTGGTGGATGAGGGTATGATCAGCGAGCAGGAGGCTGTTGCCATGATCGACCCCCGCAACCTGGACACCCTGCTCCATCCCCAGTTCGACCCCGCCGCTCTGAAGAAGGCCGCCCCCGTGGCCACCGCCCTGCCCGCCTCCCCCGGCGCCGCCTGCGGCAAGATCGTCTTTACCGCTGACGACGCCAAGGCTTGGGCCGAGCGGGGTGAGAAGGTGTGTCTGGTCCGTCTGGAGACCAGCCCCGAGGATATCGAGGGCATGGTCGCCTCCCAGGGCATCCTCACTGTCCGTGGTGGTATGACTTCTCACGCCGCCGTGGTAGCCCGCGGCATGGGCACCTGCTGCGTGTCTGGCTGCGGCGCCATCAAGATGGACGAGGCCAACAAGCAGTTTGAGCTGGACGGCCGCACCTACCGTGAGGGCGACTGGATCAGCCTGGACGGCTCCACCGGCAACATCTACGGTGAGGCCATCCCCACTGTGGACGCTTCTATTTCCGGCGAGTTTGGCCGTATCATGGCTTGGGCTGATAAGTTCCGCCAGCTGAAGGTCCGCACCAACGCCGACAACCCCCGTGATACCGCCCAGGCCGTCAAGTTCGGCGCCGAGGGCATCGGCCTGTGCCGCACCGAGCATATGTTCTTTGAAGCCGACCGTATCCCCGCCATTCGGGAGATGATCTGCTCCGATACCGTGGAGCAACGTGAGAAGGCTCTGGCCAAGCTTGAGCCCATGCAGCAGGGCGACTTTGAGGCCATGTACGAGGCTCTGGAGGGCCGTCCCATGACCATCCGTTTCCTGGATCCCCCGCTGCACGAGTTTGTTCCTACCGAGGAGGCCGATATCGCCCAGTTGGCCCAGGATATGGGCAAGAGCGTGGCCGACATCAAGGCCATCATCGCCAGCCTGCACGAGTTCAACCCCATGATGGGCCACCGCGGCTGCCGTCTGGCGGTCACCTATCCTGAGATTGCCGCCATGCAGACCCGGGCTGTCATCAAGGCCGCCCTCAATGTCCAGGCCAAGCACCCCGACTGGAAGATGGTCCCCGAGATCATGATCCCCCTGGTAGGCGAGGTCAAGGAGCTGGCCTTCGTCAAGAACGTGGTGGTCAAGGTGGCCGACCAGCTGATCGCTGACGCCGGCTCCGACATGAAGTACCTGGTGGGCACTATGATCGAGATTCCCCGTGCCGCCCTCACTGCCGACGAAATCGCCAAAGAGGCCCAGTTCTTCTCCTTCGGCACCAACGACCTGACCCAGATGACCTTCGGCTTCTCCCGTGACGATGCCGGCAAGTTCCTGGAGTCCTACTACTCCAGCAAGATCTATGAGAGCGACCCCTTCGCCCGCCTGGACCAGAACGGCGTAGGCCGCTTGGTGGAGATGGCCTGCAAGCTGGGCCGTCAGACCCGCCCCGACCTGAAGCTGGGCATCTGCGGCGAGCACGGCGGCGACCCCTCCTCTGTGGAGTTCTGCCACAACACCGGGCTGGACTATGTGTCCTGCTCCCCCTTCCGGGTGCCCATCGCCCGTCTGGCCGCTGCCCAGGCCGCGATTAAGAATCCCCGCGCCTGATCCCTCCCCTGGTTTCTGAATCCGGTTCTCTCCAATAAGAATAACAGGCACACCGTCCAGTGGACGGTGTGCCTGTTTCTTTGGTTCCGCCTTATTCCCGGCAAGGTTCTCCCCTGTCCGTTTCCTTTCCCGGTAGCCTGTTCACCAAAAATTATTTCAATTTTTTTAATTAAATTGATTGACGCTCCCCCGGAACAGTGGTATCATCAGTCCGTTCAATTTTGAAGAAGTAGGATTTGATATCACTATGCATCCTCTGAAAAAGCTTACCTGCCGCGCTTTTCAGCTGGCCTTCCGGCTGGCGCTCCCCTTTCTCCCCTACCGGGAGCCCAAACAGTTGGACGGACTGGACTCCATCCCTCCGCTACTCAAATGGAGTGGGGTGGGCTCCGTCCTGTTGGTCACCGACCGTTCCGTCCGCTCCCTGGGCCTTACGGCCCCTCTGGAGAAGTCCTTGGCCGGGGAAGGCATCATCTGCGCTGTCTATGACGGCACCGTTTCCAACCCCACTATCCAAAATGTGGAGGAGGGCCGGCAGCTCTATCTGGACAGCGGAGCCCAGGCCATCATCGCCGTGGGCGGTGGCTCGGTCATGGACTGCGCCAAGGGCGTGGGGGCCCGGATCGCTCGGCCCCATAAGCCGGTGCGGAGAATGAAGGGCCTGCTGCGGGTGCTTGTGCCCACCCCTTTGACGATTGCTGTTCCCACCACCGCCGGTACGGGAAGCGAGGCCACCCTGGCCGCTGTCATTACTGACCCGGAGAAAAAGCACAAGTACCCTATCAACGACTTTGCCCTCATCCCCGACTACGCGGTGCTGGACCCGAAGATCACCCTGGGCCTGCCCCCCTTTATTACCGCTACCACAGGAATGGACGCCCTGACCCATGCCATTGAGTCCTACATCGGCCAGACCACTACCAAGCTGACCCAAGCTATGTCCGAGGAGGCCGCCCGCCTCATCGTCCACAATCTGCCCCGGGCCTTTGCCGATGGCACGGATCTGGAGGCCCGCCGGGCCATGCTCCGGGCCGCCTACTGCGCTGGTGTGTCCTTTACCCGATCCTATGTGGGCTATGTCCACGGGCTGGCCCACTCCCTGGGAGGCCAGTACGGCATCCCCCACGGGCTGGCTAACGCCGTCATCCTGCCTTATTTTCTGGAGGAATACGGCCCCGCCTGCTGGGAAAAACTGGGTAAGCTGGCCAAAGCGGCTGGGCTGGCCCAGGAGGGGGACTCTGCCCAGCAGAGCGCCCTGGCCTTCATCGCCTGGATCAAAGAGGCCAATCGGACCATGGGCATCCCGGAGACGATTGCCGAGCTCCGGGCCGAAGATATCCCCGCTATGGCCCGCCATGCGGACCAGGAGTGCAATCCCCTCTATCCCGTACCCCGGCTCATGGATCGTCAGGAGTTGGAGATCATGTATCAAAAGCTGATGGCAAAGGAGGCATCCCCATGGATATCCAAGCCCTCGTCCAGGACCAGCGGGCCCATTTCCAAACTGGCCAGACGTTTAGCCTAGCTGTCCGCCGGCGGGCTTTGGACAAGCTGCGTCAGGCCATTCTGGCCCATGAGGCGGACATCAATAGCGCCCTGGCGGCCGACCTGAACAAGTCTGCCACCGAGAGCTATATGTGTGAGGTGGGGATGACCCTGGCCGAGCTGAACTATGTAAGGAAGCACCTGGCCCGCTGGATGCGGGACCGAAAGGCAGCCACCCCCTTAGCCCAGTTCCACGCCAAAAGCTTCACGGTGGCCGAGCCCTATGGAGTGGTCCTTATCATGTCCCCCTGGAACTACCCCTTTATGCTGACCCTGGAGCCCCTCATCGGGGCCATCGCCGCGGGCAACTGCTGTGTGGTGAAGCCCTCAGCCTACTCCCCCGCCACGTCCAACCTCATCCGCGCCATCCTGGCGGAGTGCTTTCCCCCGGAATTCGTCTGTGTGGTAGAGGGAGGCCGGGCGGAAAACCAGGCCCTGCTGGACCAAAAATTTGACTATATCTTTTTTACCGGCGGGGTGGCCGTGGGGCGGGAGGTCATGTCCAAGGCGGCCCGCCACCTCACCCCCGTCACCCTGGAGTTGGGGGGCAAAAGCCCCTGCGTGGTGGACGCCACCGCCAAGCTGGACCTGGCTGCCAAGCGGCTGGTATTCGGCAAGCTGCTCAACTGCGGCCAGACCTGTGTGGCCCCTGACTATCTGCTCATCGACGGCCGGGTGAAGGAGCAATTTCTATCCCATGTCAAAAAGTGGATGACCGCCATGTATGGGCAGGATCCCCTGGACAATCAGGGCTATGTGCGGATGATAAACCGCAAGCACTATGACCGGGTGATGGGCCTCATTGACCCGGCCAAGGTGGTCTATGGCGGCCGGGGGGACCCGGACACCTTGAAAATACAGCCCACTATCTTGGACGGTGTGTCCCCGGAGGACCCGGTAATGCAGGAGGAGATTTTCGGCCCCCTGCTCCCTGTCCTCACCTATGACACCCTGGACCGGGCGGTGGAGTTCATCAACAGCCGCCCCCATCCCCTGGCCCTATATCTGTTTTCCGAGGATCGGGCCGCCCAGGAGCGGTTCCTCCGCCAAGTCCCCTTTGGCGGGGGCTGCGTCAACGACACCATTATCCATCTGGCTACCAGCCGGATGGGCTTTGGAGGTGTGGGTGACAGCGGCATGGGCAGCTACCACGGCAAACTGAGCTTTGATACCTTCTCCCACCGGAAAAGCGTGGTGAAGAAGTCCACCTGGATGGACATGCCGGTGCGCTATGCACCATATACCGCCCTTCAGGAGAAGCTGCTTCGCCTCTTTCTGCGCTGAAACCGCCTCTTTCCGAGGCCTCCTATGGCCCAGGGCGGCCCGCATTTGTGGTCTTGCTCCTGCGGGTCCGAAGCCGCCAGCAGGACAAAAGGCCATTGCGGATGAAATCTGATAACAAAAACACCCATCTGATTTTACTCAGATGGGTGTTTTTTATCATGGTCGAATCATTCGAAGGGGTCACATGTTCTTTCCGCGCTCGATTGGGCCATTTTCTTTTTCGTATTCGTCAAGGTGCTTCAGCAGTACATATTCAATATAATTCGTCATAGAGCGGTGTTCAGCCGTAGCCAGGACCCCGATCCTATCAAATACATCGTCCGACATACGCAACGTAAACACTCGTTTGATAGTGGCCATATTGCCCGCCCCTTTCTATTTTCGAATATATCATAGTGTAATAACACAAAAATATATACAGTCTATTGACAGCTAAATGCTATCACTTTATAATGTTGAAAAAATGTGAAAGGGGTTGAGTATCGTCGAAAAGTTGCAACAACTTGTCCGCCTGGGCAAAAAGCTCTCGAGTGTCGGCTCCGAACTCAGGCTTGCCCAAAAGGGACTGGAAAAATGGCGGATGACTATGGACTAAGCTCTCCTCAGGCTATCGACTTTTCCAAACACTGCGACAAACTGTCATCCAGATTCACCGCATTGGAAGATGATTATTTGACTTTGCGCCAAGAACTTATCCAGCAGTAAAAAAGCCCCGCCAGTCATGACTGGCGGGGCTTTTTTACTGCTCAATTTTACTCCGTGGTATAGTTGTCAAAATAGCCCTGAATATAGACGATAGGAGTTCCCTTGTCGCCGGAGCCGGAGGTCAGGTCGCACAGGGAGCCGATCAAATCCGTCAGGCGGCGGGGGGTGGTGCCCTCAGACACCATCTGGCCCACCAGGTCGCCGTCCTTCTTGTGAATGCGTTCCTTAATGGCCTCCTTCAGGGCATCGCCGGACAGGTCAGCAAAGTCGTTATCCGCCAGATACTTCAGCTTCAGCTCGTTGGGGGTCCCCTCCAGACCGGCGGTATAGGCTGGAGATACTACCGGGTCGGCCAGCTCCCAGATCTTGCCCACCGGATCCTTGAAGGCGCCGTCTCCGTACACCATGACCTCCACATGCTTCCCGGTCTTTTCCAGCAGCTTCTTCTGAATGGCCTCCACCAGATCCTGGCACTCCCGGGGGAATAGCTTGACCTGGTCCTCCGTAGCCTTGTTGGAGCCCAGCAGGCCGTACTTGGCGTTATAGCCGCTGCCGTCAACTGGGGCGGTCATAATCTCGTCCAGGCCAAAGACCTTCTCCGCCCCGCCCTGCTTTAGCAGCCGCTTGGTGCGCTGACGAGTGTGGATGTCACAGCACAGCACATTCTTGGTGTATCCCAAGATAGCTCGCGGATCGTTGGCAAAGATTACCTCCACCTCAGCGCCGCTCTCCCGAATCAGCTGCTGATAGTATTCCACATAGTCCACGCCGGTGAAGGGGTGCTTCTCATAGCCGAACAGTTCCCGGTATTTCTCCAGAGACAGGACGTCCTTATAGGGGTCCACGCCGCGCTCATCCAAGGCATCCAAACTGACCAAGTGGTTGCCCACCTCGTCCGAGGGATAACTGAGCATCAGGACGATCTTCTTGGCCCCCTTGGCGATGCCCCTTAGGCAGATGGCAAAGCGGTTGCGGCTGAGAATGGGGAAGACAACGCCCACGGTCTGGCCGCCCAGCTTGGCCTTCACATCATCGGCGATATTGTCCACCGAGGCATAGTTGCCCTGGGAGCGGGCCACGATAGCCTCAGTCATGGCAACCACGTCACGGTCCCGGATGGCGAAGCCGTCGTCAGCGGCCGCCTCCAGCACGGAATTGGTGACGATCTCCACCAGGTCATCACCGCTGCGGATGATAGGGGCCCGCAGGCCGCGGGAAACGGTACCGACCATACGACTCATGTTGGAACACTCCTTATCGTTTCATGTGTATCATTTCATCAGATGGGGAACATCTGTCCCCAATTTTTTAGTATAGCAAGAAATGTTCAAAAAGTAAATAAAAAATAGCTCTGCCTGGGCTTCTTTGGCATCCAAAGTTTCACGGACAAAGGCGCCGCCCCTCTGTGCAAATGGACGGCCAAAAAATTTTTTGGACTGTGCGGGAACTTTTCTCTCCCCAATACGTCTATTAAAAGCAAAGGGACAGGAACGCCCCACAAAAAGGAAAAGGAGCGATTATAATGAACAAGAAGCTAACCGCGGTCGTACTGAGCGGTGCCGTCGTCTGGCTGATGGGCGCCCACGCGCTGGCCGCACAGCCGGCAGGCCAGTCTGATATCATTCCAATCTCCGCCCCTGTGGAGGACATCGCCATGACAGACAGCGCGCTTTACTACGGAACCGTGTCCGCCATCTCCACGGAGGAGGACGGAACCATTTCCCGCTTGACTATGGAGTCTGAGGCCCATGGACAGTATGTGATGAATCTCTCCCCAGACACCGTATGGGTAGACGCTGGAAATAAAACCGCCGCTGATCCCTCCACGGTGAAGGTGGGCGACAGACTGTATGTGTACCACAGCCACGTCTCCACCCGCTCTCTCCCTCCCCAGTCCGCCGCCTTCGCCGTGGTCGTTAACGTGCCCCAAGATATGGGTGCGCCCCACTACCACGTCGTAAATAATGTGGTGTCCCAGGAGGATGGCTCTGTGAAGTTCTCTGTGGACAATGGAGGACTCATTCTCTCCGTATCCGTAGATGCCGGCTTGTCCGCCTACGAGGGGGACGCCCCCGCCCTGGCTGATATCCAGGCCGGTGACCGCATCATGGCCTGGTACGATATCGTACTCACCTCCTACCCCGGTCAGAGTGGCGCCAGCCATATCATGCTCCTGCCCGCTAAGGCCGAGGATCTGCCCAAGCCTGAGGAGGGCGCCCAGCTGACTATGGAGTTGGACGGCAAAGTACCCAACATGGTAGGCCGCTATGAGAGCGGCGTGGCTATGGTTCCCGTGGCCGCCGTCGCCCAGGCTCTGGGCCTGGACGTGACTTACACCCCCAATACAGACGAGGGCGCCTTGGTCACCGTGGAGAGCGACCAGTTCCGGGTCAGCCTGTACCTGGACCGGCAGATCATCACCGGCGTTACTAAGATCGAAGGGGCCGTAGGCGCCACCGGCCCCCTGGACTATGGCAAGGCCCCCTATGTGGTCGCCCCTGGCACCACCTGGGCGCCCGCCGAGATCTTCAAGATGCTGGGCAGGACTGTCACCCTGGAGGGCACCAATCTTATCATTGAGTGATTTGAGCCTGAATCAAGAAATAGATCATACAAAAAGGGAGCCGCTTCCTGGTGAAGCGGCTCCCTTTTCCAACGTCCGGCCCGCTGGGGGCTGACAAGTGAGACTCCAAACACAGGTACACACACGGGGTGATGCCAGGTTTATTAACATAAGATTTTATTTGCCTAGTCCTTTTGGTGGTACGGCCCGAATACTATTTCCAGTTGTTTGAGCGGCTGTGTGTGCTGTACGCAGCGTACAGGGCGCTGGCGATAAATTTTATAACACCCATTACAGGCAAAGCAGCGGCTCTCCGCCTCTGGATTTTCCTTCATACGGGAGATAAAATCAGGCTGGCAGATCAGGCTTCGGCTAAATGACACAAAGGGGAACCCGGCTTCCAGCACCTGTTCCGCTGTCTTACGGGAGAAAACTCCTCCTACTGGAATCAGCGGCACCTCAACGTCCTCTCTGGCCTCCATGATCTCATGGAGAAAGAATGGCTTTTTCTCCCCTGCCCGGGTGGCAAAATCAAGTCCGCTGATCTCTATTCCGTCTACGCCGGCCCCTTGGCAGAGCCGCAGAAGAGCACGCAAATCTCCGCATCCATTGGAGTCCACCTTGACCAGCAGCGCGAACTCCGGCCCACAGGCCGCGCGCACGCCAGCCAGAATTCTTGCCGGCAGGCGGAAGCGATTCTCCAGGCAGCCGCCATAGCTGTCTGTCCGGTGATTCTCCTGGGGGTTCAGAAAATTGGACAGGAGATAGCCGTGGGCATGGTGGACCTGCACCCCGTCCAGTCCGGCCGCCTGACATATCCGTGCTCCGTCAATGAACTGCTCTACCAGTTGGTCCAGCTCTTCCTCCGTAAAATCATCCGGTCCCTTTGGACGGCATCCGTTGACTCTCTCCATTCCCTTCAGTCCGCTGTGACTGATCTGGGCCACAATCCGGCCGCCAGCCCGGTGTACCTCCTCCGCGGCCTGGCGCAACAGGCTGTGGTCAATCCGCCGGTCCAACACCACCTGTCCCTCGTCGGCGCGCTGAGAGCGGTCTACCGTCATATGGCCAGTAATAATAAGACCTACTTCTCGCTCGGCTAGCTCCCTCTGCACCTGGACCCAGGCTGGCGTGATCTGCCCATCCAGGGTCGAGAGGTGCTCATTGGTCGCTGAACGGACCGTCCTATTTTTTAAGTGGAGAGGCCCAAGCCGGGCCGTTTCAAACAGTTTGTAATGCATACACTCCTCACCATCCATCCAAATATTCCTGTGGGCTTACAGGTCTTTCCCAGTAATACGGGCAGTGCGCCCCAGCTTGTTCCACTCCCGGTTTCCCTGGTTGTGCTGGGCCACCAGCTTGGCAATCTGCCCCTGGCTCTCCTCCACCTCCGCCTTGAAGGCTCTGGCGGACAGGCGCAGAGCCCCGTGGCCCAGAATGATCATCTGCTCCAGCCCGTCGGAGGTGGCCACCCGCACCCGATGGTCTCTCCCCAGGTCATAGGTCGTTTTTTCAATATAGGCGTCGGCAGTTTCCGCCTCCTTGGTGTACACCACATAGATACCGTTGACCTTTTCCACCGAGCCTGGGTTCCCCTTCACTTTATAGGCATCAAAGACCAAAATGACCACACAGTTTCGAAAGCCCTGGTAGTTGGACAGGATATCAGCCAGCGTAGAACGGGCGGCAGCCACGTCCTGCTGCGCTATCCGCTTCAGCTCCTCCCAGGCGAAAATGATGTTGTATCCGTCCACAAGCAGGTACTCCGGCCCAGTCTTTTGGGCACGGATGGCGTACTTCTCGTCGCTGAGGCTGGTCCGCACCGGCTTTTTCTGGGGTTGGAAGGCCCGCGGCTCCACCTTGCCATAGGTCCGCTCGAAAATGGCCTGGAGTTCCTTGTCCTGCTCCAGACTTCCGCTAGAGTAGGTCCGCTGTCTGCCGGCGGGAGGGGCCTCAGCCTGCCGTGGGCGCTCCAGCCCTAGGCGCAGGCCGCTGTCCACGTGCATATGGTCCCGTACCTCGCTCCATTTCACGTTGACGCCTGCCCCATGGGAACAGAACACAGAGTCGGGGGTATTTTCCACATCCCGCTCCGGGTCGTAGCTAAATTGGGCAACGATGCTCTCCTGGTCAGCACAGGGTTCATAGCCCCGAAGCGCACAGTTTAAGCGGCCACGGCCTCGGGTGTAGGAGGCCACCTCCCGCCAGTAGTTCCGCAGGCCAGCCACCGGCCCGTGACCGGAGAGGAGGACCAGCTCTCCCTCCTGTTCTGGGGCGTCCACAATGCCCCCCATGGCCTGGAGGTCGGTCATGGCCCGGCCCACACAGTCCGGGGGCAGCTCCAGTTGGAATTCGTAATGGGGCTCCAGCAGAATACTCTCCGCCTGCATCAGCCCCTGGCGCACCGCTCGGTAGGTGGCCTGGCGGAAGTCGCCCCCCTCGGTGTGTTTCAGATGGGCCCGGCCGGCCACCAGTGTGATCTTCATGTCCGTTATGGGGGAGCCGGTGAGCACTCCCAGGTGTTCCTTCTCTTCGAGATGAGTGAGAATCAACCGCTGCCAGTTCAGGTCCAGTTGGTCCGCCGAGCAGGAGGAGGCAAAGCGCAGCCCGCTTCCCCGCTCTCCCGGCTCCAGCAGCAGGTGTACCTCGGCATAGTGGCGCAGGGGCTCGAAGTGGCCTACCCCCTCCACTGGGCCAGAGATCGTCTCCCGGTAAACGATGGATCCAGCTCCGAAGGACACCTCCACCCCGAACCGCTCCCGGATCAGACGGGTCATCACCTCCAGCTGTATCTCGCCCATAAGTCGGAGATGTATCTCTCCCAGAGCCTCGTTCCACACCACCCGGAGCTGGGGGTCCTCCTCCTCTAACTGCCGCAGGTTCCGTAGCATGGCGTGGACATCACACCCATGGGGCAGGATCACCTGGTAGGTGAGAGGTGGCTCCAGCTCCGGCTCCCACCGCCCGGCTTCCCCTCCAAGCCCATCCCCAGGCCGGGTATGGGTCAGGCCGGTCAGGGCGCACACCGTGCCAGCTGGCGCCTCGTCCACAGTCTGATATTTGGGTCCGGAGTAGATCCGGATCTGGTTGACCTTCTCCTGCCAGCCCTCTCCTCCCAAAGCGGTCCGGACCCGGAGCGTGCCGCCGGTGACCTTCACATAGGTCAGCCGGTCGCTGCCGTCCCTGGCGATCTTGAACACCCGCGCTCCAAACTCCGGACCATACTGGGGAGCAGAGGCGTAAGCAGCCAGGCCGTCCAGCAGCTCCTCCACCCCCTCTAGCTTAAGTGCGGAGCCAAAGAAGCAGGGAAAGATGAGCCGACGGGTCACCAGATCGGCCGCATCCTCCTCTGTGACTTCCATTCCCTCCAGATAGTGTTCCAATAACGCCTCGTCGCAGGCGGCTAGATCCTCTTGAATTGAGCCGATCCCCTGAGAGAAATCCAGGCAGCCGCTGTCCAGTCTGGCCTGGAGCTGGGCCAGCAGGGCGTCTCGGTCGCTGCCCGCCAAGTCCATCTTATTTATAAATAGAAACGTGGGTATTTTGTGCTTGTCCAACAGCTTCCACAGCGTGCGGGTATGGCCCTGGATGCCATCAGTGCCGCTGACCACCAAAACGGCGCAGTCCAGCACCTGGAGAGATCGCTCCATCTCCGCGGAGAAATCAACATGCCCTGGGGTGTCCAGCAGGGTGAAGGCTGTTCCCCCATAGGAGAACTCCGCCTGCTTGGAAAAGATGGTGATGCCTCTCTCCCGCTCCTGAGTATCTGTATCCAGAAAGGCGTCCCGATGATCCACTCGCCCCAGCTTCCGCAGGGCACCGCTCAGATACAGCAGCCCCTCGGAGAGTGTGGTCTTGCCGCTGTCCACATGGGCCAAAACCCCCATTACGATCCTTCTCATTTTATGGCTGTCCCGCCTTCCGCACTTCTCATTTTTATCCAGCATACAATGTCCCCGGTCCACTGTCAAGGTAGTTCCCTTCCCATTTTTTCCACTTTCCGGCTACTTTCTCTGGACTTTTACATAGAAATGCGGTATACTATGTCGTTCTTACCATAGATAGCATTGGCAGGAGGTCCCCTGTGTATCAATTTTTATTTATCTTTTTCGTCTACGCCTTTCTGGGCTGGTGTACCGAGGTCAGCTATGCCGCCCTGGTCACGGGCCGCTTTGTCAACCGCGGATTTCTCAACGGCCCCTGGTGCCCTGTCTACGGCTTTGGAGTGGTCATCGTGCTGGCCTTTCTGGAGCCTCTGAAGAGCAACCTCCTGCTGCTGTTCCTGGGTTCCGTTGTCTTGACCTCCGCTCTGGAATGGGCCACTGGCTTTGTGCTGGAAAAAATATTTCACCAGCGCTGGTGGGATTACTCTGACCAGCCCTTCAACCTCAACGGCTATATTTGTCTCCGGTTTTCTATTGCCTGGGGTCTGGCCTGCTTGTTCGTAGTCAAGCTCCTCCACCCCTCAGTCCTACTGGTCATCCGGCTGGTACCAAGGGGACTTGGCTGGACGCTGCTGGCCCTTCTGGCCGCTGTCATGGCGGTGGACCTGGCCGCCACGGTCCGTACCATCGCCAAGCTCAACCGCCGCCTCTCTCAGTTGGACCAGCTGGCTGCCAAAATCAAGGACGCCTCCAACGATTTTGGAGAGGACCTGGCCGAGCGAGTGCTGGATGCCGCTGAGAAAGGATCCGACTGGAAGGAGGAACTGGAGGAGCTCACCGACCGCCTTGCCCAGCGCCAGGAGGGCTTGCGGGAGGACCTGGGCGATCTCAGGGAAGACCTTCAGGATCATTTGGAGGAGCGCCGGGAGCAATACCGCCGCCAGCTTCAGGATTGGAAGGAGAGTATTCAGGAGCTGCTGGACCGGGACAGCTTTGGCCAGTACCGGCTGTTCAAGGCCTTCCCTGGGCTCCGTTCCACCCGGTACAAGGAGGCGCTGGAGCGGCTGCGCCGACGCATGGGCCAGTAGCAAATATTCCGTTGTAATTTTTTCCACTTTATGATAGCATAATGATAATCATAATCAAAAAGGAGGCCATTTCTGTGGAGGAACTGCTGGATCTCAAGGACCGTATGGAGCGGGAGCGTCCCACCCCCTGGGAGGAGTTGCCGGACCTGGCCCTGTATATGGACCAGATCATCGCCTATATGCCCCGGCAGCTGATCCGCTTTGGCGAGGGGGAGTCCCTGACCTCCGCCATGGTCAACAACTATATCAAGGACGGGTTGGTCCCCCGTGCGGACGGCAAGCGGTACGGCCCGGTCCACCTGGGCTACCTCACCGCGGTGTGCGCCCTGAAAAAGGTACTCTCTGTCCGGGATACCGGCGTTCTTATCAGCGCCGGCCGTAAAGCCAAAGGGCAGGACCCAGAGGCGCTGTACAACTACTTCTGTTCCGCTCTGGACCGAGCTTTGACCGATACTGCCCAGAGCTTTGACGCCGATGCCCAGCGAGAGGATCTGCCCCGCATCGCTCTAGACCTGGCCCTGCGGAGCTATGCCAACCAGCTGGCCTGTGCCCGGATCCTGGATATCCTCCAGTCCTTCGGACCGGCGGAACACAAAAAGCCCAAGAAATGACCTGTTGAAGACATCTTCTCCCCATTTCTTATCCTCTTCCCAAGGAGCGTGTTTATTATGTCAGACTTTGTTATCCTTACTGACTCCTCTGCCGATCTCAGCGCCGATATGGTTCGAGATCTGGGCGTTCAGGTCCTGCCGCTCAGCTTTGAGATGGACGAAAAGATCTACCATAACTACCCCGACAACCGGGAGATGGACCCCCACCAGTTTTACGAGCTGCTGCGGAACGGCCATACCGCCACCACTTCCGCGGTCAACGTAGCCCAGTATACGGAGCTCATTGAGCCCTTACTCCAGGCGGGACAGGATATCCTGATCCTGGCCTTCTCCTCCGGTCTGTCCACCACCTTCAGTTCCTCGGCCATCGCGGTGGACGAATTGCGGGAAAAATACCCTGAGCGCAAGGTGTATACTGTGGATACCCTGTGTGCCTCCCTGGGACAGGGCATGTTGGTGTGGCTGGCCGTTCAGGAACAGCGGAAGGGCCGCTCCATCGAGGAGGTCCGGGACTGGGTGGTGAGCCATAAGCTATCTATCTGCCACCAGGTGACGGTGAACGACCTCCACTTTCTGAAGCGGGGCGGCCGTATCTCCGCCACCACCGCCGTCGTGGGCTCCATGCTTCAGATCAAGCCCATTATCCATGTGGACGACGAGGGTCATCTCATCAACATCGGCAAGACCCGTGGCCGTGCCGCCGCATTGAAGGCCCTGGTGGATAAGATGGAGCTGACCGCTGTTGACCCCGCCGACCAGACCGTGTTCATTAGCCACGGCGACTGTTTGGAGGACGCCGAAATGGTGGCTCAGATGGTGCGGGACCGCTTTGGGGTCCAGACCATCTATATCAACTATGTGGGCCCTGTGATCGGCGCCCACACTGGTCCGGGCGTGGTGGCTCTGTTTTATGTAGGTTCTGAGCGCTGACCACACCCTACGCCGCAGAGCGGTGAAAAATGAACATTCAGGAGGATCAACATGGCCGATATCAAATGGCTGGAGATCACCGTCAATACCACCCCCGACCAACTGGACCAGGTGTCCGCCAAGCTGACTGCCGCTGGTATGGATGGACTGGTCATCGAGGATGAAGGAGATTTTCTCCAGTTTCTGGAGCAGAACCGGCAATACTGGGACTATGTGGACCAGGAGCTGCTGGACCGGATGAAGGGAGTCACCCGGATCAAATTCTATGTCACGGATGACACCGACGGCCGTGAGCAACTGGCCCGCTATACCCGTGGACTAGATCAAGAGTATACTGTCACCCCCCTTACGGACGACGACTGGGCATATAGCTGGCAGAAATACTACAGGCCTCTTGCGATTGGCCAGCGGCTGTATGTGGTTCCCCAGTGGGAACGGGAGGAGCCTATCCCCCAAGGCCGCAGCCCGCTGTATCTCAACCCCGGCCTCACCTTTGGAACCGGGTCCCACGCCTCCACCCAGTTATGCCTAGAGGGAGTGGAGGAGCACACCGCCCCCGGACGGCCAGTGCTGGACCTGGGCTGCGGCAGCGGCATCCTCTCCATCGCCGCTCTGTGCCTGGGGGCCAGCACCGCAGTCGCCGTGGACATTGATCCCAAGGCGGTGGACGTGGCCTATGAAAATGCCGCCCTCAACGGCATCGGGAAGGACCGGTATACCGTCCGGGCCGGGGATGTCCTCTCTGACCGCTCCCTGGCCGGCGAGTTGGCCCGGCAGCGGTACCATCTGGTGCTGGCCAATATCGTAGCCGACGTCATTATCCCCCTATCCGCCCAAGTCCCCCGCCTGTTGGAAGAGGACGGGGTGTTCCTGTGCTCCGGCATCATCGACACCCGTGCCCACGAGGTGGAAGAGGCCCTTGTAAAAAATGGACTGACCGTCACTCGCCGCCGGGAGAAAAACGGCTGGGTGGCTCTGGAGTCTAAACTGGGCTAAACCCCAACCTCCGCAGAAAGGAGCCCCTCCTATGGACCGCGCCATTGTCATTCGTCCCCAATTTCCCTCCAATAGAAGGGTCATCGCTGTCAGCGATATTCACGGCAACCTGCCCTTTTTTCAGGCTCTAATGGACCAAATCAGGCTGTCCCCTGAGGATATCCTGGTGTTGGTGGGGGATATGCTGGAAAAAGGGCAGGACAGTCTGGCTCTGCTGCGCCATCTTATGGAGCTGCCACGGACTCACACCGTCTATCCCCTGTGCGGCAACTGCGACGGTCTGGTCCACCGCTTCTTTGAAACAGACGAGCTGGATGAGCACTTTTTTTCCGTCTATCTGCCCCAGCACCCCGAATCCACTCTCCGGCAGATGGCTCGGGAGGGCGGCTTTGAACAGCTGGAGGATCTTCCCCGGCTGCGTGAGGACCTGCGGCGGGCTTTTCCACGGGAGCGGACCTGGCTGGCTTCGCTGCCCACCATTCTGGAAACCGAGCATCTGGTCTTTGTCCACGGGGGTATTCCCTCCCTGGAAAGGATGGAGGAGTTGGACCGCTGGCGGTGCATGAAAAACGACGATTTTCTGGGACAGGGCCGGTCTTTTCCCAAGTGGGTCATTGTGGGCCACTGGCCAGTGACGCTATACGACCCCAACATTCCCTCCGCCGCCCCCATCCTGCTCCGGGATCGGAAAATCGCCTCTATCGACGGCGGCTGTGTGCTGAAGCTGGACGGCCAGCTCAATGCCCTGATCCTCCCCTCTGAGGACTCGGAGGAATTCAGCTGGGACGCCTTTGATGGACTGCCCGTCGCCGTTGCTCTGGATGGGCAGTCCCCCTCCTCCGACTCAGTCAACGTCCGCTGGGGCCGAAGCGGCCTGGAACTGCTGGAGAAGGGAGAGGACACCTCCCTATGCCGCCACCTGGAAACAGGCCGGGTGTTGCCCATTCTGAACCGTTACCTCCGCCGTGGACCCAACGGCCTGTGGTGCGAGGACTCCACCGACTACGCGCTTCCTGTATCCCCTGGCGACCGGCTGACCGTTGTAGCTTCCACCTCACAGGGATATTTGTGCAAAAAAGAAGGACGTACTGGCTGGTATTATGGCCGGTTATCGGATATACTGTAAAAAGAAATAAATAGACAAGGATTTGGATCTATGTTGGATTTCCACCCCCTGCAGCTGGAAGACTTCCCCAGACTGCGCCCATTTTTCGGATACAGCGGAAGCCGTATCTGCGACACCACCCCTGGCACCGTCTTTATCTGGCGGGATATGTACAAGACCGAGTGGGCTATCTATGACGGCTCCCTCTATTTCAAAGTGGACTACCCTGGACTGGGCCCCACCTTTACCCTGCCCCTGGGCGGCGGCCGGACGGAACACTACCGTCAGATTGCCGACTACTGCTGCCGGCGGGAAATGCCTATCCAGTTTTATCCGGTTTCCAAGGATGAGCTGGAGCGCCTTCAGGACTTTTTCCCTGCCAGCACCGCCGCCACAGAGCGGGACAATTTTGACTATCTGTACCGTGCGGAGGATCTGAAGTATTTTCGGGGGAAAAAGCTGAGTGGCCAGCGCAACCATGTAAACAAATTTCTCAAGACCTATGGCAGCTGGCTGTTCCGCCCCATCGCCCCAGAGGATATCCCATCAGTCAAGGGCTTTCTGGACCGCTATGCCAGCCGGGTAGACAAATCCGCGGCCTCCTTCCATGAGGATATCGCCAAGACTCATGAAGTGCTGGACAATTACCAGACCTATGACCTGCTGGGCGGTATGCTGCTGGTGGATGGGCAAATCGCCGGGTTCTCCCTGGGAGAGATCATTGGCGACACCCTGTTTACCCACATCGAGAAGGCGGACCGGGATTACGAGGGCTGCTACCAGATGCTGGTCGCCCAGTTCGCCCAGCATTTCGCTACGGAAGGCATCGCCTTCATCAACCGCGAGGATGACGCCGGTGATCTGGGCCTTCGTACCAGCAAGCTGTCCTATCACCCCATCGCCCTGTTGGAGAAGTACACCGTCACGGTGGAGGAGCCCTGCGCCTTCTGCCAAAAGTAAAAAACACCGGGTCCAGATTGGACCCGGTGTTTTTTCACGATTTGGAATGGTAAGCGTCGATGGCGGCGGCCTCATAGTCGTTGGCCACCAGCAGCAGGACGGTGTGTTGAAGCTGCTTCACCAGTGCGTTCTCCAGCTTGGGGATCTCGGCGGGGCGGTAGTCCTCGTTAGCGGTGATCTGACCGGCCACATAATCTTCCAGGGCCTCCACCGCCTTGGAAGCCTGCTCCTCGCTGTCAAAACAAAGCACCGCCATCTCCTCGCAGGTAGCGCCGGCGGAGCGGATCACGGAGGCATCGTACATATTCTCCCGCTCCAGGCCGTAGTCGGCCAGCTTATACAGAGCGAAGGCGGTGTCGGCGTCTACCTCCTCCAGGGACTCGGAGAAGGCGCCGGCATCCACCACACTCTGGACCTCGCTAACGCCGTAGAGGGCGGGGCTGCCAGAGGGGTCCTCCTTGCCCTCCCTGCCGCCGCAGGCAGCCAGGGTCAGTAGCAAGACCAGGGCTAGGGCGGCGGTCAAAAATTTTTTCATCGCGCTTCCTCCTTCGGATATAGGGTGTCATAGTCCACAGTGTGGGTCTGCAAATAGGCCAACCACTTCTGACAGTAAGCCTTACTTAGATGAATGCCGTCCTTGCTGGCATCCGCGGGCAGCTCCCCGTTTTCATCGACGAACTCAGAGTACAGATCCAGAAATACCACCTGCTTCTCCTCCGCCGCCTTCTTCATCAAATCGTTATACACTCGGAGGTGTTCGTTGGTCAAATAGTCCCGGCCCCCAGTCTGAGCGATGACACCCTCATTCAGCGGAATCAGCCCCTGAATATAGATCACAGCATTGGGCTGCAGCGTCCGAATCTCGTCGATGGCGCTGCAATAGCTGTCGTAAAAGCCCTGATCGTTAAAATATCCCAGCTCGTTGACGCCAAGAGAAAGGTAGACCTTGCCGTACTGTTCCAGTGCCAGCGCCTCCAGCAAAGTATACTTCTCCCCATTGATAGTCAAAGCCTTCTTCTCCCCCAGCTTGAAGATAGAAAGGCCATTGGAGGTCAGATTCTTGCCCGTCCCTATACCGCTGTATATCATAAATCCATCGGTACGGGAATCTCCCACGAAGGCCGCGTCATCAAAGTAGCTGTTATCCACCGGATCAGACTGGGGAGCGGGCTGGGAAAAGTCATAGCCCGCTTCCGGCTCATCCTTCTCCTCCGGTTGGTCTGGCTCCTCTGTCAGATCGCCTGACGGGTTGGAGCTGTCAGGGGGTATAGCGGAGGAATCGTCCACCTCTGATGCAGCGCCGCTCCCACTCCCCGTCCCCGGCTGGGTCGAAGTATCGTTCCGCCCCCCGGAAGCGTCTCCGCCGGTATCCTTTGGGGCTGACAGCCCCATCCCTACCGCGAGGGCCAGAACGACAGCCGCCGCTAAAATCAGGAATATGGTCCAATAGGTCCGGTATTTTCTACGACCTCTATACATATCGTACCTCCAAAAATCAACCTATCGCCCCAGGGGGGCAAATCTGGGCAGGATCGCCCGTAGAACAGAAGATGTAAGCATAGCCCCCACCGACAGGGCGGCGGCCATTCCAAACGTGTGCAGCAGCGTAGTTAGAAACAGCTGGGTATAACCACTCACACAATACTGCATGGCGTGGTAGATACCCGCTCCCGGCACCAGAGGCAATAGTGCTACCTGGAGGTACCCCGTTACTGGGCAGCGGCGCAGGCGAGCCATCCATTCAGAATATCCTCCAATCACCACAGCCGCCAGAAACGCAGAAAGGATATCGTTGGCAGACAGCTCCATGGCCGCCAGATAGGCCAGCCAACCCAGCCCGGCCCCAAAGCCGCAGATCAGCACCCCCCAGCCCTGGATATTGAACACCAGCCCAAAGCCTACACAGGCCAGCATAGCCCACAGGCAGGGCAGCAGATCGATCCCCTCTGTTTGCCCGCCCCCACCTCCTGGAGCGCCCTGACCCAGCAGCAGGGGCAGAGCAGTACCCAAGGCGATGGCGGTGGCCACCAGAATGACCTCTGCTGTCCGGTTCAGCCCGGAGAATACATCACCGGCCATAATTTCCCGCATAGCATTCGTCAGGGCCATACCAGGCACCAGCACCATCAGCGCGCCGATGGAGATGGCCTCCAGATCCTTTCCCAGCCCCAGTGTGACCAAAAGAAGCGCCAGTCCGGAAATGAGCGCGGCACAGATGGTCGTACGGAAAAAGGTATTAGAGCCAATGAAACGCTGTCCGTAGAGCAGACAGACACCGGCGGCCAGACCGCACAAGGCTGCGGCC
The DNA here is from genome assembly GCF_014287965.1 of Flintibacter hominis. NCBI lineage: Bacteria > Bacillati > Bacillota > Clostridia > Eubacteriales > Flintibacter > Flintibacter hominis. The sequence goes on along the minus strand of NZ_JACOPO010000001.1, from coordinate 187,003 downwards.
AGCCATTCCAACAGCCCTCCGCCAAAAAACAGAGCAAAGAAGGCCGCTGTAGCCCCATAGGCCAATACTAAAATTTTAGGGGAAAAGCCGCGGAGCCCCCTTGGCAGATCGGCTACCAACTCCTGTGCCTCAAGGACCGGGACAGGCTGATTACACAGGTAGCGGCAGAGCTGGTTACACCGCTCCAGCAGTTCAATATCCGTTCCGTGGGCAGGGATGCGGCACATACGAGTCAATGGATGCCCCTCTGGAGTGTTGACACTGACGATTAGGCAGTTGGGGATGGCAAATACCTGTGGCTCTACGCCGTAGGCAGTCAGCAGGCGGCGGACGGACTCCTCGACACGGTATATCTCCGCCCCGCTCTCCATCAATCGGCAGCCCAGCTCGGTGCCTAAATTGAGCAGCTTGTCGTAATCCATCGAATGTCCCCTCTCCACTAGAACAGGATATCATGTTTTTACAAAATTACAAGTAACAATCCAATTACATTTTTGCCCACCTGGACATGCTGTATCGCCTATTCGCCGGGGCGTTCAGATTCCGGCTGCTCCAATGGCCCTCTTCCTCCCTTTTCTAAATAATGGGCGCTATGAAAAAGCCGCCCATGTGTCTAGCATGGGCGGCTCCATAAGATTTGCCGGATCGAAATCGTGGCTCGCCGGTTCAGGGCCTCACCACTCTGCGCATCAGCCCCACTCCAATAGGGGTTGGCCCGGTATGGACGCCGATGGTCACACCAATCTGATAAGGGCGGAAATCAGGCATATCAAATCCCCGTGTCGCAAGACCCTCGCGAATCTGCTGGGTGAATAGGTCATATTCCTCCCGATCCAGTCCGTAGCCAGTGGCCACTCTGTAATCGGCCAAATCCAATTCCTTGCGGTCCACATAGCGGAAAAACAGATCCCGCACCCGCTGAAGGGATTTTTTTCTTCCTTGGGCAATTCCGTCGGACACCAGTTCCCGGTCCTGATAGCCAATGAGGGGCTTAACCTTCAACAGTGTACCAGTAGCCGCGGCCGCCTTACCGATGCGGCCGCCGTGGCGGAGGTACTCCAGGTCATTGGTGGTAAAAAAGATGCGGCCAGTAGACCGTATCTTCTCCAGAGCATCTATGGCTTCCTCCAACGTGCTGCCCCGGTCCCGAAGGACCACCGCTTCCTCTACAAGCAGCCCCTGCAGCACAGTGGCTGACTGGGAGTCCATTACATAGATTCGGGCCTGAGGGTATTCCTCCAGCAGTACTGTCCTGGCATTTCTAGCGCACTGGGCCGATCCGCTGAACGACTCGTTCAGGCAAATACACAGTACCGGCATCCCTGCCTGGGCCTGTGGACGAAATGCCTCCAGATAGTCCTCCAAAGTAGGCATAGAGGTTTTAGGAAATACTCCGGGATTGTCCGCCATCTTCTGGTAAAAGTCGTGGGTGGAGATATCCCGCTCCTCCCGGTAATAGACCTCATCCCCCAGCGCCACATAATAGGACACCATATCCACACCAAGCTGCTGGAGCCTCTCCCGTCCTAAATCACAGGAGCTGTCACTGACAATATGAAAGTTCATACAGTCCCTCTATTTCCTCCTTTTCCCCATGTCCACACCCCGCCAGGCGGTGACAAGGGGCCTACTAGCAGATAGGTATTAGGGTAATCATACACCCGCTTACAAAAAATCTCAACTAGTTTTTATTTTTTATGATGAACCGCTGTTGCTCATTATAAGCGGTACTGACCCGGCAATAAGCGGCGATCCTTAATTGCTTGCTCCAAATAGTATCTTTTTCTTTCTCCTGTGAAATTTCGATCATATACTCAGACATAGCAAAACCCCATGATATCACTGACCAGTAGTATATCATGGAGGTTTCATCATAGAAAAAGCTGCATTTCAGCCTTGATTTCAAGACTGAAATGCAGCTTTTAACTTACAAATAACGGTTAAAACCGATATTTTTATAATGGTGAAAAGCGCCGCCCACAGGGCGCCCCAAATCGAAGCCCAACGCAGTGGGTTCGATTTGGAAAGGAGGAGCAGCGGCATAAGCGCGCTCTGACTTATAAAATAAGTCGGAGCAAGCGATACAACGCTTGCTCCGACGTGGAAAGGGGCAACAATTCGGATGTTTTCTGATTGGTTAATCCTGTCTTAACGACGATCTAATTCCCTTAATTTGGAAATACATCAGGTCTTAAAATGAGATGATGTGCACCTCCATCTAACACCGAGATATCAGACACCGCAAGCCTTTGAGACTGCTTACTACTCGTCTTATATTAAAAAGTCATGTTCAACGGACGGTGAACCGTAAAAGTTTTACCATTTGCCTTTGATGAGTTTTGACTGTTATCAGAAAGCTGTATAAAAGCCAAAAGCCCAGGTATATGAAGGATTTTTACAAAGAATGTTCCCGCTTTTCGATAAAAATGTTCGAAAAACGGGAACTATTCAATGCTTTGGCATACATTGATCAAGTTTTCGCACACCCAAAGAATTCAGATGAAACGGAATCCAGACAGACGAAGGTCCCCATAATTCAGTACAGCAGCAATTAAGTTTGCTTAGGCCACATTCAATATTGACTGTAATGACCCCATCAAGTTCCGATTCCCCTGAAAAGTTATCGATTATTATGTCATATTCAGCATCCATCCAATGGACGATGCGAATTGTTTCTGTACCATAACCTGAACGACAATCTTTATCGAACCAAGCATGAGGGGGGTTGCTATTTTCTCCATCATTAAAATATCCTATGGTCTGAATTGTGCCATCAGGATCTGTAATCTTAAGAATTAAATCCAGGTCTTGGGGTAATTTCTCCCACTGTAACTGAATACAACATTCAGCATTGGCATTTTCCCATGGGTAGATAAAGCGGCTGTCTTTTTTTGCCTTTCTTCTATAGTACTCTAAAATCGCGTTCTCCAATTTTTCTTTAAAAATCTGCTGGGTCTGTGCATCTGGATAAACACGTTCGATTGGAACAGCATTTTGTTGCAATTGTTTGTTACCATTCAGTAACGTTTTTGAAATTGGTCCATAGTTTACAAGAAACACTTTCGCATCTGGTCGTCCATTCGTATAATCGTAAATAGCCTCAAAAAAATTTTTTCGGTGAGATCCTTTGTATTGTTTGCACTCTATGACTGCCACAGTATTATGGATGTCCGAAGGATCCTCTACTGTCAGCGAATAATCCGGCTGGATATGCTTACTTCTGCCTCTGCCTATAATTTTCGAACTTTTAGTCCGTAGTTCCGCCCAAATTTCCAAAGGTGGATTTAATTTTTCACAAGTGGCCATGCGCGTCGCATGAAAAGGAAATGATAACACGCCATCCTGCACATGGAATTGCACCCCCCATTTTTCCATTGCATCGGCGATCTCTGCCAAAATCCATGCGGCATACAGATCATAGCGTCGTTTCCAAAAAGGGAGACTCAAGATATCCTCTAGGCAATCAATGATTTCCACTACTTCCTTTTCACTCATTTTTGATGTATCCAAAAGTGCTTTAAGTACATCGACTAGTTTCTTTGCTTCAGCTACCTTTTCTTTTGGGGGTAGTTTAGCAAGACGTTCCATGGTACAGGCTGTTATACGTATAAAACTTTCCGTCCAAAAATTTGTTTCAGACGACCAAAAAAAGTCATCTCTATACTGACACCCTCCCTCCAGGTGAGACGATACCCGCCCCTTGGCCGGATCATATGCCTGCTTATAATAACTAATAGCGCCTTCCACCATGCCCCAAATACGCTTTGCAATGTGATCCAGTTCTTTGTAGCCTGATTCCGGCATTTCTGGCATGAACACCGGCCATGTGTCTTGCCTATATTCATCCAGCCATTTGCACACTGTAGCTGACTCCGGACAAGGCCTATCATATGGAAAATTAAAGATATTGATGGAATCGACCAACTGCCAGCAGTTATTTGGCAGGCGAATTGTTTTCCTCTGGAAACGAACTACTGAAGATTGAACAGTTTTTTTAAAATAGTCTAATTTAAATTGGAATAGAGGAAGTTTCTTATTAAAATCAAACTCAATCCGCAGATTAGTGTTGCTGGATTGAGCCGAGGCCTGTTCAAACATTCGAAGGAGATCATTCAGCATTTGAGAAAATGGCTTCATTGCATTTAAAATTGCAGTGAGCAGTTCCTCAACAGAAATTTCCTTCTTTTTTAATAAGTCTAGCATCTGGCCTCTGGTAGGCAATTTTAAATCACATCGTATTTGCTTCTCCAAATTAGCGTCATAATGGTCATCATGGAATTGTGCCGTTTGCGAGAATGTAGCCCACAAAGATACAGCGTCGGAGGCTATGATATCTTTCCCCATAATTTACCCTCTCTCATGCTTTCATATCTCAAATCCAAATATCTGCTGTGCGTCACTAGTACTTTACTAAGCCAGAAACTTACATTTGCCTTTCGGCGAAATTTCCGAATCACTTCGTTATCGTCCTTGATGGGCGTCAGACCACCGGCGTCCTCTGCCTTGTTCTTCAAAAATTTCTCTCGAAATCCAATCTGCAATTTCTAACTTGGTAGAGTACTAGTATGAATTTGTCCCGCTATATGGCAACACTTACAATCGGTATCCGTGGATATCTTATTGATTGGGTGGGCGGACATAGTTCGTTGAGTTGTTGATACGTTCAACCAGTTCCTCACCTGTACCTATTTACATTCCATTAGAAAATGTTTTGAAATCCTCAGAAACAATATTTAAGTGCAGTTCCCAATAAACAACCGATAATCAGGGATTATCTTCTATTACTATATCACCTCGATCTGCGCTTTCTTGTCTGTCATGGCAAACGCCCCTCTCCATATAAAAGCGCTGATAGGGATATTATACCAGACAACCTGTTGCAAGGATAGTCTTAATTCGGGAATATCTCAAAATATTCCACATATTGCAGTTTAATCTGTAAACTGCAATCAGACTGAACCAAAATGACATCGACCTTGCTTTTGATCTCGTCCCCGTCAAATGTACTCAGTCCTAACTTCTCACAGAGAACACTCTTGATCCTGTCCTCCGATATGGAAGGCGAATGCTGACAGAACCTTTTTCCCATGCTCCACTCGACTGGCACAACGCCAGACGATCTCGCCAGATGGTCTGGTAATGCGGCGATAGTTATGGCCACATTCCGCACAAACCAAAAGGCCGCTCAGTACACTCTGCGAGTTGTCCCGGGTGGCCTTTCTCTGGTGGGTGTCCTCATCTATATTGCTTCGCCTGCTTTTCTCTCCTTGTGCCAAAAAGAAATCGTCAAAGCTTACAATATAACCAATGTACTTCTGATTGGAAAGCAGATTGCTGAGAACTGGCTGTGTCCAGCGATCCCTGTCTTTAGGGGATGGAATGTCCCTCTTGAACAGAAAATCAGCAATCCTGCCCAGGCTCATGCCGGAGAGGTATTGCTGATAAATCATTCTCACGATATTTGCTTTTTCCTAATCGATGGCCACATGGCCATTTGGTGCGAGATAATATCCGTATTGGACACCCATGGCTGAGATGCTCCTCTCTGAATTTTTAATGTTACTTATATGGAAGTTTTCTCTAAGGCATCATGGAGAAGTCAAGGATATGTGGATTATAAACTTGTGAAAGGGCAACGGAACCTGTTATAATCCTCTGATTTTACTGTTTCTGGAAAAATAATTGCCTCGAAATAGAAAGAAACCTGCTTTTGACCCAAATCAAAAACAGGTTTCTTTTCTGGAAAGGGCGGCTAAAATCGATATTTTCCCTGATAAAACAAAACTGCCGCGCGGCAGCCCCAAAGCGCAACCCAGCGCAAGCGGTTGCGCTTTGGAAGCGAGAAGCAGCAGAATGAGCGCGCGATGAGCTTTGTCCTGGAAGGAAAAGGCTCATCGCAAGCGATATGACGCTTGCGACGAGCTGGCAGGGGGGAAGAATTCCGAACCCTATATCCGAAGATCCTGCGCCGTAGCAGATTTGAAAATCAAGCAACCAAACTTCGAAAAGTCCCACGTGACAAGAAGAACCAGATGCTATTTCCGCCGCACAGAATTTAGATTATTAAATACGACCATCGCTGACCTACCGAATCGGTACTTTGTCAAAGTATTTGTTCCATTTGGACTATATGTTTCCTTTGGCCTTTCATTTTCTGTACCCGATCAAAAGTCTCCCGGTCAATGATCGCCTCATGAGCATCCTCTACCAGGTACATATCCAACTGCCCATCGTTTTTGACTTGCTTTCCGGTCAGGAAATCCGTTGTATAGTTTTTCTGCATTAGCACCTGCCCGATGTACTTCTCGTTACTCAACATTCGATCAATGGTGGAGGTGCTCCACTCCCTTTTCCCTGTCACTGTTTTGATCCCGTGTTCTCCCAGGTAGCGTTTGATCTTCCGTACACCGTTCCCCTGCACATAGAAATCAAATATCTTCCGTACGATCTCCGCCTCCTCCGGGACCACCCGCAATACACCGTCTGGTCCTTTTGTATAACCAAGAAATCGAGAATGGTTCAGCATAGCTTTTCCACTTTTCATCCGCTGACGCAAACCGAACTTGATATTGTCGCTTTTGTTCTGGCTCTCCGCTTAATCAAATGCGGCATACAGATCAATAATACTATCTGGAGTTGTCAATGTATTGATCCCACCCATCTCAACGTACACTCCGATACCCATTTGCTTTAACCTCCTTATAGTAGTTATCGTTTCTTTTGCATCTCTTCCAAAGCGGCTCAACGATTTCACAAGGATCAAATCGATTTTTCCTTTTCTACAATCTCTCAGCATCTTCTGGTACCCGGGCCGGTTCTTCGCGTGGAGTCCGGAGGCATTGTCCGCATACACAGCGACAAACCTCCAAAATGGATTTCTTTTGATGTATTGCGTAAAGTACTCGATCTGCTTTTCCAGACTTTGCTGTTGTTCTTCGTAAGGAGTACTGACCCGACAATAAGCAGCGACTCTTAATTGCTGACTCCAAATAGTACTGTTCTCTTTCTCCTGTGGAATCTCAATCACATAGCCAGACATAGCAAAACCTCCATGATACCACTGACCAGCAGTATATCACGGAGGTTTTACAATAGAAAAAGCTACATTTCAGTCTTACTCCCAAGACTAAAATGTAGCTTTTAACTTGGCACGCCCGAAGGGACTCGAACCCCCAACATTCAGAACCGGAATCTGACGCTCTATCCAATTGAACTACGGACGCATCTCTTAACAGCGCTCCGTTATTATATCAGAATCCTCCCCGTTTGTAAAGAGGATTTTCCCCTGTTTTATTTTTCATTTTCCAGACGACGCCACCAGCATATCTTCACCGGCGGCTGGGCCTCCCCACACACTGCGGCTACCCAGCCCGCTCCCCCGTAAGTCCGGAACCAGAGGCCATCCATCTGCCGGGTTTCCCCTTCTCCCATCATCGGGACCCGGATGGACCGGATGGTCCCCCTCAATCCCTGCCCGCTCTCTTTGACCCGGCTCTCTTTCAGTGACCATAGCAGGGAAAAGGACCTCCACCAGTCCGGCTGCCCTTCCAGCCAGGCCAACTCTTCCGGACCACAGACCCGGGCGGGCAGTCCGGGCCGCCACTCTCTGACCATCTGGATGTCTGCTCCGACCGGGGCGTTATCCAAAGCGCAGAGGGCCAGATGCCCGCTGTGGCTCAGATTGAATTCCAGCCCCTCCTCATGAGGAAAATAGGGCTTTCCGCCAGGTCTCCGGTCCAGTTCCGGCATCCGCGTCAGCCCCCGGCTCTCCCGGAGAGCCAGGGCCAACAGCTGGTAGGCGTCCTGCCGCTTCTGGATCTCCATGCCAAACAGTTCCACTGACCACCCGCCTCCTCTGTGCCATTGTACCATGTCCTTGTCAAGCAGGCAAGGGGGCTCACGGGGACCCCAGCATCAACAGGGGATCTGGTACCAGGCCCCAGTCTTGGACAAATCTATGAATAGGATATGGTCCGGGGGCCACAGTGTAAACAGGGCGATCAGGATGCCCATTCCCACCACGAGCAGAATGGGCACCATCCACTTTGCGCCATGGAAAGGTCCGGAAAATCGGGTGGAAAACCAGAAGCCGAAAACCATCACAGCCACAAAAATTGCAATATCCACCGCCATAGCTTCTCCCCCCAGGACTATGTGGTAGAGATAGCCTAGCAGCAGCATGAGTCCGCTCATGATCGGCAACGCCAACAGCCACGGTCTGATACCACCCGGCCTGCCACGGTTCAGCCAAAGGGCGGCAGCCAGATAGGGCCAGTATATCAGTTTGATATGCTCCCACAGGCTCTCATTGATTGGAGACAGCAGAGCCGTCACTGGGTTAGGCAGCCACTCATACAGAAAATGCAGCCCAGTCCCGGCCAGCATGGCCAGCAGGCAGGTCAGGATCAACGCGCGCTTGCCATAGAACATCTGGATCACCTCTCCGCTTCACCTTATGCGGAAGAAGAAGGATTTATTCTTCTAGATGGTATATTTTTTCTTTCTGGAGTCAAACTAGGGAAAATCTATTTTCCACGGGGTGTTTTTATGGACATGACCAATCAGGACTATGGCAAGCTGGTAAACGACCGCTCCAAGCCATCTCCTATGGGAAAAAATCTGGTATGGGCTTTTCTGGTGGGGGGCGCCATTTGTACCATTGGGCAGGGGCTCTCCAACCTCTATCAGAGCTGGGGGCTTGACAAAGACCAGGCGGGGACGGCGGTGTCTGTCACCCTGATCTTTGCGGCCGCCCTGCTCACTGGCCTGGGCTGCTTTGACAAACTGGCCAAACGGGCCGGAGCCGGTACCCTGGTCCCGATTACCGGCTTTGCCAACGCCATGGTCTCCCCAGCCCTGGAATTCAAAAGCGAGGGACTCATCACCGGCACAGCGGCCAAGCTCTTTGTAGTGGCCGGGCCCGTGCTGGTCTTTGGTATCTCTGCCAGTGTCATTTACGGCCTTATCTTACTTTTGTTCCAGCTGGTATGAGGCGGTAAAAAAGCTGTCTGTCCCATATGGGACAGACAGCTTTTTTACTCTTCAGCCCTCCTGGCGGGCCAGGGCCACAAGGGCACTGGCTCCGATGCGGTCGGCACCGGCCTCGATCATGGCCTGAGCCTGCTCAAAGGTGCGGATCCCGCCCGCCGCCTTGACGCCGATGTCAGGGCTGATATGTTCCTTAAACAGCTTCACATCCTCCACAGTGGCTCCACCAGTGGAAAATCCTGTGGACGTCTTAATAAAGTCGGCTCCGGACATGGACACCACCCGGCAGGCGGCTACCTTCTCCTCCTGGGTCAACTGGCAGGCTTCCACGATAACCTTCAGGATGCGGCCCTTGCAGGAGGCCTTTACCGCCTTGATTTCAGACAGCACGCCCTCCCAATCTCCTGATTTGGCCTGCCCCAGATTAATGACCATATCGATCTCGTCAGCGCCGTTGCGGATAGCGTCCTCTGTTTCAAAGACCTTTACCTCCGGGGTGGAATAGCCGTTTGGGAAGCCAATGACAGTGCAGATCTTCAGCCGGTTCCCCACGTAGTCCGCCGCCTTCTTTACATAGCGGGGCGGGATACAGACAGAGGCGGTGGAATAGGCCAGCCCCTCGTCACAGACAGCCTTCACCTGTTCCCAAGTGGCAGTTGTGGTTAGGATGGTATGGTCCACCCGGTTCAAAATTTCCTGATGCTCCATCGGTTATGTTCTCCCTTACAAAAATCGGACTTGGTCCGGACAAATATCTCGCCGTCCCATTCTATACCAGTATACCCGATTTTGTCCAGCCTTAATTCGACCTTATCCGCAGATTCCCCGTTTCCAGTGTCAGCGGCTCACACACCGAGGGCGGCCTTCAGCTCCTCTACCCGGTCCAGCTTCTCCCAGGGCAGATCCAAGTCGCTCCGGCCAAAGTGACCATAGGCGGCTATCTGCCGGTAGATGGGCCTACGCAGGTCCAGGTCCCGAATGATGGCGGCGGGGCGCAGGTCGAAAACCCGCCCTACCGCCTCCTCCAGCCGGGCGTCAGAGAGGGTGCCGGTGCCAAAGGTGTCCACCCGGACGGAAACAGGACGGGCTACCCCGATGGCGTAGGCCAGCTGGATCTGGCAGCGGCGCGCCAGTCCGGCAGCCACCACGTTTTTGGCCACCCACCGGGCGGCATAGGCGGCGGAGCGGTCCACCTTGGTGGGGTCCTTGCCGGAGAAGGCGCCGCCGCCGTGGGGGGCGGAGCCGCCGTAAGTATCTACAATGATTTTCCTGCCGGTGAGTCCGGAGTCCCCCTGAGGTCCTCCTACCACAAAGCGGCCGGTGGGATTGACATAGATCTTGGTGTTCTCATCCATAAACTGGGCGGGGATAATGGGTTTGATGACCAGCTCGATCATATCCCGCCGGATCTGCTCCAGCTCGACCTCAGGGCCGTGCTGGGTGGACACCACCACCGCGTCCACCCGGACGGGCCGGTTGTCATCGTCGTACTCCACGGTGACCTGGCTCTTGCCATCTGGACGCAGATAGCTCGCCTTCCCCTCCTTGCGAACCTTTGTCAGCTGCATGGCCAGCTTCTGGGCCAGGGAAATGGGCAGCGGCATCAGCTCAGGCGTTTCATCACAGGCGTAGCCAAACATCATCCCCTGGTCGCCGGCGCCATTATCCAGCCCGTCGTCCATGGTGCCCTCCTTGGCCTCCAGCCCCTTGTTTACCCCCATAGCAATGTCCGGAGACTGCTCGTCAATGGAGGTAATGACGGCACAAGTGTCACAGTCGAAGCCAAATTTGGCCCGGTCATAGCCGATGTCCTTGATTACTTGACGAGCGATCTTGGGGATATCCACATAGCAGTTAGTGGTAATTTCGCCCATCACATGGACCAGCCCCGTGGTCACGGTGGTTTCACAGGCCACCCGTGACATAGGGTCCTGCTCCAGCATAGCGTCCAGCACCGCGTCGGAGATTTGATCACAGATCTTATCGGGGTGTCCTTCGGTTACAGATTCAGAGGTAAACAGTCGCTTTGCCATAATATTCTTTCCTTTCTTTCGTTCCCCTTGGAGTACAAGGGCCTGGGAGGATGAAAGAACGCCCCGCGGCAGGCGGAGCGTTGCAGTTTGGCTTGCATCCTCATCTTGCGATACTCTACCGCCGGATTTGGCACCTTGCCAGAGGCAGGTTGCCGTGGTTTCATAGGGCCGGTCCCTCAACCACTCTTGATAAGGCTATTTAGTTTTACTGATTGATTATATCAACTTTTCTCCCGTTGTCAACTGGTTTCCGCAAATTTCTCCGCAGGCCTGGTCCCTTGACCTATCAGCCCTCCAAGGAGTGGCGGCGGGTCAGCACTGGGTTGACCCCCAGCTTTTTGCCGTTCTCATACAGGTAGAAGCCGGCCCCGCTCTTGCGGCCCAGATAGCCGGCGGTGACCATCTTACGAAGCAGCAGGGAGGGGTGATACTTGGCACCGATCTCCTTGTCCATCACGTTCATCACGTTGAGCAGGATGTCCAATCCAATCATGTCCGCCAGCTCCAGGGGACCCATAGGGTGGTTACAGCCCAGCTTCATGCCGTTGTCCACGTCCTCCACCGAGCCGATAAAAGAGCCCACAATGACACAGGCCTCGTTGAGCATGGGCAGCAGGGCCCGGTTGACGATAAAGCCGGGCTTGTCATCGGCCAGAATCAGGGTCTTGCCCATTTTCTCGCCCACCTCCTTGATGTCCTCCAGCACATCCTGGGCGGTGAGCAGGCCGAAGATGACCTCGCACAGCTTCATCTTGGGCACTGGGGAGAAGAAGTGCATCCCCACCACTCGGGAGGGACGCTTGGTGGCGGCGGCCAGGGCGGTCAGAGAGATGGAGGAGGTGTTAGAGGCAAAGATGGTGTGGTCGGGGCATATCTCCTCCAGCTGGCGAAAGACCGCCTGCTTGGCCTCCAGGTTCTCAAAGATGGCCTCCACCACCAGGTCGGCCTCCCGCGCAGCGGACAGACGGGTATCGATCTTCAGCCGACCCATGCAGTCCTGAAACTCCTCCTCACTCATGGTTCCCTTTTCCACCATGTGCTTCAGCCGGCTCTCAATTCCCATCTGGGCCCGCTCCAGCGTCTCCTGCCGCTGGTCATTGAGGATGACATGATAACCGCTGGTCATAGCGGTCTGGGCGATGCCGCTGCCCATCAGGCCAGCTCCCACCACAAAAATATTCTGGATTGCCATATAAAAACTCCTTTTTCATCCGTATTTCAGTTCCGGACTACTCCCGCCCTTCCAATTACGGGAGGTCCAGGTTCTTGCGGGCCCTATCTTAGCATAGCAACTGTCGCAAGTCTTAGCATAAATGGCCATAAAATATGCAAATATTGTCCTAAAAATATTGATTGGGATGGCTGACAGCCATCCCAATCGGTTTTCCGATTTTTTCGCTCTTTTTTAATAGCGGTTCAACTGAGCCGAACCGTCGTCCGCCCCCTTCTGTATGGCCCTGACCACGGCGTAGTATCCGTAGTCCTGATTGACCTGGACGTAAAACCGCTCCCCCACTTTTTTGCCCAGCAGAGCCGCCCCCATGGGAGATTCCTTACTGATAAGCCCGTTGAGCACGTCCTGGCGGACCGTAGTCACCACCTGCCAGCTCTCTTCCTCCCCGTCCTCCTCCAGATAGATGGTCACCTTGTCGTACAGCCCCACCGTGTCTGGAGCGGAACGGTCCTCGATAACACGCGCCGTCTTGATCATATTTTCCAGATATCGGATGCGGCTCTCATTTTTGTTTTTCTCCCGCTTGGCCGCCTTATACTCGAAGTTCTCGCTCAAATCGCCGAAGGAGCGGGCCACCTTTACTTCCTCCAGAAGCTGTGGCCGGAGCGTGACACGGCGGTAGTCCAGTTCCTCCCGCATTTTTTGGATATCCATTTTGGTCAATTCATTATGCATGACAGGTCCCTTCTTTTCTTCCCGATTCGGGTACTCTGTGACAGCCCCTATTTATTTTTATTGAAAAAGCCATACAGCGTCAGGAGCACAGCGGGGATGGGCAATAGAACGCCCAGCACCGCGAACAGGGCCGCCTGATCCACCACTCCAAACAGATAACACCATACGCCAAGGAGCAGAAGAAAGATCCCCATTAACATCTGCTTCACCTATACCACCCCTGTTCCATGTCCTGCCGTTTCAGGCCTCCCAGCCCGCCAGATAATCCCTCTGCTCCTGGGTCAGCTCGTCGATGGCCAGCCCCATGGCAGCCAGCTTTACCCGGCCGATCTGGTCGTCGATCTCATCCGGGACATTGTACACCTTCTTTTCCAGCTCTCCCCTGTGCTTCGCCAGCCACTCCAGGGACAGGGCTTGGACGGCAAAGGACATATCCATGATCTCCGCCGGATGGCCGTTCCCGGCGGCCAGGTTGACCAGCCGCCCCTCGGCCAGCACATTCAGCGTGCGGCCGTCGGGCAGGCGGTAGCCCCGGATGTTGGCCCGGCGGTCAAACCGCTCCGCCGCCATCTCCCCCAGGGCCGCCACATCCACCTCACAGTCAAAGTGACCGGAGTTACACAACAGGGCGTTGTCCTTCATGACCTGGAAATGGCGCTTCACGATGATGTCCTTGCAGCCGGTGGCGGTAATAAACAGGTCACCCAGCCGGGCCGCCTGATCCATTGGCATCACCCGGAAGTTTTCCATGGTGGCCTCCAGCGCCTTGAAGGGGTCCACTTCACAAACGATGACGTTGGCCCCCATGCCCTTGGCCCGCATAGCGATGCCTTTGCCGCACCAGCCGTAGCCCGCCACCACTACCGTTTTGCCCGCCACCATCAGGTTGGTGGTGTGCATGATGGCGTCCATGGTGGACTGGCCGGTGCCGTATTTGTTGTCGTAGTAGTGCTTGGCCTTGGCATCGTTCACCGCCATCATGGGGCAGGGCAGAATGCCGGCCCGCTGGCGGGCGTACAGTCGGTGGATGCCAGTGGTGGTCTCCTCACAACCGCCGATCAGCCGCTCCCCATACTGGTTGCACCTGTCCCCCAGCAGACTGATGAGGTCGCCACCGTCGTCCACGATCAGGTGGGGGCGGCACTTCAGGGTTTCCACCAACAGATTCTCATACCCTGCCATGTCCACCCCATAGACTCCATAGGTGTCCACGCCCAGGTCCGCCATGGCGGCGGCTACATCGTCCTGGGTGGACAGGGGGTTACAGCCGGTGAGATGGACGTCGGCTCCCCCCTCCCGAAGGACCAGGCCCAGGTTGGCGGTCTTGGCCTCCAGATGGACAGAAACAGCGATGGTCAGCCCGGCAAAGGGCTTTTCCCGGCGGAACCGCTCCTCGATGCCGGACAGGGCAGGCATGAAATCCCGCACCCAGCGGATCTTCTGATGGCCAGATGGGGCCAGGGACATATCTTTCACGATGCTCATGGCATTTCCTCCATATCCTTGTTCTCCGGCCTATTCTATCACACTTTTATTCCCGGCAAAAGGAGATTTTTCTTTTCCGCTATTTGTTTACACTTTGGACGTAGACATTTCTTCTAAAAACGGTTACAATGTCTTTTATCTGACATCCAACAGGAGGAGGGCTTCTTCATGAGAGCCATATCCCGCGGCTTGAGCCGATTCTGCTACAACCATCCCAATCTGGGCATTCCCGATCTAATCAAGTACATCGCTTTGGGCAATGTGTTTGTCTATATCGCAGATATGCTGACCAACGGATGGGTTTCCATGTTCATCCGGTTTTACCCCGAGCTCATCCTTCAGGGCCAGGTGTGGCGCCTCGTTACCTTTATTTTTTCCCCCCTGAGCGTGGGCGGAGGGTTCTGGGGCCCCTTCTTCTTTGCCGTTACCACCTATTTTTACTACTGGATCGGCTCCTCTCTGGAGCGTCAATGGGGCTCCACCCGATTCACAGTCTTTTATGGCCTGGGCGTGCTGCTGAACATTGTAGTAGGCATCGTCACCTATCTGCTGATGCCCATAACTTCCAACCTGAGCGGCTATTATTTTGAAACCGCCACGATGTATTATGTGAATCTCTCCATGTTCTTTTCCTTTGCCACTCTGTACCCGGATATGCAGGTGCTGCTCTATGGCATCATTCCGCTGAAGGTCAAGTGGCTGGCCTGGCTGGACGCCATATTCTTTACCTACGACATCTTTGGCTACCTGACTGGCCACACACCCCTGCGGGCCCTTCTTCCCGTTATTGCCATCCTGAACTACCTCATTTTCTTCTGGGAGGACCTGATGTCTGTTCTGGGCCGGGGCAGCGAGCGAATCCGCTACAGGACCTCCCCCCAGACCATCAACTTCAAGAAGGCCCAAAAGGATGTAAAAGAGCGGAAGGGATATCTCCACAAATGTGCCGTCTGCGGTCTGACCGACGCGGACGATCCCAATATGGAGTTCCGCTACTGCTCCAAGTGCAATGGCTACTACTGCTACTGCATGAAGCACATCAATGACCACACTCATGTGCAGTGATGGCAGCCATTTTTGTCCAAAAATCAAGAGGGGCGCCCTACGGGGTGCCCCTCTTAATTTTATTCAGTTCGCTGCTCTATCCTGCGGTACAAGATAGGCACGTCATAGCCAAATGTCCGCTTTCCGTTAACTTCCATCGTCTCAGATACCGCTAAACACTCCGGAGAAAAGCGTTCAAACAAAGTAAATTTAAGCACAGGAGTGAACATACTGACACTGCCGCCCTCCCAAATGTCACCCTTTTTCTCATAGAGGGCCGGACTAAATTTGTCTGAACACTTCAAGCTGCTGTACTCTATCTCATCCATCTCCTGATAGGTGAAGTGCTCCTTTTCGCAGCCCTCTGGCAGTTCATAAGAAGTCAGCTTGACCCTATCGCCTTCCTCTGTGAATAGGAACAGGTGAGGGGATGCATGGGTCTTTCCTTCTACCGTGTAGTAACTCTCTTCCACTAAGAAAACGCCCTCAAAGTTTTCCGGAAGGTTCCTGATCTTGCTGTTGCATACGGTATTGATATGCTGGGCAAAAGGAAATTGGAGGTCCCCCTTACGCCGCATTTCCTCGAACTGCTGGGCGTTATCAAAACTTCCAGATAAAAGGGTCAAAAATTCATCCAACTGGTCCATATAAGCTCTCCTTTTGAAAATATCAGAATCCAGCTCCTGTCTGGTATCTGGATCGGCCCCTCCACACAGAAGAAGTCCTGTGGGGGGCCTTTTCTTTTCTGTCCTTGGGCGAAATAAATATTCGCCCTGCGGAAATTCTCCGCTTCGCTCCACATTTACGGCCTATCGGCCGCCCCATCCCCGATAGGGCCCCGGCGAGGGGGCGGCTCATCCCCGCGCCACCGCTTCGGCCACGCGAATACCGTCCACCGCCGCACTGACAATGCCCCCCGCATAGCCCGCCCCCTCGCCACAGGGGTACAGGCCATGGAGAGGGGACTGACAGCCCTCATCCCGTAAAATGCGGACAGGAGAGGAGGAGCGTGTCTCCACCCCGGTCAGCACCCCATCTGGTACAGAGAAACCCCGCAGCTTTCGGTCCATCAGGGGCAAGGCATCCCGCAGGGTATCCGACACAAAGTTGGGTAAACAGCCCTCTAAATCAGTCCAAGTCACTCCGGGTTGATATGTGGGAAGAATGGCGCCAGGGCCCTGTGAGGGCCGCTTGTGCAGAAAATCCTCCACTCGCTGGGCAGGGGCCCGGAAGCCTCCACCCCCCAGTTGGAACGCCGCCTTCTCCCATCGCTCTTGGAACCAGACTCCAGCCAGCACATCCGCCTCTGGAAAGTCCTCCGGCCCTACTCCCACTAACAGTCCACCGTTGATATTGGCCCCATCCCGGGCCCGCAGGCTCATACCATTAGTGACCACGCCCCCCTGCCGGGAGGCGGCCGCCACCACCTGCCCACCGGGGCAGACACAGAAGGTGAAAGCCGACCGGCCGCTGGGCAGGTGGCAGGCAAGTTTGTAATCCGAGGGCGGCAGCTTGGAAAAGGCTGGGCCGTACTGCTGGCGGCTCACCGCCTGCTGGTCGTGTTCGACGCGCACCCCAATAGCAAAATTTTTTTTCTCCATGGGCACCCCCGCCTCCTTTAGCATGGTAAAGGTATCCCGTGCGGAGTGGCCAGGGGCCAGGACCAGGGCGTCAGCAGGCAGGCGATAGGGCCCTGTCGGGCCCTCCACCCGTATGCCAGCCAGGACTCCGCCGCTGACGGTCAGTCCAGTCAACCGATGGCCAAACCGGACATCACAGCCCAGGGAAATAAGCTCCCGGCGGATATTTTTCACCACCTGGCGCAAAATATCGGTTCCGATGTGGGGTTTATGGGAATACTTGACATCGGCGGGGGCCCCCGCCTCCACCAGCACGTCCAGCACAGCGGAGATGCGGGGATCGTGGGTCCCAGTGGTCAGCTTCCCGTCGGAGAAAGTACCAGCTCCCCCTTCGCCAAACTGTACGTTAGACTCCTCGTCCAAAATCCCAGTGTCCCAGAAAGCCCCCACGTCCAGGGTCCTCCGGTCCACATCCCGCCCCCGCTCCAAAATGACAGAGGGAATACCATTGCGGGCCAGAAACAAGGCGGCAAAGAGTCCTGCCGGGCCCATGCCCACCACTACCGGAGGCAGGGCCGACTTCCGTCCCACACTGGGGAAGGCGTAGGGTCTCCGCTCCGTCAGAGAGATGTTTCGACCGGGGGCGGAACGGACCAGGGAAGCCTCGTTGGCCATGGACAGCTCCACGGTATAGACATAGTGGACATCATCTTTCCTCCGCGCGTCAATGGACTGGCGAACGATGTCCAGCTCCCCTAGTGCCCCAGGGCGCACACCCAGCGTCCGGGCCGCGCGCTTTCTGAGCTGATCCAGGTCCCCGTCTACTGGCAGGGCCAGCCCTCCGATCCTTATCATCTCAATCACCTCTTTTCAGAGTATTGTATCACAGCCGGCGGCAAAGCGGAAGTTTTGGATCGCTCTTTTTCTCCTTTTCCTCCGCCTGGAGCTCGCATCCCGCCGCTCTGCCCAGAGGAGCGAATCCCCGTCTTTTTCCCAGAATTTGTCGAAATATGTTGAAAAAAGCAGTTTTTCCCATTTATTCTCTTTTTATGCCCCCGTGCCGAGGAAAAATCGCCGCATTTGTACCGGGGGGCCGACCGTCAGCAGAATACAAAGAAAATGGAGGCAATGAAAATCATGGCAAGAAAAACTGTGGAGCGCAATATCTCATACGACGACGCCCGGGATCTGTACTACGTCAGTATGGACCTGGGCCGTGATGAGGAGGGCAGGCGGATCAAGCAGTACCGTACCTTTCCCACCCTGACCGCCGCCCGGGCGGGACTGCGGGATTTCCTGGCCCATCGGGATCAGGAGCGCCAGACCCCCCGGCATCAGCTCACCCTGTCCGAGTGGCTGGAATACTGGATGGACACCATCGTGCGGCCCAATCGGGCGGAAACCACGGTGTATTCCTATCAAAAGATCATTGACAATCACCTTGGCCCAGCCCTGGGGGATATGCCCCTTCTGAAGCTGACGCCTAAGGACATCCAGCAATACTATACCCAGGTACAGCGGGATAACAGCCTCTCCTCCAACACCATGCGTCGGCACCACGACCTTCTTTCCTCCTCCCTGCGGACGGCGGTGCGGCAGGATATGCTGCTGGTCTCTCCCATGGACCGGGTGGAGCCCCCCAGGTCCAAGCTTTATGAGGCGGACTTCTACACCCCGGAGGAGCTGAAACGGCTCTACGCCCTCCTCCCCGGCCACCGGCTGGAACTGCCTGTCAAGCTGGCGGGCAGCCTGGGTCTGCGGCGGGAGGAGCTGTGCGGTCTGAAGTGGGAAAATGTAAACTTTCAGCTCCGGGTCATCTATATTCGGGAGGCCCGCACCGCCTTCGGCGCCACCATCATCCAAAAGGAGACCAAAAACCGCGCCTCGGTCCGCACACTCTATCTCCCCGAAGATATCTTCCGGCTGCTGAACCAGGAGCGGGCGCGCCAGAACGCGCTCTTCCGCGGGCGGGAGGAGCCTGGCCATGTGGTGCTGGACCACAAGGAGCTGCCCTACTCGCCCAACGCTCTGTCCCTGGCCTTTACCCGCTTCGTGCGAAAAAATGACCTGCCTCGGGTCACCCTCCACGGCCTGCGCCACTCCTTTGCCACCATTGCCTCCTTCCAGGGCGTGTCCCTCTTCGATATCGGCAAAGCCCTGGGCCACTCCACCCCCGCCACCACCGGCCGCATCTACACCCACCTCATCGACCGCACCCACGAGGAGACTCTGATGCGGGTGTCGGACGCGCTGAAATAACCGTTGTATTCCCTCTAAATTTGCGGTATCATTTGAGAGAGAGGAGGGAGTGTCTATGCGTATTATGGCCATTGACTACGGCGACGCCCACACCGGCGTGGCCATCTCTGACCCCACCGGACTTTTGGCCGGGACCACCACTACTATCCACAGCCGGAAGGGCGGGGTGGTGCTGGAGGAGCTGAAGAAGCTGGTGGATGCCTACCGGGTGGAGGAGCTGGTCATGGGCTTTCCCCGGAATATGGACGGCACCGAGGGCCCTAGGGCCCAGCTATACCGGGACTTTGCCGGCCAGGTGGAGGAGGTCACCGGTCTGAAGCCCATCCTGTGGGACGAGCGGAGGACCACCGTGGACGCCCACCGTATCCTTTTTGCGGCAGGACAGAACGCCAAAAAGCGGAAAAAGACAGTGGACGCCGTGGCGGCCTCCCTGATTCTGGAGGGCTATCTGAATTTCAAACGAATGACTCAACAATAGGAGTTCAACAGATATAAGGGGGAAAGAAATATGTACGGTATCAATGTGATCTACACCATGAAGTCCGGCAAGCGGGAGGAATTTCTGGCCGGAGTGGCCGCAAGCGGCGCTCAGGCGGCGGTGCGCGGGGAGGAGGGCTGTCTGCAATACGACTATTTCACCTCGGTGGATGACCCGGACAAACTGCTCCTGCTGGAGAAGTGGACCAATCGGGAGGCCCAGAAGGTCCACATGGGCCAGCCTCATATGGCGCTGATCCAGGAGGTCAAGGATCGCTGCGCGGCCGATACGATTCTGGAAACTTACGACCTGCCGTAAGCGGTCCAGGTTGAAAATGGTGAAGGAGGAAATACATATGGAAATCAAAACTGTTTGGGCCGTCTATTTTAGCGGCACCGGCACCACAGAAAAGGTAGCTACCCATCTTGCCAGGTCCCTGGCTGGGCAACTGGGAGCCCAGTACAAGTCCCATGACTACACCCAGCCCAAGGGCCGGGAAAACGCGCTACAGTTCGGTCCGGATGAACTGGTGGTATTGGGTACTCCGGTCTATGCCGGGCGAGTCCCCAACATGATGCTGCCCTTTGTACAGAACAGCATCCACGGCGAGGGCACCCTGGCCGTCCCCGTGGTCCTCTACGGAAATCGAAACTTCGACGACGGGTTGATGGAGCTCAAGCAGGTGATGACGGCCAACGGCTTCCTGCCCATCGCTGGGGCCGCCATCGTGGGCGAGCATTCCTTCTCCAAGATCCTGGGCGCCGGCCGCCCCGACGGGGAGGACATGGCTCTGGTGGACCAGCTGGCCCAGCAGACTGCTGAGAAGGTCAAGGGTCTGGCGGCGCTGCCCGCTGAACCGGTCCAGGTGGAGGGCTGCGACCCCATCCGCCCCTACTACACCCCTCGGGACCGGAACGGCGAGCCCATCAAGGACTTCCTGAAGGCCAAGCCCGTCACCGACCTGGACAAGTGCGTTCGGTGCGGCCTGTGCGCCCGGCTGTGCCCCATGGGGGCCATCGATCCCAACGATGTGAGCCAGGTGGTGGGCAAGTGCATCAAGTGCTGCGCCTGTGTGAAGAAGTGCCCCATGGGGGCCAAGTACTTCGACCATGAGGGCTACCTATACCACCAGCATGAGCTGGAGGACCTGTACGCTGCCCGCCGGGCGGAGAGCAAGATCTTTATCTGAAGAACATGGGAGATCGGGGAATGGAACAGGACCGGGAAACTCTGTGTCAGGTGTGCCTGCTGCTCTATCAGCGGGGCTATGTGGTTAGCAACGACGGCAATGTTTCCGTTCGGATTGGGGAAGACCAGGTACTCATCACCCCTTCCGGTGTAAGCAAGGGCCGGCTGACCCCTGATATGCTGGTAGTATGCGACCTGGAGGGCCGGGTGTTGGCAGGACACCTCCACCCCTCCTCTGAATCTGCTATGCATCTGCTCGTCTACCGGGAGCGCCCCGATGTAGGCGCGGTGGTCCATGCTCACCCGCCGGCGGCCACCGCCTTTTCCATCTGCCGCCGCCCCCTGGCCCAGCACTATCTGACCGAAACCATTAGTGGGCTGGGGGAGGTGCCTGTGGCCCCCTTTGCCCTCCCCTCCACCAGCCAGGTCCCCGACAGCCTGCGCCCCTATGTGGCCGGCTGCAATGGGGCCCTGCTGGCCAACCATGGGGCCATCGCCTGGGGCAGAGACCTCTGGCATGCCTTTGACCGGATGGAGCAGGTGGAGCAGACCGCCAAGATCTTTGCCCTCGTTCACCAACTTGGAGGCGGGGTGGAACTGTCACCAGAGCAGGTAGGGGCTATCCGAGGGCTGGAGGGGCACTACCGGACGCTGTCCGGGTCCAGAACTCCCCACGAGGAACAGGGAGGTGGAAGAACATGACGCAGCCTTATCCAGACCATATCCGGCTGGGCCCAGGAGAAGACAGCGTTATCCTGCTGGATCAGACCCAGCTGCCCAACCGCCTGGAGGAACGGCAGGTCCGTTCCCTGGCCGAGATGATAGAGGCCATCCGCTCCCTGCGGGTCCGGGGCGCCCCTGCCATTGGAATCTTTGCCGGGTACTGCCTGTATGCCCTGTCCCGTCAGCTGGAGGCGCGGGGGTGGAAGGGTCCGGCCCTGCTGGCTGAACTGGAGGGGCTGGGGGCCGCTCTGGCCGGGGCAAGGCCCACCGCTGTCAACCTGTCCTGGGCCGTGGATCGGATGCTGCGCGCAGCCCGGGGCTCGGCTGGCGAGCACATGTCGGAGGCGCTGGGCAGGGAGTGCCGGGCCATCCATCAGGAGGACCAGGATATGTGCCACAAAATCTCGGAGTACGGTTTGTCCCTTTTACAGTCAGGAGACGGGGTACTCACCCACTGCAACGCCGGCCCTCTGGCTACCTCCCGCTATGGCACCGCCCTTGGTCCTATCCTGCTGGCCCAGGAGCGCGGCATTTCTCTACGGGTATTCGCGGACGAGACCCGGCCTCTGCTCCAGGGAGCTCGGCTCACCGCCTGGGAGCTTCAGCAGGCTGGGGTAGACGTGACCCTCATCTGCGATAATATGGCCTCCATCGTCATGAAAAACGGCTGGGTCCAGGCCTGTTTCGTGGGCTGCGACCGGGTAGCTGCCAACGGGGACACGGCCAATAAGATCGGCACCAGCGGGGTGGCCATCCTGGCCCGCCACTACGGGGTCCCCTTCTATGTATTGGGGCCTACTTCCACCATCGACCTGAGCTGCCCTGACGGGGATCACATCCCTATCGAGGAGCGAGACGGGGAGGAGATCCGCTCTCTGTGGTACCGGGAACCCATGGCCCCCTCCGGGGTAAAGTGCTATAACCCCGCCTTCGACATCACTCCCCATACGCTGATCTCCGCCATTATCACCGAGAGGGGCATCTGCCGTCCTCCCTACTCCCTCTCCCTGCCAGCCCTGTTTTCTCCCCCTCAAGGCGAACCCTCATACAGCCCATAACGAAGCGGTCGCCAGATTGGCGGCCGCTTCGTTCTCTATTTTTTCTGGGCGGCCCTCACCGCTCCATCTTCCAGAACCGGACGCTGTACGGCGGCAGCTCGCTTCCTCCGCCGAAGTCGTGCTTTTCCCCGGAGATCAGATCCCAGGCCAGGCCACAGCCGGCGTCAAAATGGGCGGTATAGGGCTGGCTGTCCCCGTTGACCGCCACCAGCACCCGCTCCTGTTCACATTTCCGCTCGAAGATGATCTGGCGGTTGGTCAGCACTACGTTCCGGTAACCCCCATAACACAGAGCCGGGCTGTTTCTCTTGGCCGCCGCCAGTTTGGCGATATGCTCCGTCAGTTGGTTCCACTCCGGCCTCTCCAATGCCGGACGGAGCGCGTCGTCGCTGTCCGGTCCCTTCCGGCCCTCCAGCCCCCACTCGCTGCCGTAGTATACCGCCGGCACCCCAGGCATCCCAAACATCAGCCCATAGGCCGGGGCCAGATGATTTCGGTCGGTCAGTCGGGAGGCGATGCGGTCCACATCGTGGTTATCCAGGAAGGACAGCAGGTGGGCCCCCTGATATAAGGTCCACTGCTCCGGCCCGAACTGCCGGGCAAGGGAGTGGCCGATCTCAAACATATTCCTGGAGTTGAAGCTGGACCACAGTCCCTTGTAGCACTCGTAGTTTGTCACTGAGTGGCACAGCTCCGGCCCCATCCATCGGTTATAGTCCCCGTGCAGCGTCTCTCCCATCAGCACAAAGTCCGGTTTCAGCCCTTGGGCAAAGGCTCTCAACCGCTTCAGGTACTCCGGGGGTAAGCAGTAGGCCACGTCCAGCCGCAGCCCGTCGATGCCGAACCGCTCCACCCAGGACCGGATGGCGTTAAATTGGTGTTCTATCACCGCCGGATTCCACAGATTCAGCTTGACCAGCTCGTTGTGGCCCTCCCAGCCCTCGTACCAGAAGCCGTCATGATACTCGGTATCCCCGTCAAAGCTCAGGTGGAACCAGTCCCGGTATGGACTGTCCCATTTTTTCTTCTGTACCTCCTGAAACGCCCAGAAGCCCCGTCCCACATGGTTGAACACCCCGTCCAGCATCACCCGGATGCCGGCCTGATGGAACGTCCGGCACACCTGGGCCAAATCTTCATCGCTCCCCAGCCGAGGGTCCACCGTAAAATAGTCCCGGGTGTCATAGCCGTGGCGGTCGCTGTCAAAGACCGGGTTGAGCAGCACCGTGTCCGCTCCCAGCCGCTTGATGTGGTCCACCCAGTCCAGCAGCCGCAGGATGCGGGGGGTCCTCACCCCGTCGTTTTCCTTCGGTGCGCCGCACAGGCCCAGAGGATATATTTGATAGATGACCGCTTCGTCAAACCACATTGACAGGCCCTCCTTCCATCCTGCCCTTAGGGGCGGATATGGTCCTATCATACCCTATCCGGCGCCTGGGAGCAAGCATTTTTACTCCTTTGTACGCCCAAACAGCTCCATCAGCCCCACCACGATGAGAAACGCTCCGAAGAATTTGCGCAGCAGCCCTACCTCCATAGCGGTGGCCGCCCACGCCGCCAGGGCGGCGCAGACCAGCCCTGCCCCGATGGCCGGGAGGAGCACTGGTTTCTCGATGTAACCGTTTTTGACATGGGCGGGCAGGGCCATCAGCCCAGCGGGCAGGAAATAGAGCAGGTTGATGCCCTGTGCCAGATGCTGGTCCACACCGGCGAAGGCGGTCATATAGACCAGCAGGAGGGTGCCTCCCCCCACGCCGAAGCCGGACAGAACTCCTGTGGCAGCCCCCACTGCCAGGGGCAAAACCCATTCGCTCATAAAAAGCTCCTCACTCCCCCATAGATAAGCAGAAGGCCGAAGGCCCGCTTCAGCCAGACCATCTGTACTCCTTTGAACCACTTTCCCCCCGCCCAGCCGCCGACAGTCCCTCCCACCAGGTATGGCAGCGCGGCCCAGAAGTCCAGCCCGCCCCGCAGAAAGTAGACGCACACGGACAGGGCGCACAGGGGCAGGATGACCGCCACCGAGGTGGCAAAAGCCCTCCGCTGATCCAGACGGCAGTACCCGGTGAGCAGCGGAACGAACACCGAGCCCCCTCCGCCACCAAAGAAGCCGTTGGCGACCCCGGCCAGTCCGCCGGCAATCAGATATCTCCATGTTTGACCGCGCAAAAAACCGCCCCCTTTTGGACCTAGTGTGCCAAAAGCTGGGCGGTTTATGTAAAAAGTCAGCTTGAATAAAAAGAGGGGCCCGCTCATTTAGGCGGCAGACACAAATTTGAAAAGGTGTACATTTACAAATTCAGAAATAAGATGAAAATTATTGTCAAATGGTTGCTTTTCTCCCCCGTTAATGCTATATTTTAATATTGTATAGGTGTGCTCTCAAAACTTTTTGTAGGTACACATTTTGAAACAAGCGAAGGAGGATGACAGTCAAATTAGTATATGTTTATTCCTTATTTTTTACGTAGAGGAGGAAATTTTGTGAAGAAAAAACTTTTGGCAGGATTCATGACTTTGTGTATGCTTCTGTCCCTCGTTCCTTCGGCTGTGTTTGCCGTCGAGGACCAGAGCAGCCAAGCTGATGCGGCAGACGAAGCCACCGTATCCACCCGTGAAGAATTGGAAGCCGCGTTGAACAATTCTTCCGTGTCCACTATCAATATCGCCCAGGATATTGAGATGGGTGACACAGACTGGGAGGGCATCCAGATTGAATCAGGGCGCGTTCTGGTCATCAATGGTAATGGGAATGCCATCTCCGATCTCAAGGTGCACAAAGCTTATATGGGACCGAATGGCTCCGGAATTCCGGGTGATGGCGGCTCCTGCGACTATTACACTGGCTGGATTGCCAATAATAAGGGAACGCTGACCATCAACGACTTGACTTTTTCCGGTGCTGAGATCGATGCAAACCCGCTGACTACCGCAGAAAACTCCACTGGCTCCAGCATTTTGGCTGTGGTCGTGGCCAACAACACTGGAACTTTGACTTACAATAATGTCAATGTCGTGGACAGCACTGTGAGGGGCTACACCAAGGTTGGTCTGCTTCACGGCTTTACCCAAAGCGGTTCCTTTGTAGCAAATAAATGCTCCGTGACGAACAGCCATGTGGTTCTGGAGGCCGACGGCACCGATCCAGAGGCCTGCTTCAGCGGTGTCCTAATTGGTTACGACGGGAGCAATAAAGCCAAGACCAACGGCATCAGCATGTCCGGCTGTGACATCACCATAGACGACAGCGTAAATTGGGAGGCTGAGATAGAGACCAAACCGGACGGTACGCAATACGTAAACGGTTATGGTCTCACTTCTCCCACATATACGCATGGCCCTGATGGTGATAACTCGGTGGCCTTTGCGGCTGAGGTCGGCGGTTATCAGTATGAAACGCTGGCCGATGCCATCGCTGCCGCCCAAGACGGCGACACTGTGAACCTGCTGGACAGTATAACTTGTACTGCTAATACAGACCTCACTGAAGTTAAATCTGTAACAGTAGATTTTGCTAAGAATACATTTACTGGAGATAATAAGAATATTGCAATTCGGAGCAAAGCGAAGGGTGACGGCTTACTAACTCTGATGAACGGTACTATTACCGCTGGAGATGGTACCTATTGTACACTCGGTGCGGCTGATGGGTCTACAATCGTTGCAAAAGACATGATCCTCAATAATAGTACTGCATTTGGGGCTAGTATAAAAGCTTTTGCTGGAGGCACTATTGAGTTAAGGGATTCTCAGCTAAACTCCACCACAGGCGGCGGTGTAACAGCCGCCGGCGGCACAGTAAATATTTATAACAGCAATATCTCACAGACAGGATACTATGATTGGAATAGTATGATTGCTTCTGCCAGCAACGGAACTGGTATCGTAAATATTTATAGTGGCGAATTCACCTCGGAAAATTATGGTCTTTATATTTTTAGCAGTGGCGGGACGATCAATGTATACGGCGGAACGTTTACCGTTACAGGAGATAAGCCCATGCTGAAAGCGGATCTAGACCTGGGGTCATATCCGGACGCCACGGCTGCGATTAATATTTCCGGCGGTACCTTCAATGGCACCATTGATGTAGCTGACAATGATAGAGTGCATCTGAATATTACCGGCGGCACCTTCTCTGAAAAGCCCGACGAGAAATACATTGTTCCTGGCTATACTGCCAACGAAGTCGAAGGTAAATGGGTCGTTGAGGCAAAGTTAGGCATGGAGGCCGACACCATTGTTTCCGACGATACCGTCAGCGCCGAAGTTGTCGGTAAATTCAATACCTCTGGTGAAAACGGCGAGGGTGTTGAAACCAGCGGCGGCAAGTTGGAAATCAGCGTGACCACTGGTGTAGATGGTCAGCCTGCCGAGAATGTGGACAAGACCACCGTCACCATTCAGTCCATCTCTCTGGAATCTGTAAAGGACAGCGCCGTATCCGAGGTAGCCATCGCCACCGACGTGGGCACCGTCACCCTGGACAAGGACGCCTGGAACACCATCACCGAGAAGGCCGATGGCAGCAGCGTGGCCCTGACCGTGGAGGAGAAGATCGGTGGCGGCTGGACCGTGTCCGCCGTTAACGCCAGCGGCGACCCCGTGTTCTCCGCTGAGGACGACAGCCGCAAGGGCGAGATCACCGTTTCTGTACCCTATACTCCCGCACAGGAGTTAGCACAGGGCGACAAAGTCGTGGTCTACTATGTGAGCGAGGACGGCCAGCTGGAGTCTATGACCACCATCTATGAGGCCGGCACTCTGTCCTGGACCACCGACCATCTGTCGGACTTCATCGGCGTGATTATCGGAGAGGACGACGAGGCCGTCTGGGTGTCCAATGGCGCCATCACAACCGGGAAGCTGGCCACCGCTCTGGCTGATCCTAAGTTTGACGGCGGCAACATCTACCTGGTGAAGGATGCCGCTTTGGACAGCGCCAAGTTCACCATCAGCAAGAATATCACCATCCTCAAAGACGAGAATGCTGCGGCTGTCCCCGCCATCACCGCCACCGTCGCCGCTGGTCCTACTACCGGTGCCTTTACGATCACCGAGAACGCCGCTCTGACCTTGAACGGCGTGAAGCTGACGGTTAAGGGCACTGCTGATACCGAAGGAAAGGGCGGCAATTACGACGGCACCGGCTTCATTCTGAATAACAGCGCCAATGGCAACGGCGGCAAGCTGATCCTGAACAATGCCGAGGTGGAACTGACTGAGCTGCAGCGCGGCTTGGTGTTCCAGGTGTCCGCCGAAAATCTGGCCAGCGTCGAGATGATCAACTCCAAGCTGACCATCCAGAACATCGACGGCAACGCCTCCAACGGCGGCGTGTGGAATATCAAGGATCATTCCACTCTCACCGTAAACGGCTGCGGCGACTATGGTCTAAGCGTACAGGATATCACCGTAGATAATTCTACCGTCAATGTCACGAATGTAGACAAGACCGGCGTGGTCGCCCAAGATGTAACTGTGTCCGGCGGCGGCTCCATCTCTGTGACCAACAGCGGCAAGGAATTGCCCTGCAAAGACTGGCAGGGCAACGACATGAACGCCGTGGTGGAATTGAAGTCTGACGGATCTTTGACAGTAGACGAGAATTCCAAGCTCACTGCCAGCGGCAACAAGGATAAGGACGGCAAGCCCGTTGACAAGATCGATATCAACGGTGGCACTCTGGACAACAAGGGCGCCATCACCGGCGAGATCGTCACCACCGCACCCGCAGGCTCCCACACCGTCAAGGTCGTGGTGAACGGCCAGGTCATTGACATTCAAACCGTGACCAACAACAGTCCCTTCACCCTGCCTGCTGCCCCTGCCGGAGGCAACTTCCAGGGCTGGTATGACGGAACCACAGTTCATGCCGCCGGTGCGACAGTGACCATTACCGCCGATGTGACCTTTACCGCCAGTTGGTACACCTCCGGCGGCGGTGGAGGCGGCGGCTCCAGCAGCTACTCCATCAGCGTGGACAAGAACATTGACAACGGCAGCGTGACCGTGTCCCCCAAGAGCGCCTCCAGCGGCCGGACGGTGACCATCACTGTCAAGGCCGACGAGGGCTATGAGCTGGACGAGCTGACCGTCACCGACAAGAACGGGGACGAAATCGAGCTGACCGACAAGGGCGACGGCAGGTATACCTTCAAGATGCCCCGGTCCAAGGTAACCATTGAGGCCTCCTTCGTGGAGATCGACCACCAGGATACCTGCCCCGCCGCCGACTTCCGGGATGTGGACGAGGACGCCTGGTACCATGAGGCGGTGGATTATGCCCTGGACAATGGCCTGATGTCCGGTGTGTCCGACCGGGAGTTCGCCCCCGGCAGCACCCTGACCCGCGCCATGGTGGCCCAGATGCTGTACAGCCTGGAGGGCAAGCCCGCGGCCGGCAGCGCTGACTTCGCTGACGTGGCGGAGGGCGCCTGGTACGCCGACGCCATTTCCTGGGCGGCCGGTGAGGGCATCGTGTCCGGCTACGGCGACACCTTCGGCCCCAACGATCCCATTACACGGGAGCAGCTGGCGGCCATCCTGTACCGCTACGCCCAGAACGAGGGGTACAAGACCAGCCAGAGCGGCAAGGGTACAGAGGGCTATCTGGACGCCTCCTCCATCTCCAGCTATGCCGTGAAGGCCATGGACTGGGCGGTGAACGCCGGTCTGCTGTCCGGCAAGGGGAACAACACCCTGGCGCCTACCGCCGGGGCCACCCGCGCCGAGGTAGCACAGATCTTCATGAACTTCTGCAAGGATATTGCAAAGTAAGATTTTGGGGGCACAGCGAAATGAGGAAATTCCCATAAGGAAGTCTTCCCATGGAGAACCCTCACGACAATTTAGATCTGCTTTGAAGGAGCCGGTGTGGATTCTACCACACCGGCTCCTCCTGATTTTTGGTCCAGGATTCTTCAATTTTCGTTTTACTTTCCTCGGACCGGGGCATACTAGCGGCCACTCTCTTTTGAATAAAACATAATACCTATTGACATAGTAGGTAAATTATGTTATTATCTGCCTATCATTTATGGAAAGGAGTTTGCTTTATGCAAAGTATATTTCAATCACTCTTGCGTAGCAATTTCCGATGTGGACGAATGTTGTGCTTCCGGACGTGTGATCTGGCTAGGCGCATAACATTTTCTTGTTTGTGTCTTTGGTAAATACGATATCAATAGGTCCAGATACCTGTCCGGGAGTTGTGTGCTAACCCCAATTTTCCATATCAGGGAATAATGAAAGAGGTATCTGTTATGAACAACTACAAATTTGAAACGCTGCAAATTCATATTGGGCAAGAAAAGCCAGACCCTGCTACCGATGCCCGCGCTGTCCCTATTTACGCTACCACATCGTATGTGTTCCACGATTCTGCCCATGCCGCCGCCCGGTTTGGGCTGGCTGACGCGGGAAACATCTACGGTCGTTTGACCAACCCTACCCAAGGAGTGTTTGAGGACCGTATCGCCGCACTAGAGGGCGGCGCGGCTGGATTGGCTCTGGCCTCTGGTGCGGCGGCCATCACCTATACTATCCAGGCTCTTGCTAAAAAAGGTGAACATATTGTAGCGCAAAAAACCATCTACGGCGGCACATCCAATCTGTTGGCTCATACGCTACCCTTATATGGGGTGGAGACTACCTTCGTTAACATTCATGATTTGAGTGAGGTAGCTGGGGCTATTCAACCCAATACCAAGGCCATCTACATCGAAACACTGGGCAACCCCAACAGTGACATTCCAGATATCGACGCCATCGCACAAATTGCCCATTCCCATGGTCTGCCCCTGGTGATTGACAACACCTTCGGGACACCCTATCTGATCCGGCCAATCGAACATGGCGCGGATATCGTCGTCCACTCCGCTACCAAGTTCATTGGCGGACACGGCGCTGCTTTGGGCGGCGTCATTGTGGACGGCGGCACCTTTGATTGGGCAACGTCGGGCCGGTATCCATGGCTGTCCGAGCCAAATCCCAGCTATCATGGCGTTAAATTCACCAAGGCCGCCGGAAAGGCTGCCTTCGTCACCTATATCCGCGCAATCCTCTTGCGGGATACCGGGGCCGCTATCTCTCCCTTTGCCGCTTTCTTGCTGCTCCAAGGGACTGAAACGCTGTCCCTGCGGCTGGATCGCCACGCAGAGAATACTCAGAAGGTGGTTGAGTACCTGACAAGCCATCCACTGGTGGAGAAGGTGAACCACCCCTCCCTGCCCGACCACCCTGACCACGCTCTATATCTGAAATACTTTCCTAATGGAGGCGCATCCATTTTCACCTTTGAGATCAGAGGAGGCAAAGAGCAGGCGTGGCAGTTTATTGATGGATTGGATTTGTTTTCCCTATTGGCGAATGTGGCCGATGTGAAATCTCTGGTTATCCACCCGGCTACCACAACTCACTCCCAGCTTACTGAGGAGGAACTGTTAGATGTAGGAATCAAACCTAACACCATTCGGCTTTCTATTGGCACAGAACATATTGACGACATCATCGCAGACCTTGAAAAAGGCTTCGCACAGGTAAAATAGGGGGAGGAGAGAAGATGAACAGGATTTACGCCGCGGCTGACCAGCTAATCGGGCATACTCCGCTCTTGGAACTGACACACATTGAAAAGGAGCTGGGTCTGGAAGCGAAGATCATTGCCAAACTGGAGTATCTTAACCCAGCTGGAAGCGTAAAAGACCGCATCGCCAAGGCCATGATCGACGATGCGGAGGCAAAAGGCCTGCTAAAACCCGGCAGCGTCATAATCGAGCCTACCTCCGGTAATACCGGAATCGGCCTTGCCAGCGTTGCTGCCGCCCGCGGCTATCGCATCATTATTGTCATGCCGGAAACTATGAGTGTAGAGCGGCGGCAGATTATGAAGGCCTACGGCGCGGAGTTGGTACTGACAGAGGGAGCCAAAGGTATGAAGGGCGCCATCGCCAGGGCAAATGAGCTAGCCGCAGGCATCTCTGACAGCTTTGTGCCGGGACAATTTGTGAACCCCGCCAATCCCGCCGCCCACTATGCCACCACTGGGCCGGAGATCTGGATAGATACCGAAGGTGTCGTGGACTACTTTGTTGCCGGAGTGGGCACCGGCGGCACTGTTTCCGGCGTGGGAAAATTTCTAAAGGAGAAAAATCCCGATCTCAAAGTCATTGCCGTGGAGCCGAAAGACTCTCCGGTACTCAGTGGGGGGTGCGCCGGATCCCATAAGATTCAGGGCATCGGCGCTGGCTTTGTTCCTGATACGCTGGATACTTCCATCTATGACGAAATCATCCCGGTGAGGAATGAGGATGCCTTTGCTTTGGGCCGGCTGACAGGCAGAAAAGAAGGCGTCTTGGTTGGAATCTCTTCCGGAGCTGCCCTGTGGGCCGCCTTGGAAATCGCCAAGAGGTCGGAGGCCAGGGGTAAAACAATCGTGGTGCTGTTCCCTGACACCGGAGACCGGTATCTCTCCACCCCCCTCTTTTCAGAATAACCAAAATCATATCATCGCATTGAAAAAGCCGCCGCATATGCGGCGGCTTTTTCAAGCGCACATAGTATGCATGGTCAGATCGGGCAGGCTACCTGTCCATCAGCTCTTATCAAATCAGCAATGGTAATACTATCGAAATAGTCATTGACCATCTGGTTCAATTTCTTCCACATCGGCAGGGTACGACACTCCGCCGCACGACGGCATTCATTGCTGCCGGAGCCCAGACAGGCCACGGGAACTAGGCTGTCCTCTGTACAGCGCAAAATTTCTCCCACCGTATACTGCTCTGGACCACGATTCAGCCGGTACCCTCCGCCTTTGCCTCGAAGCCCCGTCAGCAGATTCCCACGTACCAACAATTTCAGGATGATTTCTAGATACTTTTCCGATATCTCCTGCCGCTGGGCAATTTCCCGCAGGGGAATATAGCCGTCCGAAGGATGTTCGGCCAAATCAATCATCACCCGAAGCGCATAGCGGCCTTTTGTCGAAACGATCATTATCATATCCCCCTTTCGATAATCCTATTATACAACAGGGTTAATCATATATCAATGGCTTCATCAAAAAGTCATGGCTACTACTTGAAACTCAGAAAACATAGTGATATAATAGGTTTATAAAACCTATATTCCTACTATGATTAAGAAAGGAGCTAGATGCCCCATGATCTACGCGGATAACGCCGCAACAACAAAACTTTCTCCTGTGGCGCTTGCGGCGATGACGCCTTATTTCACGGAGGACTATGGAAATCCATCCTCTTTATATAATCTCGCTACTCACTCGAAGGCGGCTTTGGACAGGGCCAGAGCTGACGTGGCGCTGTGTCTGAACGCTCAACCAGAGGAAATATTCTTTACTTCCGGAGGCACTGAGAGCGACAACTGGGCGCTACGCGGAGTGGCAGAAGCTCTTAACAAAAAGGGGAAGCATATCCTGATCTCCGCCGTGGAACACCACGCTATTCTTCACACAGCCCAATGGATGAGAAAGCAGGGGTTTGATGTGGAGGAGCTTTCGGTAGACGAATTTGGTACTGTACAACCGGAAGTCCTGAAAGACGCTTTGCGGCCTGACACGATTCTTGTTTCCATTATGATGGCCAACAATGAAATTGGGACGATTGAACCAGTTAAGGAACTTGCTGCCATTGCCCACGAGAATGGTACACTATTTCACACAGATGCCGTACAGGCGGCAGGCCATATCCCGGTGGACGTAAACGATCTGGGGGTAGACTTACTCAGTCTATCTGGGCATAAATTTCATGGTCCGAGGGGGGTGGGTGTCCTGTATATCAAATCCAGAACTCCTATTCTACCGCTGATCCACGGCGGTGGTCAGGAGCGAAACCGCCGTTCTGGGACAGAGAACGTGGCTGGCGCGGTGGGGCTTGCCGCCGCCTTAAAAGAGCGGTGTGCCGTTTTAGAGGAAGAAATTCCCCGTATCTCCACGCTGCGGGACAAACTGATCCAAGAGGTCTTAAAGTTTCCCCGAACCCGCCTCACCGGCGACCCGGTAAACCGCCTGCCATCCATCGCCTCATTTACTTTTGAGGCCATTGAGGGAGAATCCATTTTACTGAAGCTTGATGCGAGAGGCATCTGCGTTTCCAGTGGCTCCGCCTGTTCCTCCGCTTCTTTGGAGCCCTCCCATGTGCTTCTGGCCATTGGCCTCCCCCACGAGATCGCCCATGGCTCTGTACGGATCAGTCTGGGAAGTGATGTAACGGAAGATGACGTGGATACCATCATTCTGGCACTCAAGGAAGTTGTTGATCATCTGCGGGCCATGTCCCCCGTTTGGGATACCACGGCCCAAAAGGCGACTTGGTAAAGGAGAAGAATACCATGATTTATTCTGATAAAGTTATGGACCATTTTAATCATCCTCGGAATGTGGGGATCATTGAGGATGCGGACGGAGTTGGTACCGTAGGCAATCCAGTGTGCGGCGACATCATGAAAATGTATCTCAAAATTGACCATGGCGTTATCACAGATGTCAGGTTCAAGACCTTTGGCTGCGGTTCTGCCATCGCTACCTCTTCTATGGCAACTGAGATAATAAAGGGCAAGACCATCGAAGAGGCATTGACTATGACCAACGCCGCTGTTGCGGAGGCATTGGACGGTCTTCCCCCTCATAAGATGCACTGTTCCGTCCTTGCAGAAGAAGCAGTAAAAGCGGCTTTAGCTGACTACTATACAAAGCGGGGCGAGCCCGTACCACCAGAGTGTTCAGTAGAAGCCGATGGGCGCTGAATCCCTTTGTCGGTCTCCTTTAGAGCCTTTTAGTCTGATAAGGACCTAGGCTGGAAAACCACACAGCCGATAACACGCAGATCTCATTGCGGTTATCGGCTCTTTTTATCGAAATCTTTTCAACGGCCTAATCGCTTGCGGCCGCATACAAATTTTTCTCTCTTGAAACGTCTGTTTTCTGTCATATACCCCTGGGAAGGCTGGACCTATCTGGCTCTGGATTGCGCCCGTTGGAGCCCCAGCTGCTCCACACAGTCCGCCACCTCCGGCCAGGCGGCCAGGAAGGTGTGTATCCCCGCTCTGCGGGCTACCTCCATTTTTCGACGCAGGGTGTCGCCATCATCAAAGAGGACAAAGTGGGCTCCACCCTCCCGGTTCATATAGGTAAAATACCGAGCGCAAAGCTCTCCGGAAAAGAACACCGAGGGGTTCATCTGCCGCCTTTTCTGGGCCAGTTCTTCCCTGGTCAGGGGCTGCCCGTTGCCTGTGGATGAAGGCAGGGCAAAGTCCTCCGCCACCCTCTGGAGCGCCAGAGCCACCCGGTCCGCCCCAAAGCAGCCGGACGCCTCCTCCAGCCGAAGGGCCAGAGAGCCTCCAGATAGGGCGGAGGATATCATGACTCTGGCCCGTTGAAGCCTGGCTCCGTAACTTTCCGGCACATAGAGGGTCCAGCCCCGGCGGGCAAATCCCTCCTCCAG
This sequence comes from Flintibacter hominis, assembly GCF_014287965.1. Taxonomy (NCBI): domain Bacteria; kingdom Bacillati; phylum Bacillota; class Clostridia; order Eubacteriales; genus Flintibacter; species Flintibacter hominis. The sequence goes on along the minus strand of NZ_JACOPO010000001.1, from coordinate 151,794 downwards.
TGTGGCGGCCATCCGCTCCAGCGGGGGCAGCTTGGCATCAAAGTCCAGTACCGCCCCCGTGAAGCCACGGGCGGAACACTCCCGGACCACCTCCTGGCACAGCGGGCCGGGGTCGCCCAGACCGTCGAAGCCCTGATCGTCCACCACCATGATCCCGCCCCTGGGCTGGACTGTGCCGCCGCCCGCCCGGAACAAATGCGGCCCCCTCCCCACCCGATAGGCCAGGTGACCTGGGGTCACATCCCACCCCTGTACTGACCGCAGAGTCTGAGGCGGCGTGGTAATGATAATGGTGTCCCTCGTCATGACGGCTCCCCCTTGCCCAGAATATTGTATCGTGATATACTTAACCGATGATTGTGGTCAGACCAAATGGAGGCCCGCTCCCTCCACTCTATGCCAGCGGGCCAAAGCATAGAACGAGACATAAGGAGGACCTACCCGTGCCCTTTTCACCCATTCCCCGGGGGGTATATCCCTCGGTCACCCACATCAGCCCCAGCGAGCTGGCCGCCAAAGGGGTCCGGCTGGTACTGGCAGACCTGGACAACACCCTTGTCCCCTACCATGTGACAGAGCCTTCCCCCGAGGTGGCCGCCTGGGCCGCAGAGCTGGCGGAGCAGGGGATCCAACTGTTCCTGCTGTCCAACAGCCGGAAGCCCGGCCGGGCGCAGAAGTTTGCCGAACAGCTGGGCATCCCCTATCAGGGGCACTCAGGCAAACCGAAAAAAGGGGGCTATCTCCGGGCTATGGAGCGGATGGGCTGCCGGCCGGAGGAAACGGTGATGGTGGGGGACCAGATCTTTACCGATACCCTTGGGGCCAACAACGCCGGGGTCATCCCCCTGCTGGTGGAGCCTATTCGGCTGGCGGGCAATCCGGGCCGATACCTCCGCTACGCCGCTGAAACCCCTTTCCGGATGCTGGGCAGAAGGAGGCCCTTCCTATGAGCGCCAAATTTGGCCCGGCGGGCAATTCCGACAGCTTTTCCAAGGCACACCGCTCCTCGGTGGAGGCCCCGGAATGGATCGCCGGCCTGGGGCTGGACTGCTATGAATACCAGTGCGGCAAAGGGGTCCATGTGGGAGAAGAAACCGCCCGCAGGGTGGGGGAGCGGGCCCGTCAGGCTGGCATCTCCCTGTCCCTCCATGCGCCCTACTTCATCAACCTGGCCAATCCCGACCGGTCGGCCCTAGAAAAGACCATCGGCTATATCTCTGCCGCCTGTCTGGTGGCCAGCCAAATGGGGGCCGGCCGGGTGGTCATCCACTCCGGGGCGCTGATGAAGCGCAGCCGGAGGGAAGCCCTGGACATCGCGCGCCGCTCCCTGCGGGATGTCATCGCCGCCTGTGACGACCAGGGCTTTGGCCACATCGCCCTATGCCCAGAAACCATGGGCAAGATCAACCAGTTGGGAGATCTGGACGAGGTGCTGGAGCTGTGTACCCTGGATGAGCGGCTGATCCCCTGCATCGACTGGGGGCATCTGTACGCCCGCTCCCTGGGGGCAGACGACGGGCAGGAGGCATTTTCCCGGATGCTGGACCGGGTAGAGGAGGTACTGGGGACAGAGCGGGCTGCCCGGTTCCACAGCCATTTCTCCCATATCCAGTTCACTCCCGGTGGAGGCGAGAAGTGCCACCGAACCTTTTCCGACAACGACGGATACGGCCCCGGCTGGGCGCCGCTGGCTGCCGAGGTGGCCCGCCGGGGCTGGAGCCCCACCTTTATCTGCGAGAGCGCGGGGACTCAGGCGGAGGATGCTCTGACTATGAAACGAATCTACGAGCAGTATGCCGCAAACCCATGAGAGGCTCTCATGGAGCTGCGCCGAAAGGAGAAACGGTATGGATATGGCAGGACGGGAGCAGGCTGTCCGCCGCTGGTTTTCTATGTGGCTGGAGGGCCGGGACACCGGTATTCTGCAGCTTTTTGCTCCAGATGCCCTGTATATCGAGAGCTGGGGGCCGGAATATCGCGGCGCCCAGCAGATCAAGCACTGGTTTGAGGAGTGGAATACCCGCGGAAAGGTACTGGCCTGGGACATCCGGGGCTTTTTTCACAGAGAGGACCGGACGGTGGTAGAGTGGTACTTCGAAAATAAAATGCACGACGGAACGGCAGAAATATTTGATGGCCTCTCTCTGATAGACTGGGATGGGGACGATAGAATCTGCCGCCTTCAGGAGTTTGGATGCAATCTTCACCGGTATGACCCCTATGCCGATGGCCCAGCTCCAAAATTCCGGGAAGCGCCCAACATCTGGTTTTGAGGAGAAACTATATGAACCATATTGCTAATATCGCAAAAAAACTCCCTGAATACGGCCTGGACGCCATGCTGATCACCAGCCCCTCCGGGGAGCGGTACGCTCTGGGCTTCCATGGTGAGGGTCTGCTCCTGGTCACCCGGGACGGGGCCCGCTACACCACCGACGGTCGGTATATCGAGGCCGCTCGGGAGCAGATCGTGGGAGCGGAGGTATCTCTAGTCACCGCCGGCAGCGGCCACCTGTCTCAGGCCAAGGAATTTATCCAGGTCCATGGGCTGCGCAACGTAGGCTTTGAGAGCGGTGAAATGACCGTAGACGCCCACCGCCGATACAGCCAGGAGCTGCCCTGCATCCTCACCCCCGCCCAGGGACTCCTGGATGATCTGCGAGCCAGCAAGGACGAGGGGGAGCTGGCCCATATGCGCCGGGCCCAGGAAATCACCGACGAGGCGTTCAAGGCCATTCTGAATTTTATCCGGCCCGGACTGACCGAGCGAGAGATCGCTGCCCGACTGGTATACGAACTGCTGCGTCGGGGCGGGGAGCAGGTGTCCTTTGACCCCATCGTGGCCGCCGGGCCCAACGGCTCCCGCCCCCACGCCGTGCCCGGAGATCAGGTGGTGGATGTGGGGATGTTCATTACCATGGACTTCGGCTGCAAGGTGGAGGGCTACTGCTCTGACATGACCCGCACGGTGGCCCTGGGACAGCCCAGCCCGGAGATGGAGAAGGTGTATGCCGCCGTTTTGGCCGCCCAGCGGGCGGGCATCCAGGCCGCCCGGGCTGGGGTATCTGGTCGGGAGGTGGACGGCGCGGCCCGGCGGGTACTGAGGGAGGCGGGCTATGGGGATTATTTTACCCACAGCTTCGGCCACTCCCTTGGAGTGGATATCCATGAGTCCCCTAATGCCAGCCCCAGTGAGGACCGCGTTCTCCCAGCGGGGGCGGTCATCTCTGCCGAGCCCGGCGTGTACATTCCCGGTAGATTCGGCGTCCGCATTGAGGACGTGCTGGTCCTGAAGGACGGCGGATGTGAGGACATCACCCGCTCCCCCAAGGACCTGATCGTATTGTAAAGGGGACAAGATGCATACCACCCAATATGCCAGGCCCCATACAGAGAGGAGGCCCCCGGCCCATGTCCATTGAATTGAAGCAGCTAGATACAGACGAGATCTTACGTTACATGGGCTGTCCCCCGGACCAGGCCGGAGCGGACCTGCGAAACCAGGCCCAGCTCTGTGGCCGGCACATATGCCAGACGGCCCGGCTCCGCTGGGCCTGGCGCTGTTACGATATACTCCAGGAGGAGAACGGCGTGCGTCTGTCCTGCGGCCTGCTCCTCCCCGGCCGGGACCTGAAGGCCCATCTGGAGGGCTGTGTAAGGGCGGTAGTGTTCTGTATGACTCTGGGGGCAGCGGTGGACGTGCTTATCCGGAAGACCCAGAGCGGAGATATGCTCCAGGGGCTGGCCCTGGACTGCGCCGCGGACACGGCGGTGGAACAGGGGTGCGACCAGATCGAGTTGGAGCTCCAGGCTATGTTTCCCGGCTGCTCCTTCCCCTTCCGGTACAGCCCTGGCTATGGGGATTTGCCCCTGACCGTCCAAGGGGAGCTTCTCTCCCTGCTGGACGCTCCCCGCAGGGTGGGGCTGACGGCCAGCGCCAGCCACATCCTCATCCCCCGGAAATCGGTGACTGCCATCCTGGGGGTATCCGACCGAGAGATCGCTAGAAACAAACGAAGCTGCCTGGGCTGTCCCGCCCAGGGCGGCTGCCAATACCGAAAGGCAGGTGGACACTGTGGACTTTTATGAGCTGTTGAAGGGCCCCGGCCCTGTGATCCTGGATGGCGGCATGGGCACCATGCTCCAGGCCAGGGGGCTGGGCCTTGGGGAGCATCCGGAGCTGGCCGCTCTTGAGCATCGGGACTGGGTGGTGGATATTCACCGCCAGTACGCCCAGGCCGGCAGTCAGATCCTGTGCGCCAATACCTTTGGCGCTAACCGGGAAAAGCTGCGGCGCACCGGAAAAACTGTGACCGAGGTGGTCCCCCCCTCCATTGACGCCGCCCGGGAGGGCGCCGCGGGGAATGCCCTGGTGGCCCTAGATATCGGCCCCATCGGCCAGCTTCTGGAGCCCACGGGCTCCCTGCGGTTTGAGGAGGCGGTAAACATCTTCAAGGAGGTGGTCCTCGCCGGGGTTCAGGCCGGGGCGGACCTGGTCCTGATTGAAACCATGACCGACCTCCAGGAGTGCCGGGCCGCCCTGCTGGCTGTCAAGGAGTGCTGCTCCCTGCCGGTGATGGTCACCATGACCTACGAGGACCGGGGCAGGACCTTTTTGGGCCACTCCCCCGCCTGCGCCGCTCTGGTACTGGAGGGGATGGGGGCAGACGCTATCGGAGTCAACTGCTCTCTCGGTCCTCGCGAGATGCCCCCTCTGGTGGAGGAGCTGACCCGGTGGTCCACTCTGCCCATCGCCATCAAACCCAACGCCGGCCTCCCCGACCCTGGCGGAGCCGGCTATGATATCACCGCGGAGGAGTTCGCCGCCGCTATGGCCGACCTGGCCCCCATGGGGGTCAAGCTGTTCGGGGGCTGCTGCGGTACCACCCCGGAGTACATCGCCCTGCTGAAGCGGGCCCTGATGGGGCAGGCCATCCGGGAGCCCTCCCGCCAGGTGCCCGCCGCCGTGTGCGGCCCCACACTAGCCGTACCCATCGACCGGGTCCGTGTCATCGGCGAGCGTATCAACCCCACGGGAAAGAAGCTGATGAAGGAAGCCCTGCGCCGGGGGGATGTGGACTATATCCTGAACCAGGCTCTGACCCAGGTGGAGGCGGGGGCTGATATTTTAGATGTAAACGTAGGTCTGCCTGAGGTGGACGAGGAGGAGATGATGGTCCGGGCGGTGAAGGCCATCCAGGGGGTATGCGACGCCCCCCTTCAACTGGACTCCACTGACCCCAAGGTGCTGGAGCGGGCCCTCCGGGTCTACTGCGGCAAGGCCATCGTTAATTCGGTGAATGGGGACCGGGAAACCATGGAGGCCATTCTCCCCCTGGTCAAGAAGTACGGGGCCGCCGTGGTGGGACTGACGCTTGACAAGGACGGCATCCCCAAGACCGCCCAGCAGCGGGTGGACATCGCCCGCCGCATCCTGGAGGCGGCCCTGTCCTACGGCATCCGCCGGGAGGACGTATATATCGACTGCCTGACCCTCACCGCCTCGGCGGAACAGGAGGGTGCCTCCCAGACGCTGGACGCCCTCCGCCGTGTCAAGGACGAGCTTGGGCTGAAGACGGTGCTGGGCGTATCCAACATCTCCTTCGGTCTGCCCGCCCGACCCCTGGTCAACCAGACGTTTCTCACCATGGCCATGACCTGCGGCCTGGACCTGCCCATCCTCAACCCCAACACGGACGCTATGATGGCCGCTGTCCGGGGCTACCACCTGCTGATGAATGTGGATCGGGAGGCCCGTGCGTTTATTGCCGCCTACGGAAACGCCGAGATCAAGACCTCCATTACCTCCGGCGGGGCTGGAGGCCAGACTCCTGTACCGACGGAGGGCCGCTCTCTGGCCCAGATCGTGGAGGCCGGACTAAAGGGTGAGGCGGGTGAGGCCACCCGCCGCCTGTTGGAGACCACCTCCTCCATGGATATCGTGGACCACATCCTCATCCCTGCTCTGGACCGGGTGGGAGCTAATTTTGAGGCGGGCAAGGTCTTCCTGCCCCAGCTCATCCAGTCCGCCGGGGCTGCCCAAGCCGCTTTTGAGGTCATCCGGCAGGAGATGTCCGGCCCATCTGACCAGACGTCAGGCAAAGGCCCCATCGTGCTGGCCACCGTCAAGGGAGACATCCATGATATCGGGAAAAACATCGTCAAGGTCCTATTGGAAAATTACGGCTACACGGTCATCGATCTGGGCAAGGATGTAGACCCCGGCGACGTGGCGCAGGCGGTACGAAAGCATCAGGCCCCTCTGGTGGGGCTCTCGGCCCTGATGACCACCACGCTGAAAAGCATGGAGGACACCATTGCCCTTCTCCATAGCCAGGAATTGTCCTGTAAGATCGTGGTCGGCGGTGCCGTCCTGACCCCGGAGTATGCCGTGCAGATCGGCGCCGACTTCTACGCCAGGGACGCCAAAGAAAGCGTGGACGTGGCCAAGCGGGTAATCGGCTGACCCCTTCTCTTTCTCATTGTGCTTTGGTCCGTGGTCTGCTATAATAGTGCAAAATGCGACCTGCTTCCCCACACAGGGCCAGACAATGAGGTGAGATCATGGACCAGAACAAAATACCAGAGGCGCCTCGTCCCCCAGGACGGAGGGCGGCGCCCCGCTCCTCCGGATGGGGAAAACGCCTGGCACTGGTCTGCGGCCTGACCGCCCTTGCTCTGGGAGGCGGTGCCATGCTGCTCACCCTGTTCCTGGGCGGCAAGCAGCCCCCGCCTCCTGTCACCTTTTCCTACCGGGACCAGATATTGACCGCGATAGATGGTCTGGCTGTGAACCGCTACGGGACCAAAGGCTTCTCCACCGATCCACTGGGCCGGGTGTCCTATGAGCGGGATGGCCTTTTGGCCAAGGCGGGTATTGATGTGTCCTTTTACCAGGGGGAGATCGATTGGCAGGCCGTGGCGGCGGACGGCGTGGACTTCGCCCTCATTCGCCTAGGTTACCGCGGCTACACCGAGGGAGGGCTCTTCCTGGATTCCTTCTACAAGGCCAACATTCAGGGGGCCCTGGAGGCTGGACTGGAGGTGGGCGTCTACTTCTTCTCCCAGGCCATCACCCCCCAGGAGGGGATGGAGGAGGCCCAGTTCGTGCTGGACGCCCTGGCTGACTGCGACATCACCTACCCCGTGGTCTTTGACTGGGAGCCCATCACTCCCGGCAATGGTGCCCGCACCGACGGGCTGGACGGTCAGACTCTGACCCAGTGCGCCGTCTCCTTCTGCCGGACCATCCAGGAGGGTGGGTATCAGCCCATGGTCTACTTCAACCAGGACCAGGGCTATCTCACCTACGACCTGACCCAGTTGGACCAGTGGCCCTTCTGGCTGGCGGAATACGACCAGATCCCAGGCTTTTATTATCACTTTGATTTTTGGCAGTACACCCACACCGGCACGGTAGCTGGCATCCAGGGAGAGGTGGACTGGAACCTGGACCTGCGCCCGACTGCCCTGCCGGAGGAACCGGAAGAATAAATTTATTTTGGGAGGCGGCGACAATGCGGCTGAGAAATGACTGTAACACCATTGTCCGGGAGGCCATCGCCCAGGTCCGGCCGGATGCGGCAGTGGCTCGGGCTCTGGCCGGAAAAGAGTTCGGAGCGGGAAAGCTGATCCTTGTAGCGGTAGGTAAGGCGGCCTGGTCCATGTCCCACGCGGCCTGGGAAAGTCTGGACCGCAAACCGGATGGGGGCATCGTCATCACCAAGCACGGCCACAGCGAGGGTCCCATCGGAAACCTGGAGGTCTGGGAAGCGGGCCATCCGGTCCCTGACGACGACACCTTTGCCGCCACCAGCCGGGCCCTGGAGCTGACCCAGGATCTCAAGCCGGAGGACCGTGTTCTGTTCCTGCTGTCCGGCGGCGGCTCTGCCCTGTTTGAAAAACCCATCATCTCCACGGAGGAGCTGCAGGACATCACCAGGCAGCTCCTGGCCTGTGGAGCGGATATCACAGAAATGAATACCATCCGCAAGCATCTCTCCACTGTCAAGGGGGGCCGTTTTGCCCTCCACTGTGCCCCGGCCCAGGTCTTCGCGGTGGTGCTGTCCGACATCATCGGCGACCCGCTGGACATGATCGCATCTGGTCCCGCCTACCCCGACAGCTCCACCAGCGCCCAGGCGGAGGCCATTGTGTCCCAATACGGCATCAGGCTCTCCGCGGAGGCCGCCGCCGTCCTGGCTCAGGAGACGCCCAAGGCCCTGGACAACGTGGAGACTCAGATTACCGGCAGTGTCCGGGAGCTGTGCCGGGCCGCTGCCGACGTGTGTCGCCAGCTGGGATATGAGCCCGTAGTCCTTACCGACAGCCTGACCTGCCAAGCCAGGGAGGCGGGCTCCTTCCTGGCCTCTATCGCCCGGTATCACCAGAACAGCGCGCGGTCTCTGGCCTTCCTGGCCGGTGGGGAAACGGTAGTGAAGCTCACTGGGGCCGGCAAGGGCGGCCGGAACCAGGAGATTGCCCTTGCCGCGGCCGAGGGGATCGCCGGCCTGAGGGACACCGCTGTCTTCTCCGTGGGCTCTGACGGGACGGACGGCCCCACGGACGCCGCCGGCGGCTTTGTCACTGGGGAGACCCGTGGCCAGTTGGAGGAGAAGGGTGTGTCCATCTTCCAGGTCCTTCAGGATAACGACGCTTACAACGCCCTGGCCGCCTGTGACGGGCTGATCGTCACCGGGGCTACAGGCACTAATGTCAACGACGTGGCCATAGCCCTGATCCGCCGGTAACGGCGCAAACACCTTGATATACAGAAGTCCCCGGTATCCAGACAGGATACCGGGGACTCTCTTTATATTTTCAGGATCTCGTCCCCTACAGACTGTGCCATCTGGTCTACCAGTTGGAAATCCACAAAGGGGTTGTAGAGGGCCTCCAGGTCGTCGTGCATGGCCTTGGCCTGGGCCAGAGACTCCACCGCCTCCTCCGCCAGAGCGGCGGACACCTTTTTGGCGAAGCGAAGTCTGGGCCGGCTGTGCCGGAGGATCTCCCGGTCCGCGGCCGCGTCCAGCCGGATCCGGCGGTATGGGCTCCCTGGGAAGGGCAGGACGGAGGTAGAGGTCAGGAAGGCAAGCCCCAGCTCCGGCACCAGCAGGTGGGCCAGCCGGTCAGGGGCCATGGGATCGGGGCAGGCCACTATGTCATAGCCCCCGGCGGCCCCTCCGGCCAGGATATGGACCAGCAGCTCATGGGCCAAGCCGTAGCTGTCCACCAGCTCATAGATCCGGTCACACTGGGCGGTCGCTGTATCAAACAGCGTCATCGCTCCCTTGTGTGTCACCGCGCCCAGGAATCTCTGCTTTACCTGTCCGCTCTGGACGCCTTTACGCTTTTTGAACTCCCGGGACAGGATACCATGGGCTCGTTTGGCCAGCTTCTCCCCCAGAACGTCAGTAAGTAGAGTGGACCGCACATCCTCAAAGATCTCCGCCGACGCCCCCAGGCATCGATAGGCCCGCTGGTAGCAGCCCTTATAGCCCGTCATACAGGACATGATCTCCTGGCGTCGGACCGCCAACCCCTCCTTGTCATAGCAGTCCCCCATGTTTACATACCGGTCCACTACGCCGGGATACTTGGGCTCCACCACATGGGGAGCGGTCCCGTCCACCAGGGCTACCCCTAGCTGGGGGAGCAGCAGCGCGTCCAGCGAATCCGGATCTCCGGAGCATAGGATGTACTCGGTATCCAGACCTTCCTCCTCCATCCGGGCCCCTACCCGGCGCATCAGGGTGGATTTTCCACAGCCCGGACCGCCCTTTAGGATATAGATAGTCCGGGCCCGTTCAGGCTGGATGAGTTCAGGGTAAAGAGAGTAAAAACCAGTGGGGGAATTGGCCCCCAAAAAATATTGGATTTTAGGCAAAGAAGTCATGACCGACCCTCCGTATCAACGAATCTGTACCCCAGACTATGCCGCGGCGGCCCAAAGGGTGAGGAAGCTGCCCCCCTCCCCTGTCTCTTTTTTATGTACAAAAAGGTCTTGACTTTTCTCCTCATCGGTGATATGGTTAATTACACAAGTAATTAACCAACGAACAGAAAGCGTATGGGAGCCTAAGGTCCAGAAGAGGGGCACTATCTCATGGAAAAATCAACGTCTGGATAAAAGAGCACAAAAAGTAGAGGGGCGGTATCGCCTGTTGCGCTATTTCATCGTTGCGGTCTATAGCATTTTGCTGTAACGGCTCCTGGATGCTCTCCGCCGCGCGGAGGAAACAATTATGGAGGTGATCATGTGCATGGAATCCTGAACGATCAGTCCCTGATCTATCTACAGATCGCCCGGATGCTGGAGGACGACATCTTACGGGGGATCTACCAGGAGGAGGAGCAGGTGCCCTCCACCAATGAGCTGGCACGGGGCTATAACATCAACCCAGCCACGGCGGCCAAGGGTATCAATATGCTGGTGGCCGATGGGATCTTATACAAAAAAAGAGGGATCGGTATGTTCGTATCCCCAGGAGCAGGTGATACTGTGAAACAAAAAAGGAAGGCCGCCTTTTACGACGGATTTGTGAAACCGCTGGTCAAAGAGGGAACCGCTATCTCTCTGACCGGAGAGGAACTGCTGTCTATGGTGGACCGTGCAATCAAGGAGGGAGAGCAATCATGCTGACCGGAATTTTAAAGGCTCAGGGTCTGTATAAATCCTATAAGGACAAAGAGGTACTCCATAATCTGGACCTGACAATAGAACCAGGCAAGATCTATGGCCTGATCGGCCGGAACGGGGCGGGCAAGACCACTCTGCTGGGCATCCTCACCGCCCAGAACACCAAGGACCGGGGCGAGGTGACCTACGACGGACAGCCCGTCTGGGAAAACCAGGCGGCACTGGACAACATCTGCTTCTCCCGCGAGCTGCAGCCCACCCTGTTCTCCGGGCAGAACAATCTAAAAATCCGCCACTATCTCCGCTCTGCGGCCATCTACTACCCCGGTTGGGATAGGGAATACGCCCAGCGGCTATTAGAGGAATTTAAGCTGGACGAGAAAAAGAAGATCTGTCAGCTCTCCAAGGGACAGATGTCCATGGTGACCATCCTCATCGCCCTGGCCAGCCGGTCTCCCATCACCATCCTGGATGAGCCGGCGGCGGGACTGGATGTGGTGATGCGGGAGCGGTTTTACCAGCTTCTGCTGGACGATTTCGCCCAGACCGGACGGACCTTCCTGGTGTCCACTCACATCATCGAGGAGGCCGCCTCCGTCTTTGAGCGGGTCATCATCCTGGATGAGGGCCGTATCCTGGAAAACTGCCCCACCGAGGAGCTGGTGGGCCAGTTCCGCTACATCTCCGGCCATGAGGATGTGGTAGATCAGGTATGCGCCGGGTTGGAGGTGCTGTCCACCCATCAGATGGGCCGGCACAAGACCGCAGCCGTCCGGGGGAGCGGAGTTAAGCTCCAGGACGCTCTCAAGGCCGATGTGGATGTGTCCCCCATGAACCTTCAGAACGTGTTTGTGGCCCTGTGCGGACATGGGGACACCCAGTGAGGAGGGATACCAATGTTGAAATCCTTTCGCTTTCTCTTCCAGTTCGCCTGGATCAATCTGGCCTGCCTGCTGGGCTTCGCCGTCCTTGTAGTAGTGGGCTGCTACGCCACCGGGGTGCCCGGTGGGGCGAGCAATCTGTTCGCTACCTACTATGGCGCCTTTCCCCTGGTCACCCTGTTCGTCCTATTCATTTTCGCCTTTTCCCTGTGCACCAGCAACCTGAATCTGGGGCTGTCCTTTGGGGCCCGGCGGCGGGACTTCTTCTGGGCTGTGCAGGGAGTGCTGGTTGTGTACACCGGGTTCTGCTGGGCCGTGCAAGTCCTGCTGGCTGCTCTGCCCCAGTTGGGTGGCTGGATTGAGGAGGGCCGTTGGACTTTGATCCGGGCCTTTTACGGAGGGACGCTGTGGGTGTTCCCTCTAGTATGTTTGACCATATTGGTGCTGGGCTGTTTGGGCGGGCTGGTGTCCGCCAAGTCCAAGGTCTGGGGCGCCGTCATCCTCTCCGTGTCCGTCATCGCCCTGCTCATGGGCTCCATCCTTCTGGCCCTCATGGCCGATCTGGACGCCTGGTCCTTTCTGATGGGCAGCGCCTGGAGCGGTATGTGGGGCAGCCTGCCCGCCATTCTGACCATCGGAATGTTAGCGACGCTGGCCATTGGTGAAGTCGTTATATGGCGGCAGATTTTCCGTTTTGCAGTGAGGTGATTGGGATGCTGAAAAAAGTGATACGGCTCAACCTGGACGACCTGTTTCTGTGTCTGGGCGTGGTAACCGGACTATTTGTGTTGATCCAGGGCGTGATAGCCGCGGTCCTGCTCCTCTCCGCTGAGAACAGCGGCATCATGATCTCCGGGACCGTACTTCCCATCGTGGCGGGTATTATGGCTCTGGTTGTAACGGTAGCGGCTATGGGGGTGAGCTTTGAACAGGCCATCCGCTTTGGCCAGACCCGCCGCCGGGCCCTGGGGATGGAGCTGGGGAGGAGCCTATTCATGGGTGTCTGTTCCATGGGCATGGCCGCTCTGCTCACCGCACTGGAGCATATGGTGTCCCCGGTACTGTGGCTGAAACTGACCGGCCTGCCGGGGCTGTCCCTGGAGGGCATCCCCCCTATGCCCGAGCCCAGTCTAGGCGCTCCTGTGGACCCCGCCTGGGAGAGCACTCTATTTATCGAGGACTTCACCCTGAACTGGTGGTGGTGGCCCGCCATTCTGGTCTTTGCTCTATCCTGCGGCCTCATTATCGGCGCAATCATGCAGCGCTACGGAGCTAAGGGTGGCTGGATCATCTGGGGTATCTGGATGGCGGCCTGTTTTGGCCCCCAGCTGGTGGGTAGAAACGCCTATTTCATCGGCGATATGAGCCAGATCATGGTAGTTTTCTGGGTGGCGCTGACTGTAGTAGGTGTGATCTGGTCCTTCTGGTCCCTGCTTCACGCGGCAGTCCGGTCATGACGCCACTTTCCCCTTGCTGTTCTGTTCAGGATAGGCTATAATACAAGAAAACAGGCAAAATGATCCTTAACACGGAACAAAAACAAGGAGGAAACAAGCTATGTCTTTTGTCACCCTTGAGCAGAAGGGCCCCGTGGGCATCATCACCATGAACCGGCCCGATGCCCTCAATGCGCTGAATGAGCAGGTACTTCGGGATCTGGACGCCGTCCTGGACCAGGTAGAGGAGCGTGAGGATATTCTGGTGGCCATCGTCACCGGAGCCGGCCGCTCCTTCGTAGCCGGCGCGGACATCGGCCAGATGTCCACCCTCACTTCCGTGGAGGCCAAGAAATTCGGCGCTTACGGCAATGGGGTCTTTCTAAAGCTGGAAACTCTGACCAAGCCCACCATTGCGGCCGTCAACGGCTTTGCTCTTGGAGGCGGGTGTGAGCTGTCCATGGCCTGCGACATCCGCCTCGCCAGTGAAAAGGCCAAGTTTGGCCAGCCGGAGGTAGGTCTTGGGATCACCCCTGGCTTTGGGGGAACCCAGCGTCTGGCCCGGATCGTGGGCATCTCCAACGCTATGGAGCTGATCCTCACCGCCAGGACCATCGGCGCCGCCGAGGCCAAGGAGTTGGGCCTGGTGAGCCATGTCTATCCCCCCGATGAGCTGATGGACAAGGCTCTGGAGCTGGCCAACGCCATTGCATCCAACGCCCAGGTAGCCGTCCGCCAGTCCAAGGCCGCCATCCGCCGGGGGCTCCAGACCGATATTTACACCGGCGCCGCCTATGAGAGCGAGGCTTTCGGCCTCTGCTTTGCCACCGAGGACCAGAAGGACGCCATGCGCGCCTTCGTCAATAAGGAGAAGCTCACCTCCTTCAAAAACCGCTGATCTCTCCAGAAAGAAAGCCCGCCTGAAAACGGCGGGCTTTCTCTTTTTCAAAATGGGCATAAAAAAAGAGCCCTTTGGCTCCACACCTCCAGCTCCCCGCCTGTCCACGGTGCTCTTTGAAAAAGAAATGACCCTTGACTGCCCGTTTCGTAATCCGTTGCAGCCAAGGGTCATTTCTGGTGGTTCTTGTTATCTAACATCAATTGTTTACCTCTCTTTCTACAGAATCGCCATACCACATCTCGCCGGTCCCGGTCCTTGTATCTCTCCCAAATCATTGTGGCCGCTTCTGCGGCTCTTCCTCATATGTGAGGCATCTTGCGGCGGAACATATACCTGACCTTGCTCTGTGGTATGTCCCTGTGCTGGTGTTTCCGCTCCGAGAAGATTCTTTCTGTCCGATGTCATTGGCATATGGGACTTTCCTCAAATGTTCTTCTTGTTCTCCTCTTTCTGATTTTTATGCTTCTCGGCCTTGCATCACAGCATCAGGTGCGGGGACTTTCTTAATACATTGGACTCATCCTTTCTGGCTATAATGTACCACATCTCCACTCTATTGTCAATAGTATTTGTGAGAAATTTTCAAAATTTTCTGTGCCGTCAGCTCTACAGCACAAGTCTCAAACCACCGTCCTGCAAAAAGCGCCCCAAGCTGAGGCCGGAGCGCTTTTTCTCTGTATTCAGATCTCAGGCGGAGGCGCGTCCCCGGCCAATGTCTGGAGATACTGGTAATAGGGCACCAGAAATCGAAACCCCTCCAGCACCTGGTCCGCCAGTTCAGGGCCGAACAGGGGGCCCTCACAGTTGTGGTCGCTGGAGATGACCAGCTGACGACTGTTATACCAAGGAAACAGAAGCTTTCCCGGGTCCCCCTTGGGCCGCTTATACTGCCGGCCCTCCAGCGCAAATTCCCCCTGCCTCTCCAGCCTTCGGGCCAGCTTCTCCAGAGGTTTTGGGTCCCGGTCGATGCGGGCCCGGAGCTTGGCCATGGTTACCGGAGGCAAATCCCAGGCTCCCATGCCATAGCTGTAATACTCCGGGGCGATCTCAAAGTAGAAGCTGGGCTCCGCCCCCTCGTTCTCGTTCCGGCGGCGGAGGGAAAACCAAAGGTGGTCCTTATAGGGCCCGCGGCCAAAGAGCCGCCGGGCATCCCGGTAGATACGGCTCACCTTCAGCTCCAGTCCAAGCTTGGGGAATTCTTCCGTCATGGCCTGACTCACCTGAGCGGCCAGCTCCCGCATGGGGGCGTCCACCAGAGTCAGGAATTCCTCCTTGTGGGCTAAAAACCAACCTCGCTCGTTGTTGAAACGGATGCCCCACAGAAAATCGATGGCACCCTGGGAAAATCCTTGGAACATCGTCCTCTTCCTCTCTGTCTGTCAGGTCGCCGCCTCCGTATTCTGGCCAGAGGATGCCTCCTCACCCTGGCCGGAGGGTTCTTCCTGCTCCTGGCCGGACTGGTCGGAGGGCCGCTCTCCACCACTCACTCCCTCCGTCTGGGTTTGGTCGCTCTCGCCGGCGTCCGTCTGCTCAGATGCCGGCTGGTCCTGTGCGGGCTGGTCCGTCCCAGCCTCCCCTTCTCCGGTACCGGGGACGGCTCCGCCCTCTGTGCCGGGGCCTGCTGTCCCTCCGGTCTCCGTACTGGGATCCACAGGAACCTCTGTCCCAGGGTCAGTGCCGGGCTGCGGCGGCTTGCCGTCTGGCCAGGTGCTGGGGTCGCCGTCGGCCGGGTTATAGTGATACAGGTTGGGGCGCATACTGTATTTGCTGCTCCCCATATCCTGCTTCTCCAACAGATTGCCGTCTTTGTCGTAAATATATCGATAAGTGTGGGCGCTCCAGCCGGTGTAAGCGTACTGCTCCTTATCCAGCACCAGGGTACCCTTTGGAACACTGGGGTCTGGCTCATACTTGGTGGTGGGCGCCACTTTGTCAAAGACGCTGCTCTTGGGGATGGCGTAGATGCCATCGGGGTTGGTACCATAGATCTTCACATTCAAATACCGGCTCCCGTTGGAGTCATAGCTGCTGGTCACGATCTTGACGGGGTACTCGGTATTGTTTTTGAACCGGAAGTCCAGAGAACCAAAATATACCGTGGCGTCCATGCCCAGATCCACATAACCAGTATTGAACTGATGGTCGTGCCGCTCCACGACCTCCAGCGGGGTATGAAGAACGGCATAGTAAATGGTGGAGGAGGTCTGGCAGATGCCTCCGCCGATGTCGTCCACCGACTTTCCGGCCTGGTAGGTGGGGGCGTTTTTATAGCCCTTTTCCGGCGTACGGCTGCCGGTGGTATTGTTGTAGGAGAACTCCTGTCCAGGTAGGAGGATCACGTTATTGCAGGCTTCGGCGGACAGCTTGACGTTGAACTTGCGGTTGGCCGAGCCAGTCACCCTGGTGGTTCCCTCCCCCAGCAGGTCCTGAAACAGCTTTTCTTCCAGGCTCGCCTTAGTCTCCTTGGGTTGGGTCAAGGTAACGGGGATAGAGAAGGTCTCCCCCTCCGCGGCCCCCTCATAGGCGGCCTTCAGGGCATCCACGTCAAAGTCCACCCCCACCACATGGTCGGTGATCTGAAAGGTATCCGGGTCCATCTGGGCACTGACCGGCTCGGTATGGAACTGAGTATAAATCTCATCAAAGTCGGGTTCTTGGGGAGGTATCTCCTCGGGGTAAAGCTGCCGCTCCACCTCCGCGTTCCCCTCTTGGCCGCCACCCAGCTTCTGCTCCATCGCCTCCTCCAGCGCGGAAAAAGCTCCCTCCCGGGCAGACTCCCGGTCCAAGCTCACCCCGGTGCGGCCCTTGGTCATCACCAAACGGTCCCCCTCCAGACGCCAGGCGGCTCTGGTCACATCACCGGCCAGATCCTGTTCCATCTGGTCCAGCAGGCGCTCCAGTTCTGTTGTTTCCATACTTCTGGTTTCCACCGACCACTGTTTGCCCAAAAGTCTGGCGGCATACTGCCCTCCCTGGGTCAGAAAGTGATCTCTGCCGTCTGTATAGGCCGCCTGCGCCGAGGCGGACCAGTCATAGTTCATCTGGGAGGCGGTGATGGTGCCCCGCCACTCCCCGTAGGTGATAGTCCCGGCAATCTCATCTCCATGCTCCGCCATGGCCTGATCCAGCGCCTTCCGAGCCTGCTCCACGGTCATGCCGGACACATCCAGACCGGCGATGGTCGTGTTGGGAAAGATCCGGTCCATCGTTCCCACCCAGGCGCACAGCCCCAGATATGCCATCAGCAACGCACCCAGAACTACGCCTGTCACGATAAGCCACGTTTTCTTTTTTCCATTCTCCGGCGCCTTCATCACGCGCTCGCCTTCCATGCTATCCCTCCAAGGAAGCCCTTATTGTGACAGGGCCTCCCTCTATTTTCTATCTGGGCAAAAAGCCAACTGCGCTTATTATATCACCCAAACTTGCCTGATACAATTACAGAACAGTTACAACCTGATGCCTTTTTCTGCACCTTTTTCCCTTGTTAGGAAAAAAAGCGTCTGCCATTTACTTTTATGCGCCGCTGCTGTATGATAGTAGCGCTGGACCCATTCATTGATTTTTAAGAAAATTTAAATTCCATTTTGGGAAAGACCTGCTATGATAAAGATATAAGCATCCGCTGGGGGGACTGACTGTGGCAAACACCAACAAGGGAAATGAGAGATCGGGGGATATGGCCTATTGGGCGATTGCCGCCGTACTGCTGTTCACTGGAGTCGCCGCTCCCGTGGCGATTCTGATGATCGTACTCAAGCTGATGGGCAGGGGAAAGCGCGGCCGGCACCCCTATTACACCCAGCGTGACCAGGCCGCCCCTGTGGGGGCTAGAACGACCACGTTCCAAGAGGAGCCGTCCACATCCAAGGGAAAGGGAAGAAAAAAATCTAAGGCCCAGCAGGACCTGCTGTCTAAACTGGCTAAGGACGGCAAACGGCTGACTCAGGTAGGCGGCGCTCTGGCCATCTGCTTTGGAATGATCACTCTAATCAACGGGGTAGAAAATCTGTGGATGCTTCCTGATATTAGCTGGTATCTGTCAGGCATCCTCGTTCCCCTGTGTTTCGCCTGCGGCGGCCTCGGCTGCCTATGGGCCGGCGTACGAAAAAACAAGGAGGCTCGACGCTACCGCAATTACTTGGCTGTCATTGGGACCCGGCAGTCCATCGCCATATCCACCCTGGCTTCCGCTTCCGGGCTGCCTCCCCGCCGGGTCCGGGACGATCTGGCCGATATGCTGGGGGAGGGGATCCTGCCCCAAGGCTTTTTGGATTATGGTGGGGACCGGCTGGTCCTCAGTGCTGATGGGCTGTCCGATTCCCAGCCCAAGGAGGAGGCTCCCTCCCAGCCCCTCCACCAGGAGGAGAACGCCATTCTGACAGAGATACGGGCAGTCAACGAGGCCGTGGACAACGAGAAGCTGTCTGCCCAGATCGACCGGATCGGGGTCATCACCGCCAAAATCCTGGACTATCAGAAATCCCATCCGGAGAGTTCTCCCCAACTCCATAGCTTTTTGAGCTATTACCTGCCCACCACCCTGAAGATCCTCCGGGCCTATGGACAGTTGGAGGACCAGGAGATATCCGGAGAGAACATTGCTGCCGCCATGGAACGCATAGAGGGTATGATGGATAAGGTGGTGGATGGCTTTGAAAAGCAGCTGGATCTCCTCTTCCAGGGGGACGCCATGGACATCACCGCCGATGTAGAGGTGCTGGAGCGGATGCTGGCCAAAGACGGACTGTCCGGCCAGGAGGGTATGACACTAGGACTGTAAAAAGATTCCGGTACCGCTGGTACCGGAATCTTTTTACTTACCCATGGTGATGACGGCCGCTGACGTGGTGTTCGCCCCGGCCGGGCGTCTGACAGCCTATCCAGTTGTCACAGACACCATCCCCATCCTCATCTGTGAAGTTCATATTCCGCCGGCCAGCACAGCGACCATATAGGCCGTCGCCGTCCCCATCACAGTGGATCCAGGGGGCGGATATTTCCGTCCGGCCTTGATGGTGCGCAAACACAGTGCCCCCCACAGTCAGTGTCAGAGCACAGGCCAGCCCGGCCGCAATCAGTTTTTTCATGGTCGTCATTCCTCCTTTCGATAAGTCACATACCGGAACTTGACTCCATCTTCCTCCTGGGATTCGCTCTCCTCTGATATCCTCCACTCCGGACGGCTATCCAGGTCGGGGAACCAGCAGTCAGCCGCCGGGAAGGCAGCTTCTATTTTCGTCACATAGGCGGTGGAACATTGGTCCAGGAGGGCCCGGTACACCGAAGCGCCGCCGATTACAAAGCTATCCTCCGGCGCCGCGGCCAGCAGGGCGTCCATGTCGGGATACACCTCCGCCCCCTCCGGGGCGAAGCCGGGGCTGCGGGACAGAATCAGGTTCCTGCGTCCCTTTAGGGGGCGGCCGCCGGGAAAGGTGTCCAGGGTCTTTCGGCCCAAGATTACCGGGTGCCCAGTGGTCAACGTTTTGAATCGCTTGAGGTCCTGGGAGATGTAGATCAGCTGATCCCCTCCCCGCCCAATGGCCCAGTTCTGGTCCACCGCCACGATCAGTTCCATAGCAGATCCACCTCTATACGGCTACCGGGATCTTTTGATCCAGGGCATGGGCCTGATATCCCTCCAGCCTCACACTGGAGGGGGTAAAGCTGTAAAAGTCTGTGACGGAGGGCTCCAGGATAAACCGGGGGGCCTCATAGGGCTCCCGCTCCAGCAGCTCCTCCACTACGGACACATGACGGTCATAGATGTGGGCGTCCGCGATGACGTGGATCAGTTCCCCCGCCTCCAGTCCGGATACCTGGGCCAGCATGTGCAGGAGAACGGCATACTGCATCACGTTCCAGCCGTTGGCGGTGAGCATATCCTGGCTGCGCTGATTCAAGATCCCATTGAGGGTGCGGCCCGACACATTGAAGGTCATAGAGTAAGCGCAGGGGTAGAGGGCCATCTCGGAAAGGTCGTGGTGGTTATACAGGTTGGTCATGATGCGGCGGGAGGCGGGATCGTGCTTTAGGTCCCACAGCACCTTGTCCACCTGGTCCATATCCCCCTGGGGGTAGTGGTGCTTCACCCCCAGCTGATAGCCGTATGCCTTGCCGATTGAGCCATTTTCGTCTGCCCATGCGTCCCACACATGGCTGTTCAGCTCATGGATGTTGTTTGATTTCTTCTGCCAGATCCACAGCAGCTCATCCACCGCTGACTTCAGGAACTGCTTCCGGACCGTCAGAATGGGAAATTCCTTCCGTAAGTCGTAACGGTTGACCACGCCGAACAGCTTGACAGTGTGGGCGGGCGTGCCGTCCTGCCATCGGGGGCGCACCTCCCGGTCCGTATCCCACACCCCATGGGATAGGATCTCCCTGCAATTCTGGATGAATATCTGGTCTGCGTAGCTCATGGGCCTTGTCCCCCTTCAAGATTCACATTCAGGCATATGATATCATAGGAGGAAGCAAAAAGCAATCGGGGCCGCCCGGTGGCGTCCCCGATCCACTGTCCGTTCTCAGGCCCCTTTGTATTTCTTCCGGGTGGCGATCCCTCCCCGAATGTGCCGCTCGGCCTTGTTCTCCTCCAGGACTCCCTTGACCTGGAGGTAGAGTGTCCTGTTGAATACAGGCAGCCGCTCGGCCAGGTCCTTATGTACGGTGCTCTTGCTGATTCCAAACTTCTGTGCGGCGGTACGGACCGTGGCCCGGTTCTCTATGATGTAAAGAGCTAGGCGCTGGGCCCGCTCCTCCATGTTTCCTTTCAAAAACAACACTCCCCGCCTCTTGTTGGTCCATCCTATGCGGTGGTGGGCGGGGATATGCGGGAAAGGGGGCTGGAGGACGCCGTTTTCCCCGGAAAGGAGCCTGAAACCTTTGTCCGATCTGTTCGACTACCTGGCCTGGCGGGGAGATATCCCCATGAGCCAGGCCCCCTTCAACCCGGTGGACGGCCTGATTCTGTCCATCCTGTCCTATGTCCACTTCGACAACCTGGTCCCTCCAGACCTGCGCGGTCCTATCTCTCTTGGAAAGGCGGCGGAAACCTATCTGGCCCTGCCAGAGGGGCGGCGAGGCCGTGTCCGATGCCCTTTGGACCGAAAGCTGCTGGCCGCTCTGGCCCGATGCCGCCGCTTTTCTCCCCTGGGATTGGCCTTCGCTCAGGACCGCTTTGTTCCGGAGGAGGAGATGCAGTTCGCCGCCATCGCCGTTCTGTTGGAGGATGGCTCCGCCTTTCTTTCCTTCCGGGGCACCGACGCCACCCTAGTGGGCTGGAAGGAGGACTTCAGCATGAGCTTCCTGGACGCTGTCCCCGCCCAACAGGCGGCCCTGGACTATGTGGAGCGGTTTGCCTCTCTCTTTCCTGGCTCCCTCCGGCTGGGCGGCCACTCCAAGGGAGGCAATCTGGCTGTCTTTGCCGGCGCCCTGGCCCGAATCAAAGTGCGGGACCGGATCCTGGCCATCTACAACAACGACGGCCCCGGCTTCACCCGGTTGGTGCTGGACAGTCCGGGCTACCAGGAGCTGCTGACCCGGCTGCACACCTTCATTCCCCAGTCCTCAGTGGTGGGACTGCTGTTGGAACACGACGAGCCCCATACCGTGGTGCGGAGCCGCCAAATCGGCCTGCTCCAGCACGACCCTTACTCCTGGGAGGTGGAGGGGGGCTCCTTCGTCCAGGCGGAAGAGATCACTCCCGGCAGCCGGATGGCCGACCAGGCTATTAAGGGCTGGCTGGCCGGTCTGTCCCCCCAGGAGCGGAGTCAGTTCGTGGACTCCCTCTTTCAGCTGCTGTCCGCCGGAGAGGCCAGCACCACCGCCGACCTGCTTCAGCCCAGGAACCTCCAGGCCGCCCTGCGCTCTCTGGCGGACGACCGGGACGGGACCCGCCGGACGCTGGCCGAGGGGTTGATTCAGCTGGCCCGGTCGGCCGCTTCAGTATGGAGGGAAAACGTGCCCTGAACGCAAAAGAGCCGCCCATGTTTTCATGGGCGGCTCTGCTGCTGTTTTCCAGTTTTTCAGCGGTTGACCACGTTGATGGGGGCGCCGGCCAGATAGGCCTTGACGTTCTCCACCGCGGTATCCATGATGCGCTGGCGGCTCTCCTTGGGGGCCCAGGAGATGTGGGGGGTGATGATGCAGTTCTTGGCCTTCAGGAGAGGGTTGTCGGCACGGATGGGCTCGGTGTACACCACGTCCAGGCCGGCGGCTCCCATCTTGCCGGAGTTCAGGGCGTCGGCCACATCCTGCTCGTGGATGAGCTGGCCACGGGCATTGTTGATCAGAATGACGCCGTCCTTCATCTTGGCGATGGAGTCCTTGTTGATCATGCCGGTGTTCTCGGGCGTCAGGTTGCAGTGCAGGGAAATGACATCGGCCCTGGCATACAGGGTATCCAGGTCCACATACTCGGCGATGGCCCGGCCGGAGTCGTTGGGATACAGGTCATAAGCCACCACGTTCATACCAAGGGCCTTGGCAATCCGGCCCTCAGCCTGACCGATGCGGCCAAAGCCGATGATACCGATGGTCTTGCCCTCCAGTTCGATCAGGGGATAGTCCCAGTAGCACCAGTCTACACAGTTGGCCCAGTTGCCGGCATGGACGGAGGCGTCATGGTGGCCGATGTGGTGGCAGATCTCCAGCAGCAGGGCGATGGAGAACTGGCTGACGGAGGCGGTACCGTAGGTGGGCACGTTAGTGACGGGAATGCCCTTTTCCTTGGCATAAACATAGTCCACCACATTGTAGCCGGTGGCCAGCATACTGATCATCTTCATGTTGGGGCAGGCGTCGATAACCTTTTTGGTAATGGGAGTCTTATTGGTAAAGACCACCTCGGCGTCGCCGATGCGGGCGATAGCCTCGTCCTCGTCGGTGAGGCTGGTACGGTCATAAACAGTGAGCTCGCCCAGCTTTCCCAGCTCGTCCCAGCTCAGATCGCCGGGGTTTTCCGTATAGCCGTCCAATACTACGATTTTCATAAAATATTCCTCCTCTTGGCCCTGGGCCAAATTTTTGTTAATTGTATCATATCATCCTACCTAATGCAAATTCTTTTCCTTTGACATTTTCCGTCGAAGCACTATAATAAATCCAGTCGTGCGGGGCCACATCGGCCCCGGCTGGGAGGGATCGTCTTTGGCGGGGATCGGTACTGTGGTCAATGTTCTGGCCATTCTGGCGGGAGGGTGTGCCGGCCTGGTCCTGAAGGGAGGGCTCAAGGCCCGCTATCAGCAGGCTGTGATCCAGGCCATGGGCCTGTGCATCATTTTCATCGGTGGAGCTGGCACCCTGAACGGGATGCTGTCGGTCCGGGACGGGGTACTCACTGGGCTGGACACCAGGGGCACTCTGGGCATGATACTGGCCCTCGCCGCCGGCTCTCTGCTGGGTGAGTGGCTGGATCTGGATGGCCGGATGGAGCGGCTGGGGGGCTGGCTGAAGGAGAAGGCCTCCCGTGGGGAGGATAGCCAGTTCATCCAGGGCTTCGTCACCGCTTCTCTCACGGTCTGTGTCGGGGCTATGGCCATCGTAGGCTCCATCCAGGACGGCATGACCGGAGACCCCTCCACCCTGTTCACCAAATCCGTCCTCGACCTGATCATCGTCATGATCTTCTCCTCCACCTACGGCAAGGGGGCTGTCTTTTCAGCTCTGCCCGTAGGTGTGCTCCAGGGCACAGTCACTCTGTGCGCCGGACTTCTGGCTCCGGTGTTCAGCCCCGCTGTGGTGAACAATCTGTCCTTTCTGGGCTCTATCCTCATCTTCTGTGTAGGCGTCAATCTTGCCTTCGGCAACAAGTTTAAGGTCGCCAATCTGCTCCCCGCGCTGGTGGTGGGGGCGCTATACACCGCCCTGGTATGAACAGCCGGACCGGCTTTTGCCCGGTCCGGCTGTTTTCCTGGAACTAACAGCAGAAAATTGAATTTCACACTGGGCTATGTTACAATCATCCCAATCAAACGATTATCCATTCCGGGAGGTAACCAATATGAGGACCATTTCTTCCGCCGCCGTCACCGACGCAGTGGCCCGGTTGTGTGTCCGGGCCAACACCCAGCTCCCCCCCGACATCGTGGCCGCCTTGGCCCGGAGCCGCCGTGAGGAACCTTGGCCCCTGGCTCAGGAGACATTGGGCCTGCTGTGGGACAATCTGGAGCTGGCCGGGGAGAAGGAGCTCCCCATCTGTCAGGACACAGGAATGGCCTGTGTGTTTGTGGAGCTGGGCCAGGAGGTCCATATTCAGGGGGACTTTGAGCAGGCCATCCACACAGGAGTCCAGCGGGGCTACGGGGAGGGCTATCTCCGCAAATCCATTGTGGCCGACCCCCTGCAGCGGGTAAACACCGGGGACAACACCCCCGCCGCCATCACCCTGCGACTGGTGCCGGGGAACAGATGCACCATCACCGTGGCTCCCAAGGGCTTCGGCTCGGAGAACATGAGCCGGCTAGCCATGCTCAAGCCCGCCGACGGGGTGGAGGGCGTCCGGCGCTTTGTGGTGGACACCGTAAAGCAGGCCGGCTCCAACCCCTGTCCCCCTGTGGTGTTGGGTGTGGGCATCGGCGGCTCCTTTGACAAAGTGGCCACCATGGCCAAGCACGCTCTCCTCCGTCCCATTGACCAGCCCAATCCGGACCCCTTCTACGCCGCCCTGGAGGCGGAGCTGCTGGAAGAAATCAACGGCCTGGGCATTGGGCCCCAGGGCTTCGGCGGCCAGACCACCTGCCTGGGGCTGGCCGTAGAGACCGCCCCCACCCATGTGGCGGGGCTGCCCGTGGCGGTGAATGTCAGCTGTCACGTCACCCGCCGGGCCTCGGCTGAACTGTGAGCGCTCATCGGGAGGTGCCCGCCATGGACGAAAAAATGATTGCCATAGACGGCCGGAGCCTCCAGGTATCCTGCACGGGCGTCGGGCCGGTCACCCTTCTCATTCTGTCCGGCTCCAACATCCTGTTCCCCGGACTGGAGTATGCCCCTCTGGCGGACGCTCTGAGCCCATGGTACTCGGTCCTCATCCCCTCCAAATTCGGCTATGGACACAGCGGCCTGACAGATGCTCCCAGAGATGTAGACACTGTGGTAGAGGAATACCGCGGCGTGCTGGCCGCCCTGGAGCGCCCTCTTCCAGTGGTGCTGGCCGCCCACAGCATGGGCTTTCTGGAGGCCCTTCACTGGGCCCGCAAATATCCGGAGGAGGTCTCCGCTCTGGTTGGGCTGGACCCCGCTGTACCGCAGGTCTATCAGCACATGGAGCTGGAGACTGTCCATCGCCGGCTGGAGGCCCTCCATCGCTCCAGCTGGAAGCGCGGGCTGCTCTTCCGCCTTACCTCCCGCGCCCTGCTGAGGCGCTTCCCCGCCTCGGAACGGAGGGAACTGGCCCCTGCCGCCCGCCGAAACTTCGTCAGTGTCGTATGGGTCAATGAGGCAAGGGACCTGCCCCGCTCCATCCGTCAGGTACAGCAGGAGGGGCCGCCAGCCTCTGTCCCCGCGCTGTTCCTGGTTTCCAACGGCAAGGGCACCCCTCTCCCCCAGGAGGAATGGCGGATGTGCGCAAGAACGTATCTCTCCGCTTTTTCCGTCTCCTCTCTCCATCTGTTAGACCTTCCCCACGATCTGTACCGCTTCCGCCCACAAGAGCTCGCGGATACAATCCACCGCTTTCTGTCGGACCACCTGTAACCCTGTATACCCATCCAATCAGTTAAGGAGGCTGTTTTCATGCAGTATCGTCTGACCACCCCGGTGTCAAAGGATGACTTGGCCCCCCTCCGGGCGGGAGACACCGTTCTGCTGTCCGGGCCGGTCTACACCGCCCGGGACGCCGCCCATCAGCGCATGATGGAGCTGCTTGACCGGGGGGAGCCCCTGCCCTTCCCTGTGGAGGGCTCCGCCCTGTACTATGTGGGCCCCACCCCAGAGCGCCCCGGACAGGTCATCGGCTCCGCCGGCCCTACCACCAGCGGCCGGATGGACGCCTACTCCCCCCGCCTGCTGGACCTGGGCCAAGCCGTCATGATCGGCAAGGGCAAACGCAGCCAAACAGTCAAGGACGCCGTGGTCCGGAATGGGGCCGTCTACCTGGCCGCCCTGGGGGGCGCGGGGGCCTTGATGGCGTCCAGCGTGAAGGCGCTGGAGGTCCTCTGCTGGGAGGATCTGGGCTGTGAGGCCGTGCGCCGCCTGGAGGTGGAGGACTTCCCCCTTACCGTTATTCTGGACACCCACGGCGGGGATCTGTATGAGAGCGGCCCGGCGGCCTATCTGGCCAGCCGATAAAGGTTGACAGCGCAGCGGAAGGCGGCCCTGCCGCTATCACAGAGCAGCCTGCCCACCTCCAGAAGCTGAGTCGGAGGGTGGATGGGATCTTCCGTCCGGAGCTGTACGCTCCAGGGAAGGATCGACTCCCTGGCCCCGGTTCTGGAACCCAGAGCCGGGGTTGACTTTTCCTCTCCCCTGTCATACAATCATTCTGTATCAAATAAGACAGTTTGGAGGTGCCTGTTCTGCCGCTGAACCAAGAAGATTGGGAGATTCTGGAGGGCTGCCCGCTCCTTCGGCACTGCTCCCCCGCCCTGTTGGACCAAATCACACAGGAGGGCCGGCTGGAGTTCTTTCCCACCGGGGCCACGGTGTATAGTCCAAGCCATTTTTGCCGCTGCCTGGGCATTCTGCTAGCCGGCAGGCTTCAGGTCACCAAGGGGACTTTGACCGTCAGCTATCTGGAGCCTGGGGATCTGTTTGGAGCCGCCGCCCTGTACACCGAGGCTCCGGAATTTGTTACCACCATTACCGCTCGGCAGAGCAGCCGCTGCCTGATGTTGCCTCAGAACAGCATGGACCGCTTACTGGCTCAGGACGGGCCGCTCCGGGAAAACTACCTGCGCTACCTCACCGGCCGAATCCGCTTTCTATCCGGCAGGCTGCAATCCCTGGTCCAGTCCGGAGCCGAGGGAAAACTGGCTCGGTACCTGCTGGCCAATGTCCGGGAGGGGCAGCTCACCTGTGCCGCCACCGACCTGGCCCGGCGGCTGGGCTTGAGCCGTGCCTCCCTCTATCGGGCTTTCCAGTCCCTGGAGGAGAGCGGCCTCATCTCCCGCCACGGAAAGACCATCTCCATCTCCGACCCAGCCGGTCTGGAAGGGTTCCTGTGAGCTTCTGTCCCCACCGCTCTATCAGAAAGGATGATCCACATGAAACGAAAACTCTCTCTCTTGCTGTGCGCCGCCCTGGTGCTGGCCAGCCTAGCCGGCTGTAAACCAAGCGCCAGTGAGAACGACTCCTCCAGCTCTGCCTCCGGGGACATCTCCTCCGGCGGTTCCTCGTCAGGCGACTCGTCCCAGGAGATTCCCGGCCCGTCTGATATTCCGGAGATCAACTTTATGGTCCTCAGCGGTCCTACCGGCGTCGGGGCCGCTTATTTGGTGGACAGCTACGCTGCCGGCAGCGCCCCCACAGACGCCCCATTTACTTTGAACACTACTGTTGTGGCGGACAACAATCAGGTCACCGATGCCCTGGTCAATGGCTCCGCCGATGTGGCCGCCATCGCTACCAACGTGGCTGCTAATCTGTACACCAAAAGCGATGGGGCCATTCAGGTGTTGGCGGTCAACACTCTGGGGGTGCTCTATATTCTGGAGAAAGGGGACAGCGTCCACTCTATGGCTGACCTGCGGGGCAAGACAATTTACGCCACTGGCCAGGGAGCAAACCCGGAGTATGTATTGGACCATCTCCTCACGGCAAACGGGGTGGACCCCTCTACCTTAGACATCCAGTGGATGACCGCCCAGGAGGTTTCGGCTAAAATGGTCTCCTCGGAACAGGCCATCTGTATGCTCCCTGTCCCCGCCGCCACCGCCCTGATGGTACAGGACACCGGCGTGCGTCAGGCCCTGTCCCTGTCTGACGAGTGGGAGAAACTGGATCAAGGGGTCCTGCCCATGGGCTGCGTGGTAGCCCGGACCGAATTCATCCAGGAAAATCCCATACTGATCGACGCTCTGCTAGACCTGTACGGCGACTCCATCACCTTCATGACGGAGGAGGGCAACGCTGCTGACGGAGCCGCCCTGGTGGCGAAATACGGCATCGCCCCCAATGAACAGGTGGCCCAGGCGGCCATTCCCCAGTGCAATCTGACCTTCTTAACGGGCCAGGAGATGCGCGCCGCTCTGGAGGGCTACTACGCCGTCCTATTCCGTACCGACCCCGCTTCCATCGGCGGCGGGATGCCCTACGACGCCTTCTACTATGGCGGGGAGTAAAGGGCGGCCCAATTTCATCCGCGCCTTGCTGCCCCCGGCCTTCTGGCTGGGGGCTTGGCAGCTTGCCGCCTGGTTGGTGGAGCTTCATGTGGAGGGCCGGGGGAACGAGCTGCTCCTTCCCTACCCCCTCACCGTGTTGGCCGCCCTGGCCGCTCTGGTAGGACAGGTTTCCTTCTGGGCCTCCGTGGGGGCCACCTTTCTCCGGGTGGCAGCGGGCCTGTTCGCCGGAGTGGTGCTGGGCGGACTGCTGGCCGGTCTTACCTGCGCCAGCTCCTGGTCTGCCCGGCTCCTGTCCCCGCCCATCCGAATCATCCGGGCTACACCAGTGGTTTCCTTTATCCTGCTGGTCCTGCTATGGACGCAGCGGGACCAGGTACCTGCCATCATCTCCGCCCTTATGGTTCTGCCGGTTACGTGGGAGAACCTGGTCCACGGCATCGAGGCCACTGACGCCCAGCTTCTGGAGCTGGCCCGCGCCTACCGCTTCTCGCGGAGCAAGGCCATACGGCTGATCTATCTCCCCTCTCTCCGGCCATACTTTCTCTCCGCCCTCATCACCTCTGTGGGTCTGGCCTGGAAATCCGGTGTGGCCGCCGAGGTGCTATGTACCCCCTCTTTGGCCATGGGCACTCAGATTTACAGTTCTAAGCTCTCTCTGGAAATCCCGGATCTCTTTGCCTGGACCGCTGTGGTGGTGGCCCTCAGCCTGGCGCTGGAGCGTGGACTCCGGCTGATGCTGGAGCAGAAGGGGGGGACTCAGTTGTGATCTCCTGTCGATCACTCAGTGTCTCCTTTGGAGAGAAAAAGGTGCTGGACCGCTTTTCCCTCTCCCTCCCCGACGCCGGCATCACCGCCCTGCGGGGTCCCTCCGGCTGCGGCAAGACCACCCTGCTGCGGGTGTTGGCCGGTCTGGAGCGGCCCCAGAGCGGCACGGTCTCCGGCATCAGTCCCAGGGAGATCGCTATCCTGTTTCAAGAAAACCGCCTTCTCCCCTGGCGGTCGGTGGGACAGCACCTCACTGACGTACTGCCCAAGGATCGCTGGAAGGACGTGTCCCGACTGCTGGAGTTGGTGGAGCTGGGCGGCGAAGCATCCGTCTATCCCCCCGCCCTGTCCGGCGGCATGGGCAGACGGCTGGCTCTGGCCCGGTGCCTGTCCCTCCCCGCCCGGCTCTATCTGCTGGATGAGCCCTTTGCCGGGGTGGACCGGGAGCGGGCCGGGCGTATCATGGACAGGATGAGGGCATTGGGCCTGCCTATCCTGCTGTCCAGTCACGAGGAGGATATCCTGTCCATGGCGGACCGGGTTATCCCTCTGGATGGCCCTCCCCTGCGCGTCCTCTAAATGAAACGGGAGCCCCGGCGGTACCGCCGGGGCTCCCGTTCTCTATTTTATTCCGCACCGTCCCACAGCACTGCCGCCCCCGCTCTCAGTGAAGCGGGCACGTCAATCAACCGCTGGTTGGACGATCCCCGGAACCGGAGGGACAAATCCTTCTTTTCCAGGACAAAGGGCCCGTCCACCAGTACATCCAGTTCCTTTAACAGCTCCTGGCTGTATTCTCCCACCTGGCTGTCCCGAAGGCTTTCAAACAGATAGCCGGAGTAGCACCAGATGTCCTTTTCTGGAAACCGGGCTCGGACCGCCCGGACCAGTTCCAGCACCGCCCGCTGGTTCTGAGGCTCGAAGGGCTCGCCCCCCAGCAGGGACAAACCACGAATGTAGGGTTTGGACAGGCAATCCAGTATCTCCTGTTTCTGCTCCCCGCCAAAGGGCTGACCGTATGCGAAGTCCCAAGTCTCCGGGTTAAAGCACTCTTTGCAGTGGTGGGTACAGCCAGACACAAAGATGGAAGTCCGTACCCCCGGCCCATTGGCCACGTCGATGGGGCGAATGTCGGCATAGTTCATGGCAAAACCTCCAAACTTTCCGGAATGAGGAATAAGGAGTTAGAAATGGGAACACGGGGGGGCAACGGACCCATCACAGCCGACCTCCTCAATTTCTAATTCACTTAAAGGTGCAACACTCTGGACTTGATCTCCTTGGTTTTGCCCACGTTCCAGTAGTTCTCTCCCAGATAGCCGCAGGTACGGCGGGTGACGTTCATCTTGGACCGATCCTTGTTGTGGCAGCAGGGGCACTCCCACTGGTTGTCGTCGTTGATGACGATCTCCCCGTCGAAGCCGCACACCTGGCAGTAGTCGCTCTTGGTATTGAACTCGGCGTATTGGATATTGTCATAGATGAAGCGGACAACCTCCTTCATGGCCTCCAGATTGTGGCGCATATTGGGGATCTCCACATAGGAGATGCACCCGCCGGTGGAGATCTTCTGGAACTGGCTCTCAAAGGTGAACTTTTCAAAGGCGTCGATGTGTTCCCGCACGTCCACATGATAACTATTTGTATAATACCCCTTGTCAGTTACGTCAGGTATCGTGCCAAACCGCTCCTTATCAATGCGTGCGAAGCGGTAGCACAGAGATTCGGCGGGTGTGCCATAGAGGGCAAAGCCGATATTCGTCTCCTTCTTCCAGTCGTCACAGGCCCGGCGCAGCCGGTTCATCAGCCTGAGGGCGAACTCTGTGCCGCCCGGCTGGGTGTGGGAGCAGCCCTTCATCAGCTTGGTCACCTCGTACAGCCCGATATAACCCAGAGATATGGAGGAGTACCCGCCGTACAGCAGTGGCTCAATGGGAGCCCCCTTGGGCAGGCGGGCGATTGCCCCGTACTGCCAATGGATGGGTGAGGAGTCGGACTTCACGTTTTTCAGCGCGTTGTGCCGGCACATAATGGCCTCGAAGCACAGGTCCAGCCGCTCCTCCAGCAGCGTCCAGAACTTCTCCTCATCCCCCCTGGCCAGAATGCCGATCTGGGGCAGGTTGAGGGAGACCACTCCCTGGTTGAAGCGGCCCTCGAACTTATAATTCCCATTCTCATCCTTCCAGGGGGCCAGGAAGGAGCGGCAACCCATGGGCGAGAACACGTTGCCCTCATAGTTCTCCCGCATCTTCTTGGCGGAGATATAGTCGGGGTACATCCGCTTGGCGGAGCACTTGACGGCCAGTTCCGTGATGTAGTCATATTTGCCCCCTTTGAGGCAGTTGTGCTCGTCCAGCACATACACCAGCTTGGGGAAGGCGGGGGTGATATAGACTCCCTTTTCGTTCTTGATGCCCTCCAGCCGCTGGCGCAGCACCTCCTCCACGATCATAGCGTTCTCTTCCAGATAGGGGTCATCTTCCTGGAGGTTGAGGAACAGAGTGACAAAGGGAGACTGTCCGTTGGTCGTCATCAGGGTATTGATTTGATACTGGATAGTCTGGACACCGGATTTCAGCTCATCCCGCAGACGGTCGGCCACCAGCCGCTCCAGGGTAGCCTCGTCCACCTGTCCGGCACATTCATAGGCGATGTGCTTTTTGAATTTCTCCCGGCTGCGGCGGAGATACTTGCCCAGATGGCTCATATCCACGCTCTGCCCTCCGTACTGGTTGGAGGCCACGCAGGCGATGATCTGGGTGGTGACGGTACAGGCCACCTGGAAGCTCTTGGGGCTCTCGATGAGCTTGCCGTTCATCACAGTGCCGTTGTCCAGCATATCCCCAATGTTGATGAGGCAGCAGTTAAAAATGGGCTGGACAAAGTAGTCTGCATCGTGGAAGTGGATGGTCCCCTCGTCGTGGGCCTTGGAGATATGCTCGGGCAGCAGGATGCGCCGGGTCAGATCCCGGCTCACCTCCCCGGCGATATAGTCCCGCTGGGTGGCTGCGATCATGGTGTTCTTGTTGGAGTTCTCCTCTGCCAGCTCCTGGTTCTCGTTGCGCAGCAGAGAGAGGATAGACTCGTCGGTGGTGTTAGCCTTGCGTACCAGGGCCCGGTTATAGCGGTAAATGATGTAGGTCTTGGCCAGGTGGAACTTGTTTTCCTCCACCAGCCCCTGCTCCACCAGGTCCTGGATGTCCTCCACCAGCATCCGCTGGCGCTTGAGTCCCTCGATGTGGTCGATGATGGCGTCGATGCGCGCCCGGTCAAGCTGTTCCTCCGGCGGCACCTCGGCGTTGGCCTTTTCGATGGCGGTAACGATCTTGCTTCGGTCATAATCCACGATGGTCCCATCGCGCTTGATCACTTTCATAGCTGGTCTCCCTCTCCCGTATCTTTATGGTATACTATCTAACCGGCGGCATGGCCGCCAGACACTGTCAGGGGAGAAGTATACCATGTCCTTTTTGTTTTGTCCACTACATCTTGTATGTCGCCTCTTATTTTTTACCAACGGATACAACATATATTTTTTAAAGAAACCAGAGAAAACGGGAACTTTCTTTCCTCTTTCTGGCCTTTTTGGTTGATACAAGGGCCAAAGTGTGATATACTTTGTAACGAATTTCGGCAAATCGCCGGATTGACCCTTATTTGTCCCGGCAGGAGGTGTCCCCATATGCAAAATCGAATCGCTGTGGCCATGAGCGGTGGTGTGGACAGCTCCACCGCCGCCTGGCTGCTTCAGCAGGAGGGACACGACCTAGTGGGCGTTATGCTGAAGATGTTTGATGGCGCGCTGGTCAACGGGAGCCGGGAGGATGACAGACCTCCAGATGGCGTGGAGGACGCCCGGGCCGTGGCTGGGAAGCTGGGTATTGCCTTCTATGTGCTTGACGCCCGCGCCCCTTTCCGCTCCCATGTTCTGGACACCTTTACCTCCGCCTATGAGCGGGGGCTTACCCCTAATCCCTGCGTGGTCTGCAACCGGTATGTCAAATTCGGCTTTTTACTCCAGCAGGCCTTGGAGTCAGGCCGGGATCAGGTGGCCACCGGCCATTACGCCCGGCTGGAGCTGGACCGGGGGAGCGGCCGCTGGCTGCTGAAGAAGGCGGCCCATCCGGAGAAGGACCAGAGCTATGTACTGGCTGGTCTAAACCAGGAGCAGCTCTCCCGCTCCCTGTTTCCCCTGGGCGCTCTGTCCAAGGAGGAGGTCCGCTCCATTGCCGCCCAAGCTGACCTCATCAACGCCAAGAAGGGGGACAGCCAAGACATCTGCTTCATCCCCGACGGGGACTACGGCTCCTTTATCCGCCAGTATACTGGAAAGAGCTATCCCTCCGGCCCCTTTTTAGATGAGGGCGGAGCGGTCCTGGGGGCCCACACCGGCATCATCGACTACACCCTGGGCCAGCGGCGGGGGCTGGGGGTATCCTCCACCCGTGGGCGCCTCTATGTCAAGGAGGTCCGGCCCCAGGATAACTCCGTGGTACTCTCCTGCAATGACAGCCTGTATGGCTCCACCCTCACGGCGGCGGATCTGAACCTCATCGCCTGTGACCACCTTTCTGCTCCTGTCCGCCTGCGGGCCAAGGTCCGCTACCGCATGGCGGAGCAGCCCTGCACTGTGGAGCAGACCGGGCCGGACACCATCCACCTCGCTTTTGACCAGCCTCAACGGGCCATCACTCCCGGCCAAGCCGTGGTCCTGTATGACGGTGACACGGTGGTAGGTGGGGCCACCATTACCCCCTGATTCCTCACAGATACGAAAGGAGCTCCCTG
This sequence comes from Flintibacter hominis, assembly GCF_014287965.1. Taxonomy (NCBI): domain Bacteria; kingdom Bacillati; phylum Bacillota; class Clostridia; order Eubacteriales; genus Flintibacter; species Flintibacter hominis. The sequence continues at coordinate 118,105 of NZ_JACOPO010000001.1, read as the reverse complement.
ACCCATGAGCCACAAGAAGTATAAAAAGCGCCACTCCCAGTCCACCATCAATGCCAAACGTCAGGCCAATCAGGCCAAGCTGGCCGACGAGAAGGACCGCGCCAGGAAGCGGATGGACCCCACTGCCCGCACCCTGCTCTTTGGCAACCTGGTTTTTCTGTCCATTACCGTGCTGCTCGAGCGGAACGGGCTCATCTCCCCCCTGTTCAGCGGCGCCTGCACAATCATCGGTGTCATCTTGCTGATTCTGGCCCTGTGGTTCCAGTTCGGCGGGAAAGGCCAGGACCGCTGGAATGGCGGCAAATAGGCCCTCTTTTTCCAGGCCCGCAGCCCTCTGGTATATCTGTTGCTTTTTGGAGGAAACTGGTATATGATAGTGGGCACGACTTCTTTCTCCGTTTAAGGAGGCACACAATACAATGCGAAAAGAAATCATCCTGCCGGGTCTGGCCCTGGGGGGCGGCCTGGCGGGCTTTGGACTGCGCCGCTGGCAGTGGCTGTCCGCCTATGACGCCCAGACTCAACTCTATCTCCACGGGGCGCCGGCCACCTTTGCCCTGCTCGCCCTGACGGCTCTCCTGGTCCTGGCCTTTCTTGTCCTCTGCCGTGGAAAAAGGAGGCCGGAGGGATTCCTGGACGCCTTTTTCTGTCCCTCTCCCGGTTTTATGGGACTGATGGCCGCCTCCGGCTTCTGTTTTTTAGGGGCCGGCCTGCTGGGCCTGCTGGAGTGGATGGACCAGTTCCAACTCTTCCGCATCAGCCGGGACGCCTACCTGTCCGCCTATCCCGCCGCCCTGCTGCCCGTCCTGCTGTTGACGGTCCTGCTCACCTTTGGCTCCGGAGCCGCCCTGCTGCTGGTCGGACGGGCCGCCTATCGGGGCCAGCTGGACCGGCTGACCGCCCTGCTCTCCGTCCTCCCAGGCTACACTGGGCTGTGCTGGCTCTTTGCCACCCACCTGCTCCACGGTACCGACCCCGTCGCCATGCGGTACGGCTTCTCCCTAGCAGCTACCATTCTGATGATGCTGTGCCACTACTTCGCTGCCGGTTTCTTCTTTGGCCGCTCCCACCCTCAACTGCTCACCTTTTGCGCTCTGCTGGGTATTTCATTGGGGGTGATCTCTCTGGCTGACGGCCCCAGCTGGTTCCAGCTAGCTCTAACCACTGCCTTTCTCCTCTCTCTGCTGGGCTATGGATATGCACTACTGTCCAACCATCCCTTTCCTGCCGGAGGGCGAATGCCCTCAGGGGCTGAACGCGAGGAGAGCTCCATCCCGGACGAGGAATAACATGATAAATTGGAGGCTGCTTTACCATGGATAAAAAGCGTTTTTATATCACCACACCCATCTACTATCCCAGCGATAAGCTGCACATCGGCCACACCTACTGCACCGTAGCCACCGACGCCATGGCCCGCTATAAGCGGCTGACCGGCTATGAGGTCCTGTTCCTCACAGGTACAGATGAACACGGCCAGAAAATCGAGGACAAGGCCAAGGAGGCCGGCGTTACTCCCAAGGAGTTCGTAGACGGCATCGTGGAGGGTCCCAAGGGAGTCAAGGATCTGTGGAAGCTGATGAACATCAGCAACGACCGTTTCATCCGCACCACCGACGATTATCACGTATCCGCCATTCAAAAGATCTTTAAAAAGATGTATGAAAAGGGCGACATCTACAAGGGTAAGTATATAGGCAAGTACTGTAAGCCTTGCGAGTCCTTCTGGACCGAATCCCAACTGGTAGATGGCAAGTGCCCCGACTGCGGGCGAGACGTCCAGGACGCGGAGGAGGAAGCCTACTTTTTCAAACTCTCCAAGTACGCCGACCGCATCCAGCATCTGCTGGAGGACACCGATTTTCTGGAGCCCCGCAGCCGGGTCAACGAGATGGTGAACAACTTTATAAAGCCCGGTCTGGAGGACCTGTGCGTATCCCGGACCTCCTTTACCTGGGGCGTGCCCGTGGACTTCGACCCCGGTCACGTGGTCTATGTGTGGGTGGACGCCCTGTTCAACTACACCACCGCTCTGGGCCTGTTCAACGACAAGTACCACGACTATGAAAAGTTCTGGCCCGCCGACGTTCACTTTGTTGGTAAGGAGATCGTCCGCTTCCACTCCATCATTTGGCCTGCCATGCTTATGAGTATGGAGATGCCTCTGCCCAAGAAAGTCTTTGGCCACGGCTGGCTGCTGCTGGACGGCGGCAAGATGTCCAAGAGCAAGGGTAACGTGGTGGACCCCTATATCCTGGCTGAGATGTTCGGGGTGGATGCCCTGCGGTTCTTCCTGCTGCGCACCTTCCCCTTCGGCTCTGACGGCAACTTCTCCAACGAAGCGCTGATTCAGACTATCAATGTGGACCTGGCCAACGACCTGGGCAACCTCCTCTCCCGAACCGTGTCCATGGTAGGCAAGTATTTCGGTGGCACCCTGCCCGAAGATCAGTCGGAAGACGGGGAGATGGACAGGGAGATGGTTGAGCTCATCTCCTCCCTGCGCGCCAAGTATGAGGAGCAGATGGAGCACTACGCCTTCCAGAACGCCCTGGCGGAAATCTTTAAGGTCATCGGCCGGGCCAACAAGTATATCGACGAGAACGCCCCCTGGGTGCTGGCCAAGGACATGGAGGCCAACGGTCCCCGTCTGGCACGGGTCATGTATAACCTGCTGGAGGTACTGCGGGTATCCGGTATCCTGCTGACCCCCTTTATCCCCGGCTCCGCTGGAAAGGTACTGGACCAAATCGGCGCCTGCCAGGAGTGCCGCACCTGGGACAGCGCCGCCGTCTATGGCTCCCTGCGGAGGGATGTCACCGTCCAGCGTGGGGACAACCTGTTCCCCCGTGTAGACACAGAGAAGGCCCTGGCCCAGTTGGAGGCGGCGGCTGAAGCCGCCCGGAAGTCCGCTCTCCCGGACCTGGAAATAGAGCCCCAGCTGGAGGCCAAGGTGGACTTTGACACCTTCTGTAAGTCTGACTTCCGAGCAGTCAAGGTCAAGGCCTGTGAGAATGTGAAGAAGAGCGAGAAGCTGCTGAAATTCACCCTGGACGACGGCACCGGTACCGACCGTCAGATCCTGTCCGGCATCGCCAAATGGTACAAGCCGGAGGACCTGGTAGGCAAGACCCTCATGGCTATCGTCAACCTGCCGCCCCGGAAAATGATGGGCCTGGAGTCCAACGGTATGCTCATCTCCGCCGTCCACACTGAGAAGGGCGCTGAGGTCCTGAATCTGCTTATGCTGGACGACAAGATCCCCGCTGGCGCCAAGATGTGCTGAGTGCATGGGCTGATGATCGAAAACTTCCTATTTTTTCAGAAAGGCACGACGTAAGTCGTGCCTTTCTTTACAATGAAAAAGCTCGTCGCAAGCGACATATCGCTTGCGACGAGCTGGCAGGGACGGTCAAAATCGATATTTCTTCATGGCGAAAAATGCCGCCCACAGTGCGGCCCACCAACTGTGTGCCCAGCGGAGCGGGCCGCAGTTGAAAAGGAGGAGCAGGGAAGCGGGCGGATGACGTCTTTTTTGCCCCAGGCATAAAAAGACGTCGGAGCAAAGCGGACTTTGCTCCGACGTGGAGCTAGTGGTGGGAATCGAACCCACGGCCTGCTCATTACGAGTGAGCTGCTCTACCCCTGAGCCACACTAGCGGATAACAAATGATATTATACCGATTCCGGTCCCATCCGTCAAGGGGAAGGACAGCAAATTTGCCCTATACTTTTTTTCTCTGGAATGTTAGAATAGGTGCGACAAACTGACAGAAAAGAGGACGCCCATGGTCATCTCGAGTTTTTCAGCTCTGAAGAGCCGGCTGCAACATCTCTCCCCCAGGGAGGCGGTGGTAGCCGCGGCCCATGACGAACACACCTTACAGGCAGTCTTTTCCGCCCGCCGAGACGGGCTGATCCGCCCCATCTTGGTAGGCCGACGGAACGAGATCCGATCCATTGCCCGCAGTCTGGGGGAGGAGCTCTCTCCAGAACAGATCGTAGACGCCCAGGATGATCTGGAGTGCGCTGCCCGCTCTGTCGCTCTTATCCGGGAGGGAAAGGGGGATATCCTCATCAAGGGGATGCTTCAGACCGGCACTCTGCTCAAGGCGGTGGTCCACCGGGAAACAGGCATTCGGGCCAGCCAGGTCATGTCCCATGTGGCTATTTTGGATGTGCCCCGCTACCACAAGCTGCTATTCATCACCGACGGCGGTATGGTAGTAGCCCCCAATCTGGAGCAGAAAGGCCATATCCTGAAAAACGCGGTGGACTTCTGCCGCTTCCTGGGCTATGAACGGCCCAAGGCCGCCGCCTTGTGCGCTGTGGAAACGGTGAATCCCGCTATGCCTGAAACCGGGGACGCCCTGTCACTAAAAGAAGCGGGAGAGCGGGGGGAATTCGGTCCCTGTATCGTGGAAGGGCCCATCTCTCTGGACCTGGCCACCGACCGCGAGGCGGCTCTGGTGAAGGGCTACCACAGCCCGGTGGCCGGGGACGCGGACATTCTGCTGGTCCCCGCTATCGCCGTGGGCAACGTACTGGGCAAAGCCCTATATGGCTTGGCCGGCGGCCAGATGGCCGGAGTCGTGCTGGGAGCGGCGGTCCCTATCACCATCAATTCCCGTGGGGCCACGCCGGAGGAGAAATATTACTCTATCCTGCTCTGCGCCGCCATGGATTAGGAGGAAGCTGACATGTCCCACAAGATCTTAGTCCTCAACCCAGGCTCCACCAGCACCAAGGCCGCTGTCTACGAGGATGAGCACCCGTTGATGCTCAAAAGCATCGGGCACACCAACCAGGACCTGTCCCCCTATCCTGCCCTCAACGACCAGTTAGACTACCGGGTGGCCCTGGTCCGAAGCTGGCTGGCCCAGGAGGGCTTTGACCTGACGCAGCTTTCCGCTGTGGTAGGGCGGGGCGGCATCATTCCTAATATCGTGGCCGGCGGCTATGTGGTGGATGACAACTTGACCGACTGCCTGCTCCACCACACAGTGTTTGACCACGCCTCCAACCTGGGTGGATTGATGGCCCGGGAATTTGCTGGACCGCTGCGCATCCCCGCCTATATCTACGACGCGGTCACCAGTGATGAGCTGCCCCCGGAGGCCCGTGTCACTGGCTTTAAGGAGGTCACCCGCACCAGCTTCTGCCACGTCCTCAACGCCAGAGCCACCAGCCACAAATACGCCCAGGCCATGGGCCGGAAATACGAGGATATGAATTTGGTCGTGGCCCATTTGGGGGGTGGAATTTCCATTTCCGCACACAGCCACGGGCGCATCATCGACTCTGTGTCCGACGACGCCGGCCCCTTTTCCCCGGACCGGGCGGGCAGTTTGAATATGCTGTATGTGGTGGATCTGTGCTACTCGGGCAAGTACACCAAGGCCCAGATGCTGAAAAAGCTTCGGGGGGAGGGTGGGATGTCCGCCCTGCTGGGCACCCATGACTGCCGGGAGGTGGAGCGCCGTATCGAGGATGGGGATGAGTGGGCGGCCCTGGTCTACCAGGCCCAAGCCCTCCAGATCGCCAAGGGCGTTGGAATCATGCTGGGCTGCTTCCATGAGCTGATCGACGCGGTCATCCTCACCGGGGGGCTGGCCAACTCCAAAAAGCTCACCAGCATGGTTATCGACTATCTCCACAACCTGTGTCGGGTGGTGGTCATCCCCGGAGAAAACGAGATGGAGGCCCTGGCCCTGGGCGCTCTGCGTATCCTCAACGGCCAGGAACAGGTGCATACTTTCTGCCCCGTCTGCCCTATGCCGATTCGATAACAATAGTCTGCGCTCTTACAGAATTATCGCTTAACAAACTGAGTCCCCCGCATGATCGAATTCATACGGAGGACTTTGTTATGCGCAGCACAGGTTTTTTCAGGGGGCCAGTGCCCCGGCAAATCAAAATCGCGCGATCAGGTTATCATCGACTTTTCCAAGAGCAATCGGAATAGGTACAAAATCGTAATGTGCAGCGGATAGAATACGTAAAAAAAGCGCTTCAATTTCAGTTTCCCCCGCCTGCCGTTATAGAGTAAAATGAGCAGACAGGCAAAAAGGATGCACATAGTCGGCTGATTTCCAGTCGCCCCCATATATGCCAGAAGGAACAGCAGCACTTGATAGACCCGATGGCTGCGGCAGACGTAGAACGCGGATATGAACAGGATCCCCTGTATCCCGTAATCACAGCGTATCAGTTCAGCAATTACAGAAAAAAGCGCCACACTGACAACTTGCAAAACCACTGACTTAATTTTATCAGTGCGCACCTGTGATTTGCACGAGCATCTTTCGAGACACGCTAATGTCAATAAGCCTAAAAACAAAGTGAAAAATACATTTTGATATTTTAAATAAAACGGAAATGTACCCTCCATAAGCGAATATCTGCTAAAAAATCCTATATCAAAAGGTATTTCGGAGATTAGCGCAAATACAAGCATTAACCCGATATATCGCTTCTTGTTTCTAGTATGTTGGAAACCCTCTGCCAGCAAAAAGCAAAACAGCGGAAACGCAATTGTACCTATGCTCTGCAGATCAAATCGAATGAAATAATCAATTTTCTCAAACTGCTCCCAGGATAGTTTCCCGGTATCCACCATTACGCCCCAGTAATTTGATAAGAGCCACTGAAGGACGATTTTGCAGGTGTGGTCAATAACCATCGCCATAACAGCGATCATTTTCAAGGAATTTCCTGTCAGGAACTGTACTTGCTCCAAACGTCTATCCAGGCAGTCCGCGCCACCGTTTATTCTTTCAAATAGCACCTTCAAGTCTGGTTCCTCAAATCATCCCATGGCATCCCTGGATCGATTCACTCATAAAGTTTTTTATAGTACCCGCTGTACAGAGCGGCCACCGGGTTATGGCCCAGCACCCTGTCCTTAGCGATGAGGGTAGTCACCGGCGCGTCAGAATACTTGCTGAACAGGGCGTCATGGCCTACACACAAGCCGATAGCGATATTCAGATCCGTTTTTTCCCGGTTGAGCACCCGTGCCTGGAGGATGGGGTTGCACATGGTCTCCGGATGGGCCCCCTTGCAGATGGTGTCCTCAGGGGCTAGCCCCATATTCGCCTTGTCCTCTCCCCCTACCTTACACACCACACTGACATATTCAATTCCGTTTTTCTGCAAGATTTTGGCAAAGATCTTAGCTTCGTTAATCAGTCCAAAACAAGTGGCGATCCCCACCTTTTTGGCCCCGATCTCCTTGATAAACAGGACGGTTTCTTCTACACGGGTCTTGGTACAGTAATACCGCCCCTCGATTTGGGCGGCAGCCCGAGCCATTTTCCCGTCTATGGTGTCGCCGCCATAAATCTGGTCCAACTCAGCGGTTTCCCCCGCCTCCACACATCCGGTGGTCAAACAGAATTCCGGGTACTGTTCCCCCCGGTTTCGACAGTTGTACAGGCCGCAGTCCGTACAGCTCAACCTCCGCTTCCTCTCCCGCTCCATGTGTACGCTCCCCTTTCTTTTCTTTCTATGTCCCGCAGCCCACGGGGCAGCCCCGCTCCTGATACCTCAGGCGGAGTTTCTCCATCAATTCCCGGTCCGGATCCAAATACAGCTTGTTGTCAAATCCGTCCATCAGGCCGATCTGTCCCTCCCACTCCAGGTCCGGGGACAAGTCCAGCTCAATCATGCCTGGGATGTGATAGGCCCGCAGCAGGTGAGCGGTATGGCTGTCCACATTGCCCCGCATAGCCGCCAGTCCCACCAGCCAGCGGCGGTCCAACTCCATCACCTCGCTGGGGAAAAACTCCTCACAGACCAGGATGGTCCCCGGCCGGGTCAAGGGTGCCTTTGGCCGGCGACCCAGCAGCGCCCGGAGCATTCTGCGGGAGATGTCCCGCATATCCACCGATCTGGCCCGCATATAGGGGCTGTCCATCGCTCCAAAGGCGGCGGCCAGAGCATCCCCCGCCGCCTTGACAGCATATTCTGCCGTGGCCCCCTCCCTTTGTATCATGTCCGTGATGGTTCGGACAAGGTCCTCATCCTCCAGCAGCATAGCGTGGATGGCAAAAATAGAGGCTGTTTCCTCCCCCACCTCGGCAAAGGCACGGTCGTAGAGGGCAGCCAACTGCAGTACGGCCTGCCTCTGTCCTTGTTGGAATCGCTCCAGCTCCTCTTGGGGGCCGCGTTGAGAGCGGGGGGCTAACACAGGGGGCTCACGCCGGTAAAAGTGCAACTGTCCAATAGCGATCTGCTCCGCGATGGATCTTCCAGCCAACTCCAGCATACCCTCACCTCCCCGTTCTCCACTGGTATTTCTTTGATTATAGCCCCCCATTCTCCGTTTGTAAAGGCGAGGCGTGGCTGATTTTGCCCCTCTTGTCATCGAACTTCCCCCCTTTTTCTTCCCTCTGACTCAAAATTGCCGCTTTACGCTGATAAATTGCCGTGGTATAATGGACAAGCAGGTCCGTTCCTGTTCTTTTTTCCCGATTTTTCATAAGGAGGTCATCCCCGTGGTTTCTGAACGTATGCTTGGACTGGGCACCGCCCGGTCTGTGATCCGTGAGCTGTTTGAGTACGGCAAGCAGCGGGCCGCTGTTGTCGGCCCTGAAAACGTCTTTGATTTCTCGCTGGGCAATCCCAGCGTTCCCGCCCCCGACGCGGTCAACGAGACCGCCATCCGCATTCTGCGGGAACAGCCCGAACTGATCCACTGCTACACCAGCGCCCAGGGCGACGCACAGGCCCGCCAGCGATTCGCCGACTCCCTGAACCGCCGTTTTGGGGCCAGCTACACCGCCGACCAGCTCTATATCACCGTAGGGGCGGCCGCCTCTCTCTGCTGTGTCTTCGGCGGACTGACCTGCCCCGAGGACGAGTTTATCGTATTTGCCCCCTATTTCCCCGAATATAAGGTATTCATTGAAGGCGCGGGGGCCAAAATGGTACTCATTCCCCCGGAGATCGACCACTTCCAGATTGACTTTGAGGCCTTTGAAAAGGCTGTCGGCCCCCACACCAAGGGCGTGGTGGTCAACACCCCCAACAATCCCTCCGGCGTAGTCTACTCCAAGGACACCCTGGAGCGGCTGGCCGCCGTCCTCACCGCCAAGAGTCAGGAGTACGGACACCCCATCTACCTCATCTCTGACGAGCCCTATCGTGAAATTGTATTCCAGGGCTTCGAGGTCCCCTGGGTCCCTCACATCTACCGGGACACCATCGTGTGCTACTCCTTCTCCAAGTCCCTGTCCCTCCCCGGCGAACGGCTGGGCTATGTGCTGGTCCCCGGTGACATCACCGACTCTGCCGAGGTCTACGCCGCCGTGGCCGGGGCGGGCCGCTCCCTGGGCTATGTGAACGCTCCCAGCCTGTTCCAGCAGGTGACCTCTCTGTGCTGCGATATGACCTCTGATTTGAAGGTGTACGAGGAGAACTGCCGGCTGCTCACCTCCTCCCTGCGGGAGATGGGGTACCATGTAGCCCAGCCCGGCGGCGCTTTCTACCTCTTCCCCCGGTCCCTGGAGCCCGATGATCTGGCTTTCAGCGAGCGGGCCAAGAAGTTCGACCTGCTGCTGGTCCCCGGCTCCGGCTTCGGCGCCCCCGGCCATGTGCGCATCGCCTACTGTGTCCAGACCGAGATGATCCAGCGGGCCCTGCCGAAATTCAAGGCTCTGGCTGACTCCTACCTATAAAATGACTGCCCCCTTCCGCCTAAGCGGGAGGGGGTCTTTTCATACCTTCTGCGTCCGTTCACCATTCGGATAGCCCCCCTCCCATTTGTCGGATTTTTGGTCTTGGAGAGGACATAATTTCATGGAATTGCCCCCTGTTCAAAGCCCCTCTTTTCCTGTATGATAGGGATGTACGAAGTCTGAACAGTTTGATTCCCACAGGAGGAAATCAATATGAGAAAAACAAAGATCATCTGCACCCTGGGCCCCGCGGTGGACAGCGAGGATATGATTCGCACCCTGATCCGCTCCGGAATGGACGCGGCCCGGTTCAACTTCTCCCACGGCAGCCACCCGGAGCACCTGGAGCGGCTTAGTCTGCTCAAGGCTGTCCGTGACGCTATGGGCCGCCCGGTGGCCACAATTTTGGACACCAAAGGGCCGGAGATCCGCATCCGCAACTTCGACACCAAGTCCATTTCCCTGGAGGCGGGGGATACCTTCACTCTGACCACACGGGAGGAGGTGGGGGACCAGACGCATGTTTCTGTCAGCTATCCCAAGCTCCACCAGGAGGTGGCCCCCGGCCAGGAGATCCTCATTGACGACGGCCTAGTGGCCATCCGGGTGGATGAGATCCGGGGTGAGGACATCGTCTGCACAGTGGAGAACGGTGGTACTTTATCCGCCAATAAGTCCATCAATATCCCCGGCGTCCATATCCATCTGCCCGCCCTGACCGAGAAGGATGTGGCAGACATCCGATTCGGGGTGGAGAATGACTTTGACTTTATCGCTGCCTCCTTTGTCCGTCAGGCCAGCGATGTTGAGGCGGTCCGCCAGGTCCTTCAGGACTGTGGCGGGGAAAGTGTGAAGATCATCGCCAAGATCGAGAACCAGGAGGGCGTAGACAACATCGACGAGATCCTGGCCGCCGCCGACGGCATTATGGTGGCCCGGGGCGATCTGGGCGTAGAGATCCCCGCCGCCAAGGTACCCATCCTTCAGAAGAAAATCATCCGCAAGGGCCTTCAGGCAGGCAAGCCTGTCATCACCGCCACCCAGATGCTGGATTCCATGATGCGCAACCCCCGGCCCACCCGGGCAGAGGTGTCCGACGTGGCCAACGCCGTATTTGACGGCACAAGCTGCGTCATGCTGTCCGGCGAGACTGCTGGGGGCAAATATCCGGTGGAGGCCCTCACAGCTATGACAGGCATTGTGGAGGAGGCGGAGGCCTCCATTGACTACTGGCGCCACTTCCAAAAGCAGAGGGTGGTCCCGGCCAGCAACATTAACGACGCCATCACTCACACCTGCTGTTTGACCGCCAAGGACTTGGACGCCAAGGCCATCCTGGCGGCCACCAACTCCGGCCGTACCGCCCGGATGATCTGTCGGTTCCGCCCCTCCTGCCCCGTGGCCGCCTTGACCATGCATGAGAAGGTGCGCCGCCAGCTGAACATCTGCTGGGGTGTCATCCCCTTCCTCACCGGAGAGGTCAACTCCACCGACCGCATCTTCTCTCTGTCCGCCGAGGTGGCTCTGAAGGAACGGCTGGTCCAGGCTGGGGACACGGTCGTGATTACCGCTGGGGTCCCCCTGGGCAAGAGCGGCTCCACCAACCTGATTAAAGCCCAAGTCATCAGCGGGGAGGATCTCTGAGCATATCTTTCCTTTCCCTTTCGTACATCTGATCCGTCCAAGCTGTGCTTGGACGGATTTTTTACTTCTTAGCATCCTTCTTTCTCCTACTTGACAACATTATAATCTTCTGTTATATTGATTAAGCAAATTTAATTAAATTTGGTTAACTATTTAGGAGGCGCCTGTTTTATGGACCTGCGTGACAGTCTGTGCAGATTTTATTATGACTCTACCGTCAGTGACCTGCGCCAAGTAAACAAGACTGGAGGAGGTGAGTTGTCCTATAACAGCATCATGTATTTGGATGTCATCTCCTATCAGCAGGCCCTGGGCGTGTGCACTGTCACCACCTTGGCAGACACCCTGCACATCTCTCGCGCGGCAGCCACCATCAAAGTCGGGGAACTGGTCAAGCTGGGCCTGGTAACCAAAACCCGGAGCGAGGAGGATCGGCGTGTCAGCTACTTGTCAGTTACCGGGCCGGCCGCCTTGGCGCTAAAAGCCTATGACCGTCCGCTGGAGCGTGCGGCTCGTCAGGTGGAGGCCGCCTACTCCCAGGATGAAATTGACCTGTTCTGCGCGATTTTAGACATATTCAGCAAGGAGTATCAAAAGGATCTTTAATATGACACAGCAAGAACGTATTTTTATCACCCTTTCCCCTACCCGGCTCTTTTTCCGATGTGCTCTGCCCAGTATGGTCAGCATGGCGGTCACTTCGCTCTATACGGTAGTGGACGGCATCTTTGTGGGCCGCTATGTTGGGGCCGACGCCCTGGCCGCCGTTAACCTAGTCATGCCCCTGCTTTTAATCAGCTTTGCCCTGATCGATTTGGTAGCCGTGGGCTCTTCGGTCCAGATCGCGATTCGCCTGGGGGAGCAGAAGTCCGAGGAGGCCAGCCGTATTTTCAGCTTCTGCTCCAAGCTCATCCTTCTGCTCTCTCTTCTAATCGGAGCGGCGGGTTTCTTCTTGGCCGGGCCCGCAGTGGCACTCATGGGCGCGGAGCGTCAGGTCACCGCTATGGCAGTGGATTACCTGCGGGTCTATGCTCTGCTGGCCCCCTTTATCATGCTCTTTTTCGCATTGGACAACTATCTGCGCATCTGCGGCCGGGTCCGGTACAGCATGGGAATCAATGTGTTCACCTCCCTTGTGAACATTGTACTGGACGCTCTATTCCTTATTGTCTTCCGTTGGGGAGTGGCCGGGGCGGCCCTGGCTTCCTGCATTGGGATGGCCCTGGGCACAGTCCTTGGCCTGCTCCCCTTCCTACGAAAAAAACTGCCCCTACGCTTTGTCCGGGGCCGGGTACCTCTCCATCAGCTGGCTGCCCTGCTGGCAAATGGCAGCTCAGAATTCTTCTCCAGCATCGCCGGCTCGGTGCTCATGGTCATCCTCAACAGTGTACTGCTCCATCTGGCCGGCACCCCGGCGGTAAGCGCCTTTTCCATCGTGATGTATGTGGACAGCATCGTCGGCGCCCTCCTTTTCGGCATGGCCGACTCCATGCAGCCCGCCATCAGCTATAACTATGGTGCCGGCAGCCGTACCCGTATGTTCGCCCTGGAGAAGCGAGTCCTGACGGCGGCGGCGGCTATCTCCCTGGCTGTGCTGGTCTGGATGCAGCTCGGAGGCGAACAGGTCATCCCCCTGTTCCTCAAGGAGGAGGACTCAGCTCTGCTGGACATGACCCTGCGGGCCATGGAGCTCTTCTCCTTGTCCTATCTCCTTGGGTGGGTGAGCACCTGCCTCAGCTCCTTCTTTACCGCCCTGAATCGACCGGGGCTTTCCCTGGTCCTGGCGTTCAGCCGGACTCTTGTCTTCCCCCTCCTGTCCCTGCTTGTACTGCCCGGCGCCCTGGGGCTGGATGGGGTGTGGCTCATCTCCACCTCTACCGGAGTACTCACCGCCATTCTCTCCCTTCTCTTTCTTCTCCGTGTCCTCCGGCAGGAAAAGCTTCTGTCCCGGACGGCTTAACAAGCCTCCAAGCCATTTTGGCTTGGGGGCTTTCCTATTTCTCTACCCTCCAAAGTGCTGACATATGGTAATTCGATATCCTCCAGCCTCTCCCCCACAAAAATATTTTCTTTGATTTTTCCCCCTGTCTGTGCTAACATATCCTCCCGAATGGAGAGATGTGTGTTGCAAAAGCTCATAGTATTTTTACGGCGGGAAACGGTGCTGTCCATCGCCTGGCTGCTGGCGGCTGCCACAGCCTTTCTGGTCCCCCCGGACCGGGCCTATCTGGATTATATCGACGGCGGCACCCTGGGGCTGCTCTTTTCTTTGATGGCGGTGATGGCAGGGCTCCAGGGGCTGGGTCTGTTCCGCCGTCTGGGTGAGCATCTGCTGGAGCGGACGGCCACGACCAGACAGTTGGAGGGTGCGCTCATCTTCCTGCCCTTCTTTTTCAGCATGGCGGTGACCAACGATGTGGCCCTTATCACCTTTGTTCCCTTCGCAATGGAGGTACTAGAGCTAGCCGGAGAGGAGGAGCGCCTGATCCCTGTGGTGGCCATGCAGACCATCGCCGCCAATCTAGGCAGTATGGCTACCCCCATCGGCAATCCCCAAAACCTGTACCTCTACTCCCACTATCAGATGAGCCTTGGGGAGTTTTTCCGGTCCATGCTCCCCCTCACCGCCGCCTCCGGTCTGCTGATTCTACTGTTCCTTCTGTGCCGCCGCTCCACCCCCCTGTCCCTACCCAAGCTGACACCTCCCGCGATTTCCGAAGGCAGGCGTCTGGGCTTTTACCTCATCCTCTTTGTCCTCTGTCTGGCCGCGGTGGCGAAAGCCCTGCCTGTGGCGCTGTTATGCGTACTGGTGGCCCTGCTCACTGCCCTGGTAGACCGCCGTGTGCTGGTCCGGGTGGACTGGTCCCTGCTGGCCACCTTTGTAGGCTTCTTTCTCTTTGTGGGCAACCTAAGCCGCCTGCCCGCCTGCCATGACTTTTTCCGGGCCGTCCTCGCTCACCATGAGGCGGTATGCGCCGTCCTGGCTAGCCAGGCGCTCAGTAATGTGCCCGCCGCCCTGCTGCTGTCTGGTTTTACAGACAACGGGACCGCACTACTGGTTGGCACTAATCTGGGAGGACTGGGTACGCTGATCGCCTCTATGGCCAGTTTGATTTCCTATAAGCAGGTGGTCCGCCGCTCTCCCTACAAAAAGGGAAAATACCTGTTGTGGTTCACCGCGGCCAATTTGGTTTTTCTGACAATACTGCTGAGTGGCTATCTCCTCCTGGCCTTGTGACAAAGGGACGTTCCCAGTATCGGGAGCGTCCCTTCAATCATCCACTTGCAAATCTGCCGCCTTCCCACCCAGTCCCCGCAGCCCCCTTCATCGCCCTGTTTCCCGGCCCCTTCTGATCGGGAGCATCCCAGCTTGGAAAAACTTTTTGCCCAAACAATCAAATTCTCTCTTGACTTTATCGCTTTTGTGCGTTAAACTTTAACGCATCAAACCAATAAACCAAATGTGTTTGATGAGAGGACTGGTTCAAAATGGGTATCAAGCTGGGTATGTTGCTGGTGTTCTTCGCCGTCATGGTGGGCATCGGTCTGTATTGCCGGAAACACGCCACCGATGTCAGCGGCTTTGTGCTGGGTGGGCGGTCTGTCGGACCATGGCTCACCGCCTTCGCCTACGGCACCTCCTACTTCTCCGCCGTAGTCTTTGTGGGATACGCCGGGCAGTTTGGGTGGAAGTACGGTATTGCCGCCACCTGGGCGGGCATCGGCAACGCTATCCTGGGCTCTCTGTTGGCCTGGGTCGTGCTGGGCCGCCGGACTCGCATCATGACCCAGCACCTGGACTCCGCCACCATGCCCGAATTTTTTGGCAAGCGGTTTGGCTCCAGGTCCCTGAAGGTCGCCGCCTCAGTCATTATCTTCATCTTCCTTATCCCCTACACCGCCAGTCTGTACAACGGCCTGTCCAGGCTGTTCGGCATGGCCTTTGACATCGACTACTCCGTGTGTGTGGTAGTCATGGCAGTGCTCACTGGAGTGTATGTCATCGCCGGGGGCTATATGGCTACCGCCATCAACGACTTTATCCAGGGCATCATCATGATCTTCGGCATCGTGGCGGTGATTGCCGCCGTCCTGAACAGCCAGGGGGGCTTTCTGGCTGCCCTGGAGGGGCTGGCCCAGGTGAGCGACCCGGAGGTGTCCGCCGCCCCCGGCGTCTTTGCCTCCTTCTTCGGCCCCGACCCCCTGAACCTGCTGGGCGTGGTGGTCCTCACCTCCCTCGGCACCTGGGGACTGCCCCAGATGGTCCAGAAATTCTACGCCATCAAGAGCGAGAAGGCCATCGACACCGGCACGGTCATCTCCACCCTCTTTGCCGTCATCGTGGCCGGGGGCTGCTACTTCCTGGGGGGCTTCGGACGGCTGTTCAGCGGCCAGATCGATATCGCCGCCAACGGCTATGACTCCGTCATCCCCACTATGCTGTCCGGCCTGCCAGACGTTCTGCTGGCGGTGGTGGTGGTCCTGGTGCTGTCCGCCTCCATGTCTACCCTGTCCTCCCTGGTGCTCACCTCCAGCTCTACGCTGACTCTGGATCTGCTGAAGGACCACGTCTGGAAGGACATGGACCAGAAGCGCCAGGTCTTTGTCATGCGCTGCCTCATCGTGGTGTTTATCGCCATCTCCGTGGTGCTGGCCATCATTCAATACAGGTCCAACGTCACCTTCATCGCCCAGCTCATGGGCGTCAGCTGGGGCGCCCTGGCCGGCGCCTTTCTGGCCCCCTTCCTCTTTGGGCTGTACTGGAAGAGGGCCACCAAGGCCGCCTGCTGGACCAGCTTCCTGTTTTCCACCGTCTTTATGCTGGCTGTCATCAGCCCTCTAAAGTCCGTCCTTCCCGCCCTCCTTCAGTCCCCCATCAACGCCGGGGCCTTCTGCATGGTCGCTGGTCTTGTGATCGTTCCCCTGGTCTCCCTTTGCACCGCCAAGCCGGACCGTGCGCTGGTAGAGGACGCCTTCTCCTGCTATGACGAGAAGGTGCTGGTCCGGCAAAGCCAGGCCCTGGGGGACAAATAAATTCCCTCTTTGCAAAAAGGCGGGCGCTGTGGTATCCTAAATAAGCACACGACTCTGTCAGGGCCCACTTTGTGGGCCCTGACGGTATGTTCTATCCTCATTTCCGAAAGGAAGTTTTTTATGGTCGTCGATATCCATACCCACACCTTTCCGGAGCGCATCGCCGCCTCCACCATTCAAAAATTACAGGATATTTCCTACACCCGCCCCTTTACCGATGGGACAGAAGCGGGCCTGCGGGCCTCCATGGTCGCCGCTGGAGTAGATTTCTCCCTGGTCCTCCCCGTGGCCACCAGCCCCCGCCAAGTGGTCCACATCAATGACGCCTCCGCTCGCCTGAACAGCCAGGGGAATGGCATTCTCTCCTTCGGCTGTATGCACCCGGACTTCGACGGCTGGAAGGAGGAACTGGGACGGGTGGCTGCCCTGGGTATGAAGGGCATTAAGGTCCACCCCGTCTACCAGGGGGTGGACTTTGACGACCCCCGCTATCTGCGCATCCTGGACCGGTGCGGAGAGCTGGGCCTCATTGTGCTGACCCACGCCGGACTGGATATCGGCTTTCCCGGCCAAGTAAACTGCTCCCCAGAGATGGTCCTTCGGGCGGTGGAACAGGCAGGCCCCCTCCAGCTCATTCTGGCTCACATGGGTGGGTGGAGAAATTGGGACCAAGTGGAGGAGCTGCTGCCCCATACCCATGTCTATCTGGACACCGCCTACGCCCTGGGCCGGATTGCCCACAGGGGGGACGGCCACTTCGCTCCGGAGGAGCTGGATCTAATGTCCAAGGCCCAGTTTCTGCGCATGGTGGACACCTTTGGCGCACACCGGATACTCTTCGGCACCGACAGCCCCTGGCGTGGGCAGGAAGAGGGCATCGCCCAGCTCCGGGCCCTGCCCCTAAGTCAGCCGGACCTGGAGGCCATTCTGGGCGGTAACGCCCAGAGGCTGCTAGGGCTGTCCTAAGGCGCCGGATATTTTTGATTAGGAGGTCTTTTCCATGAGTGATCTCACACAACCTATCACCAACCCGGAACTGGCCCAGGCGGTCGCTGATATGGCCGCCCAGGGCAGCCGGGCGAGCCGGGAGGCAGTGCTGGACATCGTCATCTCCAAGGCCCGTTTTTTGGCCCCGGTGACCATCTCTCCCGCCCCGGAGCAGCAGGAGAGCGCCCCACTGGGGGAGGGCACCGCCATCCAGTTCCAACTGCTGCCCAATCAGGAGGGGCAGCCCTTTTTCCCCGCCTTCACCTGCTGGGAGGAGCTGCGCAAGCTGTGCGGCCCCAAAAACCAGCAAACCCTGGTTCTCACCTTTGACGACTATGCCGCCATGGTCCTGCGGGACAACCGGGCGGCGGGCTTTGTGGTGGACCCCTTTGGCTCCTGCCTGTCCTTCGACCGGGCCATGATGGAACATCTGGCAGTCAGGAAGCAGGACCGGCATTGAACAGAACAGAGCCCCTGTCTTATGACAGGGGCTCTGTTTTTCCGCCCGGGAGCAGCACCCAGTAGTCCAGTCTCTGGTCTTGGTCCGGCGATCTGCCGTCAGGTGTGAAGTGGAAGTCGATAGTATCCCCCCAAAACCACCGCCGGAACAGGGCGTGGCACCAGGTACCATTCAGATCCTGAAACCGGACCGAGATATAACTGCTCCCATCCTCCGCCGCGTAGAAAATTGTATCCTCGTCCCAGTCCGCCTCCTCCGCCATCATGGACCAGATCTGGTACCGCTCCATCACATCCAGGACATCGGCATCCAGGGCACGGTAGGGGCCCCCTGCCAGAAGAAAGGCAGCCAGGGCGGCGGCCGCTGCCCAGCCCAGGACCGTTTTCCTGTCCCCGCTCCGTGACGCCCCCGGCCCGGAGCTTCTGTAATCGGGCTGCCAGTTGGCAGCCTGCCGGACACGGAGGGCTGCGTCACACTCGCCGAAGGAGGTAACCCCACCCCATACTGGGCGGTCGCTGGCAAGCTCTACCAGAGTCCGGGCATAGCTCCGCCGGCCCTCCAAGTCCAGCTGCTCCAGCACCCCCTGATCACAAGCCAGCTCCATGTCTAAGCGGAAGGCCCGGTAGGCCAGCCACACCAGGGGATTCCAGAAATTGAGGATCCAGACCGCAGAAGCAATCCCCTGGAGCCAGGGATGGCGTTGTTTCACATGCTCTCGCTCATGGATGAGCACCAATTTCATCTGCTCGCCGGTCAGCTCTCTCTGAAGCAGGATGTCATGTCCGCCCTTGCGCCGGAGCACAAAGCTGGTGGGCAGGTCCGGACACAGCTTGATGCTCTGGCCCTCGGCCATGGTCAGCCCCAGCCGTTCATAGTCCTCCGTTTCCAGCGCCCTCCCCTGGCTGGCCAGTTTCCTGACTCCCCGGTCTGACCAGCGAGCCAGGCTAAAAATCACCACAAAATAGGCCGCTCCCAGCAGCACCAGAAGCACCATCCCCTGCCAGGACACCTGGATGGGAATGGAAAAGCCCCCAGGCAGGGCAAGGTGATAGGTCCCCTCCCCAGTAATCTCAGGCAAATACATAGGGAAATGGTCAAAGCCGCTGTCGCAATAAGTCCGGGGAGTCAGGAAAGAGCGGAGGGTGAAGGGCAGGGGCACCCAGTCAAGCAGGTTTATCCACTGGGGCAAGCAGAAGGACAGCCACACCACCCCCCACAGGGCTACCCGTTGCCGGGGCTCCAGGAACCGCCGGGTCATGGGTCTCAGGGCCAGAAGGGCGGCCAAGGCCATTCCCAGGTAAATACTCCAATTGAGCATCTGCAGCATGGCGCACCAGCAGAACCGCGCCACAAGCTCCACGGCTTTATCCCTCCCCCATTTTCTCGTCGATCAGCTCCTTCAGCTCCTCCGCCTCCTGGGCGGTAAGCTTTCGGCCGCTGAGGAAGGCGGTCATAAACAGGGGCAGTCCCCCTGCCCGCCTCACCAACTCCTCCCCTTGGGCCCGGATGACCTCCTCCCGGGTAACCAGAGGGGTAACCACTGTGTTCTGGTGGCGCACTAAGCCCTTATTCTTTAGCCGCCGCAGAACGGTGTAGGTAGTGCTCTTGTTCCAGTCCAACCGCTCTCCGCACAGGGAAACCAGTTGGGTGGAGCTTACCGGCCCGCTGTCCCACAGCACCTCCATCACGCGGTATTCCCCCTCAAACAGTTTTTCCACAGACTCACCTTCTTAAGTTTATCACAATAAACCTCTCTCAATTAAGTTTACTATAATAAACCTCCTGTGTCAAGGTAAGTTTTTCCAAAGGGGCAGGGCTTTCTCGGACGGTCCCCAGTCCTGTCAGGGCAAAACGTCTTGCGTTTTGCCAGCGACAGTGTTATACTGTCGCAGCATCGGACGAAGGCCTATACAAGGAGGACCCGTATGGAAACCAAACCGCTCTCCGCCATGCCCAAGTTGAAAACGAATCTGGACACTGACTTTCTTAAACTGATCGCCATTCTTTCCATGGTTATTGACCATGTGGGTACCGCCTTTTTTCCGGAGTACCCCGCCTTTCGATGGGCGGGGCGGCTGGCCTTCCCCATCTTCGCCTACTGTCTGACGGTGGGTCTGCTGTACACCCGCGACATCAGGAAATACCTCCTGCGGCTGGGGGCCTTCGCCCTGATTTCCCAGCCCTTCTACATCTTTGCCTTTCACCCCTGGGACTGGCAAGCGGAGTGGATGAATATGAACATCTTTTTCACGCTGCTGGTAAGCCTGCTAGCCCTGTGGGGAGTCCATACCAGACGTTGGTGGCTGTTCCTCGCCCTATTCCTGCTGGCTAGCTTTGTCAATTTTGATTACTCGGCCAACGGCATCGTGCTGATGCTCATTTTCTATCTGTGCCGAAACAGACCCGTCCTGGGGGCGGCCGTCTATGTGCTCTTCTGGCTGCCTGCCCTGTGGGGCGGACAAATGGAGGACCCCCTCAGTGTGAAGATCGCCGGACACGCCATCAACTGGACCATCTTCGCTGTCCTGTCTGCCTTTCCCATCTTTCTCCCCACCCACACAGGCATCAAGGTGCCAAAGTGGTTTTTCTATGCCTTCTATCCTGCCCATTTGGCAGCCATTGGCCTGGCGAGAGTGATACTAAATGTATAAATTTACAAAAAAGCTCCGCTTTGAAATCACTCAAAGCGGAGCTTTTTTCTCTAAAACACAGTCCGGTCATACAGGCCCGCTCCCATCAGCAGTATGCCAATCAGCAGCACAATCACAGAGAGCATTTTATATCCCCTCGTTCCGTTGCTGCCCTTCCCCGCTTGTGATATAATTGTATCAGACACCCCAAATCATCTCTTAGGAGCGAATTATGATCAGAGCTTTACAGACGGAGGATATCAGCGCTGTGTCCGCTATCTGGCTCAATACCAATCTCTCAGCCCACGCTTTTATTCCTTCCCAATATTGGGAAGGCCAGTTGTCCGAAGTAACGGAGGCCCTTGCCCAAGCCGAGGTCTATCTTTGTGAGAGAGAGGGAGCCATACAGGGCTTCGTGGGCCTCAACGGCAGTTACATAGAGGGAATATTTATCCGCCAGGAGGCACAATCCCAAGGGGTTGGGAAACGGCTGCTGGACTTTGTAAAGGCCCGCAAAGACCGACTGGAGCTAAACGTATACCAGAAAAATTCCAGAGCGGTCGCCTTTTATCAGAGGGAACGGTTCGTGATACAGCGGGAAGGGCTGGATGAGCATACCGGAGAGATGGAATATCGGATGGTGTGGACTCGATAAGGCCAGCATGGATCTTCTATCATTATGGACCCGCCCGAAGACAAATCCTTCCTTTCACAACGGCAGAGGCCGCCCAATGGGCGGCCTCTGCCGTTGTGAAAGGTTTGGACACCCCGTCCTTACAGGTTGTTCATCTCCTCCTGGTCCACCGTCTTGATGCTTCGGGACGCAAGGGCGGCGGCAGCCGCCTCGTTGTCGGCCACCCGGAATACCATATAGGCGTTGGTGGTATCCTTACCGCCCAGGAAAGCGTACATATACTCCACATTAACTTTGGCATCGGTGAGTACCTGGAGCACTTTGTTCAGTCCGCCAGGCACATCAGGGATGGCTACCCCCAGCACAGGGGTGATATTGTGGACATAGCCCGCCTCCTTCAGTACCGTGGCGGCCTTATAGACATCATCCACGATTACGCGGGCCACACCGAAGTCGCTGCTCTCGGCCACATTCAGGGCCCTCATATCGATCTGGTTCTGAGCCAGCACCCCGGTCATGGCATACAGGGCGCCCGGCTTGTTTTCCACAAAGACGGAGATCTGCTTGATATTCATACCGCTTTCCTCCTTTAGTTTCAGATCTTGCGCTTGTCGATGACGCGCACCGCCTTGCCCTCGCTACGGACGATAGATTTGGGGGCCACCAGGGTGACCTTGGCGGCCAGTCCCAGCATGGACCGCAGCCCATCCACCAGTTCCTTCTGGCGGCGGCTGATCTCGCCCAGATTGTCGGTGAACATCTCGGGGGTCATCTCCACCTGAACGTCCAGAGTATCGGTGGACTTCACTCGGTCCACGATGATCTGGTAGTTTGCGGGGTAGCCATGGTTGAGGAGCACGGTCTCGATCTGGGAGGGGAACACATTGACACCCCGGATGATAAGCATATCGTCGGTGCGGCCGCGGGGCTTCGTCATCTTCACATGAGTGCGGCCGCAGGGGCAAGGCTCATGACTGAGCACGCAGATGTCCCGGGTACGGTAGCGCAGCAGGGGGAACGCCTCCTTGGTAATGGAGGTAAATACTAGCTCGCCCTGGCTGCCCTCGGGCAGCACCTCGCCGGTGTCCGGGTCGATGATCTCCGCGATAAAGTGATCCTCATTAATATGCATCCCAGACTGGGCGGAGCACTCGAAGGCCACACCGGGGCCGGACAGCTCCGTCAAGCCGTATATATCATAGGCTTTAATACCCAGTGTATTCTGGATGTCTTGGCGCATCTCCTCGCTCCACGCCTCGGCCCCAAAGATGCCCGCCTTCAGGGGAATCTGGTCGGGGGTCAGGCCCATCTCTTTCATAGACTCGCCCAGGTAAGCCGCGTAGGAGGGGGTGCAGCACAGAATGGTGGCGTTTAAGTCCCGGATAAACATGATCTGCCGCTCCGTATTGCCGGAGGAGGTGGGGATGGTCAGACAGCCAACCTTGTGGCTGCCGCCGTTGAGTCCGGGTCCGCCAGTAAACAGGCCGTAGCCGTAGGACACCTGGCACACGTCCTCGTTGGTGCCGCCGGCGGCCACGATGGCCCGTGCACAGCAGTCCTCCCACAGGTCGATATCGTGCTGGGTGTAGAAAGCCACCACCCGCTTGCCAGTGGTGCCAGAGGTGGACTGGATACGCACGCAGTCCTTCAGGGGTTTGGCCACTAGTCCGTAGGGATATGCCTCCCGCAGGTCGGCCTTGGTGACAAAGGGCAGCTTATGCAGGTCATCCACACCCTTGATGTCGTCAGGAGTCAGCCCCTTCTCCTCCATCTTCTTGCGGTAGTAAGGCACGTTGTCCCAGACGTGTTTCACCTGCTTGACCAGGCGCTCGTCCTGCCAAGCGCGGATCTGCTCCTGGGACGCGGTTTCGATCTCTGGCTGGTAATATCTCTCCATGGGTATCAGTCCTTTCCAGTTTTCTCTCGTGCTTTCCAGCTTCTTTTGATTCTTGCGTTCAGAAAGGCCCAATCCTGACAAATCTTCCAGGACAAATTGGGCGGCATATCAAAAAATATGGAAAAATAGAAGGGCGGCGGCAATCGCCGCCCTTTTGTTCCTGACATACAGGGCCGATTCAGGCATCCCCGCTCAACCTCTGCCCCAGGGCCACTCCCAGCAGGCACAGCGCCACGCTTAGAAACATATATCCCCCGCACAGAAGCCACTTTCCCCGCTCCAGCAGGGTGAAGCTCTCCAGAGAAAAAGTAGAGAAGGTGGTAAAGCCGCCGCACACCCCAGTCTTCCAGAACAGAGTCCAGCCGGGGGAAAGGCGGCGCGGCCCGGCCAGTCCGACGACAAAGCCGATGGCCAGAGCCCCCAGGAAGTTAGTACACAGGGTGAGCAGGGGGAACTCCCCCCGCCATGGCAGCAGGCTTATCCCATAGCGGCCAGCGGCACCCAAGGCGCCGCCCGCGGCAACCATTAAACCGCCCAACCCCATCAGGCGTTCTTCCCCAGCTCAAACGCTCTCTTATTCAGTTCCAGGAACTTTGGGGGCACCATGGCCTCCAGGGACTTGTGCCACGCCTCCTCGGGCAGTTCGAAGTAGTGGGACAGGCGGCCCATCAGGACGATGTTCACCGCCTTGGAGGAGCCAGCTTCCTCGGCCAAAGCCAAGCAGTCAAGGGCGTCCACCTTGGCGCCGGCGGCCTTCATCTTCTCCACCAAATTTTCGGGGTACTGGGCCGCGCCGGTGATGACGGGCATAGGATCGATCTGCTGGGTAGAGGTGACAATCTGTCCATCTGGCTTCAGGTAGGCCAGCCAGCGGGCGGCCTCCAGCAGCTCGAAGGACACGATATAGTCCGCTTCTCCCTTGTCAATGACGGGGGAGCACACCTTTTCCCCGTAGCGCACATAGGTGACCACGCTTCCGCCCCGCTGGGACATGCCGTGGACCTCGGACACCTTCACGTCATAGCCCTGCTCCATCAGCAGGTGGCCCAGCAGCTTGCTGGCTAACAGGGAGCCCTGTCCCCCTACGCCCACGATCATAATATTCTTGGTTTCCATGCCTTAACCCTCCTTGCCGGTGCTCTCGAAGGCCCCCACGGGGCAGAGCTGCTCACAAACGCCGCAGCCCACGCACAGCGTGTTGTCCACATGGGCCTTGCCCTCCTTCATGGAGATGGCGGGGCAGCCGATCTTCATACAGCTTTTGCAGCCAATGCACTTGTCTGTGTTTACCTTCAGCGGCGCCTTGTGCTTAACGTATTTCAGCAGGGCGCAGGGCCGGCGGCTGATGATGACGGAGGGCTCGTCCGCGGCCAGCTCCTCCTTCACTGCTTGGTCGGTGGCCTTCAGGTCATAGGGGTCCACCACCCGCACCCGGTTGAAGCCCATGGCCCGGCACAGGGCCTCCAGGTCGATCTTGCCGGCGGGGTCGCCCTTGATGTTGTAGCCGGTAGTGGGATTCTGCTGGTGGCCAGTCATGCCGGTGATGGAGTTATCCAGGATAATGACGGTAGAATTGGACTGGTTATAGGCGATGTTAGCTAATCCGGTCATTCCAGAGTGCATAAAGGTGGAATCGCCGATGACGGCCACCGTCCTGCCCTCACTCTCCGTGCCCAGGGCCTTGTTGAAGCCGTGGATGGCGGAGATGGAGGCCCCCATACACAAAGTCATATCCATGGCGGACAGGGGGGCCACCGCTCCCAGAGTATAGCAGCCGATATCCCCAAGGACGGTGCACTTGTTTTTGTTCAAGGTGTAGAACAGCCCGCGGTGGGGGCAGCCGGCGCACATGACCGGAGGCCGGGGCGGAATGGCGTCGTCCAGAGCCTTCCCGCTATGTACGGTCCCGCCCAGCCGGGCGGCCACCAGGTTCTGGGAGAACTCCCCCTCCATAGGCAGTACATCCTTGCCGGACACCTCCAGGCCCAGGGTGCGGCAGTGCTCCTCAATGATGGGGTCCAGCTCCTCTACCACCACCAGCTTGTCCACCTTGGCGGCGAAGTCCCGGATCAGCCTGACGGGCAGGGGGTTGGCCATACCCAGCTTCAGCACGGACACGCTGTCCCCAAAGACCTCCTTCACATACTGGTAGCTGGTGGAGGAGGTAATGATGCCCAGGCCGGTACCGCCCATCTCCACCCGATTGATGGGAGCAGTCTCCGCCCACTCCCGCAGCCGGCCGGTGCGCTCCTCCACTGCGGGGTGGCGGCGGATGGCGTTGCCCGGCATCATCACATATTTGGCGATGTTCTTCTCATAGGGGACGGTCTGCCTCTCCTCCCGGTCGGACAACTCCACCAGAGACTGGGAGTGGGCCACCCGGGTACACATTTTCAGCAGCACCGGGGTGTCGAACTCCTCGGACAGCGCAAAGGCCAGCCTGGTGAAGGCCAGGGCTTCGGCGGAGTCGGAGGGCTCCAGCATAGGCACCTTGGCGGCAATGGCGTGGCGGCGGGAATCCTGCTCATTTTGAGAGGAATGCATCCCCGCGTCGTCAGCCACGCCGATAACCATACCGCCGTTCACGCCGGTATAGCTCATAGTAAATAGAGGGTCAGCGGCCACATTCAACCCCACATGTTTCATGCCACAGAAGGCCCGCTTCCCAGCCAGGCTGGCGCCGAAGGCCACCTCCATAGCCACTTTCTCGTTGGGGGCCCACTCACAGTAGATATCGTCGAACTTGGCGGCCTCCTCGGTAATTTCAGTACTGGGGGTACCGGGGTAGCTGGAGATCACGCAGCACCCGGCCTCATAAAGCCCACGGGCAACGGCGGCATTACCCAGCATCAGTTGTTTCATGTTTCTTCCCTGCTTTCCTAATATTTATTCGTCGCTTCCCCTGTTGTGAAGAGTTTCCCGCTGAATAACCTCCCGCATAATACCGCCGGCGCCGTTGTCCAGCATGGACCGGCGGACCCGGCTAATGGTGGCACTGGAGGCCCCGGTTTTCTCCAGAATGTCCAAATAGACCAACCCCTGCTGCAAGTAGACCGCCACATCGAACCGCTGCTCCAGGCTGCGCAGCTCGGTCGGGGTGCACAGGTCGTCAAAAAACCGGCAGCACTCGTCTAGATCCTTCAGCTTCAAAATAGTTTCGTACAGGGCCAGGCTTCGGCCTTTCTTTTCCCCTTTCGCCATTGTCTTCGCTCCTTTTCCAAGTTTCTTCTCCTCCAGGAGAATTTACTTGTGTAAAGTGTAGCACACAAAAGCAAAAAAGTAAATGAGCCTTTCTCTTTTTACGGGGCCAAATTCTACTAAAAAACAAAAAACCCCCTAGCAGCCCAAGCCGCTAGAGGACGGGGAAACGTCTCCCGTGGTACCACCTCTGTTCACCGTCCCCATAGGGACAGTCTTATCGGGTGTCCAACAACACCCAGCCTCTGTAACGGGAGGACCCGATCCGCTCTACTCAGCCCAAAGCCTTTCCTCGGACAGCTCAGGAAATGAAATTTCAAACGCGAAGCTGTGCCCCTCACACCTACCGGGAACTCTCTGTACAGCCGGACCCGCGCCCTACTTTGTTTCCGTCCACACTTTATTGGTTCGCATTATACACCTCTGGCATCATTTGTCAAGTCCATTTTTGTTCTTTGAACGACTTTCCCTGTTTACTTCCGGGTACAGGGGCTGGACAGGACTGCCTACCTAATGCCGCTTTTATCAATTACAGCCTCGCCTCCATCCCCGTTGGCGTTTCCCTCTTGACAACAGGCCGCAAATGGGTTATGATACTTTAATGGTTTAAAGGTTGAAATCAATAAAGCACCTGGCCGAATCCGGCCTTGGAAAGGATATGAGCGCCATGCCTATCACGGATCTGTTGGAGCGCAACAGCAAACTATACGGTGAGGAAATCGCCCTGGTAGAGATCAACCCCGAGATCCAGGAGGAACAGCGGGTCACCTGGAAGGAGTACGAGTTGATCCAGCCCACCTCCTCCGTCCCCTACCGCCGGGAGATCACTTGGTCCGTCTTTGACGAGAAAGCCAACCGGGTTGCCAATATGCTCCTGGGTCGAGGCATCCGCAGAGGACAGAAGGTCGCTATCCTGCTGATGAACTGCCTGGAGTGGCTCCCCATTTACTTCGGAGTTTTAAAGGCCGGAGCGGTGGCCGTCCCTCTCAATTTCCGCTATACCTCCGACGAGATCGACTACTGCCTGAAGCTGGCTGACGTGGATGTGCTGTTCTTCGGGCCGGAGTTCATCGGCCGAGTGGAGGCCATTGTGCCCAAGATATCCCGGCAGATGCTCCTTTTCTTCGTGGGCGACACCTGCCCCTCCTTTGCCGAGGACTACCACCGAGCCACCGCCAACTGTTCCAGCGTCGCTCCCAAGGTGCTGATCGATGACGAGGACGAAGCCGCCATCTATTACTCCTCCGGGACTACCGGCTTTCCCAAGGCTATCCTACTCAAGCACCAGGCCCTGATCCAGTCCGCCCGGATGGAGGCCATCCACCACGCCACCACCCATGAGGATGTTTTCCTGTGCATCCCGCCCCTGTACCACACGGGCGCCAAGATGCACTGGTTTGGTTCTCTGTTCACTGGAAGCCGGGCAGTTCTGCTGAAAGGCAACACGCCACAGGCTATCTTCGAGGCCGCCTCCTCTGAGCGGTGCACCATCGTCTGGCTGTTGGTCCCCTGGTGTCAGGACATCCTGGCCGCCCTAGACCGAGGGGACCTGGAGCTGGAGGACTACCATCTGTCCCAGTGGCGGCTCATGCACATTGGTGCCCAGCCAGTCCCTCCCTCCCTCATCAAACACTGGATGCGCTACTTTCCCCACCACAAGTACGATACCAATTATGGCCTGTCCGAGTCCACCGGCCCTGGCTGTGTCCATCTGGGCATGGATCACCTGGACAAAGTGGGGGCCATCGGGGTTCCCGGCTATGGCTGGAAGGTAAAAATTGTGGACGAACAGAATGCCCTGGTGAAGCAGGGTGATGTAGGCGAGCTGTGTGTCAAGGGACCCGGCGTTATGGTGTGCTACTACCACAATCCGGAGGCCACCGCCGAGGTTCTGGAAAACGGCTGGCTCCACACTGGGGATATGGCCCGTCAGGACGAGGAGGGCTTTATCTATCTGGTAGACCGGAAAAAGGATGTGATCATCTCCGGCGGCGAGAACCTGTACCCGGTTCAAATCGAAGCCTTCCTGTCCGCCTATCCCAAGGTCCACGACGTGGCTGTGATTGGCCTGCCCGATCACCGACTGGGTGAAATCGCCGCCGCCATCATCCAGCTGAAAGAGGGCATGACCTGTACCGAGAGCGAAATTAACCAGTACTGTATGGATCTCCCCCGATATAAGCGGCCCCGCAAGCTCATCTTCGCTGACGTTCCCCGGAATCCCACCGGCAAGATCGAGAAGCCCAAGCTGCGGGAGCAATACTGCGGCGTCCGGCTGGTAGAGGCGCAAAACCGGTCATAGTAAAATCAACCAGGGCAACTCATACGAGTCGCCCTGGTTTTTTATCATACACTCTGTTAACCCTGAGTATCGATAAACCAAAAGTTCATAAAACTGTTTGTGTAATTTAAAGTTCGATTTATTTTCTCCCTATTTTTCATTATCAACACCCAAGATTGGCAGAGTGTTATCATAAAAAACACCTGTGGCTGTTCACAAGCCACAGGTGTTTTCTCTCATTTACAGCTTTACAGCCTCGCCACAAGCTGTTCCCGGTCCAACCCGGCAATTCCTAGTGACTCCATCGTCCGGCCGGACTTCCAGAAATCCTGGCCGACCAGCGCACCCGTCAGCGTAATCACCGAATCGATGATTGGGGTGAGCACCCCGGCTGCCCGGCCGAGGGCGGAGATGGGCACCAGCCCCATGGGCACATCCTCCACGATCAGGCGGGAGTCCAGCACCCCAGGAGCCATAATATCGGCGTGGGCCTGGGACATATGACACAGGTCTGACATCTTTTCTGCCTGAACATGGTAGTAGTGGATATAAGCGTCTCTCAGACTGAGAATATCCAGCCCGTAGGCCCTGCCCACAGCTACCCGCTCCCGGTCCATCTGCTCCACTACCTCGCCCACCGCGGGGGTGATGCCGTCAAAGTAGTGGCGGAACTTTTCCCCTCGTTCGATACTGCCCGCGTTGAGCAGAACAGGCAGAGGGTGGACAACCGTATTCATGTTGTTTAGGCTGGTTTCCAGTACATTGGCCGCAGGAATCAGCTGTGGGTACACATCAGACAAATCGTCAATGATGGCCTGAGTATCCTGTGCAGGCAGGGCCGCCAGGGACAGCTCATCCTTCACTCCGGAAATGGTAGCTACAGCATCCTGGGCCCGGGCAGCATAGAACAAGCTGTTCGTCTCACACAGGCGGACCTTGGACCGACAGCCGGCCCTGTCCCAGATTGCCCGGAATTCTAACGCGCCGCCGGTCGCGCCGGGACAAACGACGACCGTCTGGCCGTCCACCAAGCAGCCTGCCAGCTCCTGGGCCACATAGGCATGGGCAAAAGCGGGCAGTACTACAAAGATGATCTCCGCTCCGTCTACCGCCTGGGCCACATCCTCACAGATTTGATCCAGCTTGGCAAAACCGGTTTTGGAAACTCCCTCTAGCTGAATGCCGCCTCTGGCTCTTATCGGCGCTAAGACTTGAGGAAAGCGGTCATACAGGGTCACATGTTTCCCACACAGTTTCAAATAGGCGGAGATTACTTGTCCGCCGTTGCCGGCACCCAATACCGCAAAATTTTGCTTCATGGAGTCCGCCTTCCTTATTCGTCAAACGCGAAGGTCTCCCCCACACCCAGGGAGAATGCCTTGCGGTAGGCGATGCCAGCCACAGCTACATCCAGGCAGCCCATTCCGATGGGGACCACCAGCAGCTTCTGATCCGCCACGTCGCCCACCTGCTTCATGCCGGCAGCCAGTTCTCCCACGGTACAGTACACGCTATTCTCCGTAATCTTACCCTCTTCAGCCAAATGCTTTAGATTGCCGCGGTGGAGACACTGTCCCACATGGTCACAGATCAGCTTATCAGCACCCAGAATCGCCTGGTCGTCACATTCCTGGTAGGAACCCATGGCAAAATAGACGGTGCCCTTCTCCAGCCACTCTCCCTTCAGGAATGCCTGAGTAGCAGGAGTAACAGTAATGACCGCATCCGCCTTGGCCGCTTTCTGGGGGTGATCCACCACGATGATTTCGCCCTGGACATAGTCCTTCATGTCCTCTTTAAACTTGGCGGCGGCAGCGGGCACGGGGTCATAAACATACAGCTTTTGGACATTAAAGATAGCGGTCAGGGCCTCGGTCTGTGTACGGCCCTGGACACCGGCGCCATACAGGCCAACGGTAATATCCTTCTTATCCTTCAACAGATAGCGCAGGATAACGGCGGTCTGGGCACCGGTGCGCATATTGGTAATCCAAGCGCCATCCATCACGGCCAGGAAGTCGCCGTAGTTGGGATGAACCAGCATGATCAGGGCGTTGATAAAGGGGCGGCCGATCTCACGACGGCCCTTGCCCCAGCCACCGGCCCACTTCTGGCCAGCCATATCCTGCCAGGCAATATAGGCGGGCATGGCATTGAGGGATGCCTTATAGGGCAGGTTGGTAGGCTCGCTGTCCCCTAGGTTCAGGTTCAGCTTCGTAGGATTGATCGTCTTGCCCTCCCCCAAGTCCACGAAGGTCTTGTCCACTATCTCAATAATGTCCCGCATGGAGACCAGCTTTTTGATCTCAGATTCCTTTAACAGAATGGTATTCATCATAAACTCCTCCTTATTTCGGTAATCTTGTCGGCGGCGAGCACGGCCCGCCGCCGACAGTCATTCTGTCTTGGTTTCAAATTTTATCACTTTTTTTCCTGTTCTTCAAGCGCCCCAGAAATATTCTTATTTGGACTTCCTGGTAGCCAGGGCCACCACAATCAGGCAGAGGAAGGAAGCCAAGATTCCATAAATGGCATAGGGCAACTGAATCCCAAAGACAGCAGGCAGAGAGGCTTCAAACGCCTGGGCCAGACCGCAGCCAATCACTCCACCCACTACGCCCGCGACACCGCTAGCCGGAGTCAGGAAATTCTTATTTCGGAAAGCATAGCCGCAGTAGATAGGCACCAGCAGCCCGGAGGCTGAGTACGCATAAGAGGCGACGATCAGATCCAACACCCGTGGGAATACGATGGCCAAGGCCACGGCAGCCACGGCCACAAACACAGTGCAGATTCGGGACACGGACAGCAGCTTCTTGTCCTCAGCGTTGGGATTTATGAACTGTTTGTAGATATCCTGGGTCAGATTGACGGACACAGACTGAAGGGCGCTGTCCGTGGTCGATAGAATAGTAGTAGCAATAAAGCCGGAGAACAAAGCCAGCACCCAGGTAGGAATCTGGGTCAGGAACCAGCCGCTAGCATCCTCGGGGGCCAGGCCAGGATTGAGAACTCGGCAGGCGTTGCCTACTACCACCACCCACAACTCAATTCCAGCAATCAGGATACCGCCCACAATCAAAGTACGACGGGCATTCTTTGCGGAGTTTGCGGCGCACACCCGCTGAAGGGTCATCTGGTTGGTCATCATGCCAGGGGTGGCGGCGATGAACCACAGTGCGGTGGTGGCGAAGCCAGCGGACATCAGCCCTCCAGGAAGGGATAGTGTTTCAGGGGCGGGATGGTTGGCCACAATATTTCCCCAGCCGCCAGCCATATCCAGAGCCTGCACGCCGGTAAGGAGACACAAAGCCAGCATCAGCACGCCAAACACAAAATCAGTCCAGGCCACAGCCTTAAAGCCGGAGGGAAGGGTCAGCAACACACTGACTACAATCATCCCCACCACAAGGATCCGGCTGTCAATTCCGGTTATGGAAGTGTATAGTTTAGCAAAGGCGGTGGCCTGAGAGGCGATCCAGCCAAAGGGGACCACCATGGCCATCAGGGCACCCACTAACATAAGGAAGCGGTTTTTGCCATAAACTTTCTCAAAAATGTCGGGAATAGTGGTAAACTCATTCTCACGAAGCCAAGCTGCGATGATGGCCATGATAAAACAGCCAGCCGCGCCACATATTCCGTAAGTCAAGGGAGCCATACCATAACTGAAGCCGATGCTCACATGGCCCACCAGCACACCGCCGCCTACCAGGGTGGCAAACTGGGTAAAGACAATTACATAAGACGGCAGGCTTCGTCCGCCCATAGCCCAGTCCTCTGCTGTTTTGGTCCTGCGCTGGAAATAGAAGGCAATGCCAAAGCCGATCAGCATCACCAGGACCGTGCTGGCCAGCACCAGCATCAATCCGCTTGTAGATCCTTCCACGATTTTTCCTCCTCAACACACAAGGTATAAATTTGATCGCGACTCGCGTTCTGGATTATTATAGTTCACTTATCCGTGCAAGTCAAGACTTTAAACCGTTAAAGTGCTACAGTTTTTTTCTGCTGCAGCTCCAAAATTTCTCATCTGGTGTCATATTGATTTACAAGTAAGCCAACCGACAGGGCACTCTAGGTTATCCACAGAGCTAATAAAGGGGAAAAATCAAAAAAGAAAAGACACCCGAATGGGTGTCTTTTCCTGGTGGAGACAACAGAACTCGAATCTGTGACCTTCCGCGTGTGAGGCGGACGCTCTACCGGCTGAGCTATGCCTCCATATGGAAACGGCAATAAATAAGGTGGTGACCCGGACGGGACTCGAACCCGTGTTGCCGCCGTGAAAGGGCGGAGTCTTAACCGCTTGACCACCGGGCCGTTTTTATATGGGAACGGGAGAACTCCCGTAATTGATATGGTAGCGGCACCTGGATTTGAACCGGGGACACTACGGGTATGAACCGTATGCTCTAGCCACCTGAGCTATGCCGCCATGTTTTTCCCTTACGCAGGGCAAGAGTTAGTATATCCGATTTGCCAGCCTTTGTCAACAGGAAATTTCATTTTTTCCTCTGTTTTTTCCTGAGCAGGCCGGAGGCATCTCCCCCCGGCCTACCGCAGCAGGACAGACAGGGCAAAGGCTACTCCGGCCGGCGCCAGAGCAGACCAGTGGAAGGGGCTCTCCATCAGGCCCCGGAGGAGCAGGATAATTGCCGCAATCCGCAACAGCCAGGGCAAAACAGCCATGACGATGGCAAAGGGGATGCTAAACAGCAGCAGGGCTACTAAAATCACTGGAATCAAAAAGAGGCACAGCAGCGAAAGCGTTAAGAGTTTGATCATAGAGGATCCCTCCCTGTGTTTTACAGTGCTATCCTACCATGCTATTCTTAAAAACTCCCCTATGTTCGGATTAAAAAAAGATAAAAATGGAGGCGGCCCGTGGGGGCCGCCTTTGCCATGCGTTATTTGAAATACTCCGCACCCGACTCAAAGAGGGGTTGATGCTTGTTTCCGGGGATATTCCGGCCCACATAGGGGCCACGGCGCTCCAGATGCCCCATCTTGCCGAACACCCGGCCGTCAGGGGAAAAGATGCCTTCAATGGCCTCCAGAGAACCGTTGGGGTTCACATTGATATCCATAGCGGGATTTCCGTTCAGGTCCACATACTGGGTAGCCACCTGGCCCCGGCCGATTAAGTCGGCAATGACCTTGGGCGGCGCTACAAAGCGGCCCTCGCCGTGGGAGATGGGCAGGGTATGCAGATCGCCCACCTTGCTCTTGAGCATCCAGGGGGACTGGACCGAGGAGACCCGTGTGGTGACATACCGGCTCTGGTGCCGGCCGATCAGGTTATAGGTCAGGGTGGGACAGTTTTCATCCATATCCCGGATCTCGCCGTAGGGGACCAGTCCCAGCTTCACCAGAGCCTGAAAGCCGTTGCAGATACCAAGCATCAGGCCGTCCCGGTGTTTCAGCAGGTCCATGATGGCCTCCGCCAGGGCGGGGGAACGGAGGAAGGAGGCGATGAACTTACCGGAGCCCTCTGGCTCGTCGCCGCCGGAGAAGCCGCCGGGGATAACCATCATCTGGGCCGAGCGGATGGCCTTCTCCAGCGCCTGAGCAGACTGGGTAAGGAAATCGGTGGTCAGGTTGCGAACTACCACGATCTCCGGCTCGATGCCCGCCCGGAGGCAGGCCTGAGCGGTATCGTACTCGCAGTTGGTGCCGGGGAACACGGGGATGACCGCCTTCGGATGGGCCGACTTGTGCCTGCACACGGCCACGGAGGGCTTGTCCCAGGAGATGGGGGCGACGGTCTCGGTGGTGCCCGCCTTGGTGGGGTAAACTTTCTCCAGCACGCCCTCATTGAGGGAAAGCAGCTCCTGGATGGGGGCACGGTCACCGCCGCCCAGATCAACAGACGCAACATCCACGGTGAAGCCCAGGAGGAAAGTCCGTGCCAAATCTGTATCCACTTCGGCCACAATCCAACCAGGCATTGGAACATACCACATCTCCGGTCCGTGGACCGCAGCGGCAGCCTGGAAGCCAATCCCGTTGCCAAAAGCCATCTTCATCACAGCTTCGGCCACACAGCTCTCCACCGCATAGGCGGAATGAACCAGTCCTTTCTGACATAGGTTGTGGAATCGGGGCCAGTCCGAAGGACGGAAGAGATAGACCCGATGGCCCGCCTCCTTGAACTCGGGGGAGAGCACCTCCCCCGCCTTCACCGGAGCGATGGCGAAAGAGATGAGAGTGGGGGGCACATCCTTGTCCAGGAAGGAGCCGGACATGGAATCTTTGCCGCCGATAGCAGCCCGGCCGAAGTCCAGTTGAGCCTTCAGAGCGCCCAACAGGGCGGCAAAGGGCTTACCCCAGCGCCGGGGCTCGTCCCGGAGCTTCTCAAAGAACTCCTGAAAAGTCAGGTAGGCTTTTTTATAGTCTCCGCCGGCAGCTACTACTTTGGCCAGAGATACGGTTACGGAGTTGTAAGCGCCCTGGAAGGGATTTTCCATCATCTGATCTGGGTCGAAGCCCCAGGCCATGACGCTGGCCTGGTCGGTCTCCTGACCGGGCAGGACGGGGAACAGGGCGGCCATCGCCTGGGCGGGGGTGCGCTGATTTTTTCCGCCGAAGGGCATCAGGACACTACCCGCCCCGATGGAGCCGTCGAACCGCTCCGTTAAACCGCGGCGGGAGGCGCATTTCAGACTGGAGGCCATCTCCCGCAGGCTGTGGAAGGGTACATGCTCCCGTTTATGTTCCCCAAACCAAGCTCCATCGGGGTCCACAACAAGGCTGCCCAAATCGCTCTTGCGGGGAATAGACACGCTGGCGTGCTTCACCGCGCCGTTGGTATTCAAAAATTCACGGGACAGGTCGGCCACGGTCTGGCCCTTCCAGTGCATGACCATCCGGGGGCTCTCGGTGACCACGGCCACCTGATAAGCCTCCAGATTTTCTGCCTCGGCGGCGGAGATAAATCTGGCCGCGTCCTCCGGGGCCACCACCACAGCCATGCGCTCCTGGCTCTCGGAGATGGCCAGCTCGGTGCCGTCCAGGCCCTCGTACTTCTTTCGTACCGCGTCCAGGTCGATCTTCAGGCCGTCGGCCAGCTCACCGATGGCCACGGACACGCCGCCGGCGCCGAAGTCGTTGCACCGCTTGATGAGGCGGGTCACCTCACCGTTCCGAAACAGGCGCTGGATCTTCCGCTCCTCAGGGGCGTTGCCCTTCTGGACCTCGGAGGCCATCGTGGTCAGGGACTTCTTGTTGTGGCTCTTGGAGGAGCCGGTGGCCCCGCCGATGCCGTCCCGGCCGGTCCTTCCGCCCAGGAGGATGACCACGTCCCCGGGGGCGGGCCGCTCCCGGCGGACGTTCTCCGCAGGGGCCGCGCCGACAACCGCGCCGCACTCCAGACGCTTGGCGATATAGCCATCGTGGTACACCTCAGCCACATGGCCGGTAGCCAGGCCGATCTGGTTGCCGTAGGAGGAGTAGCCCGCCGCCGCGGTCTGAGCCAGCTTCCGCTGGGGCAGCTTGCCCTCCAGCGTCTGCTCAAAGGGGACTCTTGGATCTCCTCCGCCGGTGAAGCGCATGGCCTGGTGGACATACACCCGGCCGGACAGGGGGTCCCGGATACAGCCGCCGATACAGGTGGCCGCGCCGCCGAAAGGCTCGATCTCAGTGGGGTGGTTGTGGGTTTCATTCTTGAACATCAGCAGCCAGTCCTGCTCCTTGCCGTCCACCACAGCGGGCACCTTGATGGAGCAGGCATTGATCTCCTCGCTCTCGTCCAGCTCGGGGAGCAGTCCCCGCTTTCTCAGGGTCTTGGTGCCGATGGTGGCGATGTCCATCAGGGTCTGGGGCCGCTTGGCGGCCTTCTCCTCCCCATAGACCTCCACCCGTGCGGCCAGATATCGCTCATAGGCCTCCTTCACATCGGGATCGCTGATCTCTACCTCGTCCAAATGGGTGGAGAAGGTGGTGTGGCGGCAGTGGTCAGACCAGTAGGTATCCACTACCCGCACTTCGGTGATGGTGGGGTCCCGCTTCTCCTGGTCCCGGAAATATGCCTGGAGGAATTTCAAGTCATCCAGGTCCATAGCCAGCCCTAGCTGGGACAGCAGGTCGGACAGCCCCCCTTCGTCCAGAGCGGTGAACCCCTCCAGCACGGCCACATGGTCGGGGGCCTCGTGGGTGCGGACCAGGGTTTCCGGCTTGTCCATGGCGGCCTGTCGGCTCTCCACCGGGTTGATGAGATAATCCCGGATCTTGTCCAGGTCGGCGGAGGACAGCTCCCCCTCCAGCAGATACACCTTGGCGTAGGCGATCAGAGGGCGGTCCACACCGGCCATGAGCTGGATACATTGGGCGGCGGAGTCGGCCCGCTGGTCAAACTGGCCCGGCAGGGCCTCCACCGCCAGGACGGAGTGGGGGTGGCCGGGGACAGGAAAGGTCTCGTCATACACCGTATCCACCTGGGGCTCGGAAAACACGATACTCTTGGCCTGGTCATAGACATCCTGACTGATTTGGTCGGCGTCATACCGGTTCAAAACGGTCACCGATTTCAGGCCCTGGACGCCCAGTTGCTCCTGGAGCGCCCTGCACAAGCCCCTGGCCTCTACATCAAAGCCGGGCTTTTTTACGGAATAACAGCGGTAAACACTCATTTCTCTTCCTCCACCTATCTTTCTTTCGATGAAAGGGCGCCAGCCCGCGCCCTGGATATAACAGCAGCTTTCTAGGAGATAACCCAGTTCTCCAGGTCGTAAAACAGGTTTCCACGCACTGGGGACAGGCCGGACAGTTTTCCCCACTTCGTCAAAACGGAGTTGTTTTTAAAGCACACTGGCACCAGCGGGACCCGCTGCCCCAGATAGGCGTACAGGGCGGAAGCGGCCTCCTCCCTGCTGTCCATAGGCGCGGCGGCCAGAGCAGCCAGCAGTTGGTCGGTCTGTTCATCCTGCCAGCGGCCGTAGTTCAGCGCGCCATCCGAGGCAAGCAGCGCAGACAGGTCAAAATCGGCGGTGAGCGCCACCTCCCCCAGATACAGGTCGAACCGTCCCGCCTCCAGTGCGGAGATATATTCCTCAAAGGGCAGGTTGTCCACACGGACTTTCATCCCCGCCGACTCCAGCTGGTCGGCGATCCACTGGGCAGCAGATGCCTTGGCCATATTCTCGGTGTTGACCAACAGTACCAGCTCCCGGCCAGCCGCGCCCAACGCCTCCAGCTCCTTCACCAGGGCCTCCGGGTCGTAGGACAGTTGGGAGGCAATCCACCGGTCGTACATGGGGCTGTCCGGGTGGACAGGCAGGGCGGAGGGGACCGCGTGGGTAGCGTAGGTAATGCGGGCGATGGACTCCCGGTCTACTCCGCGCCCCAGAGCCTTGCGCACCTCCGCCGACTGGCACAGGCCGGCCCTGGTATGGAAGCCCAGGTAGATCATGGACGTGGTGCTGTAATCCCAGGTCTCATAGCTGCCAGAGTAACCCAGGGAGTTGGTCCCCATCAAATCTACTTCCACCAGGGAGATATCCCCAGCGTCAAAGGCGAAAATCATCTCGTCACTCTTGTTCATAATCTTCAGGGAGATCGTATCAGCAGGCATCTGTCTGGCCTGCCACCAGTTCTCCCGTGCGGTTAGCTCCGCCTCCTCCCCGTTTTCCGACAAAAGGTATGGGCCGGTTCCCACAGGGCGCTCCCCTGCCCCCAGGGCCAGCGGGATGTCCAGCAGTAGGGGGAGTGAGCCGTTTGGTTCGTCCAGTGTGACTGTCACCGTCCCCTCCCCAGCGGTGATTGAGGTGACATGGGACAGCCGGCCGCTGTAACGGGAGCCCTCCCCTCTGGCCAATTCCAGGGCGGCGGCCGCCACCTCTCCCGTTAGAGAAGTGCCATCGGAAAAGGTAACTCCACCGCGAAGGGTAAAGGTCCAAGTCAGCTTGTCCGGGCTGACCGTGTAGCTCTCGCACAGCACCGGCTGGGCCGTGAAGGAGCCGTCCACGGCGAACAGCCCCTCGTACAGCAGAGGCGCTAATGTCAGGTTGGCCCGGTTGGCGGACAGCGCCGGATGCAGGCTCTGCTGAGGATAGAACGCCAGGGTCAGGGTCGCCGTTTCCGACTCCCGGACCTCCTCCTGGCTGGTATCCACGGAGCTGTCAGAAGAACTGGCCTCTCCTTCCCCGCCGCAGGCGGATAGGGAGAGGAGCAGGGCGGCGGAGAGAAGGCAGGCGCAAAATCGTTTCATACACTAACCTTTCACAGGGCAAAGATAGAGGTATCTTCTTCCCATCACGGGGTGGGGAGAAGCTGGATCATAGCCGCCATGCTGCCCCTGGCATTCCCCTGGACCCGGTGGGACCAGAAGATGTCCAGGCGGCAGGCGGTACAGGCGTCACAGACGGAGATATGGTCCGGGTCCAGGCCGGCCAGCTCCAGCCAGCGGCGGTTTGCCCCCTTCAGGTCCACCTGGTACTTCCCCGCCCGTGACAGGGGGTGAATAAAGGGGTCGGCTTCCACTCCCAGGCCGCCGCGCAGTCCATCGGGCACGTCCACATGGGTCTCAAAGCAGCAGGGGCCAATCCCCGGCCCAATGGCGGCCAGGATATCCGCTGGGCGGCAGCCGTAGTCGCCGCACATTTTTTCCGCTGCCCGAGCGGCGATCCCCAGGGCGGTGCCCCGCCAGCCCGCATGGGCAGCGGCTATGCAGCGGCGGACCGGGTCATAGAGCAGCACAGGGATGCAGTCTCCAGAAAAGATGGTCAGGCAGACACCAGGCTCGTCAGTGACCAGGCCGTCCGCCTCATAGACGCCGGGGGCGGCTGGGTCGGACTGGATATCAGCCCGTGTCACAGGGCGGACAAGATCGCTGTGGACCTGATGATTTTTCACCAGGCTCCGGGCATCCGTACCGACCGCAGCGCAGAAGCGGACAAAATTCTCCCGGACATTGGCCGGGTCATCCCCCCGGTTAGCCCCCAGATCCAGGCTGTCCCATGGGGCGGGGGATATCCCACCCAGCCGAGTAGAAAACCCGTGGGCCGCCCCCCGCCAGGCAGGGTCCATACAGGCATAAAAAAGGACGCCATGGCGCTGCTGACGTGTGATATCCATGGCCGTCCCCCCCTCTTTTTCATGATGTTCTATTTTATCCCAAATTCCTGCCGCTGACAACCCGTTACATGGAAGAAAACCATCTTTCTTTTCCCCCGGATTCGGGTCACTTCCGCCAAAAGGCGGCTGGCTTGGGCGCTAGATCTGACTCAGTTCCCGCAGGGTATCCTGGATGGTCTTCTGAGGCAGATAGACCGCCGCCATCTCGGCCAGCTGGCGCAGCGTCAGGGACCGGGCGGCCCCCACCATGGGATGTTTCATCAATTTTCCAAACCGCCGCTGGAAGACCGCCCTGGACTTGGGGTCGTCCAACAGCTCGCCCACGGTGATGGTCTGGTTACGCAGATCCATGTAAGATCACCTCCACTTCCCATTCTATGCCAGCAGGGCGGCGGTTTGACAGATGAACGATATTTTCTTTCCTGAACCGGGCGTGTTGTTTTCAGGGGAGCAGAGAGGAGGGGGAACGCCTACCCATTTCTTGACTTTCCAGCGCGGACATACTATACTCTCTTTTATATAAACTTATTATCAAGGAGGTCGGCCATCTTGGCAAAACATAAGATACGGGACCTGCTATCCTCCGCCAACTCCGCCCTGCTGCGGAAGCGGACGGTAGCCATGGTCTATGTTCTGCTGCGCTTTCTGGTCATCATCATAGCCGTAGCCCAATTTTTTAATGGCAACTACGAAAATGTGTTCCTCTGCGGCCTGACCCTCATTCTGTTTCTGCTGCCTACCATCTTCGAGCGGGCACTAAAGATCGATTTGCCCAACACCATGGAAATCATCATCCTGCTTTTTATTTTTGCCGCCGAGATTTTGGGGGAAATCCAGTCCTACTACACCACTTTCCGGGGGTGGGACACCATCCTCCACACCCTCAACGGCTTCCTCTGCGCCGCTATCGGCTTTGCGTTGGTAGATATGCTGAACCGGACAGAACGGTTTTCTCTGTCCCTCTCTCCTGCCTTCATGGCCATTGTCGCTTTCTGCTTCTCCATGACCATCGGGGTCCTGTGGGAGTTTTTCGAGTGCGCCATGGACCAGTTTTTCCTGTTGGATATGCAGAAGGACGCGGTGATCCACTCCATCTCCTCGGTCATGCTGGACCCCACCGGGGGCAATACCCCCACTATCATCCGGGACATTGCCGACGTTATCGTGGTCACAGGCAGTGGGGAGGAGATCTCCCTCGGCCTGGGCGGCTATCTGGATGTGGGGATCCTGGACACCATGAAGGACCTGTTCGTGAACTTTATT
The DNA here is from genome assembly GCF_014287965.1 of Flintibacter hominis. Lineage (NCBI taxonomy): Bacteria > Bacillati > Bacillota > Clostridia > Eubacteriales > Flintibacter > Flintibacter hominis. Next base: position 77,324 of record NZ_JACOPO010000001.1, on the reverse strand, counting down.
GGGGCGGTGGTTTTCTCCTTTATCGGTTATTTCTATGTCAAGAGCCGTGGGAAAGGCCGCTTTGCCCGGCGGTTTATCCCTCAGGTTGTGGATATTCAGCCCGAGGATCAGGAGCCTTGGACCCCAAAACTTTTAAAAAAATCGAAAAAGAATCGTTCTGATAAAGAATAATCCTGCCCCGGCAATCCATACTAAGGCCATCCACAGTAAGGGAGGTTTTAATATGGATAAGAAGTCCTGCAACACCAGCATCAAGTGCACTGTAAGCTCCTGCGCCTACCACAATGCTCCCCAGAACTGCTGTTCTCTGGATTCCATTAAGGTGGGCTGCTGCGACTGCACCCCCACCAAGTGCGAGGGTACTGAGTGCGCTTCCTTTAAGCTGGGCCAGGTCCGCTGAACAGTTTTTTCAAAGACAAAGAGAGGCCCGGAGCCGTTGGCTCCGGGCCTCTCTTTGTATCTTTTCAAGCTCTCAGTCCAGGTGCAGACCATAGTAGCCCACAAGGGCCATGGCCATCAGCCCGGCCGTAATGAGTTGAATGGGTATTCCCCGGAAGGATCTGGGACAGCTCTCCAAGTCCACCTCGTTTTGCAGACCGGCAAAGCTGGCCAGTGCCACAGTAGCGCCGATTCCTCCGCACAGAGCGAATATCAGCGCGGCGGGCAGGCTGTAACTGCGCTGTGAGATCAGCAGGGCTGAACCCAGGGCGGCACAGTTGGTGGCCACTGATTTCAGTTGTCCGTCAATCCGGCGGGACAGCTCCGGGATACATACCTTCAGAAATTTTCTCAGTCCGGCGACCAGCCCTGGAATGAGGAGTGCCAGGACCAGCAGCCGGTAATGCTGCCAGCCGAACCGCCCCAGCAGGAAAAAGTCGATAAGCCAGGCGCACAGGGCCCCCAGTACCATGACCGCGGTCAGGCAATATCCGGTACGCACCGCGTCCATTGGGTCTCGGAATGCCTCGGTCCTGGTGCCAATGCCCATGCAGCTGACCAGCACAAAGTTTTCGGACAGCAGGGCGGCCAACGCCACCCCCGCTAGTTCCAAAATAGAGGCCACAGGGCCACGCCCCCTCTCTCCAGAGCGGACCACTCAACCCGCTTCACTGTCTTCATAGTAGATGTCCGCTCCTTCTGTATCCAGATTAGCCACGATGGCCAGTGCCCGGTTGACTCCGGCGGTAATCGCGTGTGAGGTTGCGGTCGCGCCGCTGACCGCGTCCACTGAGTTGCTGCCCGAGGCACGGATGGTACCCGCCTTCCCAACATATCGGCTGAGGGCGGCAGGGGTCAGGGCTTTGGCTCCAGTATCCCGGTTCTCCCGGTGGTCGGTGACGGCCACGCCGGTAACCTTGCCGTCCAAGTCCACTCCCACCACCATAGTGATGGGGCCGCCGAAGCCCTGAGACTGGACCTCCACGCAATAGCCAAGCAGTTCATTCTCCCCGCTGTACCCACCCAGGATACTGAGAGCGCCGGCGGCCCGATAGGGTGTTTCCGAACTGAAGGAAGCCTGAGGCATAACTTGGGCCAGCAGTTCTCTCTGTTCCCTATTTTGCGCCCGGACAGTATCCAGGTCTGTATAGCGGTGCACACCGAAAATCATCACACCCACAGCAAGCACCACCACCCCCAGGCGGCTTAGGATGACAGCTTGGGACCGAATCTGGTCCAGATGGGCCTCACCGGGCATCTTGCCCTCCTGCAGCGCCTTGGTGAACAGGGAGAATTGAGGTTTGACAAATTTGATATCAGACATATGGGCCCGGAACCGACCCAGCCAGCTTTGGACCGCGGCCAGATTCTTTTCTCCAAAACGCCTGGGCATCCCCGCCCGGTCCAGCAGCCAGACACAGCAGTTCATAGTCAGAATAGCCCAGCCCACCCCCTCGGGGTAGGAGCTGTGGTAGCGCAGCAACACGGTAAGCAGACCACACCCCACGCCAAACATCAGCTGCCCCCTGGGTGTCACCGGAGACGTAACCGGGTCGGTGGCGAAGAAGAAGGCGCCCAACAGAAGGCCGCCGCCGCACAACTGGGCCAGCATCCAGGCGACCGGGTCGTTTCCCTGTGGAAACAAAAAGGTAAGCAGGGCGACTGTTCCCAAATAGGCCAGAGGGATACGGGGGGATATGACCTGCCGCAGCAACAGATAGCCACCCCCCAGCAGCAGCATAAAGGCGGATACCTCTCCCATGCAGCCCCCCCTCTGGCCCAGCAGAAGCTGGGACAGCTCCTGAGGAGGCAGGACTCCTTGGTGGAGGTAAGACATAGGCGTGGCGGCAGACACCGCGTCCACTCCCAGCAGGGGGAGGCGGTCCATAGCCTCCGACCAGTTGGTCATCAGCATGGGGAAGGTGGCCAGCAGCATCCGTCCCCCCAGGGCCGGGTTCATAAAGTTCTTGCCCAGGCCGCCGTAAAACTGTTTGACCACCACAATGGCGAAGGCCCCGCCCAGCACTGGCACCCAGTATGAGGCGGTGGCCGGCAGGCTCATGGCCAGCAGCAGCCCGGTGACACAGGCGGACAGATCCCGGACGGAGTCGCTTTCCCCCACCATCCGGCGGTACAGAAACTCAAACAGGACACAGGAGGCCACAGAGATCGCAGCCAGCACCAGCACCCGGACGCCAAACATAAAGACTCCCATAGCCAGCGCCGGCACCAGAGCCACCATCACATCCACCATCATGGCCCGCGTATTGGCCGGCTGCCGCAGCTGGGGGGACATCCGCCGGACCGGCATCAAATCAGGCCCCATGGCTGTCCACCCCCCTTCCCACATGCTCCGCTGCCTGTCGTACCAGATCCACCAGCGGAATCTGGGCCGGGCAGATATAGGAGCAGCAGCCGCAGGAGATACAGTCCTCTACATGGAGGCGGTCCAGCTGCCTCCACTCCCGCTGACGTAGGGCACGGGCAATAAACATAGGCGCCAGGTGCATGGGGCAGGCGGCCACGCATTTCCCACAGCGGATACATACCCCTTCTGGCCCATCCCGTCTTCGCTCCTCCTGCGTCAGACAGACGACGCAGTTGGTATTTTTTACAACGGGGGCCTCCAGGTCCTCTTGGGCTACCCCCATCATAGGGCCGCCGGTAAGGATCAGCTCAGGCCGCTCCCGCAGCCCCCCCGCGGACTCCAACAGAACGCGCAGCGGTGTGCCGATCGGCACCCAGAGATTCCGGGGCCGGACCACCGCTCCGCCGGTGACCGTCACAGCCCGGTGGGTCAGGGCCTTTCCTTTCACCAGGGCCTCCTGAATGGCAAAGACCGTGGCCACATTCAGCACCAGACATTTCTCCTCCCAGGCCGCCTTCCCCAGTGGGACCTCGCGGCCGGTGACGGTCTGGATGATCTGCTTCTCTCCCCCCAGAGGATAGCGGGTCCGAAGGGTACGTAGTTCCACTTTTCCGCCCCGTTTTCGAAGGCGGCGCTCAATGACCTCGGCGGCGTTAAGCTTGTCACCCTCGGTAACCACCACCGCCCGATGGGCCCCCAGGCAGCGGGCCAGGACCTGAGTGACCTGTAAGATCTGGTCACTGCGCTCCAGCAGCAGCCGGTGATCCGCGGTGACATAGGGCTCGCACTCCGCCCCATTGATGATCACAGTGTCCACTTTTCCGGCCGCCTGTTCCAGCTTTTGGACTGTGGGGGCCGCGCCGCCCCCCATGCCCACGACGCCAGCCTCCCGCACCCGGTCCAGCAGCAGATCTAGCGTGACCTCCTCCAAAATGACCGGCTCTGGCCGGCCAGACCAGGGGGTATCCTGTCCGTCGTTACGGATCACCACCGCCACCGACTGTCCGCCCCAGGGGTGGGGCTGTTCCCGGATCGCCGAAACCCGGCCGGATACGCTGGCATGGACAGCCGCGCCGCCCGGTCCCGGGCCGGCGATTGGCTGTCCCACCTCCACCAGGTCCCCAGGCTTGACCAGAGGGACAGATTCCTCTCCGGCACTCATACGCAGCGGGATAGCCACCTGCTCCGGCGGCCGGTCCAGCTGGGTCAGGTGCTTGCGGCGGGTAAGCTCTTTTCTTGTAACGGGGTGTACTCCCCCGAAAAAGGAACCTCGCATTGACTAACCTCCCTGTATTTTCCCTCTTTTGGAGAAAATACGTGGTAAAACTCCATTTTGTAGCAGAATATATCATAATCCAACCCAGCTTTTCTGTCCAGCCTTTTCACGAAAAGTTCACAATCCGATCCCCGTGTTTTTCTTCCGCAATAGGGAGGATTTTCTCCCTATGCGGCCAGCCCTATTGTCTAAAAATATTTTTTACATTATAATTTAAGTATATCTGCGCCGCCTTGCGCGCGGTAAAAATGGATAAGGGAGGAATTTTAGATGAAAAAAAACATGCGCAGACTGCTGTCCGCCGCTCTGGCGGCAGTCATGGTGACGGGCATGTGCTTCACCGCCTCTGCCTTCACCTACCCTTCCGCCTATTGGAAGCTCCACTCCGCCTGGGATGAGGCTGTGGCTGCCAAGAGCCCTGAACAAGTCATCTCCGTAGCCCAGCAGACTTATGACCTGCTGATGCCCCTGGGCCTGGGCGAGGATGTGTGCTACAACCTAGAGCCCAAGGCTGGCCGGGCCTCCTGGGCCTGTGAGATGAAGGGCGACATCGATGGCGCTATCCTGTGGCTGGAACGGCAGCGCACCTTTGCCAGCTGGCTGGACCAGAACATTCGCAGTTACAAGGATACCTTGCTCAACGTGGACGCTCGGATGGCTTACCTGAAAGCCGCCCAGAATGTCACCATCTACGCCCAGAGCGACGACAGCGCCTCCCCCTATGCGGTAGGCCCCAAGACCGGGACTTGGTATGGCACCCCGGCGGACAGCTCCACCACCGGCGGCTCCGCCTCTCTGATCTATGTCACCTTCGGTGACAGCTACTCTGTGGACTACTGGATCGACTACTACATGGACTGCTCGCCCGCTTTCCGGGAGGCGGCAAACGGCGGCGTCATCGAGTTTGCCTGGAACTTCAGCCCTGAGGGCACCGCCGGAGCCCAGGCCGTTCTGTCCGCTGACAGCTATATTGAGGAAAGCTTACGGGCTCTGGGCAGCTTGGATGCCACTGTCTTGCTCCGGGTGGGCGCCGAGATGAACAACTGGTCCGACTGTGACCCCGCTACCTATATCCAGGCCTTCCGCAAGGTGGCCGACGCCGCCAGCCGGTACAGCAACATCCAGATGGTTTTCTCCCCGGACAATATCAGCAACCGGAACCGGACCATTGCCGATTTCTATCCCGGAGACCAGTATGTGGATTGGGTCGGTATGTCCACCTATCACAACACCAACTATGCCGGTTACAGCGGCACCTCCTCTTACAGCTTTGACTATACCGGCTACGGCAATGACGCCTACTACGGCCTTGGCATCTATGACCATGACCCCATGGTCACCATCAAGCCTATCATCGACCTGGCCGTGTCCCACAACAAGCCCGTTATGGTCAGCGAGTGCGGCTTTGCCTATCGCAACAGCTCCGGCACCGACCTGACCTCCTTCGCCGTGGAGCAGCTTAACTGGTTCTATTCCTATATCAACATGGTCTATCCCCAGGTAAAGGCTGTGTTCTACTTCAACGCCGACCCCGACAGCGGATTTAAGTATATGCTCAACGGCAATTCCTCCGTGTCCTCCACCTATCAGAACGCCATCCGCAACAACGGCGCCTATCTGGATGAGGTGGACGGCTCCGCCACCGGCTGGGAAACGCTGGACAAGACCGCCCTTTCCGCTGGCGACAGCACACTGAAGCTGGCCTCCTATGTCAGCTTCCCCGGCAAGAAGACCAACACAGTCAAATACTATGTGGACGATAAGCTGGTCCACACCAGCACCCAGGCCCCTTACTACTATGAGCTCGACCTGGCCGCTCTGGGCGGCGGCAGCCACACCGTCAAGGCAGAGGCCAGCGGCGGCCAGTTCTCCCGCTCCAGCAAGACCTACACCCTGAATGTACCCGGCACCTCCACCCAGCCTGCCGACCCCACGCCCGGCACACAACAGCCCTCCGCCTGGGCTGCCGAGCTCATCGCCGATGCCAAGGACAAGAAGCTAATCACCGACCGCACCGAGGGCCTGTATCAGGACCAGATCACCCGCCTGCAGTTTGCCGAGCTGGCTGTCAACCTGATTGAAGAGGCCACCGGCAAGGAGATCACCCCCTCTACCCAGTCCTTCACCGACACCAGCGATCCCATGGTACTGAAGGCTGTGGCCGCTGGCGTCACCTCCGGCAAGGGCGAGGGTATCTTCGCCCCCAGCGATAAGATCACCCGCCAGGAGATCTGTGTCATGCTGAACAAGGTCATTGAGTATGTGGACCAGGCCAATGACTCTACCACCCTGACCGACACCAGCACCCAGGTGGATGCCAGCCGGTTCAACGATGTGGACCAGATTGCCGACTGGGCCAAGCCCGCTGTGGCCAAGCTGACCAATAATGGTCTGATGAGCGGCAAGGGCGACGGCGTCGCTCCTGTGGCCAACACCACCGTGGAGGAGGCCATCATCCTGATTCGCGCCCTGTACGACAAGTTCTAAGCCCTCCCTCCCCTAACATTAAAAGAGGAGCGGGACCTCATCAGAGGTCCCGCTCCTCTCTTCGATTTTCGCAGTTCAGACGCACTCCATGCCCCTGGCCAAAGCGGTCATGTTCAGGTCCACCAGCTTGGCCTTAGGCCCAGTGAACATCTGCCGGATCATCTCCCGCAGAGTATCCGCCTTCAGGGCGCCGGTGGCGGCGATATAGGCGCCTAGCATAACCATGTTGGCCACCTTTCCGTTGCCCAGCTCGTTGGCAATGGTGTCGCAGGGGACTTGGATAACACGCAGGTCTTCCCGGTCCACCTTTTCCTTGATAATGGAGCTGTTCAAAAAGACGGTGCCGCCGGGGACCACCTCGTCCTCAAACTTCTTCAAAGAAGGGCCGTTCATGGCAATCAGCTCCGTGGGGTGATAGACGATGGGGGAGCCCACAGGCTCATCGGACATGATGACAGAACAGTTTGCGGTACCGCCCCGCATCTCCGGGCCGTAGGACGGGACCCAGGAAACCTCCAGCCCCTCCTCCAATCCGGCCTCTACCAAAGATTTGCCGATGGACATAACGCCCTGACCGCCGAAGCCGGCAATCACGATCTCCTTTTTCACTGGTCAGCCACCTCCTTGATGACGCCCAAAGGATAATACTCCGCCATCTTATCCAGCACCCAACGGTTAGCATCCAGGGTGGTCATGCCCCAGTTAGTGGGGCAGGCACACAGCACTTCCACGAAGGTGAAGCCCTCGTTGTTCATCTGCTTGGTAAATGCCTTCTTGATGGCCTTTTTGGCCTTGACAATGTTGGGGATATCGGCCACGCACACCCGCTCCGCGTATACCAGGCCGTCCAGAGTGGACAGCATCTCAGCCACCCGTATGGGCTTGCCGTGGAGTTCCTCTGTCCGGCCCATGGGCGCGGTGGTGGCCCGCTGGCCGATCAGGGTAGTGGGCGCCATCTGGCCGCCCGTCATGCCATAGATGGCGTTGTTGATAAAGATGGTAGTGAATTTCTCGCCCCGCATAGCGGCGTGGACGATTTCAGCGGCGCCGATAGAGGCCAGGTCGCCGTCCCCCTGATAGGTGAACACAGGCTGGTCCGGGTGGGTCCGCTTGATGCCGGTGGCGGCAGCGGGAGCCCGGCCGTGGGCGGCCTCGACAGCGTCGCAGGCGAAGTAACTGCCCGCAAAGACAGAACAGCCAACAGGGCACACACAGATGGTGCTGTCGATAATGCCCAGCTCCTCCATGACCTCACCAATCAGCTTATGTACAATGCCATGGCTGCATCCAGGGCAGTAGTGCAGCTCCGTATCCTGGAGGCCGGCAGTCTTTTTATATACAGTCGTCATCTTACTTGCCTCCCTTCAGCGCCCGTTCGGCCGCGTCCACGATTTGGGTCAGCGTGGGAATGCTGCCGCCGGCACGGCCCTCGAAATAAACAGGCTTTTCCCCCTCGACAGCCAGACGAACATCGTCTACCATCTGCCCCAGGCTCATCTCCACGGTCAGCACAGCCTGGACGCTGGCCTGACTGGCTGCCTTTTTCAGCGCCGCATAGGGGAAGGGCCACAGGGTAATGGGTCGGAACAGACCGGCTTTGACGCCCCGCTCCGCCAGTTGCTCGATGGCGGACATGGCAATGCGGGAGGGCGTGCCATAGGCCACCAGCAGCACCTGGCAGTCCTGGGTGTTCTTCTCCTCCCAGCGGATCTCCCGCTCCTCAATCAAGTCATACTTGGCCTGGATGGCCAGGTCGTGCTCCTCGCAGGCCTGGGCCTCGATGAACAGGGAGGTAACGAAGTTGTTGTGGGCCCTTCCGTTTCGTCCGCTTGCCGCCCAGTCCTTGGGGGGCAGTTCCCGCTTGGGGATATCGTGCCATTCGATGGGCTCCATCATCTGGCCAATCATACCGTCAGCCAGCACCACCACTGGATTGCGGTAGCAGTCGGCCAAGTCAAATGCCTCTTGTGTCAAATCCACAGCCTCCTGGATGTTGCAGGGAGCCAGAACGATGGTGCGGTAGTCGCCATTCCCGCCGCCACGGGTGGCCTGGTAGTAGTCGGCCTGGGAGGGCTGGATGGACCCCAAGCCGGGGCCGCCCCGCATCACGTTAACAATCACGGCGGGCAGCTCCGCGCCGGCCAGGTAGCTGATGCCCTCCTGCTTCAGGCTGACGCCCGGAGAGGAGGATGAGGTCATGGCCCGCTTACCGGAGGAGGCGGCGCCGTACACCATGTTGATGGCGGCTACCTCTGACTCAGACTGGACAAAGACCCGGCCCAGTTTGGGCATATGGAGGGACATATATTCCGGTATCTCATTCTGGGGTGTGATGGGGTATCCGAAGAAGCAGTCGCAGCCGGCTCGGATAGCCGCCTGAGCGATGGCCTCGTTCCCCTTCCAAAGTTCTTTTGCCATTTTCTTCTTCCCCCTTACTCTTTTTCCACAGTAATCACCGAGTCTGGACAGATCCTGGCGCAGCTGGCGCAGGCGATGCACTGGCTCAGGTCGGTGACTCCGGCCGGGTGATAGCCCTTCACATTGGCCGAGGTCATATCCAGGGCTAAAATGTGCTTGGGACAGACGGAAATACACAGCTCGCAGCCCTTACACCGGTCCCGGTCAAAGGTCAATCTTGCTTGCATAGGGACACTCCTCCTTTTTATTCATCCATTTCCCATGGTCTATTCATATACAGCCGGACGGGGAACAGGGGGCCCGGCATCCCCTCTGCCTGGTCGATCAGTTCCTCCTGGACCACATGGCATACCACCGGCAGGCCGGTCTGGCTGGAAACCGCTCGGACCAGGGCCGCTCCCGCCTCTAGGTCGGCCAGCTCTGTTTCCCGGCACAGGTGGGTGTTGTCTACCAGTCCGGTCACTCTCAATCCGGTGACCGCCTGGATCTCCTCCAGACTGGCCAGAGCTCCTTCCACGTCTCGTGTCTGAGGCCGGCGGGCGTTGAGGACAAATAGGACCCGGCATTGGGACCCCAGCAGTTGCGGCCGATATCGGGCCAGTACCCGTGCCCCTACGCCGCCCCCGCCGATATCCAGCACACCCCAGAGGTCCTGATCCTGGAACAGAACGTTCACCTCCGCCGGCATGGCCGGCACGTCGGCGTCCACACATGCCTGGGAGGTAGCAATGAGCCGCACCCCCTCGTGGGAGAGCAGATCTCTCCGCTCCCTGGAGCGGAAGTAAGGGTTGACCACATCCATGTCGGCCAGGGCAGTCCGCTTTCCCTGCCGGGCCAGGGCCAGGGCCAGATTGACGGAGAACTCTGTCTTTCCGCTGCCACTGTATCCCACGACTACGGTCAAGCGGCTCTGCTCCAGCCACTCCATTCTGTCCATTGTTGCCCCCTCCCTTTAGACATATTATTTTATTACTTATTGTATGATGTCATAATATATCTTAAGATGTAGTATGTCAAGAGGCTTGCAAAAATTCTACATCTGTGGCATAATCATTGTATATTTTAACGGGGGAGTGGGTCTATGGCTAGGATTACATCAAAAAAACTGACCGACCAGACCGCTGACCGTCTGTTCCAGATGATTATTTCCGACCCGGAGCTTTGCCCTGGATCCAAGCTCCCCAACGAAACGGAGCTGTGCGCCCTGTTCGGGGTCAGCCGCACCACTGTCCGGGAGGCGGTGCGTTTCCTGGCCGCTCAGGGCTATGTGGAGGTACGGCGGGGGCTGGGCACCTTTGTAGCACCACGGACCACCATCAGCCAGGATATTGGCCTGCCCCAGTTGGAAACGGTCCAGGTTCGCCTCCAGGATCTGTTCGAGATTCGTTTGATGATCGAGCCCACTACCGCCATGCTGGCCTGCCATCGGGGCACTCAGGAGGAGCTGGACCACATCTTCCATTGTGCTGACGAGGTTGCCCGGCGGATCCGCTCCGGCAGGGACTGGGACAGCGCCGACGTGGACTTCCACCACGCCTTTGTGGCGGCCTCCCACAACCAGTTCATGGAGCAACTCGTGCCCATCCTCAACCGGGCGGTCACCTCCACCTGGCGGATGGTGGGCTCCTACCCCTCTCTGCCCGATATGGTGATCCAGGACAACGCCCTGATTACCAGTTTTCTCCGGAATCGGGACCCCCAGGGCACCCGGCTGGCCATGGAGTCCCACCTGCGCAGGACCATCCGGGTCCTAGAATTTGGAGACAACAGTGTCTTATCCCTTTTGTAAAAAAAGACGAAAAGGGGGCCGCGCCAACTTGGCGCGGCCCCCTTTTATTCCCATAGCGCGTCCTTGCGCAGGGGCAGTTCCCCAAAGACACGGGCCACCGCCCCTTCATAGTCCCTGCTGTTCTGGGCCTTTCTGATGTCCTTGAACAGTCTGTCCCCGCCCTCGAACAGACGGCACAGGTAGCTCCACAGCTCCTTCATGTGGAACACCGTATTGCGCTGGCTGCCGAAGGCCTCCAAATAGGTCTGATACAGCTCGTCGTGGAAGGCCCGCAGAACTTTCCTGTCCGGCGGCGGTTCCCCCTTGGCCTTGGCCGCCAGGGCCGGGTCAGCCAGCAGCCCCTGTCCGATCATTACCCGATCCACCTGGGGGAATCGCTCCTGAAAACGGCAGCATCCCTCCGCCGTCACCAGCCCGCCATTGTAGCACACAGGCCCGCTGTACATCTCCAGCGCCCTGGAAAATGCCTCGATCCGAACAGGCTCGGAATAAAAATCTTTCCGCACACGGGGATGAATGATGAGCAGATGGAGGGGGTATTTTTCGAATATCTCCAGGAGAGGTCCAAACTCCTCCGGCGACTCCAGACCCAGCCTTGTCTTGACCGACACCTTCACCCGGACGCCGCCAAATACCTGATCTAAAAATCGGTCCAGCTCCTCAGGATGGGCCAGCATCCCCGCTCCTTTTCCTTTCGCTACCACGGTGCCGGAGGGGCAGCCCAGGTTCAAGTTGACCTCCTCATATCCCATCTCTCCCAGAGCATTAGCCGCCCAGAGGAAGTCTTCGGCGCTTTTGGTCAGAAGCTGAGGGACTGCCGGGATGCCCCGGTTGACCTCCGGGTCCATATTCCGCCGCTCCCGCTGGGTGAACAGGTGCTCCCTGGTGGGACTGATAAAGGGCATATAGTATTTGTCCACCCCGAAAAAGTGTCGGTGGTGGACCCGGCGGAACTCCCCGCCGGTGATGCCCTCCATAGGGGCAAAGTAGTATTCCATAGCGTTCCCTTCAAAAAGCGGGGGCTGGGACACAGGCCCGACCCCCGCTGTCTTTACCGCTTACTCTCTTCCAGCAGCTTCAGCAGCAGCCGCTCATTCTCTCTGGCCTCTTGTGCCAGCTCCCCGGATCGTATCTTCAGCCGGTACAATACCCCGTCGTAGTCGGCCAGCATCTGGTCCGCCCGGCGGATGGCCTCTCCTCCGTCAAATTGGTCTACATTTCCGGCCGCCGGCAGGTCCAGCTCCCGCAGGTAGCTGTCCACCTTGGGGTCGTAGACCAGTCCCATGGAGGGTACCGCCATCCGGGCGGCGAAGATCAGGGTGTGCAGGCGCATGGCCAGACAGAGCTTCGCCTTCCCCAGCACCCCCATCAGCTCCCGTGGGGTACAGGGAGCATCCAGCACATAGGAGGGAGTGCTCATCCGCTCTCTCACCTGCCGGGTGGCCTCCCGGTCCTTATCGGGCTGCATGAGCAAAAAGAGCATCTCCAGACCATGGGCCTGGTGCAGGTGGTCGCACAGCCGGGCCAGCTCCCTGGGGAACTCTCCCGTACCGGGCCAGCCACGGACGGACACCGCCACAAAAGGCCTGCCGTTTGGAATGCCGGTGCCGGACAGAAGCTGGGCGCACCGCGCCTCCCCCGCAGGAGCCAGGTGGAACACCGGGTCGGCGGTAACTCTGATATCGTCCCGCGTCACGCCCATGTCCCGCAACTCCCTGGCGGAGCTGTGGTCTCTTAGGGTGACCAGGGCGGCCCGCTCCACCACCCGCTTCACCCTCCGGCGGTTGGCCGGCTTATGGACCGGACCGATACCGTTGGCGTACAGCATCACCGGCTTGCCCAGCAGCTCGGCGCAGCGGATGACAGACAGATAGTAAAACAGGGACCGGGTGGAGGTGGTGTCCTGGAGCAGACTTCCTCCCCCGGACAGCAGGGCGTCACTTCGGCGCAGGGCGGAGAATACCCGCCACATTCGAAATCTGGGAATGGCATCCAGCCCGTACTGCCGCCGGGTCAGGTCCGGGTCATTGGACAGGACGGTGACGGCCACCTCGTCGCTGGCCTCATGGATGGCCTGCTGGATGGACTCCAAAATGGCGTCGTCCCCAGCGTTGGAAAAGCCGTAGTAGCCGCTCATAACCACCCGATATTTCCGGCGGCGGACCTGCTCATACATGGTTAGACAGTCGCTGGCCATGCGGCGGACGGAATAGTGGTCAAAGATGACCTGGCGGCCATAGGCCCCCAACCGCTCCCGCTCCTCCCACGTCAGGGAGAACGCCGCAGACACGTCGGCCAGCAAGGTCTCCGGTCTCGACACAGGCAGGCCTCGGCAGCAGAAGTTGCCCGCCTGTGCCTCGGCCAGCTTGTCCGGGCCAAACAGGCCGTGATAACCCTCGTTGCCCGCCACGATGACAGGCTTGGCGGCGGACATGGCCTCCAGCGCCGCCCGGGATACCCCCACAAAAAGGTCGCCGGCGGCCACGATCTCGTTGATGTCTGTCCGGGGGCCTGTCATGGTAATACAGTTGCGGCCCAGCCTTTGGTTGGTCTGATCGGCCAGCGCCTTCAGCTCGTCAAAGACGTTGCCGCCCCCGGCGATGAGCAGCTGGATGCCGGGAATCGCCCGATCCAGCTCCGGAGCGATCTGGATGAGCTGCCGGGCCACCAGAGCCCGGTCGGCATCCATCCGGCTGACATAAGAGAGGATGGGCCGGGAGGTGTCCAGCCCGAACTCCCGGATGACCCGCTCCCCCGAAACAGCGGGGGAGAACTTCTCTGTATCGATGCCGTTGATGGTCACAGAGATATGCTCCGGGGGCAGACCGTACTCCCGGATCAGGTACTCCTTGATATCCTCGGACACCGCCACGGTCCGCTGGCCCCAGTTGGTCAGATAGCGCAGGATGCCGCTGGTATCAAAGACCCAGTGGGCAGTGGTCACAAAGGGGAACCCCATCCGTTTTTGCAGGCTGCCGCACAGGAACGCCGGGATCCGGGCATGGGCATGGACCACGTCTGGCCTCTCCCTGCTAATGATGTCACGGAGAATGGTCCGGGAACGGCGCATCTCTCGAAAGCCCCGGCGGTGCATGGGCGCCTGGTAGTGGCGGATGCCGGCCGCCTCGATCTCCGGCACATAGACACCTCCATTGGATACGATGATAACATCGTGCCCCTGGTGCTTCAGCTCCTTGGACAGCTCCAGGATATGTGTCTCCGCCCCACCGATGTTCATGCCCATGGTGGCCATGAGGATCTTCATTGGGTCCCTCCTCTCCAGGTCATATTCAATCGATGGCTACCACTGTTCCGGTGAACTGGGCATAGGGCGTGTGGTAGTTGCGGGCGGAGTTGACACCAAGGTCGTACACCCGGTTGACTAGATAGCGGCCGTCGCTGATGATGCCCCTGCCCTCTACGGTAAGCAGCAGGTTGACGCCGTCCTCCACGGGAGTCATCTCCATGGTGCCGTCGTCATACTCGGCCAGCTTGGCCCCCTCCATCACCTGAATGTCAGTGATTTCTCCCAGGGCACCGCCGCTGCTGTTGTCCACGTCATACAGCATGTCCTTTTCCCGGATGGCGTCGGCCACATAGCCCCGGACCCCGCTGACCAGGATCTGGTAAGTAAAGGGGGTGTCCGAGGTGGTGGTGCTGGTGATCTCACGGTGATTCGTCTTTACATACAGGGCCACAGCCATCACGATAACGACGGCCAGGACCAGCACGTCGATAATACTGATCTTGCCGAACAGCCGGCCCTCCCGGTCAATGAGCTTCATTCCTGTCCCTCCCGTTCAATGGAGATAATGGGGCCGCTGGCCATATAGCCCTCGCCCCGGATATAGGCGGTGGACCCCACCAGCAGTTGGAAATTGCTGCCCAGGATGACCGCCTCCTCGCTGACTGTACAGGGGGCCTCTACCGTTACAAGGATATCCTCATAGCCTGGCACGTCGGCCAGTACATAGCTGTGGCTCTCCTGGTCCAGAAGCTGTGTCTGGGCGGGGACCGCCTGGGTGGACACCACCTGGCCCAGTTCGTTGTTCTTGATGTTGTCTACCAGCTTGTCCCCCGGCTGAATGATGGAGCCGGTCCCTTCGATCCATCGCTGAAAGCGGATAGTGTACCGGACCGTAGCGGCGGCAGTTGACGACTCGTTGGAAACGGCCTGGGGCTTTACGGCCATCCACAGCAGGACCGCGGCCACCGCCAGGGCCACCACCAAAATGACGCCATCAAACAGATTGAGCCGCAGACGGAATTTGTACTTATTTTCTTCCATGAGGATCTCCTTTCAGCACGCCTTGGTAGACGTTCTCAATATTTTTGGCAAACACCTGACCGGTAAAGCTGGTTTGGAACCGCTCTCTGGCCTGACGGCCCATCTCCCGGCGCTCCTCCGGCCTATCCATCAGATGGGCCATGGCCTTGGCCATGCTCTGGCTGTCTCGGCTTGGAAATAGCAGGCCGTTCTCCCCATCGGTCACCAGCCAGGGGTTTCCCCCGTAGTCGCTGGCGATGGTGGGCAGGCCCAGGCTCATCCCCTCCAGCAGGGCCAGGCTGGTGGCCTCGGTGCCGTAGGAGGCGTTGAGCTGCACGTCCAGGATATTCAGCAGGGCGGCCACGTCGGCGCGGAAGCCCAGCATCTGGACCACGTCTTCCACGCCCATCTCCACCACAGCCCGGGCCACATCTTCCTCAAAGGAGCCAGTACCGGCGATGAGGACCCGGAAGCCGCTGCGCCCTTGCTCCTTTAACAGCTTTGCGGCGTGAACCAAATACAGGTGGCCCTTATAGTCCTCGATCCGGGCCAGGATGCCGAATACCACCGTGTCCGGAGGGATGGAAAGCGCCTGCCGGAGCTTGGCGCGGTCCTCTGGCCCGGTCTCCTCCACCGGGGCCACGCCGTTCATCACCACGGTGATCTTTTTGGGGGAAATCCCCCCCTCGGTCAGGTTGTCCCGGGTAGCCGGGCTGACGGCGATGATATGGTCGGCAAAGTGCTCGTTGACCAGCTTGTTGACCCAGCGGCCGGGCGGATACTTTATCTTGGCCGGGACCGGGAAGGCAGAGTGCCGGCTGTACACCACAGGTACATGGAGGCCCTTGGCGGCGATGCGGCCCGACAGGGCCCCATGGGTGTGGACCAGATTGGGCTTGATCCGCCTGATCAGCTCTTTGAGCACCTTCACATCGTCCCTGTGGTAAGAGCGGTCCGCCATGCCGTCCACCTCGTAGACCTGGGCGCCCGCCTGCTCCAAGGGCTCCTTTAACATGCTTCCCCTGGGGATGGCCACCATCGTTTCATATTGGGAGCGGTCGGCATAGCTCAAATAGTTCAGGATGACCCGGCCCGCCCCGCCGATATTGGTATCACTGATGATGTTCAGCACCCGGATCATACCAGCAGCCTCCCCTCCGGGAGCTGCCCCCGCCGGGCAGCCAGGCCGCCCAGGGCCAGATAGGCCCAAAACAGGAACATGACTCGGTAATTATAGAAGGAGTAATCCGTCATGGCCTGGACCATAAAGCCGCATACTCCGGCCGTAATGCCGATTTGAAGAACCCGGCTGGTCCAGTTCTTTTCCTTGCCGATGGCAGAGCACATATCCCGGAAGAAGTTGAACAGCAGAAGAAGAAAGACCACCAGGGCACAGATACCCGCGTCGCACACCATCTGGAGGAATAGGTTATGGGAGTGGGGGGCCACAATAGTATTATAGCTGTAAGCGGGATAGACCATGTTGAAGGCCCCGTCCCCCGGCCCAATACCACACAGCCAGTAATCCTTCAGCATGGCCAGTACGCCTATCCAGATATACACCCGGTAGGAGGTGGAGTTATCAGTGAGGTTTCCGATACTGGTAAACCGGGAGATCACCGTATCCGGTAGGACGAAATAGAGGGCTACCATGACAAAGGGGGCCAGCAGGAGCAGTCTGGGATTGAGGAGCAGGACAAAGACCAGCCCCGCAAACAGGAGCCCCAGCCAGGCCCCTCTGGAGAAGGTGAGGATCATGCAAACGCACATGACAGAGCAGCAGGCGAGGTAAAAGACCCGGTTCAGCCAGTCCTTGGCCCCCAGCAGCTTGGCTCCCCCCAGTGGGATAAGCAGGATCAGATACTGCCCCAGCATATTGGGATTCTCCAAAGTGGAGGGCACCCGGAACTGGATGCTGGAGAACATATCGCTGTCCACCCAGGCGGCGGACTGGTAGCCCCAGCGGAAGATATACTGGAGGATGCCGTAAGCGGACACGATGGCCCCAGCCAGCACCATCAGGGCCACCAGCGTGTCCAACTGGTTTCGGTTGGTCACCCCGTTGTACAGCACGATAGAGAACAGAATGAAGGCCACCGACAGCAGGCCGGGCTGAAGGCTGCTCTCAAGGTCCACCGAGAAAAGAGTGCCCGCCAGATAAACGCCGGCGTAGAGGATGATATACTTGTTGACTGGGGACCAGGCCAACTGACGCTCCCTGTCCCGGACCAAATTGAGCAGCAGAGAGGCATAGCCGATGGCCGCCAGCCCCATGGTTATCAGAGAGGGGCGGGACACGGCCAGCATCGGGGCCAGCACCACCGGGATCGCGCACCACAGCCAGGTTCTGGTAAAGATGCTCCCGGCAAAGAGCTTTTCCAGCCTCAGCTTATCGTAGAGCCAGCACAGGCCCCTCCGCACCAGGGACCAGAGCTTAAAAAAGACGCTCCGCTCGGACGAGGCTCTATTCCACCCCGCCGGGTGGAGGAACCACTGGACCAGTCCGCTCCGCTCCCATTGGCGGCTAAACCACAGGCATACCGCCGTCAGCCACCGCCAGACCAGGCTGGCGGACAACACTTGCTTCATCTGTTCCATCCCTTATCCTCTCTTTAATAGACGTTTGATCAGGGCCGCCGTCATGGCGGCCTCCTCCATGCCCATGGACAGGGTAACGCCGAAATAGACGGCCACGCCGCCTCCGGCGCACAGGGCCAGGGAGAGCAGCTCCCCCATCTTTCCGGCAGGCAGGACCGATCCAAGCCATCCCAAAAGCAGCCAAGCGGTCAGCCCCGTAACCGCGGCGGCAGCCAGCATTTTGAAGAAGTCCAGGCACAGGGCCCGGTCCAGGAATCCCTGACCTTCCCGCTCCATGGGAACGATCAGCAGCAGTGCGTACACCGTGGAGGAGACCGCGGAGGCGATGGCCAGCCCCCGGACCTCCAGCGGGCCGACCAGGGCCATGCACAGCAGGAGATTCACCCCGATGGACAGGGCGCCCGCTACCAGGGGCCCTCTCCCCTGCTGCCGAGCGAAGTAGGCCCGGCTTAGAATATTCTGAAGCGCATAGCCCGCCATGCCCAGGGATATCCAGGACAGGGCGCTGGCGGTGACTTCCACTGCCCGCTGCCCAAACTCCCCCCCTCCGTAGAGGAAGGACACCAGGGGTCTGGCTACCGCCATCAGCCCCGCGGCCATGGGCAGTACGAAAAACAAACTGCTGTGGACGGTCTGGCGGAGGGTATCCCGGAAATCCCCCTGCTGTCCGCCGGCGGTGAGCCGGGACAGCTTAGGGAAGATCACATTGGTGATCGACAGGATAAAGGTACCGGCAATAACCAGATACAGGTTGGTGGAATACTCCATAGCGGACACACCCGCCCCCCCGTATAGCCGGGAACCGAATCGGGAATTGATGACCAGATTGATGGGCTGGACCCAGGTGGACACCATCACCGGCCCCATCAGCGCAAACACCTTTTTCATCCCCGGAGACCGGAAGTCCAATCCCGGCCGATACTGGTAGCCCAGCCGCCTAAGCGGCGGGACCTGGATCACCCCCTGGAGGAACCAGCCCAACAGATAGGCCAGCGCCAGACCATAGATGCCCATAGACTGGTCCAGAAACAGAAAGTAGGCGATAATAACCAGGTTGGATAGGGCGGACATGAGGGCGGGGGCGGTGAAGTGGTCCTGGGCCTGGAGCACTCCGACCAAGGAGAAGGCCACGCCGGAAAACAGAACCGTGGGAAACATGGTCCTAGTCAAAGAAATTGCCAGGGCCGTAGTCTGTGGGTCCTCATAGTCGGCAAAGAGGGCCACCAACGGCTGGGGAAAGGCCATCCCCGCCAAGGTAAGAACGCCGGTGAGCAGGGCGATGATGGTAATAAAGCAGCCCGCGAAGCGGTAGGCCTCCTTCTTTCCCTTCTGTTCCAGATACTCGCTGAACACCGGGATAAAGCAAGCGGCGATGGCCGAGGCGAATACCGCGTCAAAGAATACCCGTGGGATTCGGCTGGCGGTATAGAAGGCGTTGGCCTCCATACCCATACCGTAATGCACGGCCAGCAGGTGGTCCCGGTACAGTCCCATCACTTTTCCCAGCAGAGTGATGGCCATGACGGCGCTGATCGTCCTTGTGGCGCTGTGCCGATCCTCCAAGGCTTCTTCCTCCGTTCCCTGCGCAATATTAGTACAACTGATTTATTGTACACCAAGAATATCCCTTTTTCAACCATCTGATCCTGAACGATTTGTAAACATCTCCTTTCCCGCAACTTTCTTTCTTTTTCCATTGAATCCGATTTTTGTGTCTGCTATAATAGGCCATATTCAATCGGTTTACATATTACAAAGGAGTACCCATGAAAAAACATACCGTCAGATCCCTATCCCGCCGGGCGGCCGCCCTGGTCCTAGCCCTGGCGCTGGCCCTCCCCACCGTCTATGCCCACGCTGGGGAACAGAAGCTGCAGACCTCCATCGACCTGGTGGATGGTCTGACTTACCGCAACACCATCACCGACAACAGCGAGCGCCGGGTGGAGAGCTTTTCCCTGGAGCTGGAGAAGGACAGCGACGCCTACCCCATCCTGCTTCAGGCTGCCGGCACCGTTTACGGCGCCGCTACCATCAACCGAGCTGTCACCTATGCCCAGGAGCTGGGTTACCACGTACTAGGCGCGGTAAACACCGACTTCTTCTCCACTGCCTCCGGCGTGCCCATCGGCATCGTCATCGAGGACGGTGTCTACAAGTCCAGCCCGGAGCACGAGGACGCCATGATCATCACCGATGGTCAAGTCTCCCTGGTAGATGGGCCGTCGGTATCCCTCACTCTGGTCAACCAGCGGGACAACAGCACGGTGAAGCCCTCCCACCTGAACAAATGGCGCAGCGAGTCAGGGGGCATCTACCTGCTCAACCAGGACTTCTCCGCTGTGTCCACCCGTACCTCCACCCCTGGCTGGTATGTACGGATGGCTCTGATGGAGGAGGACGAGCCCCTCACGGTCAATAGCACCCTGGAGCTGGAGGTGACGGAGCTGCTCCAGTCTGACCAGCCCCTCGCCATTGGCGATGGGGAGTACATCCTTACCGCCGCCGATGCCTCCGGCTATCTGTCCGTCTTTCAGTCCTTCCAGGTGGGCGACCGGATCACCCTGACCACCTCCTGCGAGAACGAGGCCCTATCTCATGCCCAGTGGGCCGGAGGTGTGGGGGACATTATGGTGTGGGACGGCCAGCTTACCGACTCATCCCAGTGGACCTATGCCAAGGACGGCCGTCAGCCCAGGACCGCCCTGGGCATGAAGGAGGACGGCACTCTGCTGGTCTACGCCGTGGATGGCCGCCAGTCCGGCTACTCCTCCGGCCTGTCCCAGAAGGATCTGGCGGAGGAGATGATCCGGCGGGGCTGCGTCTGGGCCGTCAATCTGGATGGGGGCGGCTCCACCGCCATCTCCCTCTGGCTGCCGGGACAGACGGGGCCCGCTGTTCTCAACCTGCCCTCTGACGGCAAGCCCCGAAGCTGCGCCACCTATCTGCTGCTGGTCACAGACCAGGAGGGGGACGGCCGGCCGGACCAACTGGCCCTGACGCAAAACGGCCTCACCCTTCTGACGGGCACCTCCCTCACCCTGCCGGATGCCGCTGTGCTGGACGAAGGGCTGAACCTTCTGGACCGAGAGCTCCGTGACCTGACCATCACCTCCAGGGAGGACCTGGGCGAAGTGGAGGACGGGGTATACACCGCCGGCGACAGGGCCGGCACCGACACCCTCCGTCTGCGCTCCAGGGACCTGGATATAGAGGGAGAGGCCCAGATCCATGTGGTGGACCACCTGACTGAACTGGTCATTTCCAAGGAGGGCAGCGCCTCTCCCATCACTTCTCTGTCTGTTGAGCCTGGAGAACAGGTCCAACTGGCCGTCACCGGCAGTTACTGGGGCCGCACCGCCCTCCGGGACTGGACCGCCGTCACCTGGACCACAGAGGGGGACGTGGGGACCGTGGATGAGAACGGTCTGTTCACCGCCTCCAAGACTGGGGGCACCGGCTCCATTACCGCCTCTGCTGGCGGAAAGACCCAGACCATCGCAATTTCCATGACCAATGTCCATACCGATGTGACGGAGGACCACTGGGCCTATACCGCCGTGGATTACTGCTACACCCACGGCATCGTGGGCGGCATCTCCGCTACTGAGTTTGGCCGTGACCTCCAGATCCGCCGAGGCGATTTCATGCTGATGCTGTACAATGCCATGGGCAAGCCTGCCGTCACCCAGGACTGCACCTTCACCGATGTAGCTCCCACTGATTACTACTATACCGCCCTGTCCTGGGGCCAGAGCGTAGGCCTAGCCTCCGGCACCGGGGACGGCGCCTATTCTCCAGGCGCCCCCATTACCCGGGAGCAGGCTTTTACCATCTTGCGCCAGGTCCTTCCTCTGCTGGGCAAGGACTGCCCAGACGCCAGCTTGTCTGTTCTGGACCAGTTCGCCGACCGTGACCGGATCGCCGACTACGCCAAGGGACATACCGCCACTCTGGTCGCCCAAGGCGTGATCAGCGGCAAGGGCGACGGCATCGATCCCCAGGGCTATCTGACCCGTGCCGAGATGGCCGCCCTACTCTATAAGGCCCTCACCTATACCCCCATTCAGGATGTGCCCACCGGCCCGGAGGAGCCGGTAGATCCCGTGGAGCCTGAGGAGCCGGTGGACCCAGAGGGCCCCGTCGATCCTGAGGAGCCCATAGAGCCCCAGCTCCCCGACCCCAGCCAGTATACGCTGACCCTGGACCACAACGAGGTCACTCTAAAGTCCGGTGAGAGCGTCCCGCTCACTGCCTCCCTCGCCCCGGCCTGGGAGGGAGCGGAGATCTCCTGGACCAGCAGCGATCCCTCCGCCGCTCCTGTCTCCTCCAAAGGCGCGGTGACCAACCTTTACACTGGGACAGGCACCGCCTCTGTCACCATCACGGCCAGCTGGAACGGCCTGTCCGCCAGCTGTACCGTTCTCTGCCAACAGGCTGCCCAGACCGGCACGGTCACTGACGCGGAGCTGGGTCTTAACGTCCGCTCTGGCCCAGGCTCCGACCGGCCCGTCATCGGCGGGCTGGACAACGGGACCTGTGTGGTAATTCTGGGCCAGGAGGCCGGGTGGTATCAGGTCCTCTATCTCAACCGGGCCGGACAGGCCGCCATCGGCTATGTGTCCGCTGACTACTTGACTGTGAATTGACGGGCCCTCCAAACAGCAGAAAGCCAGCCATGGAGCAAACCTCCATGGCTGGCTTTTTCTTATCGTTTCGTCCTTAGACCATCAGAGAGCAGACCATCTGGGCATACTCCGCCGGGTCCTCCAGAGGCAGGCCCGCCATCAGCAGGGACTGGCCGTAGAGCAGCTTGGCATACTTGGCCACAGTATCCTTATCCCCAGCGTCCACCGCCTTCTTGATGGCGGCGAAGGGGGCGGCATCGGGGTTGAGCTCCAGCACCCGGTCGGCCTTGGGGTGGTCGCTCCCCTCCAGCTTGCTCATATACTTTTCCATCTCCAAAGAAACAGGGCCGTCGGCTGACAGACAGCAGGCGCCAGACTTCAAGATAGAGGAGACGCGGACGTTCTTCACCTGGTCGCCCAGGGCCTCCTTCACCGCCTCCAGCACATCCTTACCCGCTTCGGCCTTCTCTTCGGCCGCCTTCTTCTCCTCCTCCGTCTGGGGGAGGGCGTCCTCATCGCTGACAGATTTGAACTGCTTGCCGTTCACCTCACCCAGGGCCTTCATGACAAAGTCATCCACGTCCTCGGTGCAGTACAGGATCTCATAACCCTTGTCCAGGATGCGCTCCACCTGGGGCAGCTTGGCGATCTTGTCCACGCTCTCGCCGCAGGCGTAGTAGTAGTAAGGCTGGTCCTCAGGCATGCGGTCCTGATAGGCGGCCAGGGTGGTGTTCTTCCCCTCCTTGGAGGACCAGAACAGCAGCAGATCCTGAAGCATCTCCTTGTGAGCGCCGTATTCCGCCACCACTCCGTATTTTAGCTGGGCGCCGAAGGCGGCCCAGAACTTCTCATACTTCTCCCGGTCTTCCTTCTGCATCTTCAGCAGCTCGGACTTGATCTTTTTCTCCAGGGCGGTGGCGATAACCTTTAGCTGACGGGTGTGCTGCAGCACCTCCCGGCTGATGTTCAGGGAAAAATCGGCGGAGTCCACTACGCCCCGCACGAAGCGGAAGTGGTCGGGCAGCAGGTCGGCGCACTTGTCCATGATGAGCACGCCGGAGGAATAGAGCTGGAGCCCCTTCTGATACTCCCTTGTATAGAAGTCGTAGGGCGTCTGGGCGGGGATATAGAGCATGGCCTTATAGGTCACAGCCCCCTCAGCACTGGTGTGGATGACGGCCAGGGGGTCCTGCCAGTCGCCGAATTTCTCCTTATAGAAGGCGTTGTACTCCTCCGGCTTCACCTTGGACTTCTGCCGCTGCCACAGGGGGACCATGGAGTTGAGAGTTTTCCACTCCTTGACGGTCTCCCATTCCGGTTTGTAGTCCTCGGGGGCGTCAGCGGGCTTGTCCTTCCTCCTATAGTCCTCTACCTCCATGACAATGGGATAGCGGATATAGTCGGAGTATTTCTTGATAATCTCCTGTAATTTATAAGTTTCCAAATACTGATCGTAGTTCTCATCCTCGCCGCTGGCCTTGATATGCATGATGATATCTGTACCGGGGGCATCCTTCTCGCACTGGGTCACAGTATAGCCGTCGGCCCCGTCAGACTGCCACATCCAGGCCTCCTCGCTCCCCCAGGCACGGGAGATAACGGTGACCTGATCGGCCACCATGAAGGCGGAGTAAAAGCCCACGCCGAACTGGCCGATAACGTCGATCTTGTCCGCGGCCTTGTCGTCTTCGGCCAGTCCGGCCTTGAACTGGCCGGAGCCGCTGCGGGCGATGGTGCCCAGGTTGGATTCCAAATCCTCCTTGGACATCCCGATGCCGTTGTCCGAAATGGTCAGGGTGCGCATCTGCTTGTCCGGGACGATGGTAATCTTCAGGTCCTTCCGCTTTACTTCTACTGTGTCGTCAGTCAGCGATTTGTAAGCCAGCTTGTCCTCGGCGTCGCTGGCGTTGGAGATCAGCTCCCGGAGAAAGATCTCCTTATGGGTATAGATGGAGTTGACCATCAGGTCCAGCAGCCGCTTGGATTCGGCCTTAAACTGCTTCTTTGCCATGATTTTCTGCCTCCGTATATGAAAAATTTTTTGAAAACAAAATGGTTAGCACTCGTTATATCCGAGTGCTAACCATATGATAGCGCAGTCAGGCGGAAAATGCAATAGGGTTCAAAAATTATTTACAATTCTCAGCCGGCGGGCTCCTGGGCCTCTCCGCCCCGGTCCCCCAGGGAGAACCAGGTACGGAACACACAGGTACCGCTCTCCGGCTCATAATAGGCCGTATAGTTCCGGCAGCGCAGCTCCAGCAGGGGACCGGACAGGGAGAGCCAGCTGTCCTCCTCCCCCTCCAGGGTGCAGGACAGCTCTCCTTTCCAGTCGTAGATGTTCCACTGTCTGCCCTGGTCCTTCCGCACCGCCAGCCAGCTGGCCTCATCCCCCTGGAGGGCCTCTACCTGGCCGTCCTGGGCGGGCAGGACCTCCTGTCCGTTCAGCAGGGACACAGCGCACCGGTCCCCCTGGGTATCGTTGAAGATCACCCGGTCCCCGCCGGTCACATAGGGAAATTCCTCCTCCGGCAGGGGGGAGGGGAAGGTAAAGCTGTCCGTCCCATAGGTGAGAGTGACCTGGCCCTGGCCGTCTGTTTTGCTGTCCCACCAGAGAGTGTCCTGATATCGCTTCTGTATCCTATCATACCAATCCTGAGCAGCCAGAGCGGTCACTTCTCCCGTTTCCGGGTCCAAAAAAAGGGCTTTATCCCAGTTCTCTCCCCAGCAGCCCAGGAAAAATCCGCCATCGTACCACTGGGCGGTTTCATATGCATCGCCGGTAAACCAGGGGAAGCTCTCCGGGCGGGCGATGCCAAGCTGGTCCCATGACCAGGAGGCCTTCTCTGTTCCATCCTCCTGACGCAGCAGATAGAGCTTGTGCCCATCCCCCGCGAAAATACCCACCGGAGTTCCCTTAACACCCCAGTACCTAAATTCAGTGACCCAGCTCCCGTCCTGCGCTGCCAGGGCGATAAGGGCGCCGTTACCGGGGCTGCCCCGCTCCGGGTCCCCCTTCTCCAGCTCCCACACTGGAAGGGTCTGGCTGTCCCCGGCATCATCTGTATAATACAGCCGGCTGATCTCGCTACACACCGGGTCCATGACCACCTTGCCGCCAGTGGTCATCAGCCCTATCAGCGTTTCCGGCCAGTTGTCCGCCTGCCAGGAGAAGTAGCCCGCCGCCCCCTCGAAGGGGACGAGCTGACCATACTCCTGGCTGGGGCGAAGCTGCTCCACACGCTCCTGATACCAGCGGCCGCCAATATCAGGCAGAGGCTTTTCCTGCTCATCCAGCTTTGACCAGTCCACCTCTACCGGGATAAGGGGCTCCCCAGCGTCAGAGGCGGGGACATAGCCCAGCTCCTCCGCCAGCCGCCGGCCATCTGGCCCCAGCAGCCAGTCATACAGTATATGGGTGGGGTCGTCCTGGGGCCGGTCCTTGGCCATGGCCACATAGTAGGGGTTTAAAAATGGGTACTCCCCAGCCTGAATGGCCTCGGCCGAGGGGGACACCCCGTCGATGGTCAGCACCTTCAGCCCCTTGGCCATCTCCATATCATTGGCGTAGTAGTACACGGTGTAGCCGATGGCGGAGGGTGAGTTGTCATATTCCCGCACCGCCTCCAGAAGCCCCATCATGGAGTCGGGCACCCAGGCTTCCGGGGCGTCCATCATCTCCAGACCGCCCATAACCAGCTTCTCCATCAGAGTCTGGCTCCCAGCCTCGCTGTTGCGCTGGAAGGGGATAATGTCCAGGTCCTCTCCTCCCACCTCCTTCCAGTTGGTGATCTGGCCGGTGTATATCTTTCTCACTTGCTCGGTAGTCAGGCTGTCCACCGGATTGTCCTCGTTGACCACAAACACCAGCGCGTCCGTGGCAAAGGGAGTCAGCAGCCACTCCCCCTCCTGTTTCAACTCCTGGGCCACCTCTGGGGCCGGCTCGGCGGCCAACAGCAAATCAGCGGCGCCTGCCATCAAATTTCGGTACGACTGGGTGGTCCGGGAGAACTGGACCAGGTCGGCCACCTGCTCCCGCCCCTCCCCCAGCAGCACCGCGCACATGGCCTGGGCCATGGGCGCTGTGGAGGTGGAGCCATCCAGCCGGGGCAGGCTGTCTCTGGTGAATACAAAGGGGTCCGCCGTGCCAGGGGCGGACACATCCCCGACCGAGGTGTCGGTGCCCGGCCTTTTCGGTCCGCAGGAAACCAGCAGGGCCAGCGACAGCAGGGCGGGCAGCAGTTTTTTCCATTGTTTCATTGTAATCCTCCTTATCAAACAAGGCGTGTCCTGTTTGGACCCTCTTTTTCCAAGCCTTCGACTAAGGGAAAATGCAGGCATGATACACTATTATACCGCCTACTCCCAGAAAAACATCTCTATTTCCTTTCAAAGCGGCTACAAACCCGTTACATAGGTAACAAATCAGAACAGACACAAATTTTTTATTTTGGGCT
Organism: Flintibacter hominis; assembly: GCF_014287965.1. Lineage (NCBI taxonomy): Bacteria > Bacillati > Bacillota > Clostridia > Eubacteriales > Flintibacter > Flintibacter hominis. The sequence goes on along the minus strand of NZ_JACOPO010000001.1, from coordinate 50,598 downwards.
TGACAAATCCCTCAGAATGTATTATTGTACTAATCACTTAATACAATAGTACAAGGAGGGAGCCTCTATGGAATGGAAACTCAACGACGACCGGCCCATCTGGCTCCAGCTGGCCGAGCAAATGACCCGGCGCATCATCACCGGGGTCTATCCCCCTGGGAGCAAGCTGCCCCCAGTGCGGGAGCTGGCGGCGGAGGCGGGGGTCAACCCCAACACTATGCAGCGGGCCCTGGCCCAGCTGGAGCAGGACGGTCTGGCCAAGGCGGACCGGACGGCGGGGCGGCTGGTCACCCAAGACACCGCTATACTGGATGCGGTACGGAGGGCGGAGGCCCATGTGGTCGTCAACCAATACTATCACGCCATGGCAGAGCTGGGCTACTCCCAGCAAGAGGCCACGGCGATGCTGAAGGAGGAGGCACAATGAACGAAAAACTGATCGTCTGTCACGGCCTGTCGAAGGCCTATGGACATAAGGCCGCCCTGTCCGGCGTGGACCTAGAGGTAGGCCAGGGGAGGATCGTGGGCCTGCTTGGCCCCAACGGCAGTGGCAAAACTACTCTAATCAAGCTGCTGTGCGGCTTGATCCAGCCCACCACCGGTGGGCTGACCATCGACGGTCAGGCCCCTGGGCCAGAAACCAAGGCCATGGTTAGCTATCTACCCGACCGGATGTATTTTGCCAATTGGATGCGTGCGGTGGATCTTTTCGACCTGTTCCGAGATTTCTACCAAAACTTCGACTATGACAAGGCTCTCGCCATGTGCCGCAGTCTAGGCGTGGAGCCGAAGGATAAGCTGAAGTCCATGTCTAAGGGCACCAAGGAAAAGGTCCAGTTGGTGCTGGTCATGGCCCGGAAAGCCCGACTCTATCTGCTGGATGAGCCCATCGCCGGGGTAGACCCGGCTGCCCGTGACTTTATCCTGCACACCATTTTGACCAACTACAACGAGGATGGCACTGTCCTGATTTCCACCCACCTGATCGCCGATATTGAGAAGGTGCTGGATGAGGTGATCTTTCTGAAAAGTGGCAGGATTATGCTCCACAGCACAGTGGACGACATCCGGGAGCGGCAGGGCAAGAGCGTGGACGCCCTGTTCCGCGAAATCTTTCGGACCCAACCCATGGAAGGAGGCCTGTACTGATGCTGTTCAAACTTTTGAAATATGACTTTCGCTCCATGTGGAAACAGTTTTCCATCATCTGGCCAGCGGCTCTCATCATTGGCCTGATCAACCGCTTCACTCTACCCTTCTCAAGCGATAGCGGAGCCAACTGGGTGGTGTCTCAGGAGTGGATGTCCATCATCTCCATCACCCTATTTTTTGGTGTAATGTTCTCCATGTTTGTTGCTTCCGTCGTGTTCGTACTCACCCGGTTTTACCGTGGTCTGCTGGGGGACGAGGGATATCTGATGCACACCCTACCAGTCCACCCATGGCAGCTTGTACTGTCTAAGTTGTTGTGTGCTTTAGTGGTCACCGTAGTCAATACCGTCGTGGCAGTGCTAGCCCTGTTCTTGATGATGCCCTTAAAGTGGAGCGATCTCTTTGATCTCGATTTTTGGAAGATGATCGTCCAGGGGCTGATGGAACAGCCTGACTCCATTCTCTACCTAGTGGAATTTCTAGTCATGATCTTGGTATTTTTCGCCATGGTATTCACCTCGGTCTATCTATCCATGGCGATTGGCCACCTGTTTCATCGCCACCGGGTACTGATGAGCGTGGTTGCTTATATGGGACTGGACATCGTGGGCAGCCTTATTCTGAACGTGCTGGACCGCCTATCCCTGTATCCGATGAACTGGGCTCTAAATCTGGACGGCCACCTATCCCTATGGGCCGGCATCGCTCTGCTGCTAATCCCCACCGTCCTCATGTTTCTGGGCACCAGCTATATCTTGAAAAACAAGCTGAATCTGGAGTAACTTTTCACCGCTGAAAGGAGCGTTTTGTCGTGAATTCCTGGGCCATTTTTACCCTCGCCTTTGCCGCCGTAGTCATCCAGGCCTGGGTAAGGGGCAGAGGCTCTTCCAACTGGTATCTAGGCTGCATTGTCCCCCTGGTCTACGGCGGAGCCGTCGCCTGGATGTTTGTGGGCAAGGACTTCACTCGCTCCCTTCAGATTATCCTCTTCGGCGCCGCCATCCCCATCACCCTGCTGGTATCCGCCTGGTTGCGAAAGCGGGACGAGGAGGGACAAGAAAACGAAGGGGAGCCCAAAGAACAGGAAAACTGACATAAAAACTTCCCGCTGCTTGGCAGCGGGAAGTTTTATTATAGTTACTGATTATAGTCATCGAAGGCGTCCAGCACCGCTTTCTCTGGGGCGGGCGTCAACAGGGATACCACCACGATGGCAATGGTAGCACAGATAAAGGCGGGTAGCAGCTCATAAATATTGAAGATGCCACCGATGGGGGCGATGAGGAATTTCCATACAAAGATCATCACAGCGCCCACCACCAGGCCGGCCATGATGCCCTGCCGGTTGCTCCGCCTCCAGAACAGGGCGCACAGCATAGCGGGGCCGAAGGTAGCGCCGAAGCCGGCCCAGGCAAAGGATACGATCTTAAACACGTTGCTGTCCGGGTCAGCGGCCAGGAAGATGGCGATGACGGCGATGACCACCACAGTGAGCCGGGCAATCAGCATGTTCTGCTTATTTGTCAGCTTGACGCCAAAGACATTCTGGACGATGTTCTCCGAAAAGGCGGAGGAGGCGGCCAGAAGCTGGCTGTCGGCTGTGGACATGGTGGCCGCCAGGATGCCGGCCAGGATACACCCGGCCACGACAGCGGGGAAGATGCCATACTTGGACAGCAGGTTAGACAGCTGGACGATGACGGTCTCCGTGGCGCTGCCCTCCAGGAAGGGGATACGCCCGGCGGAGGAGACGGCGTGGCCCACAATACCAATGAACACAGCCACAGCCATGGAGATGACCACCCAGGTGGAGGCGATTCGGCGGGACAGCTTCAGCTCGTTTTCATCCCGGATCGCCATAAAACGCACCAGAATATGGGGCATCCCGAAATAGCCCAGGCCCCAGGCCATCATGGATACGATACGGAGCAGGCCGTAAGGCTCGGCCTGACCGGTGGCCTCGTTATAGGTCTGGCCAAAGCTCAGGAAGCCGGGCAGTGTCTTGGCATGGTCTATAACGGCGTCAAAACCGCCCGCCTGGACCACGCCAAAGATGACGATAATGCACAGGGCTATGGTCATGATGATGGACTGAATCAAGTCCATGGTGGCCACGGCGCTGAAGCCACCTACAGAGGTATAGCTGATAATGACGATGGCACCGATGACCACGGCCACCATATAGTCCCAGCCAAACAAGCTGTTAAACAGCTTTCCGATGGCCGCCAGGCCGGAGGCCACATAGGGGACAAAGAAAATGAGGATAACAAGAGCAGAGATGCACATGATGACGGGCTTCTTCTCCCCATACCGCTTGGAGATGAAGCTGGGAATGGTGATGGCATCCAAGCGAACGCTGTACCGGCGCAGCCGCTTCGCCACCAGAAGGAAGTTCAAATAAGTACCGAAAGCCAATCCAATCGCGGTCCAGCTGGCATCGGCTACACCAGACAAGTAGGCCAGGCCTGGGATGCCCATCAGCAGATAGCTGCTCATGTCGCTGGCCTCGGCGCTCATTGCGGTGACCAGAGGGCCAATGCCCCGGCCTCCTAAGTAGAAGCCCTCGGCACTCTTTTTGGAACGTCGGCCGATCATCACCCCGGTAAAGATGACAAAACACAGGTACGCGATGATGGTGGCCATAATACAGATCTGTTCAGTGGTCATACGCTCTCTCCTTTTGGCAGTTACGCCCTTACTACACACAGCCGCCCTTCCGGCTCCCCCCGGAAAGGCGATGTCCCCCATGGGGCAGTATGGGTATTCTACCACAAGTCAGAACAGAATAAAATACAGAACAGAGTATAGAATAAACTCCGGAATATGCTTCCATAGAATTTCATAAAAGCTCTGGTATTGCTTTATTTATCTACTATACATTTTATGAATTAAAATTTTATACAATTCTACAAATTTTCTTCCTCCGCACGAAAGTCCCGGAAAAAACGGGGCATCATGGTCTTTCCATACTGAAGCAGGGAGTAGTCCCCACCTGACAGGCACCAGTCATAAATCAGGGCCCGCTCGCACAGGGCGTACACCCGTACCATCTCGTTCACTGTCACATCTCCCCGCAGCTCCCCGCGTTCCTGGCCCTGGAGGACGATCTGCCGCAGCAGCCTGTAATATGTACGGTTGTGGTCCAGCAGATGCTTATCCCCCCGGGTGATCAGCTGGGAGGAGTATAACCGTGCCAGCAGGTCTAGGGAGACAGAATTTTCAATCATGGCAAACAGCTCCCGGTTCAGGTACATAAGCTGGTCAAAGCGGTTTCCATCCGGGTCCAGGGTAGCCATCAGTTCCTCATACTTCTGGTCAAAGAGGTAGGACACCGTGGACAGTAAGGCGTCCTTCCCTTCAAAATAATGGTAGAAGGACCCCCGGGAGGTGCCTGATTCGGCAATGATCTCCTCTACGGTGGTGTCGTCATAGCCCTGGCGGTAAAACAGACGCCAGGCCGCTTCGATGATGCGTCCCTTGGTATTTCGGGTGTTTTTCTTGGCCATAATGGGGCTCCTTTCGAAAAAATCCAGTCGCGCAACCGCCGGTTGCGCGAATTTCCAAGGGAGATTGGTTGCCGTTTGTCCCTCGTTCCTCTATAATCATACCATAAAACAGGCCTGTATCAAACCTAAAATCAGAAGGAGCAAACCAGGATGGAGCTATCTCAAAAGATTTATGAGCTGCGCACAGGCAGTGGGCTGTCCCAGCTGGACCTGGCGGAGAAGTTGGGCGTATCCCGGCAGAGCGTCAGCAAGTGGGAAACGGGACAGGCGGTACCTGATCTGGACAAGCTGATCCGGCTGGCCGATCTGTTCGGGATCAGCGTGGACGAGCTGGTACGGGAGGGGGAACGCCCCGCTCCCCCGGAGCCACAGGTGGTTTATGCGGCGGAACAGAGAGGGTTCTCCCCTGTCCAGAAGGCGGGAGCTGCCCTGGAGGTCGTGGGCCTGCTGGGCCTGGTGCTGGGCGGTATGGGGCTCGTATCCCTGATTGGGGCGGGGCTCATGCTGCTGGGCCTGCCTCTGCTGCTTTGTAAAAAGCATCCCTGGCTGTGGATGGGGTGGACCGCGGTGGCCATCAGTCTGCTGGTATTCAACCCTCACACCTCTGTATCCCCCTGGGGGCTGTTTGGAGGAATGCGCTATCTGTATTGGATCCTCACAAATCCGGAGCTTCGTTACTACGCCAGTTATTTTGCCGCCGCTATCGGGATGCTCCGGGGCTCGCTGATCCTTCTCCTGATTTTCCTGGGGATCCGTGCCCGGCGAAGGGGCTCGGGCGCAAAACCATAAATCTCTAAGCAGAGGCGGCGGCAGCCGCCTCTTTTTTCCTTTCTCCCTCAAAGAGCAGTTTACATCTCCAGGCGCCTATGTTACAATCAATTTTGTTTCAAATCGCTGATTAAGGAGGCCCAGATGTGTCCCATCACTTCTTTCCCATGATCTCCCGGATGCGGTACATTAACCGCTGGGGGCTCATGCGCAATACCCGGCTGGAAAACATCCAGGAGCACTCCCACCAGGTAGCCGTCCTGGCACATGCCCTGGCGGTGATCCAAAACCGCTACTTTGGGGGCCAGATCGATCCGGGGCAGGTGGCGGTGGCCGCTCTGTACCACGACGCCAGTGAGATCCTCACCGGCGATATGCCCACCCCCATCAAGTACGACAACCCCGACATCCAGTCCGCCTATAAGCAGGTGGAGGCGGTGGCGGAGCAGAAGCTGCTGAACATGCTTCCGGAGGACCTGCGCCCCGCCTATGACGAGGCCCTCACCATCCCCGATCCCCAGGTTCGTGCCCTGGTCAAGGCGGCGGACAAGCTGTCCGCCTACCTCAAATGTGTGGAGGAGGTCAAGGCGGGCAACAACGAGTTCAAAAAGGCCAAGGAACAGACCTACGCCGCCCTGTGCCAAAACCAGATCCCCGCTCTCCGGTACTTCATGGATCGCTTTTTAGATGGGTTTGAGTTGACCCTCGATGAACTGAGTGAAGAGTAAGGCGTTGTACATGAAGATCAAACATCTCCACTCTAATCGCTCCTCTCTCCGCGTACATAGTATCTATGAAAGGAAGTATTCGTCATGAAGGCTATCGTCACTGTCATCGGCAAGGACCGGGTGGGCATCACCGCCTCCGTCTGCTCCCTGCTGGCCCAACACAGCATCAACATTCTGGACATCTCCCAGACCGTACTCCAGGAATATTTCACCATGGTCATGCTGGTGGACACCTCCGCCTGTAGCGCCTCTATCGGTGAGATGTCCGACCTTCTGGACCAGGCCGGCCAGGGGCAGGGCCTGTCCATCCGCATCCAGCGAGAGGATATTTTTAACGCGATGCATCGGATCTAATGGCCTGCGCTGTCCTTTCCGCGCCGAACAGAGTTCGGCGGCGCGGCGCGGACGGACCGGAACGAATGTAGGACCCCTTTTCGCTCCAGGTCTGCCCTAGAGGAAATCCGCGCGAAGGCGGGGCGTGATTTTATTGAAAGGTCCAAGCTGGACCATAAAAGGAGTTCAACTATGCTCAATCAACATGAAATTATGCAGACCATCCAGATGATCGACCAGCAGCATCTGGATGTGCGTACCATTACCATGGGCATCTCCCTGCTCTCCTGCGCCCACAGCGAGGTGAAGGCGGCCTGTGACAACATCTATGACAAGATCACCCGTTATGCCGAAAAGCTGGTAGCCACAGGGGAGGCCATCGAAAAGGAGTTCGGTATCCCCATCGTCAACAAGCGCATCTCCGTCACTCCCATTGCCCTGGTAGCTGCCGCCGCCCGGACAGACAATTACGCCCCCTTCGCCGCTGCTCTGGACCGGGCCGCTAAGGCTACGGGAGTCAACTTTATCGGCGGTTTTTCCGCCCTGGTCCAAAAGGGGATGACAGAAGCGGACCGCATCCTAATCCGCTCCATCCCAGAGGCCCTGTCTACCACCGACATTGTCTGCTCCTCTGTCAATGTGGGCTCCACCAAGGCTGGCATCGACATGGACGCAGTGGCCATGATGGGCCGGACCATCAAGGAGCTGGCCGAGCGCACCGCTGACCGGGGCGGCTTTGGCTGCGCCAAGCTGGTGGTGTTCTGCAACGCAGTAGAGGACAATCCCTTCATGGCCGGCGCCTTCCATGGGGTGGGCGAGCCGGAAAGGGTCATCAATGTGGGCGTTTCCGGCCCAGGCGTGGTCCATCACGCCCTTCAGTCGGTCAGGGGTCAGCCCTTCGACGTGGTGGCGGAAACCATCAAAAAGACCGCCTTCCGCATCACCCGCATGGGTCAGTTGGTGGCCCAGGAGGCCAGCCGCCGGCTGGACACTCCCTTCGGCATTGTGGACCTGTCTCTGGCCCCCACACCGGCAGTGGGCGACTCTGTGGCCCGTATCCTGGAGGAGATGGGCCTGGAGGTATGTGGAACCCACGGCACTACCGCCGCCCTGGCCCTGCTCAACGACGCAGTCAAAAAGGGGGGCGTCATGGCCTCCTCCTCTGTGGGCGGTCTGTCCGGCGCTTTCATCCCGGTCAGCGAGGATGAGGGGATGATTGCCGCCGCCCGGTCCGGCGCCCTGACACTGGACAAGCTGGAAGCCATGACCTGTGTGTGCTCCGTGGGGCTGGACATGATCGCCGTCCCTGGGGATACCCCGGCCCAGACCATCTCCGCCATTATCGCTGACGAAGCGGCCATCGGTATGGTCAACTCCAAGACTACCGCCGTCCGCATCATCCCCGCTCCTGGCTGCGGGGTTGGGGATACTGTGGAGTTTGGCGGGCTGCTGGGGTCCGCCCCAGTGCAGCCCGTCCACCCCTTCTCCGCTGACGCCTTCGTGGCCCGTGGCGGCCGTATCCCCGCTCCCATGCAGAGCTTGAAAAACTGATTATTTTACGGGAGAAACCGCCTCTTGGCGGTTTCTCTTTTTTCTTTTTTAATTAAGTATTGACTTATTTAAAAAACGTGCTATGATAGGGGCATCACAGAACAGAGAGGAGGGCGGGATGTGGAACTGACCACCGCGCTGAAGGCTCTGGCCGACGACAACCGGCTGCTGATCCTTCGGCTGCTTGGCCGCCGGGACTACTGCGTCCGCGCCCTGGCCCGTCAGCTGGGCATCTCACAGGCCGCGGTTTCTCAGCACCTAAAGGTATTGAGGCAGGCCGGTCTGGTCTCCAGTGAGAAGCGAGGCTATTTTACCCACTATCGGACAGCAGGAACGGACCTGATGGCCGTCTCCTCTGCCCTGGCAGCTCTGGCCCAGGCATCGCCGCTCCTTTGCGGGGACTGCGGTCCGGACGGCCGCCCCGGCTGCCGAGAGGCCAACGCCTTTCCCACTCCCCTCTCCGCGAAATCTTGGGAGGTCAATAAGATGAAACTCGCAGTCACTTACGAAAACGGCCAAGTATTCCAGCACTTCGGCCACTGTGAACAGTTCAAGGTGTACTCTGTGGAGGAGGGATCCGTCCGCTCATCCCAGGTGGTCAGCGCCGCTGGCAGCGGCCACGGAGCCCTGGCTGGATTCCTTCAAAATCTTGGGGTGGACACCCTGATCTGTGGAGGCATTGGTGGTGGGGCCAGGACCGCTCTGGCCCAGGCTGGCATTCAGCTCTATCCCGGCGTCACCGGTGACTCTGACCAAGCGGCGGCCGACCTGCTGGCCGGCCGGTTGGAGTATGATCCGGACACCATGTGCAGCCACCATCATGATGGGGAGCATAACTGCCATAGCCATTCCTGCGGGGAGGACAAGCACGGCTGCGCCGGAAACGGATAAAACGCCTTGTTCCCTCTTTCCCTGTATCTAGACAGCGGTAATGTAAAAAGGGTGCCGATACCAGAGGTATCGGCACCCTTTTTGCTCATTCTTCCCCGGAGTCAATCATCCGGACCTGGATCTCCAGCACCCGCCGGTGCTCAACCCGGGTGACGGTTACATCCAGGCCCTCAGCCTCAAAGTGGTCTCCCTCCTCGGGAACCCGGCCCACCTGCTCCATGACCCAGCCGGACACGGTAGCCGCTTCACAGGCTCCTTTGACCTGGAACAAATCGTACATATCATCCAGATCGGCGGAGCAGGCGATAAGATAGCTGCCGTCCGGCTGCTTCTGGAATATCTCAATAACCTCGTCATGCTCATCCCAGATCTCACCCACTAGTTCCTCCAGGATGTCCTCCAATGTGGCGATACCCTCTGTCCCGCCGTACTCGTCCACCACTATGGCCATATGGGCTTTGTTCTTCTGCAGGATACGGAGCAGCTCTGATATTTTGGTGTTTCCAGTGGTATAAAACACAGGGGATTTGAGGTGAGACAGCATAGTTTCTCCCCGGTATCGGGCCGCGTAAAAGTCCTTCTCATGGACGACGCCCACGATGTTGTCGATAGTCTCATGATAGATAGGGATGCGGGAGTAGCCGCTCTCCACGAAGAGGGAGGCCACCTCCTCCATGGTGCTTCCCTCCTCAGCAGCCACTAAATCTACCCGAGGGGTAAGGATCTCGGACACCTCCAGGTCATTGAACTCGATGGCGTTACGAATTAGGTCTCCCTCATGCTCGTCCAGGCCGCCCTCGGTCCTGGCCTGCTCTACCATGCCCACCAGTTCCTCCTCTGTGATGCCGTCGTCCCGTCTGCTGCGAAAGATCTTGGACATCAGGCGTTTCCATTGGGTAAACAGGAAATTCAAAGGAGTCAGGACTACCACGAAGATTTGGAGCAGGGAGACGGAAAACATGGCAAAGCCCTCCGGATTTTCCTTTGCCAGGCTCTTGGGGGTGACCTCGCCAAAGATGAGGATCACGATGGTCAGTACCGCAGCGGATACCGCGGGGCCGCTCTCTTCATTAAGCAGCTTGATAAACAATACCGCGCCGATGGTGGTCGCTACGTTGTTGACAATATTGTTGCCGATGAGGATAGTAGACAACAGCTTGTCGTACTCCTCTGACAGCTCAAGGGCCTTGACGGCCCGGCGGCTGCCGTTGTCCGCCTTATTTTTTAGGCGGATGCGGTTCAGTGAGGTAAATGCGGTCTCCGTCGCGGAGAAATAGGCTGACATGGCGATCAGAATGATTAGCGCAATAATCATCCCGATACTGGCACTGTCTAACATTGGAAATGTATCAACTCTGCTTTCCTGATAAAATTATGGGCCACGGGTCCCATATTAGTTTGTTAGTATACCATGATTTCCCTTACAATGCAAATACATCTTCTCGTTGTTTGTCAATATCATCCCCAATTTTTACGGTTTCTTCACAAAAAAATGATGAATTATCCCACAGAGGTTACCCCTATCCCGCTTCATTTTCTCCCGGCTTGCCGTACATCTTCAGCTCCATTTTCCGCCCCTTGTGTGTGTCCCTATTTTTACCATCCGAATCTCTTAGTCTCTCCTGGCGCTCCCACAAAACTTTTCCTGTCTAGTTGTCCCAAAACGTCCTCCAACGGACCTGTGCCCTGTTAGATTGGAGGTGATCTCTATCAAACATATTGACAACAGGCCCGGCTGGTCAGAGGCCAGGGAAGGCAGGGCAGCGGAAAAATCGCCCCGCTGGCAGCACATCCGGCATCCCACCCTCTTTTTACCTACGGACCCAAAGCTGTCCCAGGAGGTGGCGCCATGATAGACTATACAGCCCTAGCTGCCGCGTCCATGTCCCTGATTGGCACTCTGGTGGGTACCTTTGGCGGCATCCTGGTGGCCAACAAGCTGACCAACTACCGCATCGAACAGCTGGAACTCAAGGTAGCCGAGCACAACAAGCTTGTCGAGCGCACCTACCAGTTGGAGGGTCGGATGACCGAGGCGGAACACGATATCCGGGATTTGAAGGGAGGACGGCCATGAGAGGACTATTTCAGTGGCTCCGGGATGTACCGCATCTGTTTGCCAAGGTCACTGTGGTATACTGCGTCGCCTTCGGCAGTCTGAGCAGCCTGTGGGCCCTTCGCATCCTGTCTAGGACCGGCAGTGATCCCGCGGCGCTCCTAGGCGTCATCCTCGGTTTTTTCGGCGGCGAGCTGCTGCTCCTGTCCCTTAAAACGATATTGACAAACAGGAAGGAAGATAACCTTGAACAACATTTATAAACGTCTGTCCGTGCTCTTTTCCGTCAAAAGTATCGTCACCCTGGTTCTAACTGGCGTATTTGCCTATCTGGCGATTTCCTCCCGTATCGACCAGGATTTCATGACCATCTATGCAGTTATCATTGCCTTTTACTTCGGCACCCAGAGTCAGAAGCTCCAGGACGCGGTGGATGGAGGTACAGAAGAATGACTGTGGAACGGCTCCTATCCACTGCCCGGAAAGAGCTGGGCACCAAGGAGCAGCCAGCCGACAGCAACCGGGTCAAATACAACACAGCCTACTACGGCCGAGAGGTGTCCGGCGGCAGCTACGCCTGGTGCGCCGTCTTTCTGTGGTGGTGCTTCCGGGAAGCCGGGGCGTCCGAACTATACTACGGCGGGGGAAAAACGGCCTACTGTCCCACTCTCCTGTCCTACCACAGGGCGCAGGCCGTGTCCGACTATCGCCCTGGCGACGTCATTTTCTTCAACTTTGATGGGAAGAAAAATGCCCAGCACGTAGGCCTCTGCGAGGACTGGGACGGACAGTATATCACCACCATCGACGGCAACACTGGCTCCGGCAGCGAGGCCAACGGCGGCTCCGTCATGCGGCGGAAGCGGGACAAAACATACATCGTGGGCGCTTACCGCCCCAACTATCAGGAGGGGGAGCAGATGTCTTACGAGGACTGGAAAAAATATATGGACCGCTATCTGGACGACCTGTCCCAGCAGAAGGCAGAGCCAGGGTATGCTGGTCAAATCCGTCGGATCGTCGCGGCGGGCGTCATGAGCGAGGTGGACGGCTCTATTGCCCGCCCCAAGTCCTTCCTGACGCGGGAAGAGGCCGCTGTGAGCTATGCCAATCTTCTAGGGAAGATCAGCGGCCAGTAAATCTATCTTGATACAATAAAAATGAGGAGGATAAAAAGAACGTGACGCAGCATTCGGTATACTTTTCCTATATCAGCTAAACAGACCGTTCTCTTTCACTCTCCTTAAAATCATTCGTCTCTGCTCTTTGGGGCGGAGACGATATGGTGGCAGCCCAAAAGAGCCCCTTCTTTCCCATCCACTGTCTCATTTGTCATGAAACAACTATGGGGAGGACTTCGAAACGAAATCCTCCCCACTGTTCTGCCTGTATCTACGGCTGTACCAGCTCCGCCTGGGCGAAGGTGCCGTCCGGCATCTGGACATAGAGGAATCCGCTACCGTCCTCCCAGACTTCACAGCCCGCATATTCCTCACTGTCCGTGTACAGGGACGCTCCGTCGTTCCGCTCCAGCAGACCCAAAAGCTCGCTGTCCTCCGGCAGCTTCTCCACAGAGCGGACGATATGGTAAGTCTGGCCATCCCGGTATACCAGGATAGCGCCCTCTCCCTGCTGACAGTTCTCCCCCGGTGCGGTAGCAGTGCTGTCACTGTTTGCAGCGCCGGCCTCTCCAGAAGAGGAGGAGGGAATACCTCCAGCAGTATCAGCGCTGCTTCCATCTTGGCCTGCTCCTAACTGAGAGGCGCCATAACCAAGAGCCACTACCAGAGCCAGACAGGCGGCCCACGCCCCCCATCTCCGCCAGTGAAAGGCCGGCTTGGCCCCCTCCTCCGCGTCCTGGATCATGTCGTCGTCCAGCAGCCCCATGGCGTCCAGCAAATACTCCGATGTCATATGGCCACCCCCTCATGCTCCAACAACAGCTTCAGCTTTTGGCGGGTCCGGTAGAGCCGGGACTTCACCTGGCTCTCCGTCAGTCCAAACCGCTTTCCCAGCGAAGACAATGCCTCCAGATGGAAGTATCGACGGACAAAAAGCCGGCGGTCCAGCTCCGGCTGGGTCCGCAAAAAGGTGGAGATCAGGTCGGCTGTCTCCCTGGCATCCAGCTCCTGGTCTGGCACCCTACAGTCCGGCAGGCAGTCCTCCAGCTCCTGGAGAGCCACCTCCACCTGACCGCCGCCCCGCTTGGCCGCCCGCTCCCGCCGCCACCGGTCCAGGGACAGGTTGCGGGTCAGCTTGCCGAAGAAGGCAGACAGCACCGAGGGGCGCTGGGGCGGCATAGCGTTCCACGCCCGGAGCCAGGTGTCGTTGACGCACTCCTCAGCGTCCTCCCGCATGGCCAGTATCCCAAGGGCGATGGCGCGGCAGTAGGGCCCGTATTTCTGGTCACTCTCCACAATAGCCTGCTGGGACCGGGCCCAGTACAGGTCGATGATCTTATGGTCCTCCATGGCGCTCCTCCTTTTTGGACGCGGCAAAAGAATCAATCCTCTAAAGGTATTTTAGCCTGAAATCCGTCTTGCCGCAACCATCTTATTTCTCAAGACGAAAACCAGGGCCGGAGGTTTCCCTCCGGCCCTGGTTTTTTATTTTACTTGCTCAAAATCCGAGGCTGGGTGCTTGCACCAGGGACAAATATAGTCCGCCGGCAGCTCGTCCCCCTCGTATACATAACCGCATATCCTACACACCCACCGCTTCTTGTCCCCGGTGGCGTGGGTAAAATCACCAGGCTTGATGTGGCCCTGGTAATAGGCATAGGTGGCGCTGGCCTGGTCGTTGAGCAGGTCTCCATCCTCCACATCCGCCAAAAACAGGGTGTGGCTGCCCAGGTCAAGATGGGACACGACCCGGCAGGACAGCCAGGCGTTGGTTCCCCGTGTCAGATAGAGCAGGCCGTTCTCCCCCCGCCGGACCTGGTCCTCGGTCCCGGCAAATTTGTCGCTATCCCGGCCGGACTGAAAGCCAAATCGCTTGAACAACTGGAAGTCCGCCTCTTCAGACAGGACTGACAGGTTAAATTTTCCGGTCTCCTGAATCATGTCGTGGGTTAGGTTTCCCTTGTTGACGGCTATGGTAACGCGGTTGGGCTGGGCCGTCACCTGGACGGCGGTGTTAATGATACAGCCGTTGTCCCGCTCCCCCTGACGGGCGGTGAGAACAAACAGGCCGTAGCTTATAGCATACATAGCTCTTTCGTTTTTCATGGCGTTCCTCCTTGGCGGCCAGGCCGGCTTTTTCTCCTTCCAGTATGTCCCGCAAAGCACAAAAAAACCGCCGGAAACGGGTTTCCGGCGGTTTTTTGCGCGATTTATTTGATAATCTTGTTGTCCACTTCGTTGGCCAGCAGAGCAGAGAAATCTGTCAGGGACATGGCCCCCAGGTCCTCGCCGGTGCGGTGCCGGACAGACACGGTATTGTTCTCCACGTCCCGGTCTCCTACCACCAGCATATAGGGCACCTTCTCCATGGTGGCCTCCCGAATCTTCTTCCCGATCTTCTCGTTGCGGTGGTCCACCTCCACCCGGAAGCCGGCCTGGTCTAGGGCCTTGGACACCTGATCGGCATACTGTGCGGCCCGGTCGGTGACAGGGAGCACCTTCACCTGGACGGGATTGAGCCAGGCGGGGAAAGCCCCGGCAAAGTGCTCGGTGATAACGCCGATGAATCGCTCAATAGAGCCCAGCACCACTCGGTGGATCATGACAGGGCGGTGCTTCTGGCCGTCCTCGCCGGTGTACTCCAGCTCGAAGCGTTCAGGGAGCTGGCTGTCCAGTTGAATGGTGCCGCACTGCCAGGTACGGCCCAGGGAGTCAGCCAGGTGGAAGTCCAGCTTGGGGCCGTAGAAGGCTCCATCCCCCTCGTTGATAACAAAGTCCTTGCCCATGTCGGTGATAGCGTTTTTCAAAATCTCCTGGTTGCGCTCCCACTCCTCCACGGTGCCGATGTGGTCCTCCGGCATAGTGGACAGCTCAATGGTATAGCTCAATCCAAAGACAGAGTAGACCTCGTCAAACAGGCGGACCGTCTCCTGAATCACGTCCTGCATCTGGTCCCTGGTCATAAACACATGGGCGTCGTCCTGGTTGAAGCAGCGGACGCGGAACAGGCCGTGAAGGGCGCCGGATAGTTCGTGGCGGTGGACCAGGCCAATCTCCCCTACCCGCAGGGGCAGTTCCCGATAGGAATGGGGCTCGTTGGCATAGACCAGCATACCACCGGGGCAATTCATGGGCTTGACGGCAAAGTCCACGTCATCAATGACCGTGGTGTACATATTATTCTTGTAGTGGTCCCAGTGACCGGATCTCTCCCACAGCTGACGGTTGAGCATGATGGGGGTGGAAATCTCCACATAGCCGTACTTCTTGTGGACCTGCCGCCAGTAGTCCAGCAGGGTATTCTTCAAGGTCATGCCCTTGGGCAGGAAAAAGGGGAAGCCGGGGCCCTCGTCCCGGAGCATGAACAAGCCCAGCTCCTTGCCCAGCTTCCGGTGGTCCCGCTTTTTGGCCTCCTCAATCCGGGCCAGATATTCGTCCAACTCGTCCTTTTTGGGGAAGGCGATGCCGTAGATGCGCTGGAGAGTCTCCCGGTTGGAGTCCCCCCGCCAGTAAGCGGCGTTGCAGGCGGTAAGCTTCAAGGCGTTGCCCTTAATGCGGCCGGTGGAGTCCAGGTGGGGGCCGGCGCACAGGTCGGTAAACTCCCCCTGCTTATAGAAGGAGATGACCGCATCCTCGGGCAGGTCATGGATGAGCTCTACCTTGTATGGCTCGCCCTTCTCCTCCATGAATTGAATCGCCTCCGACCGGGGCAGCTCAAACCGCTCCAGCTTCAGCTTCTCCTTGCAGATCTTCCGCATCTCCCCCTCGATCTGCCCTAGATGCTCCGGGGTAAAGGCGAAGGGGGCGTCCATGTCGTAGTACCAGCCCTCGTCGATAGAGGGACCAATGGCCAGCTTCACCTCGGGCCACAGACGCTTGACCGCCTGGGCCATCACATGGGAACAGGTGTGCCAGTAGGTTTGGCGGTATTCGGGATTTTCAAAGGTATAGATGTTTTCTTCGGACATTTTCAGTCGCTCCTTTCTCGCGTTTAGGGGAAGGAACAAAAAAATACGCTCCGCCCCTGATATGTGTCAGGGGTGAAGCGTATTGATACGCACCACGGTTCCACCCTGCTTGCAAGAATCACCGCGCCGTCTCGATCAACGCAGGCGGGCCGGAGGGAGGCAGCCGTAGGCCGCCAGTCCTGCGAGTCGTGAACAGGCAAAGCGGGACAACTTGCCGCTTGTGACCTCCTGTAACGGGAAAGCCCCGGCCCGGTCGTCCCGGGCAGCTCTGGAGTGGTACCAGCCATCGCTTCCACAGAGCACTTTCAGCACAGGGCGCCCCTCTCTGGGTGGTCGATTCAGGCTTCTTCTCCTTCTCAGCCGTTTTAACACAGGTACTATATCACCCCCTCAGCCGATTGTCAAGAGCGTACAGGCGGGATATAGCCCGTATATGTCCTTTTCTTTGGTTCTGTATTGACTTTCTCTATTTCTGCGTGTTAAAATATATTTACGAAACATTGTTCCGTATATTGGAACACCAAAAGGAGGAAACTCACTGTGAAAGCTCTCATCTATGAAGGCCCTAAAAAGGTGGCTGTCCGTGAAGTGGAAAAGCCCGTTCCCAAGGAGGGCCAGGCCCTGATCCGCATCGACTACTGCGGTATCTGCGGCTCTGACATTGGCATCTATAGCGGCACCCATCCCCGGGCCAAGGCCCCTCTCGTCCTAGGCCATGAATTTGTTGGCGTCATTGAAGATATCTCCGGTGACTCTAATGG
Organism: Flintibacter hominis; assembly: GCF_014287965.1. Classification (NCBI taxonomy): domain Bacteria; kingdom Bacillati; phylum Bacillota; class Clostridia; order Eubacteriales; genus Flintibacter; species Flintibacter hominis. Next base: position 33,763 of record NZ_JACOPO010000001.1, on the reverse strand, counting down.
TTTTCAGGTTGGCGACCGAGTTGCTCCCTACCCTCTGATCTCCTGTGGACACTGCTTTGCCTGCCGGAATGGCCGGCCCCATGTGTGCGATACCCTGAAGATCATCGGCATCGACCTAGACGGTGGTGTAGCCGAATATGTGTGCTGTGACACTGATGTACTGTTCAAGGTCCCGGCTTCTGTCTCCAGCAAAGTAGCGGGAATCATCGAGCCTCTAGCTGTGGCTGTCCACACTCTGCACCGAGCCGGCTTTAAGCCGATGGACAGCATTGTCATCATGGGAGCCGGTCCTATCGGAGCCTTAGTGGGTGTGGTAGCCAAGCACAGCGGAGCCTCCCGCATCATCATCTCCGACTTTGATCAGGCCAGACTGGAGATGGCCGCCAAGTTGGGCTTTGACGCGGTCAACTCCAAGGAAGCAAACTTGACCCAGTATGTCCGTCAGGCCACCAATGGAGACGGGGCCGACATTGTTTTTGAATGTACCGGGGCCGAATCTGCCGCTTTGGAGATGACTACTCCCTGCCGCACGGACGGCATGATCTGTCTGGTAGGCGTACATAAGGCCCCCCATCCCGTGGCTCTAGCCGATATGCATTTCCGTGAACTGAACATGACCGCTACCCGTGTTTACACCAAACGGGACTTTGGCCAGGCCGTGGAGCTGACTCAGCGCATCTCTGACGAGTTGGAGCTGCTCATCAGCCATGTCCTGCCCCTGTCCGACTGCGCCAACGTCTTCGATATGATCCACGATCCCCAGGTCCCCACCGTCAAGGTCATGGTGGACTGCCGCAGGTAAGGAGAGGAACATGAAGATTGTCATTTCCGATAACGACCATGTGAATCTAGCCCAGGAGGAGGCCGTCTTTCAGAAGGCTGGTATGGATTTCACCCTCTATCAGTGCCACACGGAGGAGGAGGCTATTCAGCAGCTGAAGGGGGCCGAGATTATTCTGAACCAGTATACTCCCCTGACCCGCCGGGTCATCCAGGCTCTGCGCCCCGAACTGAAAATGATTGTCCGTTATGGTGTGGGGGTAGATAATATCGACTGCGTCGCGGCCGCCGAGATGGGGGTACAGGTATGCAACGTCCCTGACTACGGCATGAACGAGGTAGCAGATCACGCCATGGCCCTCATGCTGTCCCTGGTGCGTAAGACTGTCACTATGGTTAACTACACCAAGGGCACCGACTGGGACTACTCCTACGGGGTGCCCATCCATCGCATCCCCGGCCAGACGGTAGGTATCGTGGGCATGGGTCGCATCGGCCGTACTTTCGCCAAGCGTATGGGTGGCTTCGACTGCCGGCGCATCGCCTATGATCCCTTGTATCAGCCAGGCACTCAGGTTGACGGAGTGGAACTCGTATCCTTTGACACCCTGCTCGAGCAGTCCGACATGATCAGCATTCACTGCCCTCTCCAGCCCTGCACCCGCGATTTGTTCGACCTGGCCGCCTTCCAAAAAATGAAGCGGGGCGCCTATCTGGTCAACACCTCCCGTGGTGGTATCGTCAACGAGGAAGACCTGTACACCGCCCTGACCACCGCCCTGATCGCCGGCGCGGCCTTGGACGTCACAGCGAAGGAGCCTCTTCCCCGCCCCAGCAAGCTGCTGGAGCTGGAGAATTTCCTGTGCACCCCCCACATCGCCTGGTACTCCGAGGAGGCCGCCCAGGAGATGAAGCGCAAGGTGGCCGAGGAGGCCGTACGCTTTGCCACTGGGGAAAAGGTGCTGTATCCGGTCAACCAAATCTGAAATTCACCAATCAAGAGGAGGAATCTCCATGGCCGAGGATACCATTCAGTCCGTTGCTCGCGCCTTCTCCATTCTGGAGCAGTTGGCCGCACAGGGAGAGATGGGCGTCCGGGAGCTCCACGGCGCTACCGGACTCAGCGTCACTACGGTCCATCGCATTCTAGGCACACTGACAGAGCTGGGCTATGTCAGGCAGAATGAGAACACCAGCCGGTACGGGTTGACTTATAAGATGCTCGCACTGGGACAGCGGGTGCCCCAGCACAGCACAGTTATCCAGCTGGCCCACCCGTTGCTCCAGCAGTTATCCGAGCAGGCTTGCGAAACCATCCACTTCGCCGAGCGGTCGGACACCAATATCCGGTATATCGACAAGGTCATTCCCTCCTCTGGCGTAGTCGTCATGGGCTCCTGCCTGGGCATGGAGCTACCCATGTACAGCACTGCTGTGGGCAAGTCCATGATGGCCGATATGTCCCGCCAGGAGGTGGAGGACATCTGGTCCCGCTCCCAGATCATCACCTATACCCCCAACACGGTGTCTTCCCTTCCCGAGCTGGAGCGCCAGCTGGAGGAATGCAGGCTGGCGGGGGTATCCTATGACTGGGAGGAGCGGGAGCCTGGCATCTCCTGTGTCGCTGTTGACATCCTGGACGTGACCGGCAGGCCGGCCTACGCGGTCAGTATTTCCAGCTCGGACGCTCGTATGAGACAGAATCAGGATCGGTATGCCGATCTGTTGCGGGAAGTGAAGGTCCGACTGACTGAACTGATCGGCTATTCCCTTTGATACACGATGATAGCGCGGGCCTAGAGGCCTGCGGAGAAAGGAAGGTTTTCCCATGAACAGCTTATTTGATCTCACCGGGAAAAAGGCTATTGTCACCGGCGGCACTAGAGGACTGGGCCACGGCATGGCGGAGGGCCTGATGGAGGCCGGCGCCGCTGTAGTCATCTTTGGTACCAGCAAAAAGGTGATCGAGGTGGCCGCCCAATTCGAAGCAAAGGGCTATTGGTGCAAAGGCATCGCCGTGGACCTGGCCGACGACCGGGCCAGGCAGGAGGCCTTTGACCAAGCCGTCGCTCTGCTGGGCGGCCTGGATATTCTGGTCAATGCCGCCGGCATACAGCGCCGCCACCCCAGCCCCGAATTTCCTCTTCAGGACTGGAAGGACGTACTCAATGTCAACCTGACCGCTCCCTTTGACCTGTGTCAAATGGCTGCCAAAGAATTTCTAAAAAAGGAACAGCCCTGCGGGAAGATTGTCAACATTGCCTCTATGCTCAGCTTCTTTGGCGGTATGACCGTCCCCGCCTATGCCGCCTCAAAAGGGGGAGTGGCCCAGATGACCAAAGCCCTGTGCAATGAGCTGGCCTCCAAGGGGATCCAGGTCAACGCCATCGCCCCCGGCTATATGGATACAGATATGAATGTGGCACTCACCGATGTCAGCAACCCCCGCTACCGTGAGATCACCGACCGGATCCCCGCCCACCGCTGGGGCACCCCGGAGGATATGAAGGGGACAGTGGTATTTCTGGCCTCCCGGGCCTCTGACTACCTCAACGGGGCCGTCATTCCTGTGGACGGCGGCTACTTGGTTAAGTAAGGCGGTCCTGCTAGGCACCCGTAAGCTCTTAATATAGAAATGATATGGAAGGCCCCCGCTCGAAATGGCAATCGAGCGGGGGCCTTCCACATGAAGAAAGGAATGGGAAAAACATCTTGTTCAGAAGGTCACTTCTGGAGCAGATGGACAGCAAAGCCACCAAACTCCTGCTTCAGATAGACAGCAATCATCTTTTCACCCTTATATTTGGCGGTGGATTCATCCAGTTGGAAGCCATGCTTCTCCAGCTCCACAGCGGCCCTGGCAATGCTGTTGGTCTTTACGGCAATATGACCGTTTTGGCCCAGGTACATACTCTTCATAACCTCAACAGCACTGCTGGCAAAGTTGGAGCTGTTGCCCGTCTTAATCTCAAAGCCAAAAGCGTCCTTCAGCCCCTGGCACACATCCATGGATGCCTCGTCACTGGCGGTATTGATGCCGATATGGGCCACCTCAAATCCCAGAACGGCTTGGCGGGCCTCCTGGCACAGGCGGGTGATCTTGTCAAACGCATGGGCAGCGATGTCGCCCTTGGAACACAGCCAGCTCCCACCCACAGCATGGATAAAGGGAGCGGCAATATACTCGCCCAGATTCTGCCCATTGACCCCACCGGTGGGGATAAACTTCATAGAGCCAAAGGGGCCGGACAGCGCCTTCATGGCGTTCAGGCCGCCGTAGACATTGGCCGGGAAAAATTTGACCACTTTCAGGCCATGGGACATGGCGGCCATGATCTCCGTAGGGGTGACACAGCCGGGAGTGATGGCCACGCCGTTTTCCACACACCAGGCTACCACTTCGTCGCTATAGCCGGGGGAGACGATGAACTTGGCACCGCACTCCACGGCCTTTTCGCACTGCTCCAGAGTAATAACGGTGCCGGCGCCCACTACCATCTCGGGGCACTCCTTGGCTACGGCGGCGATGGAATCCGCGGCAGCGGCGGTGCGGAAGGTAATCTCCATCACATCCACGCCGCCAGCCAGCAGGGCCTTGGCAGTGGGAACCGCGTCCTCTGCCTTATCCAACACCACTACGGGCACGACGCCCGCGTTACCCAGTTTTTCAACAATATCCATAGAAATGTCCCCCTTATCTCTGGACACGGCCAGAGGTGTTGCCAGCGGCCAGAGACTCCACTTCACTGACAGACATCATATTGAAGTCGTGGTCGATGCTGTGCTTCAGGCAGGAGGCGGCCACGGCGAAGTTGATCGCTTTCTGGTCGTCATAACCGGACAGAAGGGCATAGATCAGGCCGCCGCCGAAGCTGTCGCCGCCGCCCACACGGTCCACGATATGAACCCGGTAGGTGGGAGAGAAGGAGGCCTTTCCGTCGCTGTACAGCATGCCGGCCCAATCATTGTCAGAGGCGGAGATGCTGCCCCGGAGGGTGATAGCCACCTTCTTACAGCCGAAACGCTCGGTCAGCTGCTTGGCCACACTGATGTATCCTTCGTGGCTTAACTTACCGGTATTCAGGTCGGTATCAGTGGCAGCGATACCAAACACATCCTTAGCGTCCTCCTCGTTGGCGATGCACACGTCCACATAGGGGACCAGTTCAGCCATGACCTTGCCGGCCTCCTCGCGGGTCCACAGCTTCTTACGGTAGTTCAGGTCACAGCTGATGGTCAGGCCCAACTTTTTGGCGGCCTTACAAGCCTCCAGGCAGATGGCGGGCAGCTCGCCGCCCAGAGCCGGGGTGATGCCGGTCCAATGGAACCAGTCAGCACCGGCAAAAATCTTTTCCCAGTCAAACTCAGAGGCCTTAGCCAGAGAAATGGCGGAGTTGGCCCGGTCATAGATCACCTTGGAGGCCCGCTGGGAGGCGCCCTTTTCGGCAAAGTAGATGCCCAAGCGGTCGCCGCCCCGGATCATCAGGCTGGTGTCCACACCGTAACGGCGCAGCTCGTTGACCGCAGCCTGGCCAATCTCATGGGCCGGAACCTTGGAGACAAAGGCGGCGTCCATGCCATAGTTGCACAAGGACACGGCAACGTTGGCCTCACCGCCAGCATAGGTGGCCTCAAACTTGTCCGCCTGGACAAAACGGAGGTACCCCTCCGGATTCAGGCGCATCATAATCTCGCCAAAGGTGATAATTCTTTTCATTGTAGTTTCCTCCTCGTTGTGATGATATTTCATTGGCTCCGCGGTATTCACGTTCTTCGCTCGCTCACTTGACGCTTTTTGCGGCAGCTAATAGCTCACGGGCTGTTTCGGTAATTTTGTGAAACTCTCCGGCCTCGATCCATTTCTTGTTGGCCAGATTGCCGCCCACACCGGCGCCGCACATCCCCGCTGCCATATAGTCGGCCACGTTCTTTTCATTGATGCCGCCCACTGCCAGCAGCTTTACATGGCTGATGGGAGCCCGGATAGCCTTTACATAGGAGGTGCCTAGTTCGCCTGCCGGGAACAGCTTAACATAGTCAGCTCCAGCGTTATGCGCCGTCATGACTTCGCTGGGCGTCATAGCACCGGGCATAGACACCAGCCCCAACTCCCGTGTGCGGCGGATGACCTCCACGTTGACGTCAGGAGAGATGATGTACTTGGCGCCAGCCTTGGCAGCCAGCTCCACCAATTCCGGTGTGGTGACCGTACCGGCGCCTACCAGCATCCGTCCCTGGTATTTGGCTCCGATTTCGGCTATGGCGTTGGCCGTCACTGGGAAGGAGTCTGGATTCTTTTGATCGAAAGTGATCTCCATCAGCCGGATTCCACCTTCATACAGGGCGTCCGCCACCTTCATACACTTTTCCGCATCGATGCCGCGGACGATGGCGATGATCTTCTCCTCTTCTACCATCTGGATAACTTGTTCTCTCATAGCGGCCTCCATTTTTCATATTATGAAAATTTTTATCGTATTATGATATCCAAACACATTTATATCTCTTTTTTCCTCTCATGTCAATCCTCTCTTTTCATAAAATTTTTGTCTCTATTTTGTGTAAAAACTATTGCTGACCTATGACAAATTGTGTTATGCTGGAAAAAATAATTGTAAAGGGGGCGGATCACATGAATGGATCCTCTGGCTCGGTCCAGTCTGTGGCCCGTGTGTTAGATATCACGGAGGCGCTCTCCACTGCACCACAGGGGATGTCCCTGTCCGACCTGGCTGCCACCACTGGTCTGCACATCAGCACGACCCACCGGCTGCTGGGCGTGTTGGTTGAACGCGGCTATGCGTGCAAAGACCAGGAGAGCGGCAAATACCGGCTGACACTCCGCTTGTTTGAGGTAGGCAGCCGCGTTTCCACTGCGTTGAATCTGCTCACCGCCGCCAAGCCCATGCTGGACGAGCTGGCCGCCGACTGCCAGGAAGTGGTCCATTTGGTAGAGCGGGATAACAGCGACGTGATCTACATCTATAAGGCGGAGCCCGCCCGCCCTCTGGTTCGAATGGCCTCCTATGTCGGCTGCCGCAATCCTATGTACTGCACCGGAGTGGGCAAGAGCATACTGGCCTATCTCCCCGATGAGGAAGTCATCAAGGTATGGGACAGCTCCGAGATCCACACCTACACAGAAAAGACCATCACAGATCTGGACACACTCCGCTCCAGTCTAGAGCGGGTCCGTAGGTTGGGCTATGCCGTGGATGACGAGGAGCACGAGCCAGGTGTACGCTGTGTAGCCGCCCCAATTTTCAACTGGTCTGACCACCCTGTAGCCGCAGTCAGTATCTCTGCTCCTGTTTTCCGAATGACCGATAAGTTTATGGAGCAGTTGCTGCCCAAACTGCTCCGGTTGACCCGCGATATCAGCCGTATGATGGGCTGTACAGCTCTATAAAGCGTTTTCCTGGGAGGAACTTTTCCTCCCAGGTTTTTTTATTCTTTAGCAAATAAAGAATTTGTTAATATTCCAGCCCTTAATTTGTCTGGAATAGACAAATATCTAAAACTTTTTTATGCAAGCTTTTCAAAAATTAATTCACTACTTGACTTTTTTCTTTAAACAAGCTATTAATATTACATAAATGTTTCATAATAAAGAATTTATTTCCGCATTATGAAAATATATTTTTGTGGAGCGCTTCTGAAGTTTCTCGCCCATGAGGTAGACCGTGCGGGTCGTAGTCTCCGTTCTAGATAATCTCATATGGTATCCTGATTTTCGACGGTATGCTAGTGGTCACCCTGGCCATCCAGTATCTGTGTTAATAGTCCCGCGGCGGCGTGGGATTGTTAAATACATACCAATGGTGATCAGATAAGGTCAAGGCAGGGATCTGCCTTGACAATTTCCCATGGGAAATTGTCAAGATCCTTTTATGCGTGGGGCTTTGGCCGACCTCTGACCCGTGTGGTAAATCACACATTTTTTATGGAGGTAGATTTATGAAAAAGGCACTTGCTCTCGCGCTCTCCCTGACCATGATGGTCTCCCTGTTCGCCGGCTGTGGCAGTAAAGACAGCGGCAGCACCAACGCGAACACAAACACCAATACTTCCTCTGGTTCCCAGCAGGAAGAACTTCCCTCTTACTCCTTCCAGCTTGGCTTCAACACTGTGGAAGACTCTGTCCGTGGCGAAATGGCCCACGTATTCGCCGACTATGTGAACGAGGCTTCTGGCGGTCGTATCACCGTTGAGATCTTCCCCAACTCCTCCCTGGGCAGCGAGCAGGAGATGGTGGAAATGGTAAAGACCGGCTCCATGGACTTCACCATTCCCGGCGTTACTGCCATGTCTAACGTAGACGGCAACTTCGGCGCTTATGGGCTGCCCTTCCTGGTGGACACCTATGACGAGGCCCATGCCCTGCTGGACGGCGACTTCGGCAACGCCTTAAAGGACATCGCCCAAAACAATGGCTACAAAATCGTAGCCTGGGGCGATTTGGGCACCGTTCAGATCACCAATAATGTCCGTCCCATCAACTCCGTGGAGGACATGAAGGGCATCAATATGCGCTGTACCAACGAAGAGGTTTCCCTGAAGACCATGGACGCTTTGGGCTGTGCCACCACCACGCTGGCCTTTTCTGAGCTGTACCTGGGTCTAAGCCAGGGCGTCGTCGATGGCCAGTTCAACCCTATTGACGCCATCTATCAGAACAGCTTCACAGAGGTTCAGGACTACCTGGCTATCGTGAATATGTACACTTATGGCATCGCTCTGGTAATGAGCAATGATAAGTTCGAGTCCTATGATGCCGAGACTCAGCAGATCCTGATGGACGGTGCCGCTAAGGCCCAGGAAGCCGCCCGCGCTTACTGCGCCAATGCTGAGGAAGAGTATCTGCAGAAGGTCAAGGACGAAGGCTGCTTCCTGGAGATCACCACCCCCGATGTCGAAGGCTTCAAGACCGCTACCGCTGGTGTTTACGACGACTATCTCGCCACCTGCGATCCTCGTATCGTTGAGGCTGTAAATGCAATCCGCTAAAGCTAACCGCAACTAACCCTGCATTTGTGTGCTTGTGTACAGGGGCGCTGCTCCAGCGCCCCTGTACACATGGTGAACAGAGGAGGTTCTATGAAAGTATTATCAGCGATAGAGAAGGCCGTTGACTTTCTCTGTAATATTATGACAGGGATCGCCGCGTTAATGATGGCGGCCCTGACTTTGGACGTGTTCCTAAACGTGATTTTCCGCACAATTGGGAAGCCCATTGTAGTTTCTGTGGAGTTGACCACGATTTTCTTCCCCTGGATCGTCTGTATGGCTATGATTGTCATCGCCCGGCGCCAGGAGAACACCGCCCTGGTTTTATTTTTCGATAAATTCAAGGGTATCGTCCGTCACATCGCCGTGATCTTTATTAACGGCACCATGTTTTTCTTTTCCGCGGTCATGGCTAAGTCTGCCTTTGACCTCTCCCTTTCTCTTGTGGATGAGTACCTTGCTCTTACTCACCTGAGCAAGGCCTTTACATATGGTTCCATGTTCATCGGCTTTGTAGGTGTATGCATCATGCTCGCCTTCAATCTGCTTAAGTATGTGATGATAGAGATTGTAAGGATCGACAAGGAGGGTGCTGCGAAATGACCTTGATCCTTATTATGGCGCTTATGTTTTTTGCGCTGATTTGCATTGGCGTACCCATCGCCTTTTCTATGGGAACCGCATCGATCTGGTACCTTCTGACCAACGGCACTAGCTTATCTGTCGCGGCCCAAAAATTCTTTACCCAGACACAATCCTTCTCCTTCTTGGCCGTCCCCTTTTTCGTGTTGGCCGGCACTCTGATGGTCGAGGCTGGTATCGCCAAAAAGCTGATCAACTTTGCCAGTGTTCTGGTCCGCCACCTGCCCGCCGGTCTGGGTTGTGTGTCCGTGGTCACCAGCATGATCCTGGCTGGCATCTCTGGCTCCTCTGTGGCGGACGCCTCCTCTGTAGGCGCCATCCTGATCCCTGAAATGAATGACCGCGGCTATCCACCTCCCTTTTCCGCAGCCATCAACGCCACCAGCTCTGTGGTTGGCATCATCATCCCTCCCAGTAGTACCATGATCGTCATCTCCGCTATTACCAACCTGTCCGTGGCTAAACTTTTTATGGCCGGCGCTATTCCAGGCATCATCATCGGTCTTGCGTTTCTCGCCATTACTGCCTATATGGGTATCAAAAACAATTATCCCCGTGAAGCACGGGCCAGTAAATCGGAGATCTGGGCTGCCACCAAAGATGCCCTGATCGCTATGGTTTTTCCTGTTTTCATGGTAGGCAGCGTAGTTACCGGTATTGCTACCGTCACCGAGTCCGCCTCCATCTGCGCCATCTACTCCTTGTTTGTGGGTATCTTCGTCTACAAGACTCTGAATCTGAAAAAGATCTACAAGGCGCTGGCGGATGCCGCTATTGGCACCACCGTGGTCATGATGGTGGTGTCCTGTGCCTCGATCATGCAGTTCATCCTCATCAGCCAGCAGGTGCCCACCAAGCTGTCCAACGCCCTTCTGGGGCTGGGACTGCCCAACTGGCTGCTGCTCATTATGATGGTGCTGCTGCTGGGCGTGGCCGGCATGGTCATGGACAATGTCCCAAATCTGTATATCTTCCTGCCCATTTATATTCCTATTGCTCAAAGTATGGGGATGGATCCCATTCAGATGGCCATTATCTGCCTGTGTGCATTGGCCCTGGGTCTGTTTACTCCTCCTGTGGGCACCACCCTGTTCATCTCCTGCAACATTGCCAAATGCTCTATTGAATCGGTCGTCAAAGATTTGATTCCTTTCTTTATCGCAGGTGTTTTGATTGTGGTTGCGGTGGCCTTTATCCCTCCGCTGACCATGTGGATTCCAAGCCTTATGGGCTAATTATGAGCTTACTGCCGGCCCTCCTTTTTGTTCAGGAGGGCCGGTGTGCCGAAAAGGAGTATTTGATCAACCATGGACCATTATCATGAATTAGCGCAGCAATTTCTGCGGGATATGGTGGCCTTCCCAACTGTCAACGGGAATGAGAAGCCCCTGGCCCAGTATATTGCGGGGGTGCTGGAGGGCTATGGCTTCCGTACCCAGCTCCAGGATATTGCGGAAAACCGCTCTAACGTCGTGGCTGTCTATGGAAGCTCTGATAACCGGATTATCTTTACCGGCCATTTGGACGTCGTTCCCCCTGGTGGAGACTGGCAGGTGTGCGATCCCTTTCATTTGACAGAGCAGAACGGTCGTTTGTATGGCCGGGGTTCCTGCGACATGAAGGGAGGCATTGCCGCTATGATGGCCAGTGCCATCCGGGCTGTGGAAATGGGCGAAGCCCGTAACTGCGAACTTCGGCTTGTCTTTGTTGTGGATGAAGAGGTGGACGGTTTGGGCACCCAGTATTATGTGTCCCATGAGCCTCCTGGCGGCCGGACAATCGCCATCATCGGCGAGCCTACCATGTTGGAGGCCTGTATTGCCCACCGGGGCGTGACCCGCTTCAAGGTGGCTATTAACGGCCGTCAGTGCCACTCCGGCTTGCCCTATGAGGGTATCAACGCCATCAATCAGATGGCCCGTTTCCTATTGGAGGTCGAGCGCTTTGACCTGGATCGCCAGTCCTTGGACTGCGGCATTCTCCCACCTCCAAACATAACCGCTACCATGCTCCACTCCGGAGTGAAAGAGAACGCTGTCCCCGGCACCAGTGAGGTCATCCTGGACTGTCGAACTGTCCCCGGTGAGACTGCGGACACTCTGCGCGCCAGTATTCTGGATATCCTCCACCGGCTGTTCGATGGCACTCAAGTGACCTACGAGGTCTGCGACTTCATCAATGTCACTCCCAGCAGCACCCAGCCTGACGGTCAGGTATGTACTGTACTGAAAAACGCTTTTCAGGAGGCGTTTGGCCGGGAGGCGGCGGTCACCTATTTCAAGGGCTGCTGTGATATGTCCTATTTCTGCAAGGCGGGCTATACGGAAACGCTCCTGTGCGGCCCTGGCTCTATGGACCAGGCTCACATTGTGGATGAGTATATCGAGATTGACCAGTTGCATAAGGCTGTTGACCTGTATTCCGCGGTCATCCGCCAGGCACAGAAAGGATCTTGTCTATGAAAAAGTATCGTTTGGTATGTTCTGTATGCGGCAAACCCTTTGAGCGGGACACTGAGCCCTATGTCTGCGAAAGCTGCGGGGGGCTCCTGGAGCCGGAGTTCGATCTGGCCGCCAATGCCAGCCACTATCGAGAGGTCATCCGGGGCGGCTGTGTTTCCGGCGTGTGGGATTACCGCGATCTGTTACCTGTAGAGGGCGTGGAGGCGCCTGTCACCCTGAGCGAGGGCAATACTCCCCTGCTCACCGCCAGTAACCTGGGCCCAATCGTCGGGGTGGAGCAGCTCTTTCTAAAGAATGAGACATTGAATCCCTCCGGGACCTATAAGGACCGGTTTGCCACCGTTGCGTTGAGCATCGAGAAGGCCAGGAACACCCCTGCCGTGGCGCTGGGGTCGGCTGGCAACGCCGCAAATGCCATGGCCGCGTACTCTGCCAAGGCCGGTATGCCCTGCTTCGTCATCCTGCCCCCCGGAGCGGTAGCTGAACGTGGCTGGCAGGTACGGGGTTACGGGGCCAATCTGATCCGCATGGAGCATACAATAGATGACTGTATCAGCATGGCCAAGCAGGGCGAGGCGCTTTTTGGCTGGAAATCCCTGACCACCAACATGCTGACCAATCCTCTGCCCTCTGACGGCTACAAAACTGTGGGCTATGAGATCGGCAAGCAGCTGAACTTTCAGATGCCCGACTGGATTGTCGTCCCTGTGGGGGGCGGTGCCCTGATGAACAAAATCTATAAGGGCTGTAAGGATATGCTGGAGCTGGGCCTTATCGACAAAATACCCCGCTTCGTAGGGGCCCAGGCTTCTGGCTGCGCCCCGCTGGTTGACGCATACCAAAAGGGGCTGAAAAACCCCGAAATCTGGCCCGGTGTCCCCCAGACTGTCGCCTTCGCTATCGCCGATGTATGTGTATACGATGGTATCACTTCCATGGATGTTCTGACCAAGAGCGGCGGATGCGCCGAGGAGGCCACTGACGAGGAGATCCTGGAGGCCATGCACCTGATTGCCAGTAAGGAGGCCGTGGTAGCCGAGCCTGCCAGCGCCTGCTCTGTGGCCTGCGCCAGAAAGCTGGTAGCTAAGGGCGTTATCCAGCCCACCGACTCTGTTCTGTGTGTTCTCTCCGGCAACGGTATGCGGGATCTGAAGCTGATGGAGCAGGGTCAGAAGGAAGTCCCCTTTGTCAAGTACCGCGATGTAGAGGCAGTGAAAGCGGCTGTCAATGACTACCTGAACGACTCCAAGGACTGATGGGAGGAGCCAGTCATGGAACAGACCATCAAGGGACTGGCCAAGGAAGATGAGCTGGTCAGCCTGCTCTGCGACCTGGTCAGCATCGAAAGTGTCAATCCCCTGTTTGAAAAGGGGGGCACTGGTGAGAAAAATATGGTAGAATATATCTGCCGCTATTTTGACCAGTACCAGATCCCCTATATCCTTCAGGAGGCGCTGCCTGGCCGATTCAATGTGCTGGCCCATCTGAAGGGTACCGGCAAGGGCGCCCTCTGCTTTGAAGCGCATACCGACACGGTCACAGTGGACGAGATGGAGATCGAACCCTTCAAGCCTGTGATTCAGAACGGCCGTTTGTATGGCCGGGGCAGTGTGGACGACAAGGGCAGCGTGGCCGCTATGATGTACGCCATGCGTCTGCTCAAGGAGCATAAGATCGAGACCTACTCCGACATCTACTTTGCTGCCGCCGCAGAGGAAGAGTTTAGCTACAAGGGAGTGCTTCGCCTTTTGGAAGATGGTATCCCCTTTGACGCCGCCGTGGTTGGGGAAGGCACAAGCGTCCACGTCTGTCGCGCTTGTAAGGGGAACGTCCGCTTCAAGATCGTATCCAGGGGTCTTGCTGGACATAGCTCCCGCCCCTGGGAGGGACGGAACGCTATCGTGGCCATGGCCAATGTAATCTGTGAGCTGGAGAAAAAGCTGTTTCCCCTTTATGAACAGAAGAAGCATCCCCTTCTGGGGCCTCCCACCTTTAATATCTCCCTAATTCATGGCGGCAAGCTAATCAATATTGTCCCGGATTACTGTGAGATACAAATTGACCGTCGGGTCTTGCCGGGCGAGACCTACCAATCCGTCCGTCAGGAGGTATTGGGCTGCCTGGAGTCGCTGCTATCCTCCCACCCCGAGTACGAGGTGGAGATCCAAGAACCTTTTGTCACTGACTTTGCCATGGAGGTAGAGGAGGACTCCCCCATTGTCCGGACCGCCATAGCCGCCTGTGATGCGATCATGGGAGAGCACACCATCGAAGGAGGCTATTTCAGCTGCGACGCCAGCAAATTTACCCGCATCGGTATTCCCGCCATCGTTATGGGCCCTGGCAGTATCCTGCAGGCCCATACCAATGACGAATACATTGAGATCTCTGACCTGGCCAAGGCGGCCGAGGTGTTCACACAGATCTGTGTGGATTTTAGACCTTGATCTCATCATATTTTGAAAGGAGTAATCTTGTCATGGATGTTTATGAGCGTTTAAAGGAACTGGGCATTGAACTGCCTCCTGCCCCCCCTCCGGGCGGCCTCTACTCCCCCATCAAGCTGTTTGGCTCTAACCTGGTCTATACCTCCGGTGTCGGCCCCACTGATCCCACTGGCGGTGCCGTATACAGCGGGAAGGTGGGCACTGATCTCACCTTAGAGGAGGGGCAGGCAGCTGCCAGACTGGCCACAATCAACCTGTTGTCCGTCTTGCACAATCATCTGGGCGACCTGAACCGTATTAAACAGATTGTCAAGCAGCTGGGCTTTGTGGCCTGCCCCCCGGATTTCCATATGCAGCCCGCCGTTATGAACGGATCTACCCAGCTCCTGATGGATGTATTTGGCGACCCTGCTGGTCGGCCCGCACGCTCTGCTATCGCAACCAACGTACTGCCTGGCAATATCCCCGTAGAGATTGAGCTGCTCATCGAGCTGAAAGACTAAACTCTGCCCATAAAGGCAAACACAAGGCCCGCCCGGCTTTTGACCGGGCGGGCCTCTTTTACGCTGGGCACTGCCGCCCAGTGTGATCGATGGTGTAGTCCCCCTCCAGAATGATTTGGGAGATCGGGACAAAGGTGTAGCCGTCCTGTATCAGGGTTTCCAGGATACCAGGCAGGGCCTCCGGGGTATGAAGGGCCGCGTTGTGGAACAGCACGATGGAGCCCGGCTGTACCTTGCTAACCACCCGCTGCGTGATATCGGCGGCTGACAAGTCCTTCCAGTCCAGGCTGTCCACATCCCACTGGATAGGCTCCATACCGATTGACCGGACGGCGTTGATGGAGTTGTCATCATAGTCCCCATAGGGCAATCGTACCAAGGTGGGCCGGACTCCGGTGACCGCCTCAATTTTATCGTTGCAGGCATTCAAATCTGCCACCACTTGATCGGCGGACAACTGCGGATAGTGAGCATGGGTATTGGAGTGGTTCATCACTTCATGTCCAGCATCAGCCAAAGCTTTTACCGACTCAGGGTATTTATCCACCCACTCCCCCACTACAAAAAAAGTGGCCTTCACCTTATATTTCTCCAAAATATCAATCAGCTGTTGGGTGTCCTCGTTGCCCCAGGCCGCGTCGAAGCTGATGGACACCAGCTTCTGGTCCCTCTGAACACAGTATATAGGCAACTGCCGCGTAGTCGCCGCGGTCCCAACGGCCGCCGGATAATTGACCACATAGAACATTACCGCCGCTAGACAGAGGCAGACCATTCCGATCCCCCACCTCTTTGGAACAAAAAATATCTTTGGTCTACACTTTTTCTCCTTCATATCATCATCTCCCACATGAGTCTGGTCCCTTCATCTATATGCGCCCCACTGTCGAAACATACTTCTCCTATTTTCCTTAGCAACGAAAATGGCTCGTCCTATTTTTGCAATTTTTTCAAAAATAATCTGCATTCCATATTGCTTTTTTCTGTGCGACAAGGTATAATGCCATCATATCCTGCGTACAAGTGTTTTTACAGGGCAGACAATCTGTAAAACGCTTGATCCCGGAATGAAAAGGAGTAGTGAACATGAAAAGAATCCTTGCCAGCGCCCTGTCCGCCGCCCTTCTGCTGACCATGCTGGCCGGCTGTGGCGGAAACAACAATTCCTCCAACAACGGTTCTTCCAACACTGGGACTTCTTCCGCCTCCAACACCAGCTCCGGTGACAAGGTGGTTAAGATCGGTGTGTTTGAGCCCCAGTCCGGCGACAACGGCGCCGGCGGAAAGCAGGAAATCCTGGGAATGCAGTACGCCCACTCCCTGACTCCCACTGTGGAGATCGGCGGCGAGACCTATACTGTGGAGTTGGTCTATGCCGATAACCAGTCCGCTAACGACAAGGCGCCCTCCGCCGCCCAGACTCTGGTTTCCGCCGGCTGCTCGGTGGTGCTGGGCTCCTATGGCTCCGGTGTGTCCATCGCCGCTTCCGACACCTTTGGGGACGCGGGTGTGCCCGCCATCGGCGTGACCTGCACCAACCCCCAGATCACCATTGGCAACGACCACTACTTCCGCATCTGCTTCATCGATCCCTTCCAGGGCACAGTCCTGGCTAACTTCGCCAAGGACCAGTTTTCCGCCACCAAGGCTTACTGCCTGGCCAAGCAGGGGGACGACTACTCCGTGGGTCTGTGCAACTACTTCATGAAGGCCTTTGGTGAGGAAAATTGTGTGTATGAGGTTTTCCCCGAGGGTACCTCTGACTACAGCTCCTATGTGACCAGCGCCAAGAACTCTGGCGCCGATGTATTCTTCGCCCCTGTTTCCATTGAGGCGGCGGCGCTGATTCTGGATCAGGCCGCTACCCAGGACCTGGGGATGCCCATGCTGGCCGGCGACACCTGGGATTCCAACGTAATCACCGAGGCCGCCAAGGGCAAAAGCAATATCGATCTCTACGTCACCACCTTCTATCAGGAGGGCGGCAACGCGGAGTTTGACGCAGCTTTTAAGGAGTGGATCAACTCCGACTCCACCAACCTGACCAATAACAACGGCAACGACATGATCGCCGCCGTTTCCGTCATGGGCTACGACGCCTACTATGTAGCTCTGGAGGCCCTGAAGGCCGCTGGCTCCACCAATCCCGCCGATGTGATGACGGCGCTGTGGGATGTGACCTATGACGGCATCACCGGACACATCGCTTTCGACGATGAAAACGGCGACGCGGTGCGGGATCTGGCCTATGTGAAGCACTGCAATACAGAAACCGGCGCCTGGGATCTGGTGGGCGAGCAGGGCGTGTAAGTCAACGCTCGACTTATCCTTTCAGATCGTACACCGCGCCCGGCGGGACAGTAAAACCCCGCCGGGCGCGGTTTCACAAGGCTTTGGGTCGCTGCGGAAAGGTCGTGAGATCTCTTGCCTCTTTCTCGGCGGCCTGAGGGATCATTTTGATACGGAGAGGGAGGAATCCCATGGAACAATTCACAACGGTTATACTGCCCTATATTTTGTCTGGCATCTCCGTAGGCGGTCAGTATGCATTAATTGCCATCGGCTATACCATGGTGTATGGTATCCTGCGCCTGATTAACTTCGCCCACGGCGACGTGTTTATGGTGGCGGGTCTGATGATGGTCTATCTCTCGGCGGCCCTGCCCTTATATCTGGCGGTGCCGGTGGTAGCGCTGCTGACGGTGGCTCTAGGCTTTGTCATCGAGAAAATCGCCTACAAGCCTCTGCGCTCCGCTCCCCGCATGAGCGTGATGATCTCCGCCATCGGGGTCAGCTATTTGCTGCAGAACCTGGCCCTATATGTCACCGGTGGTCTGAATAAAACCTATCCCACCATCCCCTGGATCTCCGACCAGGTGAATCTGTTTGGGGCTACCACCAAGCGGGTCACTCTGATTACTCCGGTGCTGACTATCATACTGGTCATCCTGCTGGTACAGCTGATCAACCACACCAAGGTTGGAATGGCTATGCGGGCGGTAGCCAAGGACTTTGAAACCAGCCAGTTGATGGGGATTAAAATTAACAATGTCATCTCCGTCACCTTTATCATCGGCTCCTTTTTAGCGGCAGTCGGGTCCATGCTCTATTTCTCCAACTATCCCGGTGTGGTACCTACCTCTGGAGCCATGCCCGGCCTGAAAGCCTTTGTAGCCGCAGTGTTCGGCGGGATCGGCTCTATCCCAGGGGCGGTGATCGGCGCATTCATCATCGGCGTGTTTGAGTCTCTAATCAAGGGGCTGGATACCATTCTGACCACCTTTCACATCATCCAGTCCCCTCTGGAGCTGTCCACCTTCTCCGACGCCTTTACCTTTGTGCTGCTGATCGTGATCCTGGTCTTCAAGCCGACAGGCCTGTTTGGCGAGAAGGCCACGGACAAGGTTTAACGGGAGGGAGTGGGTTAAATGATACAGCAAAAAAATAACAGGCAAACCCTGATCTCCCTGGCGCTGGTGGCATTGATGCTGGCGGTAGTGCTGGTTCTGGACCAGGTGATCCAGCCCACTGACTACATGTCAATGCTCCTCAAGGTGCTGCAAAAGGCTTCGGTCTATGCCCTGGCGGCTGTGTCCCTAAACCTGTTGACCGGCTTTACGGGCCTGTTTTCCCTGGGACACGCGGGCTTTATGCTCATCGGGACCTATATTTACGCCATCTTTACCATCTCCTCTGACAGCCGGGACGCGGTGTACCAGTACTATGACGCGGCGGTTCGCTTCTCCATCCCGGAGGCGTTGAGCGGCGCTCTGGGCCCCTTCGGCACCGTTCTGGGGGTAATCGTGGCCGTCCTGCTGGCCGGCCTGGGGGCCGCCCTGGTGGCCTGGCTGATCGGTCTGCCGGTGCTGCGTCTGAAAAGCGATTACCTGGCCATCGCCACATTGGGCTTTGCGGAGGTCATCCGCGCGGTCTTTCAGTGGGGAAAGCTGGGGCCGGTGACCAATGGCTCCAACCCTCTAAAGAGCTTTATACGGATTGCGGACTTTAAGATCCAGGCGGGCGACGTGACCATCAGCCTGTCCACCTTCATCCCTGTCCTGATGTCCACAGTGTGTATCGGGATCATCGTCCTGCTTATCAACTCCTCCTACGGGCGGGCCTTTAAAGCCATCCGGGAAAATGAGATCGCGGCGGAGGCCATGGGCATCAACCTGGCCCGCCACAAGATGCTCTCCTTCTGTATTTCCTCCTTCTTCGCCGGCGTGGCCGGAGCGGGGATGGCCATGGTGCTGGGCATCGCCCAAGCCAATAACTTCAAGTCCGCCATGACCTATGAAATCCTGCTCATGGTGGTGCTGGGCGGCATCGGCTCCATCTCCGGCTCGGTCATTGGGGCCACCCTATTCATCGCTGCCTCCGAGTGGTGGCTGCGCGGCTTAGACAACGGCGCTTTCCTGGGCATCGAGGCCCCAGGCATCTTCCGCAACGGCTTCCGGCTGGTGGTGTTCTCCGTCATCATTATGGTGGTGGTCCTCTTCTTCCGGAAAGGCATCATGGGGGACAAGGAACTGCCAGATCTGTTTAAGCGCCGGAAGAAAGCCAAGGGGGTGGCGAAATGAGTGAGAGTATCCTCAATTTAGAGCACGTCACCATGCAGTTTGGAGGCGTGGTAGCGGTCAATGACCTGTCCCTGGAGGTAAACAAGGGGGAAATCGTGGCGCTGATCGGCCCCAATGGTGCGGGCAAGACCACGGCCTTCAACTGCATCACCGGGGTCTACGAGCCCACCAACGGAAGGATCTCTTTTCTGGGGCAGCCTATGGTGGAGAATTTTCCCCAGGGCAAGATGAAAAAGACCTACCAGGGGGAGAACCAGGGGATGTTCACCCACAAACTGGCCCCCACCCCAGATCAGATCACCCATATGGGGATGGCCCGGACATTTCAAAATATCCGGCTGTTTTCCTCTCTTTCTGTGCTGGACAACGTGCTGATCGCCAAGCATATGCGGGCCAAGCACAACGTGTTTTCCTCCACCTTCCGTCTGAGCAGGCGGGAGGAGGCACGGATGCGGCGGGAGGCCATAGCTCTGCTGGAGGAGCAGAATCTGGATCACCTTCAGGACGAGGTGGCTGGCTCCCTACCCTATGGACTACAACGGCGGCTAGAGATCGCCCGGGCCTTGGCCACCGAACCCAAGCTCCTGCTTCTGGACGAGCCGGCCGCGGGCATGAATCCTCAGGAGACCCACGAACTGACAGACTTTATCCGGCAAATCCACACAAGGTATGATTTGACCATATTGCTGATCGAGCATCACATGGATCTGGTCATGCGGATCTCCGACCGCATCTATGTCCTGGACTTCGGCAAGCTGATCGCCCAGGGCACACCGGAGGAGATCCAAAACAATCCTCGGGTGATTGAGGCATATTTGGGGGTGGCGGACGATGCTGAAAATTGACGAATTGCAGGTAAACTACGGCGGCATCGAGGCCGTGAAGGGAATCACCTTTCAAGTGCCAGAGCGAGAGATCGTCACACTGATCGGTGCGAACGGGGCCGGGAAATCCACCACCCTTCGGGCTATCGCCGGACTGGTAAAGCCAGCGGCGGGCCGCATCCATCTCCAGGGGGACGATATCACCGCCCTCTCTCCCGACCGGATCGTGTCCAAAGGCATCACCTTAGTTCCAGAGGGGCGCCATGTATTCCCCGATTTGACGGTACTGGAAAATCTGAAAATCGGCGCCTATCTACGCCATGACGACCTGGAGGACGACATCAAGTGGGTCTATGACCTGTTCCCCCGGTTGAAGGAGCGTTCCTGGCAGGCGGCGGGCACTCTGTCCGGCGGCGAGCAGCAGATGCTGGCCGTAGGCCGTGCCCTCATGTCCCGGCCTAAGATCATGATGATGGATGAGCCCTCCCTGGGTCTGGCTCCTCTGGTGGTCAAGGGGATCTTTGAGATCATCAAGGAGATCAACAAGCAGGGCGTCACTATCCTTCTCATCGAGCAGAACGCCAACATGGCGCTGCACATCGCGGATACCGCCTATGTTTTGGAGACTGGCCGCTTGACTATCTCCGGCTCCGGCAGGGAGTTGTTGAGCAATGAGGCTGTGAAGAAAGCCTATCTGGGATAATTACATGAATCAGAGGGCCGCTGTCAAACAGGCAGCGGCCCTCTTCCCTTATCCCGTATGTTCCTCTTTTTCTGTGGGCACCTCCGCCGCCAGCGACATAATGGACACCTCGAAGGCCACCCGCTCCTCGGAGCGGTCTCCGCTGACCTTGGTATAGGTTCGGCTCTGAAGTCGTCCAGTCAGCCGCAGCTGGTCCCCCACCTCCATGCCTCCGCACCGGTGGGCTAAACTGCCCCAGGCGATGCAGGGCAGATAGTCCGCCCGTCCGTACCGGCGATTGACCGCCAGGATCATATCACAGATGGTCCGCCCCAGGGGGGTGGCCCGCAGGCTTGGTGTCTTACATAGGGTGCCGGAGAGCTCCAGCCGGTTTTCATCCTCTCCCGGCTCCTGCCGCAGCTCTCTGGCAAAGGCACTGATGACCAGCCTACTGCCTACCCCAGTTCGGTTGTTGAAGGTCCGTACTTCCCCCAACACCGTCAGCTCACTCTCCCGCTCCAGCGGTCCGCAGCACTCCAGCAGCTCCAACGGAGCCACCACGTTCACCTGATCCTCCGCGCCTGACAGGCGCCGGACCACCAGTGGGAAGGTATAGAACTCCACGCCGTGGTTGAGATGGGAATAGACTGGGGCCTCCCCTACCGCGCCATGGAGGCGGATATGGTTGACGTCGGCGGAGCACTTTCTCATGGACCATCACTCTCCTGAATCGTTTGTTCCTCTGATGTATATGAAGTCCAAACGCCAGGTATGTCCCAAGCCGTTCCCCAGGGGGCGACAAAAAGGGCGTGTCCACCCCCACGGACACGCCCCTATTTTTCTATCGACGGCCGAACCCGCCGCCTCGGCCTCCGCCAAAGCCTCCACCGCGGCCACCAGAAAATCCTCCGCCCCGGGAGCCACCGAAGCCACCTCCACGGAAAGAGCCGGAGGAGAAGCCGCCGCCGCGGGAACCACCGGAGAAGCCGCCGCCTCTCGGTCCACTGGAAAAACCGCTCCCTCTGGAGCCGCCGCCCGGACCCGAAAAGCCGCTGAAGCCTCCACCGCCGGGCCCTCTAGGCCCCCTTGGCGGAGGAGGAGGGGGCGGCTGACGCCACCGCCGGCGGTACCAGCCGTAAGAGGGGCCGTGCCAGAACAGAATAGGCCGGAACACATAGGGCGGATTGATCACTCCGTAATATCGCTGACGATAAGCGGTATAGCGCGCGCTGTCAATCAAGGTGGCCGCCACCAGCACGATGGCCAGAAGAATGACCAGCATCATTACCAGCCCCCCGGTCCTCTGGGCGCCGCCATAGTGATTGGCGTTGTCCAGATAGCCCAGGCCGTAGTTATCCACATAAAATTGGTTGACATCGGCAAAGAGGTTGAGCACCCCTTCTCCGTACTCTCCCGCCGCCACATACTCATAGAGGGACTGGTCCATATAGTTGGTGACCTGCTGGTCTGTCATGGGATAGTCCGGCCCCACGGCCAAATAGCCATTGGTATTTTTCACATCGATGACCAGGATGCCGTCGCTGCTGGCCAGCTCGATTTCCTCCCCCAAGGAATAGGCGTAATCGCCAATATCGCCGGACACCCCGTCCACCACCGCCAGCGCGATGAGACTGTCATATCGCTGGACCCAGTTGGCATTATACAGGCAGATGTCCCGCTCCTGGCTATCGGAGAGCACGCCGGCCTGGTCCCAGATATAATCCGCAAACTGGGCGGTGGACAGGCTGGTATCCAGCCCCACCTCTCCCGGCTCCGGGACTGCGGCGCTCTCCTTGTTCAGGCCGATGACCACCGCCGCCCCGATCATCGCGGCTGTGCACAACCAGGCTACCCAGGTCTTTTGAAAAAATTTCATATAGGAACCCCTTGTCATTTATGTAGGGGCGCATTCGAGATCCGCCCCACAGAAACTGCGCGATCCTTCGGCGCCTCCGCTCTTTGTTCCGTCAGGACCTCTTAGCCCCTTAGCTCAAGAAGCTTCTGCTTTAGCTCCCCTTCGATCCTGCCCAGCTCCGCCTCCGCCTCTTTCCGCTTCTGGCTGCCCTCGGTCTGAATCCTCATCACCTCATCCAAGGTAGAGATAAGCTGCTGGTTGGTATGCTGCAGTGTTTCGATGGAAACCACAGACCGCTCCGCCTCCTTGGCGGTTTCGATGGTGCCCATCTTCAGCAGATCGGCGTTTTTCTGGAGCAGTTGATTGGTCATGTCGGTGACAGCTGTCTGGGCAGCCGTGGCCTGTCGCCCGTGTTCCAAGCCCAGAGCCAGCACCATCTGGCTCTTCCACAGGGGGATGGTATTGACCAGAGAGGACTGGATCTTCTCTAGCATCAACGTGTCGTTGTTCTGGAGCAGTCTAGTCTGGGGTCCCATCTGTATGGAGATCATCCGTGTCAGCTCCAGGTCATGAAGCTTCTTTTCAAAGCGGGAACACAGGTTAGCCAGGTCGTTGTAGGCCTGGGCATCCTCCTGGGCGCCGCTCTCCTCCGCCTTTTTCTTCAAATCGGCCAGGTCGTGGGTCCGAAGATACTCCAGCCGCTTCTTGCCGGCAATGATATACATGGTCAGCTCTTTGTAATATTTGGTGTTCAGCTCATACATCTGGTCAAACATGGCGATGTCCTTCATCAGGACCACCTGGTGATTCTCCAGCACCTTGACGATCTTGTTCACGTTGGTCTCCGCCTTGGAGTAGCTGGCCTTCATGGCCTCCAGCTCATTCTTCCGCTTCTGGAAGAATCCGGCAATGCCCTTTTTCTCCGGCTCGCCAAAGGTCTTAAGCTCCACCACCAGGGAGGACAGCGCCTCGCCCACCTCGCCCAGGTCCTTGGTCTTTACATTGTTCAGGGCGCTCTCGGAAAAGGCGGCGATGTTCTTCTGGGCCGCGGCCCCGTACTGGAGGACCAGGTTGGAATCGGTGACGTCGATCTTCTGGGAGAACTCATCCACCATCTTCCGCTCCGCCTCGGTGAGCATGGACTCATCCAGCTTGACGGCGTTGGCGTCCCGTTGAGCCTGGAGGGCCGCCTGCTCCTCCTGTTGAGCGGCAGTGCCGGGGGCGGGGGCAGGGTCCAAGGTCAGTTCCGGGGCGGCGGGCGGCTGGGCAGCGGCCGCCCCGCTGGGGTCCAGGGTCAGCTTGGGTGTCAGGTTCAGTTCGTCACTCATATTGGGTTCCTCCTAAAATGAAAGTAGTCATACCTCAATCGTTCCTGGGGCTCTTATCATAGGCCAGCCAGCGCCGCCAATGGAAGGCGCAACTCAAGCTCTGGAGCAGAAGCAGGGCTACATACCACCAGAACATGTTTCCGCTGAGTCTATCAGGAAAAAACAGCAGAAGCCCGATTTGCAAGGCCGGGATCACAGACCAGAGTACAGCGTTAACCAGACATTCGCGCTTGCTTATAAATTCGCGGTAATTGGCCATGCTGCTCTCCTTTCATTTGCCGCCCGTTTTTTCCTCCTTGAAGGTGAAATAACGGTTACCAGTGAAACCCGACGAAAACCACCCCAGCCAGTGTGATGATCAGATTGAGCCAGAAGTAGGGGGCGCCGGGGACCAGCATCCGGTTCTGCAGCCCGCCCCCCAGCCACAAAACCCACAGAAAGGTCCAAATCAGGGCCCGGTTCATCCTGGACTGCTTGGTATCCGCGCTCATATTCTCCTCCTCACAGCTCCAGCTTGGGACCGTCCTCCTTGGATGAGCCCCCCATAGTCATTCCCCCCAGCCCCTCCTGGGCCAGCAGGTTCTCCATCACAGTGATATCAGTGGAGATGTCCAGGGCCTCCTCACCGAACAGGGCGTCCAGCTGCTTGTCAAAGGCCTGGGTAATGGTGTCCATCATGCGCTCCACCTTGGCTTTGGTGGTGCTGATATTGTCCCCAGCGATGCCGGTGGAGTCCATCCGATCATAAGCGTTCAGGATCTTCAGTGTCGTGGGCAGGTAGTAGTCCATAAATCGGCGGATCTGGGGCAGTTTTTTGGGCTGCGACACCACCTGGTCGATGATCTTTCCGGTGACATCCTCCAAATGGTCGATCTGAGCGGATATCTTTTCGTCCACAATGGCGTCGTTAAGGCGGCGCATCTCTGACAGCGCCCTGTCCCTCTCCCGGATGAGCGCGTCAATAGCCGGGTCGCCGGTGGTCTTCTCCTTTTTAGGCTCCTCCTTGGGCCTGTCCTCTTTCTCACCGGCCAGCTCAAAGGCCTTGTCGGGAAAGACGGCCTTCCCAGCGATAAAGGCGACCAGAGAGAGGACCGCGCAGATCCCATAGGAAGCCGCCGACTTCAGCGGAAACAGCAGGGCATAGCCCAGCCAGACCACGCCCACCAGATAAATGGGCAGTACCGAGGGTTTGATATGCTTGGCCATAATTTCCTCCATCGCCCCGGCGGGGCAGCAAAACTCGGATATAGATAGTCTTATTGTACAACCGGGAGTGGAGCAGTGTCAAGGCGAAGGGCACTTTCTCCCAAAATCGCCCTCCTTTTTTGCCCTATCTCATTGACTTCTCCCCCAAGATTGAGTATGATTTTAAAGAATTGATTTGATAAAAAGGAGAACCTCCTATGCTTACCCTGGAACAGTTTAAAAACGCCCGGAGCACACTCCAGGGTGTTCTTCGGCCCACCCCTCTGATCTACTCCCCCTACTTGTCCAAGACCTGCGGCAACTACGTCTATCTCAAGCCGGAAAATATGCAGGTCACCGGGGCCTACAAGCTTCGGGGGGCCTATTTTAAGATCAGCACTCTGACGGATGAGGAGAAGGCCCGTGGTCTTGTCACCGCCTCCGCCGGCAACCATGCCCAGGGCGTGGCCTACGCCGCCCAGGCGGCCGGCGTGGCCGCCACTATCGTCATGCCCACCACTACTCCTCTGGTAAAGGTAAACAACACCAAGGACTACGGCGCCCAGGTCATTCTCCATGGCGAGGTATTTGACGACGCAGCCGAGCTGGCCGCCCGGATGGCGGAGGAGCAGGGATTAACCTATGTCCATCCCTTCAACGATCTGACACTGGCCACTGGTCAGGGCACCATCGCCTATGAGATCTTCCAGGACCTGCCCGACGTGGACGTGATCCTGGTCCCCATCGGCGGCGGCGGGCTGGCCGCCGGCGTGGCCACGCTAGCCAAGCTGCTCAACCCCCAGGTTGAGGTCGTGGGGGTTGAGCCCACTGGGGCCGCCTCCATGAAGGCCAGTCTGGAGGCTGGTCACATCGTCACCCTCCCCTCCGCTACCACCATTGCGGACGGCGTGGCCGTCAAAACTCCGGGGGACAAGGTGTTCCCCTATATCCAGCAAAATGTGGACCGCATCCTCACCATCGACGACGGCGAGCTGGTGGAGGCCTTTTTGGATGTGATGGAGCGGCACAAGATGGTGGTGGAGAACGCGGGGCTGCTCACCGTCGCCGCTCTGCGCCACCTGGACTGCAAGGAGAAAAATGTAGTGTCCGTCCTGTCCGGGGGCAACATGGATGTCATCACCATGGCCTCTCTGGTCCAGCACGGGCTCATCTGCCGGGGCCGTATCTTCACCTTTGCCGTCCAGCTTCCCGACCGCCCCGGTGAGCTGATGCGAGTGGCCGGTGTACTGTCCCAAAACAACGGCAATATCATTAAGCTGGAGCACAACCAGTTCGTCAACATCAACCGCCAGTCCGGTGTGGAGCTGCGTGTCACTCTGGAGGCCTTCGGGCACGACCACAAGGCCCAGATCCTGGATGCTCTGCGGCAGGCCGGCTATCAGGTGTCTGAGGTGGATACCGGCGACTTCTATACCTGAGTCTTCTCTGCCGCCCGCCGGAGGCGGGCCTCCGGCGGGCGGATATCTGAAAAGCGGCGGGCCAGCGGGCTGAACCGGACGGTTTTGGCCGTGGGATCGGCCTGGAGCGATCCGCCTCCCCCGGGGCACCCGGGAGAGCCATAGGCCTCCCTTCTCCGCCCTGTATCCTATGCGCCCGGGCCACAAACTGCCCCATCGCGCCAGCCGCTCCTATCCCGTCTCTCCGTCGAAGTTTGAAAGTGAGGTCATCAACCATGGTAAAGATCGCTCCCTCTATTCTGTCCGCCGATTTTGTCAATCTGGAGCGGGACATCAAAAAAGTGTCGTCCGCGGACTATCTCCATGTGGATGTGATGGACGGCTGCTTTGTCCCCAACCTTACCATTGGCATCCCGGTGGTAAAGTCCATCCGCCAGTGTACAGACATGTTTTTGGACGTCCATCTGATGATCGACAAGCCGGTGCGGTACATCGAGGACTTCGCCAAGGCCGGAGCCGACCTGTTGTCCGTCCATTTGGAGGCCGACCACCCCACCCAAATCGCCCAGGCCCTGAAGGTCATGGGCGAATGTGGGGTAAAAAAGGCGGTGGCCCTGCGGCCCATCACCTCTGCCAACGCCATCCTGCCCTATATTGAGGAGTTGGATATGGTGCTGGTCATGACTGTGGAGCCCGGCTTCGGCGGCCAGTCCTTTATGGAGTCCCAGTTGGAGACCATCCGCCAGGTCCGGGCCATCATCGAGAAGTATCATCCCACCTGTGAGCTAGAGGTGGACGGCGGCATTGCCCCCAAGACCGCTCCTCTGGTAGTGGAGGCGGGCGCCAACGTACTGGTAGCCGGCTCCGCCGTCTACGGCAAGGAGGATATCCCCGCCGCCATCGCCGCCCTGCGGGTATGAGAGGAGCCCTTTTATGAAATCCTACGCTGTCCGTACCGCTAAGACCCCAGAGGACGCTGAAGCCCAGATGAATGAAATGGCTCGGGAGAGCTGGACTGTCAAGGCCGTCACCTTCTGGGAAACCGCTATGGCTTACCGGCTGGTCATCACCTTTGAAAAAGAAATTTAATCCCGCTCCCTATCTCTCCTGGAGGTCTCCGTCATGCAGTATTTTCCCCCCGCCCTTGAAAATCTGGTAGAACACTTCGCCAAGCTGCCCGGCATTGGTCTAAAGTCGGCCCAGCGGCTGGCCTTCCATGTCCTGTCCCTGCCTGAAGAGGAGGCGTCCGCCTTCGCCCAGGCCATCCTGGAGGCCAAAAAGGTGATCCACTGCTGCCCCGTATGCCAGAATCTCACCGAGGGGGAGGGCCCCTGCGCCATCTGTGCCAGCCAGAAGCGGGACCGGTCCACCGTCTGCGTGGTAGCCGATCCCAAGGACGTGGTGGCTATGGAGCGCAGCCGGGAGTACGGCGGCGTCTATCATGTGCTCCACGGGGTCATCTCTCCCATGAATCGGGTGGGCCCTGACGACCTGCATATCCGCTCCCTGGTGGAGCGGGTAGCCGCCGGCGGTGTGGCTGAGGTCATCATGGCCACCAACCCCGACACAGAAGGAGAGGCCACCGCTATGTATCTATCCCGTCTGCTCAAGCCGTTCCAGGTAAAGGTGACCCGGCTGGCCTATGGCATCCCTGTGGGCAGCCATCTGGAGTATGCGGACGACGCGACTTTAATGCGGGCCCTGGAGGGTCGGCGGGAAATCTGAATCCTCCCTCACCTCACGTCCCCCATTGTTTCAAATGAGCATACAAAAAGCTGTGGAGAGGACACTCCACAGCCTGTTTTTTACAGCTTTACCGGAATAGGCCGCAGGATCCGAAGGGTATCCGGAGTCACTCCACATTCCAGCGCTATCACCTCCACCCCCGCCCGGGCCGCCCGGCGCAGAGCCTCCCCAAAGGCGGGGTGAGTGGCATCGTTTGGCTCCATCCAGCGCATCCCCTCCATCTGGACCACAAAGCAGACGGCGGCCCCATATCCCGCCTGTCGGGCCGCCACCAGCGCCTCCAAATGCTTCACGCCCCGCAGGGTGGGGGCGTCCGGGAACCGGGCGATCCGGTCCTCCTCTAAGGTGACCCCCTTCACCTCCACAAACCCACGGGTAGAATCGAAGGTCTTTTCTCCTCCATTCAAAAACTCCCAGTAATAATCGATTCTAGAATTCCCATATGTCATCTCTGGTCGAAGCAGTGTGGGGACAAACCCCAGCCCTCCGGCGGCCGCCCACTCCCCAAATACTCTGTTGGGCGCCTGGGAGTCCATATTGATCAGGAGAGGGCCTGCCGGCCCCTCCTTCTCTACCGCTACCAGGTCAAAGCGGGTCTTACGGACCGGATTGTGACTGTCCACCAGATAGACCCGGCATCCAGGGACTAGCAGCTCCCGGCACCGGCCGGTATTTTTCACATGGCAGACCTGGAGGTTCCCCTCCACCTCTACCTGCGCAACAAAGCGGTTGGGCCGGGCTAGAAAAGTACCGGCGCGGATATTGGGATATTTCATCTTGTTTTTTCCCCCGGAGTTCTGGTAATATGTCCCTAGTATAGCCAATGATAGGAATCGAGGCAAGTCCCATGGAGAAAAAAGCTGTCTGGAACATTATCGCCGCCGCTGCCCTCTGGGGCTGTATCGGCGTCTTTTTGAAGCTGCTCACCGCCGCCGGTCTCTCCTCTATGGATGGAGTGGCTCTCCGCAGTGCGGTAGCCGCTCTGCTCTACGGCCTCTTTCTAGCCGCTACGGACCGTAAAGCGCTGAAAATCCAGCCCCGGCACTGGTACTACTTCTTTGGCTCCGGTGTCTGCTCCCTGGTCTTTTTCAACTGGTGTTACTTCTCCGCCATCTCCACCAGCTCCATGTCCGTGGCGGCGGTGCTGCTGTATACCTCCCCCGTCTTCGTCACCCTTCTGTCCGCCCTCTTTTTTCGAGAGAGAATCACGTCCCACAAGGTGGCCGCCCTTGCGTTGACCTTTGCAGGCTGTGTCCTGGTCACCGGGCTGCTCCCGCTGGGCCAGCAGTCTGTGTCCTATCTGACGATACTATATGGATTAGGAGCCGGATTTGGTTACGCTCTGTATTCAATTTTTGGCAAGCTGGCCCTTAGGCAATACGCCTCCTCTACGGTCACTTTCTACACCTTTCTCTTTGCCGCCCTGGCCTCTCTGCCCCTGTCTGGTCTTCCCCGCCATCTGGAGGCGCTGGCGGACTGGCGGGCTATTCTGGGCGGGTTGGGCATCGGGGTGCTGTGCTGTATCCTGCCCTACCTGCTGTACACTGAGGGGCTCCGGTACACCGAGGCGGGGAAAGCCGCCATCCTTGCCACTGTAGAGCCCTTTGTGGCCGCCCTGTTGGGGATCTGCCTGTTCCATGAGTCAGTCACCTTCTATAAACTGCTGGGCATGGGGGCCATCTTCCTGGCCATTCTTCTACTGAATCGAACCACAAATGAATAATAAAAGGAGCTGTCCGCCTGGGACAGCTCCTTTTTATCCTTTTACAGTTTTACAAATTTGTCTTTGTTGGCCCGGCAGATAGGGCACTGATAGCCGTCGGGCAGAGTTTCCTTCTCCGCCACATAGCCGCAGATGGTGCATCTCCAGCCCTCGTTGCCCTCCAGGGTTCGGACCACAGTGGCGGTGGGCGGAGTAGAGCCCCCGTCGTTCTTGAAGTCGTCCACGGTCAGGGCAGGCCCCTCGCCCAGCACCTCGGCCTCCGTCGTTTCAGCGATATAGAGCATATAGGTGCCCAGATCCAGCTTCTCCACTACCTTACAGCTAAACCGGGCTAGAGCGTGATCCTTCACATAGGGATTTCCTGCCCCATCCCGCTCTACGTCGAAGCCATCAAACTTGTTCACTACCCGGCCGGACTTATAGCCAAACAGATTGACCAGATCCTTTGGGGTATCCTTGGCCAGTACCGTGGCGGCAAAGCTCCCCTTCGCCTCGATGGCTTTGAAGGTCTCGTTACTCTTGTTTACTGTCAGGGAAAACTTGAAGGGCATAGAGGATGTGACCTGGTGCAGAGAGTTGACGATACAGCCCTGAGGCTTGCCGTCCAACTCGGCGCCTACGATAAACAGGCCATAGTTGATGCGGCTGAATGCTTTGCGGTTCATATGAGTTCCTCCTTACTTTTAATAAGAATTATTCCTATTTATATTTCTATCATAGCAACATTTTATCCCGTTGTCAAGGAAAATATTTGCAGGGACTGGGAGACTTTTTCTTCCCTTGTCCTCTATTTGCCTCTCTGTTATAATAAAAATAGAGAGAAAAAGGAGGATACCCCATGCATATACCTGCCTGCCAGACCACCCAGCTGGAGCTCATCTCCTTCGACCAGGCCTTAGAGGAGGCTCAAGAGCCCAATCCCGACTATGACTCCTCCCGCTGGCTCTATGTGCCCAATTTTTATTCTGAGTACCGATACATCCTTGGAACCAGAGGGGATCGCCCCCTGATCTGTGTAGGTGTCAATCCCTCCACGGCAGCTCCGGATGCCCTGGACAACACCCTGAAATCGGTGGAACGAATCGCCCATCATAACGGGTATGACAGCTTTATTATGTTCAATGTTTACGCCCAGCGGGCCACAGACCCGGACCACATGGAGCAAACCTGCAATCACACCCTCCATCATGAAAATATGAGGGCCTTCGCATACGCCCTGTCCCTGGACCGGTCCGGCTCACCCTCTGTATGGGCGGCCTGGGGGACGATCATTGAAAAACGGGACTATCTGCCTCTCTGCGTCCGGGATATGGTCCAGCTGGGCCGCGACTATCACG
The DNA here is from genome assembly GCF_014287965.1 of Flintibacter hominis. NCBI lineage: Bacteria > Bacillati > Bacillota > Clostridia > Eubacteriales > Flintibacter > Flintibacter hominis. The sequence goes on along the minus strand of NZ_JACOPO010000001.1, from coordinate 2,244 downwards.
CCTCTTGGTGGTCTGCCGGAAAACGCTCAAAAAAGGGACATCCCCACCATCCCCTGTACCTGCGGAAAGACAGTGTCCTAGAGGAGTTTGATGTCGATTCCTATCTAACCCATATCTGATTTGGAACAGAAAGGAGACGCGGCTTATGAAGGTCAACTGGAAGGAACTGATCTGCCGGGTATTCGCAGCTATATTCATCGGCCTTTTTCTCGGATTCCTCTTAGCGATTCTTCTGATCTATATTTCCCTCATGGCTCCCACCTATGTCCAGCGGGCGTCCTGGGTCCTCCTGCCCAGCCTTCTGGCAGGCGCGGTACTTGCCATTCTCTTTCCCCGGCGGTGGAGAAAGGGGGTTGCACTGTGTCTGGCGGCTGTTACCATCGGCTGCGGCGCTTACTGCGCCTTCGGCCTTTGGCGGAGCAGCGTCCCCACGGTGGACGACCGTGACCTGCTTCTCTGGCAGTACGAGCCCTTTTCAGAGGGCACCAAAGCTGTCAGCCTGGAGGAGCAGTCCACCCTGCGCTTTCACCGGGAGGACCTTCTGCGCCTGGATGGCGCCACCGCCCTGTATCCGGTTTATGCCGGCTTTGTGCAAGCGGTCTATCCCCAGGGGGAATATCCCCTGTACGACAATACCTCGGAAGGCTATGGCTCTATCACCTGCAGCGGCACTGTGAACGCCTACGAGCGGCTCATCACTGGCCGCACTGACCTGATCTTCGCCGCCGCCCCCTCCCAGGAGCAGCTGGAGATGGCCAGGCGGGCCGCAAAAGAGCTCCACCTGACCCCCATTGGCCGGGAAGCCTTCGTCTTTTTTGTCAACAGCAGGAATCCCGTGGAGGGACTGACGGTTGAGCAGATACAGGGTATTTACACCGGCCAGATCACCAACTGGAATCAGGTAGGCGGGAAGAATCAGCCCATCCGCCCCTTCCAGCGGCTGGAAAACAGCGGCAGCCAGTCAGCCCTCCTCCGCCTGATGGATGGTCTTCCCCTGATAGAGCCGGAGAAAGAGGACCGGGTGGGCGGCATGGGCGGTATTATCCAGCAGGTGGCCAGCTATCGGAACTATAAAAACTCTATTGGCTTTTCCTTCCGCTTCTACGCCTCGGAAATGGCGGCCAACGATCAAATACGTCTGCTGGCCCTGGATGGCGTATCCCCAACTAAGGAGTCTATCCGGGACGGCAGCTACCCTATCGCCGACTCCTTTTTTGCCATCACTGCCGCTCCAATTGGAGCTCCAGATCCTAGGGAGAGTAATCCAAATCTGAATGCCTTCCTGGATTGGATTCTCTCTGAACAGGGCCAGCAGATTGTGGAAGACAGCGGATACGTATCAATTCGTTAACAAATTAAGACCATACAAGGGAGGAGCCGCTATGACGCAACTGCGTTTTTTAGAAGCCCATACGGAAACACATTACAAAGATATGTCTCTCCTTCACGCATTGGGCTGGAGGGCAGCCTATCACGGCCTTATTCCCAAAGACTACTTGGACCGTGAGATTCTGGATGACCGCTGGGTGCCCTTCTTTCATGATAACTGCGGTACTGGAAAACTTCAAGGGCTCATCTTGTACAATGGTGAGCATCCCCTGTGCTGTGGAGTATATGGCCCTGTGCGGACGGAGCTTCAGCCCAAAGGCTTACCCAGTCTGGCCCAGTGGGGAGAACTGATTTCTCTCTATGTCCACCCAGCGCACTGGCACTCTGGATATGGCTCTCTGCTCCTGAGGGAGATCCTCGCACGCCTAAAACGGGAAGGATATCCCGGATGCTTTCTCTATGTGCTCCAGGAAAACAGCAGAGCCCGGCGGTTTTATGAAAAACACGATTTCACTTGGGATGGATATGGTATTAAGGTCAGCCTCTCGCCTGACACTGTCCTTACCGACTTGAGATACCGCAAAATACTATAATAAAAAAGCAGGACAGTTATTTAACTGTCCTACTTTGTGTAGGCACTACCTATCTTCCCGGTCCGTCTCCAGACAAGTATTTTCGGCAGAAGCGAGCTTAACTTCCGTGTTCGAAATGGGAACGGGTGGACCCTCGCCCTAATCAGCACCTACTATTTTAATCACCGAAGTGACTAAAACCATATCAAATTGTAGAGAAAACTTGGTGACCCGTACGGGAATCGAACCCATGTTTGCGGCGTGAGAGGCCGCCGTCTTAACCGCTTGACCAACGGGCCGTGTGGTGCGCCTTCAGGGATTCGAACCCGGGACCCACTGATTA